>NZ_JALJRE010000007.1:78961-336078 GCF_024519855.1 Bradyrhizobium sp. Bra78 | reverse complement strand
CGGCATAAGCCGTCCAACCACTGCGCAGGGAAGGCCGAGTGATTGGCTACACCTGCATGCTGCTGTGCGGTTCTTTTGCGCTACATCTTCGCGCAGCGGACCGCGGGTGCCAGCCGGCACCCGGCCTTCCCTGCGCCCTCTTGGCTTGGAGAGGGCGGAGCGACAAAGCAAAGCTCGGGCGAAATGCGCCGCGAGGATGCGAAGGCGTGCCTGCGACACAATTCGAAGAGCGGAGCCGTCGCCTCATACTCCGTCATTGCGATCGCAGCGAAGCTAAATATTCGGCAATCGTGCCCGCACCGCCGATGGACTTGATTGGCGCAATCCGGTTCAATGCGGCGAATGAGGGTCTATCGAGCGACAATGATGTCGAAATATCTGCTGGTTATTCTGCTGATCGCCTCGCCGGCCATGGCGCAGATCAAGCTGACCCCAAAGACCACGGCGGCGCATCCGGACCCCTGCGCGCCGATCGGGCGAACCGCGGACGGCAAGCTGGTCTACTCCATGAAATGCGAGAACCTGCCGGCGCCGCCCGCGCCGCCGCCGCAGGCGGAACTGAAGGAGGCGCCGCTGCCTGCCGCCGAGCCGGAGCCGGAGGTGCGTCGGAGCGGCGTTTTCGGCTGGTCCTACGACCGCAGGTGATGTGGCCTCCCACTTGCGCGAACCTGTCTGGAATGCTCTTTGCTTGAAGATTCCCCGTGGGGGCAGCGCCCCCGATCCAGAGAGATGAGATGAGCAAACTCGTTATCCGCGCCGGCGATTTTACCTTCGATGCCCGCTTCGAGGAGCAAGCCGCGCCCAAGACCGTCGCTGCGTTCCGCAAGGCGCTGCCGTTCGAAAGCCATATCATCCATGTGCGCTGGAGCGGCGAGGGCGTGTGGATGCCGCTCGGCGACCTCGATTTCGGCGTGGGCTACGAGAACCACACCAGCTATCCCGCGCCCGGCCAGATCATCCTCTATCCCGGCGGCATCAGCGAGACCGAGATCCTGATGGCCTATGGCGGCGTGAGCTTCGCCAGCAAGATGGGCCAGCTCGCCGGCAACCACTTCATCACCGTGACCTCTGGGCTGGAGAACCTGGCAACGCTCGGCAAGAGCGTGCTGTGGAAGGGCGCGCTGCCGATCCGCTTCGAGGAAGTCTGAGTGACTGAGACCCGCTACCCGCGCGATCTCCGCGGTTACGGCCGCAACCCGCCGCATCCGCAATGGCCTGATAATGCGCGGGTCGCGGTGCAGTTCGTCGTCAATTTCGAGGAGGGCGGCGAGAACAACATCCTGCACGGCGATCGCGCCTCGGAAGCGTTCCTGTCCGACGTGCTCGGCGCACAGCCCTGGCCGGGCCAGCGCCATGCCAATATCGAATCGATGTTCGAGTACGGCTCGCGCGCCGGCTTCTGGCGGCTGTGGCGGATGTTCAGCGAACGCAAATGGCCGACCACCGTGTTCGGCGTCGCCACCGCGTTGAAGCGCAATCCGGAGATCGTCGCGGCGATGAAGGAGGCGGGCTGGGACATCGCGAGCCATAGCCTGAAGTGGATCGAGCACAAGGACATGACCGAGGCGCAGGAGCGTGCGGAAATCGCCGAAGCGATCCGCGTCCATCTTGAGGCGACCGGATCGCGGCCGCTTGGCTGGTACACCGGGCGCTCCTCGATCAACACCAACCGTCTCCTGATGGAGGAGGGCGGCTTCCTTTATCTCTGTGACTCCTACGCCGACGATCTGCCCTATTGGGTCAAGGGCGCCAGCGGCAAGCAGCTGATCATCCCCTATACGCTTGACGCCAACGACATGCGCTTCATCAACCCGCAGGGATTTGCGGAAGGCGAGCAATTCTTCACCTATTTGAAGGATGCCTTCGATGTTCTCTACGCCGAAGGTGAGACCGCGCCGAAGATGATGTCGGTGGGACTGCACTGCCGCCTCGCCGGCCGGCCGGGCCGCGCGGCGGGGCTGATCCGCTTCCTCGACTACATCGGCAAGCATGAGCGTGTCTGGGTTCCGACGCGGCTCCAGATCGCACGGCACTGGCACGACAAGCACGCGCACCTTGCGGCCGACGCATTCGAGATCGGGTGAGAGACGATGTCGCAGATCTCGCTTTCTGATCTCAATGCCGCCAGCGAAGCCGATTTCATCGCCGCGCTCGCCAATGTCGTAGAATATTCGCCGTGGATCGCAGAGCAGCTCGCCGGGAAGCGGCCGTTCGCCGGCATCAACCAGTTGCACGCCGCGCTGATGGCGGCGATCCAGAGTGCCGAACCCGACGTGCAATTGGCGCTGATCCGTGCGCATCCGGATCTCGCCAACAAGACCCAGCGCGCGGCGGGCCTCACGGCGGAATCGACCGACGAGCAGAACAGCGCCGGCCTCGACCGGCTCTCTGATGCCGAATACGCCGCGTTCGAGCGCGTCAACAAGGCCTATCGCGACAAGTTCGACATCCCCTATATCGTCTGCGTACGTCGTCACACCAAGGATTCCGTGCTGAGCGACTTCGAGGCGCGGTTGCGCAATATCGCCAAGACCGAGATGCGCCGCGCGATCGAGGAGATTGGCCGCATCTCGGCGTTGCGCCTCGATCAGCTCGTTGTTGCCGACGATAAGCTGAAAGTGCACGGCCGGCTGTCGACCCACGTGCTCGACAATCACGCAGGCAAGCCCGCTCCAGGCATCCCGGTGGAGCTCGTCGAACTCGCCGCTCTCGGCGAGAGCCGCATCATCGCGCGCACCTTCACCAATGCGGACGGGCGTACCGATCAACCGCTGATCGGCGGTCGTCCGCTGCCGATCGGCAGCTATGAGCTCCGCTTCAGCGTGGCCAAATATTATGCCGAGCGCAACGTCCAGCTCACCGACCCGGCGTTCCTCGACGTGATTCCGCTGCGCTTTGCGATCAGCGAGCCGGAAAGCCATTACCACGTGCCGCTGCTGGTCACGCCGTGGAGCTACTCGACCTATCGTGGCAGCTAGTCGCCAAATTTCTCGTGCAGTGCCGGAAACAGCCGGTCCGGCTTGAAGGGAGGCGCGGTGAAGCGGATGCCGGTGGCGTCCGCGATCGCATTGCCGAGCGCGGCGGCGACCGGATTGTACGGGCTCTCGCTCATCGACTTCGCTCCCAGCGGTCCGATCGTGTCGCTGGTCTCGGCGAAGAAGACTTCCGTACGCGGCACGTCGGCGAAGGAGGGCAGGTGGTAATCGCGGAATTTCGGATTGGTGACGCGGCCGTCCGCGTCGATCACCATCTCCTCGTAGAGCGCCGCACCGAGCGCCTGCGCGACGCCGCCCTCGACCTGGCCGCGGCACTGCATGGGATTGGCGACGACGCCGGCATCCGCCGCCTGCACGCTCCTGAGAATCTTCAGCTCGCCGGTGCCCTTGTTCACGGCGACGCGGAAACCCTGCACGTTGAAGCCGACCGAACGCGGCGTGCCGCCGGAACGGCCGGTGCCTGCGAACGGCTGTCCGCGTTCGCGCGCAAGCCTGGCCAATTCCGCAAACGACATACGCCGCACGCCGCTGACGACAGCGTCGCCTTCGAGCGTGCAGCCGCCGACCTCACAGAGCCATGCAGCGGCTGCCGCCGCCTTCAGCTCGGTCGCAAGCTGCATGGCTGCCTCATGGGTCGCCTTGCCGGCGACGAAGGTGCCGGCGCTGCCATAGGCGCCGGTGTCGTGGCCGCCATGGGCGGTGTCGGACTGGCGCAGATGGATGCGGTCGACGGTTGTCGCCAGCACGGTGGCGGCGATCTGCCGGTGCACGGTGCTTGTGCCGTTGCCGAACTCGGCGGTGCCGACGGTGAGATCGAAGCCGCCGTGGTCGTTGAGCGCGATCTTGGCGTCGGCGAGGTGGCCGGCTGGCGGCACCGTGTCGATCATGGTCAGCGCGACGCCGTCGCCGACCAGCCATTCCGGCGACAGGTCCGGCTGCGGACCATCGGCCTGCATCGCGCGCTCGACGAGGTCGAGGCACTGGTCGAGCCCGTAGGAGCCATAGAGCACGTCGTGAAATTCGGATGGCGGCGGCGACAGCATGGGATCGCCGGGCTTGACGACGTTGCGCCGGCGCATGTCGTAGGGGCTGATCCCGAGTTGCGTTGCCAGCTCGTCGATCGCGGCTTCGATCGCAATCTGCGTTTGCGGCAGGCCATAGCCGCGAAATGCCCCCGCCGGCACCGTGTTGGTGTAGACGGCGAAGCCGTCGACCTTCTTGTTCGGACAGTTGTAGACGCTGATGGACTCGGCCAGCGAGTGGAACATCACCGGGCCGGCGTGATTGCCGTAAGCACCGGTGTTGGAGAGCACCTCGAGCTGGAGCGCGGTGAGCTTGCCGTCCGCGTCTGCACCGGCCTTGATGTGGACGCGCATCGGATGCCGCGTCGAGGTTGCGATGAACTGCTCCTCGCGGGTGAGCTCCAGCTTCACCGGCCGCCCGGTCTTCAGCGCGGCAAGCGCCAGGATGTCCTCGACGAACATCTCCTGCTTGCCGCCAAAGCCGCCGCCGACGCGTTCGCAGAACACGCGGACCTTGTCCATGGGAAGCTCGAAGATATCCGACAGCGCGCGCCGGGTCAGGAACGGTACCTGCGTCGAGGTGCGGACATTGAGCACGCCCGACGCATCAAGCCAGGCGAGCCCGCCATGGGTTTCCAGAGCGGCATGCTGCACGCGATGGCTGTGGAAGGTGGCCTCGTAGGTGACGGCGGATGTCGCGAGCGCGGCCGCAACGTCGCCGAATTCGCCGTGCGTCTCCGCGACGAGGTTACGCTGGGCGTCGGCAACGCGATTTTCGCTGGTCCGATCGGGATGAATGATCGGCGCGCCCGGCGCCATCGCCTTCTCAGGGTCGATCAGCGCAGGCAGAAGCTCGTAACTGACCTGCAGCCGGCGGCAGGCCTCCTCGGCGGCGGCCTCGCTTTCGGCGACGACGGCGGCGACCTTCTGGCCGATGAAGCGGACGACGTCGTCGAGGATTCGGGTATCCTCCGGATCCATCCAGTCCTTCTCATGCCGCGCGGTCGAGATCAGGATCGTTGGAGCATCCTCATGCGTCAGCACCGCGTGCACGCCGGGAACGCGAAGGGCGTCCGATTTGTCGATCGCGACGATCTTCGCGTGCGCGTGCGGCGAGCGGAGCAGCTTGATATGCAGCAGGCCGTCGATCTGCGTGTCGAATGTGTAGCGCGCCTTGCCGCGCACGACGTCGGGTCCAGCCGGAGCCGGCAGGCTGCGGCCGAATGCAGCGCCGGGCTCGACGCTCTCCTCGACATTGATCTTGCCGAGAAGCGCATCCTCGATCGAACGATAGCCGGTGCAGCGACAGATGTTGCCCTTCAGCGCGACGCCGAGATCGGTGCGCTGCGCCTGATTCAGCGACGCGCAGGTCAGGATCATGCCGGCGGTGCAGAAGCCGCATTGAAAGCCTTGCGCATCGAGGAAGGCCTGCTGCATCGGATGCGCGCCGTGGTCGTCGCCGAGACCTTCGATCGTGGTGACGGCACGGCCTTCGGCGCGGAAAGCCGGGATCAGGCAGCTATGTACCGGCTCGCCGTCGAGCAACACGGTGCAGGCGCCGCAATCGCCGGCGTCGCAGCCCTTCTTCACGCCGAAATGGCCGAGCTCGCGCAGAAACGTGCGCAGGCACTGGCCGGCGCGCGGGCTCTGCGAAAACGGCTTGCCGTTGATCTCGAAGCTCATGATGGCGTCGCGTCCAGAAGTTCGTCACGGATCTCCTCGGCAAGCCGCAGTGTCATGTGCTTGCGCCAGAGCGGCTTGCCGTGGATGTCGGTGTGGTACAGATCGTCCGTGATCTGCCGAGCAATAGCGTCGCGAAGCGGGCTCGCCTCCGGGGCCTTGCGAAAGGACAATCGGATCGGCCGCACCGTCGATGCGGTGACCGTGATCGTCAGCGTGCCGTCGGCATCCAGGCTGCCGATCAGGAGCGCCGCCGAGCGGCCGACCGGTGCCAGCGAGATCTGGCGAAAGGCCGTGCGGCGCTTCAACGCGGCGATCGGAATATCGATTTGCCGGAGCAGGTCCCCCGGCATCAGAAGGTTGCGCTGGTTGCCGGTGACGAAGTCCGCGACTTGCATCTTCTGTTCACCGCCGCCGGCCTTCCAGATGGTACAGACGCCATCGAGCGCCGCGGTGAGCGAGATCATCGGTCCTGCCGGCAACGACATGCAGAGATTGCCGCCGACCGTCGCCGTCTTCCAGATCTTGAACGAAGCAAGGAAGGCGCGGCAGCATTGGTTGATCAGCGGCGACGCGAACCAGCCGAACGGACAGGCGAGCCCATCGAGCTGCGCGATGGTGCACGTGGCGGCAATGCTGAGATGACTGTCGGTGACCGTCAGCGCCGGCCACTTCAGGTCGGTGAGATCGATGAGCCGAGCCAGGTGGACTTGCGGCTCCGAGAACAGCCATGTGCCGCCCGCGAGCCAAGCATCACCTGGCGTCCAAACGGGCAGCTGCGCGCGCGTTTGCGGATGGGTGACCGCTGTGATGGTATTCAAATCCATGGCCGCGCCAACGCTTCCGCCCGGTGAATCGTGCAGATGAGTCTTGCAAGACCGGAGCCAAGTCGCAACAACAAGTCGCAGCAGGATGGCGTTCGGGCTGGCGTCTGTCTTGCAGGCCTGCCGTCAGCGGATGTGAGGAGAGCAGGATCATGAGCGACGCAAAGCCGATCTGGATCAAGGATCCGCTGGCCATCCTCGCCGACGGGGCCGAGTGCGGGGTCGTGGTGAAGGACGGCCGGATCGTCGAGCTGGTGCCGGTCGGCGCTGCGCCCGCAACTGCGGATGTCGCAGTGTTCGATGCCGGCGAACACGTCGTGCTGCCCGGCCTCATCAACACCCACCATCATTTCTACCAGACCCTGACGCGGGCGTTGCCGGCGGCGATGGATCGCGAACTGTTTCCCTGGCTCCAGGCGCTCTATCCGGTCTGGGCGAAGCTGACGCCGGAGCGGCTGCAGCTCGGCGTCACGGTGGCGATGTCCGAGCTGCTGCTGTCGGGCTGCACCACCACGACCGACCACCATTACGTGTTCCCTGCGGGGCTCGAGGAATCCGTCGACATCGAGGTTGACGTCGCAAAACGTCTTGGCGTGCGCGTGCTGCTCACGCGCGGCTCGATGAACCTGTCGCAGCGCGATGGCGGCCTGCCGCCCGATAGCGTCGTGCAGGACGAAGACACCATCCTCGCCGACAGCGCGCGCGTGGTTGCCAAGCATCATCAGCGAGGTGCGGATGCGATGGTGCAGATCGCGCTCGCGCCGTGCTCGCCGTTCTCGGTGACGACGTCCCTGATGCGTGCCACCGCCGAGCTCGCCGACAAGCTCGAAGTACGCCTGCATACCCATCTCGCCGAGACCGAGGACGAGAACAGGTTCTGCCAGCAGATGTACGGCTGCCGTCCGCTCGACTATCTCGAGCAATGCGGCTGGCTCAATGCGCGCACTTGGCTCGCCCATGGTATCTTCTTCGATGCCGACGAGATGAAGCGGTTGGGCCGCGCCGGGACGAGCATCAGCCATTGCGCCTGCAGCAACCAGCTCCTGGCATCCGGCTGCTGTCCCGTGTGCGATTTGGAGGAAGCCGGCGTCGGCATCGGCATCGGGGTGGACGGTTCGGCCTCGAATGATGGATCGAACCTGATGCAGGAGGTGCGGGCGGCGTTCCTCCTGCAGCGGGCGCGCTACGGGGTGGCGAAGGTCAGCCACAAGGATGCGCTGCGCTGGGCCACCAAGGGTTCGGCAGCCTGCGTCGGCCGGCCGGAACTCGGTGAGATCGCCGTCGGCAAGGCAGCCGATCTTGCGCTGTTCCGGCTCGATGAGCTGCGCTTCTCCGGCCATGGCGATCCTCTGGCCGCAGTGGTGCTGTGCGGGGCGCATCGGGCTGATCGGGTGATGGTGGCTGGAAAATGGGCCGTAGTCGATGGCGCGATCCCGGGCCTCGACGTTGCAGACCTCATCCGCCGCCATAGTGCGGCGGCGCGGGCCATGCAGGCCGGATAATATCCCGGCGAAAATAGAAAGAGGGGGCGACCACAAGTGCCGGGTGCTTCTGGCCACCCCCTCCGAACCTCCTCCGGGAGGAGCAGGTGATCTAGGCAATGCAAGAAGCGTGCTACTTGCCCGGCAGCTTGTCGTCGATGCCCTTGACGTAGAAATTCATGCCGAGGATCTGGCCGTCGTCGAGGTGATCGCCGCCTTTACACTCGACCGGCTTGCCGTCCTGCCCAATGACCGGGCACTTGAACGGATGCAGCTTGCCCGCGGTGATCGCCGCCTGGGCATCTTCGGCCATCTTCTTCACGTCGTCAGGCATGTTGGTGTAGGGCGCCATCGCGAACATGTGGCTGTCGAGGCCGCCCCAGGTGTCCTCGGACTTCCAGGTTCCGTCGAGCTCGGCTTTGACGCGGGCGATGTAATAGGGGCCCCAGGTGTCCAGGATCGAGGTGAGCTGGGTCTTCGGCCCGAACTTGATCATCTCGGAGTCCTGGCCGAAGGCGAGCTTGCCGCGTTCGCTGGCGATCTGCATCGCCGCCGGCGAGTCCGTGTGCTGCATGATCACGTCGGCGCCCTGGTCGATCAGCGCCTTGGCGGCGTCGGCTTCCTTGCCCGGGTCGAACCAGGTGTTGGCCCAGATGATCTTGACCTTGATGTTCGGGTTGATGGTCTGCGCCGCCAGGATCGTCGCGTTGATGCCGGAGACGACCTCCGGAATCGGGAACGAGCCGATATAGCCGAGCACGCCGGACTTCGACATCTTGGCCGCGATCAGGCCCTGGATGTAGCGGCCCTGGTACCATTTGGCCGAATAGGTCGACATGTTCTTGTCGCGCTTGTAGCCGGTCGAATGCTCGAAATGCACGTTCGGATACTTCTTGGCGACCTTCAGCGTCGGATCCATGTAGCCGAACGAGGTCGTGAAGATCAGCTTGTTGCCGGCGCGGACGAGCTGCTCGATGGCGCGTTCGGCATCGGGACCTTCGGGCACATTCTCCAGATAGGTGGTCTCGATCTTGTCGCCCAGTTCCTTCACCAGCGCCTGGCGCGCGAGGTCGTGCTGGTAGGTCCAGCCAAGGTCTCCGATCGGACCGAGGTAAATGAAGCCGACCTTGAGCTTGTCGGCGGCGGAGGCTGCACTGACGCTTCCGGCAAGCAAAAGCCCGGCAGCCAGCGCAAGAAGTGTTTTCCTCATCATCAATCTCCAAACATCAGGGGAAAGCCACGATCCGCACCGTGCGCGCCCCATCGCGCACGGTGCGGAAATGAAACTCAGCGGTCAGGCACGAACACGGTGCCCAGCGCAGCCGGCGCGGTCGATCCGCCCGTGCGCGCGCGGGAGAGCAGGACCAGGACGATGACGGTCGCAAGGTAAGGCAGCGCCGACATGAGCTGCGAGGGAACGCCGACGCCCCAGCCCTGCGCGTGCAGCTGCAGGATCGTCACCGCGCCGAACAGGTAGGCGCCGACCACGAGCCGTCCGGGTCGCCAGGACGAGAACACGACCAGCGCCAGCGCGATCCAGCCGCGGCCTGCGGTCATGCCGGGAATGAAGAACGGCGTATAGGCGAGCGGCAAGTAAGCGCCGGCAAGTCCGGCGCAGGCGCCGCCGAACATCACGGCGAAGGTTCGGATGCGCAGCACGGGATAGCCGAGCGCATGGGCGGAGACGTGGTTGTCGCCGCAGGCGCGCAGGATCAGGCCCGGCCGGGTACGGTATAGAAACCACCAGACGCCGACGATCAGCGCCAGCGAGAAGTAGACGAAGGCGTCTTCGCCGAACAGCACGCGGCCGATCAGCGGAATGTCCGTGAGACCGGGGATGTGGAGATGAACCGCCGGCGTGATGCGCTCACCGACAAATCCGGCGCCGATCAGGCCGGACAGTCCGATGCCGAGAATGGTCAGAGCAAGGCCTGTCGCAACCTGGTTGACCGCGAGCCCGAGCGTCATCAGAGCGAAGACCAGCGACATCAATGTGCCCGCAACGATGCCGAACAGCGCGCCGATGAAGATCGAACCGGTCAGCCAGGCGCCGGCAAAGCCGCAGGCCGCCCCGACGATCATCATGCCCTCGACGCCGAGATTGAGCACGCCGGATCGTTCGGTCACGAGCTCGCCGGTCGCCGCGATCAGGAGCGGCGTCGAGGCGGCGAGCACTGCGAGGATGATGGCTTCAATTAGCTCCACGAGCCACCTGTCGGTTCGGGAAGACCAGCTTGAAGCGGTAGAGAATGAGGGAATCGCAGGCGAGCACGTAGAACAGCAGGATGCCTTGAAAGACCTTGGTGACGTCCAACGGGATCTTCATCGCGATCTGCGCCTGCTCGCCGCCGATAAAGGTCAATGCGAGAAAAAGGCCTGCAATTAAAATTCCAAGCGGGTTCAGCCGACCGAGGAAGGCAACGATGATCGCGGTAAAGCCGTAGCCGGGGGAGATGCCGGGCTGGAGGTGTCCGACGGGACCTGCGACCTCGATGATGCCGGCAAGGCCCGCGAGTGCACCCGAGACGGCGAAGGTCAGGAGGATCAACTGGTTCGAATTGAATCCGCCGAACCGCGCGGCGCGGGGGGCTGCGCCCACCACGCGGATCTCGAATCCCTTGATGGTGCGTCCGAGCAGGATCGCCACCGCCGCGACGACCAGCAAGGCGATGATCGAGCCGAGATGCAGCCGGCCGCCTTCGATCAGCAGCGGAACGGTTGCGACCGGATCGAATTCGGCCGTGGTCGGAAAGTTGAAGCCGTTCGGATCGCGCCAGGGGCCGCGCACCAGATAGTCGAGGAAGAGATCGGCGACATAAACCAGCATCAGGCTGGTCAGGATTTCGCTGGCGCCGAACCTCACCTTGCAGATCGCCGGGATCAGCGCATAGAGCGCGCCTGCCGCGGCGGCGAGCACGAACATGACCGGCAGTACCCAGGCGCCGGCGTCGGTGCCTTGCGTCTTCACGGCGATCCAGCTTCCGGCGACAGCGCCGATCAGAAATTGCCCCTCGGCGCCGATGTTCCAGGCATTGGCGAGATAGCAAAGCGACAGCCCGATCGCGATCATCACCAGCGGTGTCGCTTTCACCGCGATCTCCTGCAGCGAATAACTGTCGGTCAGAGGCGCGATGAAATAGGCGTGCAGGGCAAGGAGCGGATTCTTGCCGAGGATCGCGAACAGGATGACCATGGTGACGATCGTCAGGCCGATTGCGATCAGCGGCGAGACCAGCGCGATCGTGTTGGAACGCTCGGCGCGCTTCTCAAGCACCAACTGCATGCGCGGCCTCCTTCGGCTCCAGGCTGCTGCCGCCCATGAGGAGGCCGAGCTTTTCGCGAGTGGCTTCGCTTGTTGCGAGCGGCGCGGACAGTCGGCCATGGAACATGACGGCAATGCGGTCGGCGATTTCCGCCAGTTCGTCGAGGTCCTGGCTGGTGACGAGCACGGCGGCGCCCGCGGTTGCCAGATCAAGCAGCGCCTGGCGGATGACGGCGGCCGCGCCGGCATCGACGCCCCAGGTCGGCTGGCTCACCACCAGCACGGCGGGGTTGCGCAGGATCTCGCGTCCCACGATGAACTTTTGCAGATTGCCGCCGGAGAGGGATGCGGCTTCCGGATCGCGCTTGGCCTTGCGGACGTCGAACGTCTCGGTTGCGCGGTCGACGGTCTTGAGCGTGGCCGCGGTGTCGATAAAGCCATGATTGACCATACCGCTCGCGGCATGGCCGGTGAGCAGCGCGTTCTCCGACAGCCTCATGCGCGGCGCGGTGCCGTGGCCGAGCCGCTCTTCGGGAACGAAAGCCGCACCCAGCTTGCGCCGCTGCGTGATCGAGAGATGGCCTGCGGCGATGCCTTCGATCACCACCGTACCGGGATCCTTGGACAGGCGCTCGCCGGACAGCGCGGCGAATAGCTCGTCCTGGCCGTTGCCGGCGACGCCGGCGATGCCCAGGATTTCGCCGCCCTTCAACTCGAACGAGATGTGCTCCAGTCGCACGCCGTGCGCCTCGCTAGGGGCCAGCGAAAGATCGTTGACGACGAGCCGAGGTACGGTGGTCGTCCGGCCGGCGGCAGCCTTCACTTGCTTGATTTCGCCACCGACCATCATGCGCGCGAGCGAAGCTGCGGTCTCGAGCCCGGGATTGCAGGTCTGGATCTTCTTGCCGCCGCGCAGGATCGTTGCGGTGTCGCAGAGGCGCTTCACCTCCTCCAGCTTGTGGCTGATGTAGAGGATGGCGCGGCCTTCGGCCTTCAGCCGCTCCAGCACGATGAAGAGCTGGTCGGCTTCCTGCGGCGTCAGCACCGCCGTGGGCTCGTCCAGGATCAGGAATTTCGGATTCTGCATCAGCGCGCGGACGATCTCGATGCGCTGGCGCTCGCCGACCGACAATTGCCAGACCTCGCGTTTGGGATCGAGCGGCAGTCCATACGTCTTCGACACCTGCTCCAGTCGCGCCGACATGTCCTTGAAGGATTCCTTGCCGTCAAGGCCGAGCGCGACGTTCTCGGCGACGGTGAGATTGTCGAACAGCGAGAAATGCTGGAACACCATGCCGATGCCGCGGTCGCGCGCTTCCGAGGGACCGGCCAACACGATCGGCAGGCCCTGCCAGAAAATCTGGCCGGCGCTGGGCTGGATCAGCCCGTAGATCGCCTTGACCAGCGTCGACTTGCCGGCGCCGTTTTCACCGAGCAGCGCGTGGATTTCCGTTGGCCAGATATCGATGTCGATGGAATCGTTGGCGAGGAAGTCGCCATAGCGCTTGGTGAGCCCGATCGTCCTGAGGAGCGGAGACTCGCCGGAATGCAGGCCGTTAGCCGTGGGATCCAACATTCGCTGATGCGCTTGCTTGGGGTGAAGTGCCTCAATAGTGGGCTAGTTTAAACCGCCGCGTAAGGTGTGAAAAAGCGTCATCCCTTGCTCAACGCTTTGGCAGGCAGACGCGTCGGCAAGTCGCGGCGCTCGTCAGCGGATCGTCGCCTCCGGCCGCCTCTGGAGAACTGTTGCTGCCGCCTCCTGCTTATGGCGTCTGTTGCAAATTTGTGACGGTTCAAGCCAAATCGGAACCTGCTGTGCAGGCTTGATGCGAAGTTGAGCAAAACTCCGCCAGCGCGCGTATGCAATTCCCGATCGTGAGGACAATCGCCGTGGCCAATTTTGTCGACACCGTCCGCTCGACGCAAAAGACAAACGAAATCAATCGGGAATGTCCGGCAAGGACGGCCATCGCGCGACCTGGCGCACGTGACAGCGAAGCAAAAAAAATCTTCTGAATTTCGCTGAGAGGCGCCGCTTGCTGCTGAAACGTGCGGCATGGCTTGAAAGAAGTTGAGGCTTCTCACCCCGGGAGATCGGCGCAAGTGTCGCACCCAAGGGACGTTCATTTTTACGTGTCCAAACTTGGGGGTATTCAGGATGTCGTTTCGTTTCAGGGCAATTGCAGCAGCGGCGCTGTCACTTGCCACGCTCGCCACAAGTGGCCTTGCTCAGGCCGCGGACTTGCCGGTCAAGGCCGCCAAGAAGGCGGCCGACCTCCCGTTCTTCCTGGTGATCGACGACCGCGTCACCTTCTCCTACATCTTCGACGCCTCGCAGCCGGGCGCGTTCACCAACACTAACGGGGTGATCAACGCCAAGACGACGAAGCAGGTCTACTCCTTCACCCATTTCGACGCCTGGGCTTACGGCACCAACTTCTTCACCATCTCGCTGTTCAAGTCGGACCACAACGACCCGGCAGGTCCCTGCACCGCTACCGGCGTGATCGTGTCGCCGGCTGCAGGCTTCGCAGCGACGCCCGCAAACTGCGCCGGCGCAACCGAAATCTATGGCCTGTTCCGCTCGACCTTCGGCTGGAACGAGATCTTCAACACCAAGGCCTTCACGCAAGGCCCGCTGCATAACATCTCGTTCGAGGTTGGCATGGATGCCAACACAGAGAACCGGTACTTCGGCGCCGCCAAGCGCGACGTCGTCGCCGGTCTGCAGTTCGCCTTCGATCTTCCCTACAAGGGCTACTTCAACGTAGCGCCGCTGGTGTATTGGGAGTTCGCCAACCACAACTCCTTCTCGCAGTGCGGCGCCGGTTGGTCGGCCCCGTGCATCGCCGACGGCAACACGTCGTTCAAGCCGACCTGGGCGGTCGAAACCAACTACTATATGGACCTCGGTTTCCTGCCGGCGAACATGCAGTACTTCTCGATCAGCGGCCGCGCCGGCTGGTACGGCAAGAAGGGAACGGACACGGAGCCGCTTCCGGCCAGCGTTGCCAACAACGTCTATCCCACCAAGGTCGAGTTCAACTCGGAGCCGATCCGCCTGACGCTCGATGCCTCGAAGGCGGTCTGGGGTGAGAAGTACTCGCACTTCGTCGACGTTTGGGTCGCCTATCGCTACTGGCAGAACAAGTTCGGCCTCGATCACAACAACGCCTTTGCTTGCACCACTTTCGTCGGTGGCACGAAGGTGAGCACCGGCTCCTGCACCGAATCCTCGCTGTACTCCGGTATCACCGTGAAGTTCTAACCACCTGACGCGTCAGGTGAACGACGATGACGCCGCGTCAAACCTCCGCGGCGTCATCTTCATGTGTGGGATGCGCTGGTGCCGTCGCCAGGGCCTTCCGCGAGAGCGGGAGCAAGGCTCGCTCGGCAAGCGGCTACTTCGTCCACACGCCGTCGTGCAGCGCTTCGGCCTCGTCTTCGAGCAGCGGTCCAACGACCTCAGTCGGTCGCTGCCCGCTGGCGAACACCTCACGGCAGGGCAGATCGAGCGTCGGGTTCTCCGGATGGTTGCCGGTGATCCCGCGCAGACGCTCCTCGCTGAGACCGTAGACGACGCGGCCGATGCCGGCCCAGTAGATCGCGCCGGCGCACATCGCGCAGGGCTCGGCGGAGGAATAGAGCGTAGCCTTCGCCAGCGCCTCGCGGCTCGATGTGCGGCAGGCTTGCGTGGCCGCCAAGCGCTCGGCATGCGCGGTGCCGTCGTGGTCCGGCATATAGCCGTTCTCGGTCTCGATCAGCACCTTGCCGTCCGCGTCGACGACGATGCAGCCGAAGGGGTGGTTGCCATGGGTGAGGGAACGGCGGGCGACCGCCAAGGACAGCCGAAGGAAGTGTTCGTCGCGTTCGGTTCCGCCGTCCATCAGGGTGCGCTCAATGGCCCGCCATGTGCCGGCCGACCACGGTGAGGTCGGCTTCGCTGGTCCGTGCTTCATACACGAATTCGCCGTGGAACATCACCACCAGCCGGTCGGAGAGTTCGAGCAGCTCGTCGAGATCCTCGCTGACGAGCAGCACGGCGGCGCCGCGGTTGCGTGCCGCCATGATCTCGGCGTGGATCTGCGCCACGGCTGCGAAGTCGAGGCCGAAGCAGGGATTGGCGGCAATCAGCACCTCGACGTCGCCGCCGAGCTCGCGGGCGAGCACGGCACGCTGGACGTTGCCGCCAGACAGTGCCGAGATCGGCGTATCGGGCGTGCGGGTCTTGATCTTGTACTGGGCGATCTTCTTCTTCGCGTCGTCGCGGAAGGCACCACGGTTGAGCCACCAGCCGCCACTTGCAAAGGGTGCGCGGTCGAACTCGCGGAAGGCGATGTTGTCGGCAACGCTCATGCCGCCGACGCAGGCATTCTTCAGCGGCTCCTCGGGAAGGAGCGACATCTTGTGCCGTCGCATCTCCTCGCGGCTGGCATGGTAGGGATCGCCGGCGACGCGGATTTCTCCGCCCTCCGCCTCGCGCTGGCCGGCTAAAACCTCGACCAACTGGCGCTGGCCGTTGCCGGAGACGCCGGCAATGCCGACGATCTCGCCGGCGCGGACCGTGAGCGAGACATTGTGCACGGCGATGGCGCCGGCATCGTCAAGCGCACGGACCCTTTCGAGTTCCAGTCTGGCAGTGCCGGCCTCGCCGGTGCGCGGCGGCTGCACCGTCAATTCCTCGGCGCCGATCATGGTGCGCGCCATCGCATCGGGCGTCAGCTCGGCGACCCTGCCGGCTCCGGCGAGCTTGCCGCGGCGCAGGATCGTGACGTCGTCCGCGAAGGCCATGACCTCGCGAAATTTGTGCGTGATCATCAAAATGGTCAGCTCGCCCTTGACCACCATGTCGCGTAGCATGCCGAGCACCTCGTCGGCCTCCGCCGGCGTCAGCACCGAGGTCGGCTCGTCCAGGATCAGGAAGCGGCGCTTCAGATAGAGCTGCTTGAGGATCTCGCATTTCTGGCGCTCGCCGGCGGAGATGTCGGAGACCCTTGCCGAGAGCGGCACCTTGAACGGCATCCGCGCCAGAAAGGCCTCAAGGTCCTTCATCTCGCTGGACCAGTTCACCACTGCCGGAACGTCGTCGCGCGCCAGCACGAGATTTTCAGCGACCGTCATGGCCGGCACCAGCGTAAAGTGCTGGTAGACCATGCCGAGGCCGAGTGCGTGGGCGTCCTTCGGATTGCCGACCGCCTGCTCGCGCCCGCCGACCAGGATGTCGCCCTCGGTGGCGTGGTAGTAGCCCATGATGCATTTGACCAGGGTCGACTTGCCGGCGCCGTTCTCGCCGAGCAGGGCATGGAACGAGCCCGGCCGCACCTTCAGCTCGACATTGTCGAGCGCCACGAAGTCGCCGAAGCGCATGGTCATGGCGATGGCGTCGACGCCGAAGGCGCCCGACGGCGGAGGCATTTCGCCGATGATCACGAAATCACTCCGATGAACGCGTCGGAGGTCGAGACCGCGCCGAACACGCCGCCCTGCATCTTGATCATCTTCAACGCGTGCTCATGGTTGCTCTTGTCGGTCGCGCCGCAGCAATCGTGCAACAGCACGCATTCGAAGCCGCGGTCGTTGGCCTCACGCATGGTGGTGTGGACGCAGACATCGGTGGTGATGCCCGTCAGCACGATGTTCGCGATACCACGCACGCGCAGGATCAGTTCGAGATCGGTGGCGCAGAACGAGCCCTTGCCGGGCTTGTCGATAACAGGTTCGCCCGGCAGCGGCGCCAGCTCCGGGATGATGTCCCAGCCGGGCTCGCCGCGCACCAGGATGCGCCCGCACGGGCCGGGATCGCCAATGCCGGCGCCGATCTGCCGCGAACGCCAGCGCTTGTTGGCGGGGAGATCGGACAGATCGGGGCGGTGGCCTTCGCGCGTATGGATGACGTGAAAGCTTTGGGCACGCATCGCCGCGAGCAGCTTCCTGATCGGTTCGATCGGCGCCCGCGTCAGCGAGAGGTCGTAGCCCATCTTGTCGACATAGCCGCCGACACCGCAGAAATCGGTCTGCATGTCGATGATGATGAGCGCGGTGTTCTCGGGGCGCAGATCGCCGTTATAAGGCCAGGCGTAGGGCTCGGACTTGATGGTGCGCTCGGGCATGATTTCGCTCTCTAGCGTGTGATCGACAATTCGGCCGGGGCTCCGGTCAACGTGCGTTTCGGCGAGCAGGTGATGATCATGATCGCCAGCGTCAGGATGTAGGGCGCGGCGTTGAACAGATGATAGCCGGACGTGACGCCGACCGATTGTAGCGCCGGTCCAAGCGCCGCGGCGCCGCCGAAAGCGAGCGAGGCCCACAGGCACAGCAGCGGATCCCAGCGCGCGAAGATCACGAGCGCCACCGCCGTGATGCCCTGGCCGGACGACAGGCCCTCGTTCCAGCTTCCGGGATAGAACAACGACAGGAACGAGCCGCCGATGCCGGCGAGGAAGCCGCCCACCATCGTGGCGCGCAAGCGGATCAGCAGCACGGAGTGGCCCATCGCACGGGCCGCGTCCGAACTCTCGCCGGCGGTGCGGATCAGGATGCCCCAGCGCGTGGTGCGGAACGCCCAATAGAGGATCGGCGCGAGGGCGACACCGATCAGGAAGAGCACATTGACGCGCAAGGCGGCGCGGACCTGCGGGATGTCGCTCCACCAGCCGAAATCGATCGCGGGCAGGCGCGGCGCGGTGGGCTCGATCAGCGGTTTGCCGAGGTAGAAGGCAAGCCCGGTGCCGAACAGCATCAGCGCGATACCGACGGCGACGTCGTTGACGCGCGGCAACGAGCAGATGCCGGCGTGAAGGGCGCCCAACAGTGCTCCGGTGATGCCGGCGGCGAGCACGCCCAACCATGGCGATCCCGAGAGATAGGAGATGCCGTATGCGCTCATCGCGCCCATCACCAGCGTGCCTTCGAGGCCGAGATTGATGCGGCCGGAGCGCTCGGTGATGCATTCGCCCAGGCTCACGAACAGGAACGGGGTGGAGACGCGAATTGCGCCGCCGAGCACGGCGAGCGGGACGGTCCAGAGTCCGATCGAGCCATCTGCCATCAGGACTTGCCTTTCAGGAATCCGATGCGGCCATAGAGCGCGTCGCTGGCCAGCACGAAGACGAAGATGATGCCCTGCAGCACCAGCACGGATGCATCCGGCAATCCGAGGCGGCGTTGGAGCAAGCCGCCGCTGGCGCTAATTCCTCCGAGCAGGATCGCGACGGGGATGATGGCGAGCGGGTTATGCCGCGCCAGGAACGCGACTAGGATGCCGGTGAAGCCGTAGCCGGCCGCGAGGTTGGCGTTGGTGCGCCCCTGCACGGCCGCGACCTCGACCATGCCGGCAAGGCCCGCGGCGCCGCCGGCGAGGAAACAGATGGTCAGGATCAGCTTGCTGACGCCGAGGCCGACGATCTTTGCGGCGCGGATGTTGCCGCCGGCAACACGCGCGGCGAAGCCGAATACAGTATGATAGATCAGGATGTAGGCGGCGATGGCGGCGATCAGTCCGAACACGAGGCCCCAATGCACGTCGGTGCCGGGGATGGTGCCGATCATGTTGGCCGCGCCGATCTCGCGCGTCGAAGGCTTGTTGAGGCTGGCGGGATCGCGCATCGCGCCTTCGACGAGATGATTGAGGACCGCAAGCGCGATGTAGACGAGTAGCAGGCTCGAGATCGTTTCGTTGACGCCGCGATATTGCCGCAGCGCGCCCGAGAGCATGACCCACAGGCCGCCGCCGATCACGCCGGCAACGACCATGGCGATCTGCACGATGAGCGGGGGCAGGCCCTGCAGCGCCAGCGCGGCGCTGGTTGCCGACAGCGCGCCGATCAGGAGCGCGCCTTCGCCGCCGATGATGACCATGCCGAGCTGCGCGGGCAGCGCCGTGCAGAGCGCGGTAAGGATCAGCGGCGCCGCGCGCGTCAGCGTGTTCTGCCAGGAGAACCAGGTGCCGAAGGCGCCGTAATACATGTAGAAATAAAGGTCGAGCGGGTTCTTGCCGAACATTGCGACGAAGATGCCGAAGACCACGAGCGCGCCGGCAAGCGCCGCGCCCGGGATCAGGACATATTCGATCGTGCCGCCGTGACGTTGGAGGAATCCTGCATCGGCGGCCGGGGCAACAGTCCCGACCGCTTCAGTGGAATCCACCGCTTCCGTCGTCACGAAGTCGCTCCGAGCACGCCCTCGACCAGGTAGTCCATCTTCTCGAGTTCAGGATCCTTCTGGCCGCGATCAGTGCCGGCCGGGATCACCGTCTTGCCCTTGTTATCGACCAGCCCGCCCTTGAAGATGGCGTAGCCTTCGGCGGACAGGAATTTGGCCTTGACCTCGTCCGCATGCTTGCGCGCCTCGGCAGACACCGCTTCGCCGTAGGGCGAGGTCTTGACGATCTCTTCCTTGAGGCCGCCGCGGTAAAAGTTCGGGATGCTCTCGCCGGCGGCGATCATCTTGACGAACTTCGGATAGAGCGCTTCCCAATTCCACTCGGCGCCGGTGAGATAGGCCTTCGGCGCGAGCGGAGACTGGTTGACGTGATAGCCGCATACCATGGCACCGCGGCGCGCGGCGTTCTCGACCATCGTCTTCGGGCCGTCGACGTGGCAGGTGAGCACGTCCACGCCCTGGTCGATCAGGCTGTTCGTGGCCTCGGCTTCCTTGACCGGCATCGACCAGTCGCCGGTGAAGATCACCTGCGTCGTGGCCTTGGGATTGGCAAGCCGGGCGCCGAGTGCGAAGGCGTTGATGTTGCGCAGCACCTGCGGAATCGGCTTAGCCGCGACGAAGCCGAGCTTGCCGCTCTTGGAAGTGTAGCCGGCGACGATGCCGGAGATGTACTGGGCCTCGTCGATATAACCGAAATAGCTGCCGGCGTTCTTAGGATCCTTGTCCGACCAGAGCCCGCCGCAGTGCTCGAAGCGAAGCTTCGGAAACTTGTTGGCCATCTTGATCATGTGAGGATTGTAGTAACCGAACGAGGTCGGGAAGAGCAGGGTGGCTCCGTCGAGATTGATCATGGACTCGATCGTCTTCTCGACCGCGTCGGTCTCCGGCACTTTCTCTTCTTCCACGACCTTGAGACCGGGAATTTTCTTCAGCGCTGCCGCGCCCTGCGCATGCGCCTGATTGTAGCCGTAGTCATCGCGCGATCCGACATAGATGAAGCCGATGGTGGTATCGGCCGCGAAGGCCGGGCGGGCGCCGGCCGCCGCCCCGAGGGTGAGGGCCGCGCTACCTTGCAACAAATGACGTCGTGAAATCCTGCCAAAATCCATTGCTCGCTCCCCTTGGCGGATGAACCGCCCCAATCTCGCGGCTGCGCCGGTCTGGCGGAGCCCTGGGATAGTTGTCGCAAGCTTCGTGCCAGAGGCCGGGAAGTGAGCGAGATCATACAAGTAATTGAAATATATATATTATAGTCTCTACTCCGATCCCTGATCAGGAAATCACCAGATGAAATTTTAGGCAGGAATTTATGATTGTATGCAAGGGAGTTAAGCAATGTTAACAGGCCTGGACGGGTGCATGACAAGAGCCGGGCGGTCTGCCGCCGACCCGCATTCATGCTAACCACGCGCTGACCGGAACGGCGTCGGCAGCGTGATTTCGCTGGCACCGAACTTGTATCGATTTGCCGCCAGGACCGCCGCTGCCGCGGTCCCATGAGATGGGAAGCTCGCCGAGATGGGTGCTGGTAACGCCGTTCAGACTGCATCGCTCGGCGAAGAGATCGTGCGTCGCATCAACGAGCTTGGTGCGATCTCGGAAGAAGGCGACAAGCTCACCCGCATCTATCTCACAAGAGAGCTGCGCACGGCTGCCGACCTCATCCTGAGCTGGATGCGCGATGCCGGCATGAGTGCGCATCTCGACGCGATCGGCAATGTCTGCGGGCGCTACGAAGGCGAGCGGCCGGGGGCGCCTTGCCTGATGCTTGGTTCGCACTACGACACCGTGCGCGATGCCGGTAAATGGGACGGACCGCTGGGCGTGGTGACCGCCATTGCCTGCGTCGCCGATCTCAACCGCCGCGGCAAGCGCCTGCCGTTCGCGATCGAAATCGTCGGTTTTGCGGATGAGGAGGGGGTGCGCTTCGCCTCGACCTTGCTGGGCAGCCGCGCGCTGGCCGGCACTTTTGACGAGAGCGTTCTGAACACGCGTGATCGTGATGGCGTGTCCATGCGCGATGCGCTCGTGCAGTTCGGGCTCGACCCCGATCACATCGGCGCGGCCGCGCGGACCCGGCGCGAGCTGCTCGCCTACCTCGAGCTGCACATCGAGCAGGGGCCTGTGCTGGAAGCCCAGAATCTTCCCGTCGGCGTCGTTACCGCGATCGCAGGCGCCACGCGCCTTGCCGCGCGGCTGACCGGCATGGCCGGTCACGCCGGCACGGTGCCGATGGCGCTGCGCCGTGATGCGCTCGCCGGTGCGGCCGAATGCATCGGCGCGATCGAGCAGTTCTGCCGGACCGACGCGAGCGGCCTCGTCGGCACCGTTGGTTACATCCAGGCGAGGCCCGGCGCGACCAACGTCATTCCGGGCGAGGTGTCCTTCACCATCGACATGCGCGCGCCGACCGACATGCATCGCAAGCGCGCGGTCGCGGATGTCGTCAGGCAGATCGAGGCGATCGCAAAGCGCCGTCAACTGGCGCTTCAGCTCGACGTCACCCACGAAAATCGCACCGCGCCTTGCGCGCCATGGCTCAAGGAGCAGATCGCGCAGGCTATCAAGGCGGAAGGTTTTTCCGGGTTCGAGCTGCCGAGCGGGGCGGGGCATGACGGCATGGCGATGATCGACATCGCCGATGTCGGCATGATCTTCGTCCGCTGCCGCGGCGGCATCAGCCATCACCCGGACGAGCATGTGGAGTTCGCCGACGCCGACGCCGGCGCGCGGGTGCTGCTGCGGGTGATCGAGAATTTTCGGCCGCGGGAAGGCTAGGTCGAGCCCGCAAGTCACCGGATGGAGATACGAATCAGGCACCATTGGAATGGCGACTGCCATTGCCGGGATCACGAGACACCAGCCGATTGACGCATATGAACAGCGACATCACTTTTCCATCGCATCGCGAAAACCGGTTCTATCGGGGGCTGGCGGCGACCTTCGTCGCCAACGCCCTTCAGGCGGTGAATTTTCTGGGCGATCGATTCCTGAGGAGGTCGCATCATTCGTTCACGGCCATCGAGGACCTTTACCGGCATTCGATGGACAGCGCCTTTTCGGTGTCCGAGTCGTTTCTCGTCACCGGCGCGCCGCACGCTTCCGCTTACTATCCACGCGACTTCGCCTGGTTCTATCCTGATGTTCTCGACCCCGAAACCATCATGGATTCGGGGGACGCGGTCCGTCGGGTTCGGCTGCTCGACAAGAGCGTCCGCCTGCTGCTGGAGGCGGTTCGCGCCGACGTAGTCACGACGACCATCGTCCCGGCGGGGCGCGCCCGGTATCTCGGCGTGAACTATTTCTCGCGCCCCTCGGATTCGCTGCTCGGCGTTCTTGCCGGCCTGCAGCAGATGATGAGCGCAGAGGGGAGGGCGTCACCCTATCTGGCGATGTCGCAATGTGCGCATGCCGGCCGCCTGCTGCTGGCCGAATACGGCGGCGATCTGAAGCGCGCGATCCTCCAACTCGCAAGCGAATTGGAGCCGTTCGATCATGACGGCATCCGGTATTTGCTGTGCGATGCACGCGCCCCGCGCTCTGCGGCAACCGACACCCGCGCGGAGCGCCGGCGGTTTGTCACTAATGCCTGCGTCTACACGACATTCGTGTGGGGCGTGCAACTCGGAGTCGTCGACGAGAGCGAGTTGAAGCGGCTGCTCGGGCGCGACCTCGCGCAGTACAAGAGGGACCTGCTCCAGCTTTTCGGCAAGAACGGTTATATCAGGCATTCCCTTGACGGCCCGGCAAGCTCGCCGGTCTCTTCAGTGGCCCTGGATTTCGTCAGTGTGCATCGCGGCTTCTGGGATATGAACGATGCGAGCGAGCGCGCGTTGTTCGCGGCCACGGCGGATCTGATCATTGCGGAGCCGCGCTTTCGCATCCCCAGCACGTTCCACTTCCTGGTGTCCGCGGATAATCCGCGGAACAAGATGATCCACAAGATCGCGGCTCCCGCCTACCAGGGACGTTCCTCCTGGCCGACGTTCAACGTCGAATTTGCCGATCGCATGCTCGACTACGACGAATTTTCAGGTCGCGACACCTATCGCGCCTGCGCCCGTGGAATATTGAAGGACATTCGGACAGCAACCGAGGTCCACGGCGGCTATCAGGAGCTGATCTCGGAACAGGGTCTTAAATATCGCACCTGGGCCTACAAGGGCGCGGTTGCTCACTCCTGGTTTCCGCGATTCCTGTCTGTCTGGAGGAGGGCATATGGAACGTCGCTCCTCCATTGGAATGATTGATCCGTCGGGCGCTATCCCGCCGTCACGTCCACCAACTCGCCACCGTCGAGAACCTTGGCCGCCTTGGCGCGGTCGAGGTCACCTTCCCAGGCCGCGACGACGACCGTCGCCACGCAGTTGCCAATGAGGTTGCCGACCGCGCGGGCCATGCCGATGAACCAGTCCACCGACAACACCAGCACGAGGCCGATGGCAGGGATGCTCGGCACCGCGTTGAGCGTTGCGGCCAGGATCACGATCGCCGAGCCCGGCACGCCATGAGCACCTTTCGACGTGATCAGCGAGACGCCGAGCACCAGCAGGAGATCGCCGAAGGACAGCGGCGTATTCGTCGCCTGCGCGATGAAGACGACGGCGAGCGTGAGGTAGATCGAGAAGGCATCGAGGTTGAAGGAATATCCGGTTGGGATCACGAGTCCGACGACGGAATCTTTCACGCCCATCCGCTCCAGCTTCTTCATGATCTGCGGCAGCACCGCATCGGACGAGGCGGTCGCGAGCACGATGGTGAGCTCCTCGCGGAGGTAGGCGAGGAATTTGAGGATGCTGATTCCGGCGAGAGCCATCACGCCGCCGAGCACGCCCAGCACGAAGATGCCGACCGTCACGTAGAACAGTGCCACCAGGGAGACGAGCTGCTTGAGTGAACCGACGCCGTATTTGCCGACGGTGTAGGCGACCGCGCCGAGCACGCCAAGTGGAGCAACGCGGACGATAAGCCCCATGACGCGGAACAGCACGGTGGAGGCGGCGTCGATCATCGAGGTGACGAGTTTGCCTTTCTCGCCGCCGACCAGTGCCAAGCCGACGCCGAAAAGCACCGCGAAAAACAGTACCTGGAGCACGTCGTTGCGCGACAACGCGTCGAAGGAGGTAGTCGGAATCACGTTGAGCAGGAAGGAGCCGATACCGCCGCCCTGAAGCTTGTGGGCGTTGTCGGCGTAGGCGTTGAGCGCCTTGGCATCCAGCGTCGAGGGATCGATGTTCATGCCATGGCCCGGGCCGAACAGATAGGCCAGGATGAGCCCGACCACGAGGGCGACAGTGGTCATCACCTCGAAATAGACCAGTGCCTTGACACCGACCCGGCCGACTTTCTTGAGGTCGCCGGCGCCGGCAATGCCGTGTACGACGACGCAGAACACGATCGGCGCCACGATCATCGAGATCAGCTTGAGGAAGGCGTCACTGAGGATCTTGAGCGAGATGGCGAATTCCGGCGCGGCCACGCCGAGGATGATGCCGAGGGCCAGCGCCGCGAGGACCTGGACGAACAGCGAGGTGTAGAGCGGCTTGCGCTCGGCGGTCGGGACCGCAGCAATGGTCGACATGGTGATTCCCCCGTTTTGACGACGTCTCGATCGTCAAAAGGAGCAACTACCGTGCCAGATTGTCGCGGTCTTGGCTGGAAATGCCTATTCGGCCGCCTTCGCGGCCTTGCCGAACATCCGAGTCGGCGCTGCGAAGCCGCAGGAGCTGCCGTCGGTGACCTTGACCTGATCCTCCCAGGGCAGGCGATAGGTGCCCGCGACCATGTCCTGCATGAAGGTGTAGGGACAGTCCATCGCTCCGCCCTTCACCGCGACGTAGCCGCGGTGCCAGAGCTGGTAGATGTTGTTCTCGACGCCCCAATTGATGCGGGCCTCGCGCACCAGATCGGGACGTATCTCGGCGGTGATGATCTCGTCGGCGCGCCCGGTGGTGCCATGCGCCAGCACGCTGCCGTCGAAATTCACGATCATGCCTTCACCCATGGAATCGAACGAGCCGTCGGAGCCACACATGCAGACATTCGCTGTGACCATCAGGTTCTGGAAAGAATTGGCCTGGTTGGTGAAGCGCCAGGCTTCGCGGATCGGTGCGGTATAGCCGGCGGTGCGGATCATGATCTCCGCGCCCTTGTAGGCGCATTCGCGCGCCATCTCCGGGAACATGCCGTCATGGCAAATGATCAGTGCGATCTTTGCGCCGTTGGGGCCCTCGATCACGGGAATGCCGACGTCGCCGGGCTCCCACGGCTCGACTGGAATCCAGGGATGGAGCTTGCGATAATAGAGCTTGATCTCGCCGTGGTCATCGATGATCAGGCCGGAATTGTAGGGGTTGCCGTGCGGGTTGAACTCCATGATGGAGAAGCAGCCCCAGATCCGGTTGTCGATGCAGGCCTTCTTGAAAGCCGCGACCTCAGGTCCGTCGAGCCGGCACATGATCTCGGGATTGGTGTCCATCGAGAGCCCGTGCAGCGAATATTCGGGGAAGACCACCAGATCCATGGTGGAGAGATTGCGGCGGGCCTTGCCGACCATCCAGACGATGCGCTCGGTCTGCTTCGCCAGGTCGGCGCGGGTCACGACATTCGGCAACTGCAACTGCACCAGCCCGATGACGACGCCGTTGGGAGATTTGTTCAGCCCGCCAAGCCCGTTCATATTTAGCTCCCTTGCCGTCCGCGCGGCGCCTCTGCGCGCAGTTCTCGGCAGAGCAAATCCGATTTTGGTGAGGCGCAAAAGTCTATTTTTCAGGCGACGTGCGAAAGTCGGTCGCGCGAGGGCGCGTGGGCGCTCCCCTCAGGCGGCTGACGCCCATTGTTGCGGCGGGGCGTGCCTCAAGTCTCGGCTTGACCCTCCAATCCGCTCAATGTCAGACTTATGACATGAGTACAGCAAAGCGACACATCGCCAGCCTTCGTGACGAGTATGCCGAGATGACGCGGCAGCGCATCGTTGCGGCTTTTGTCGAGACGCTGGAGGATGAGGCGGCTGACGACATCTCCATGGCCGCGGTGGCCAAGCGCGCGAAGGTGGCCGAGCGAACCATCTATCGGCACTTCAAGACCCGCGCGGAGCTGTTTGCAGCGGCCGGCGAATGGATCGAGGACAACGTCTTCAGCTACATTCCCTTCACTTCGCCCGACGAGCTGCCTGATATTTTCCGGAAGCTTTGCAAGCGGTTCGATCGTCATCCGCATCTGGCGCGCGCCATTGCGGTGACGCGGGCGGGCCGCCGCGTGCGCGCCGGATTCCGGCGGCACCTGATCGATCAGCATCGCAGGGCGATGGCGCCCCTGGTGCGACATCTCCCCGCGAAGGAGGTCCGCAAGGCGGAGGCGCTCGCGTCCTATCTCAACAACGTGCTGGCCTGGAATGCGATGCGCGAGGACTTTGGCATGTCCAGCGCGGAGATCGCCGATGCGATCGAGTGGGCGCTCAGGACCCTGTTGAACGATGTCCGTCAGCGCGATGCCGCTGCGGCACGGAGCGGCAAGGCCGGCAAATCGCCCCGCAAGCGAACCGCAACGTCGAAGGTGCCGGCGTAGAATGAGGCGAGCCATGAATGCGATACCCGACGACCTCCTGATCAACGCGCCTGATGAGATTCGCATCCGCCAGGATCTGGTGCTGACGGCGCTCGGCCGCCGTCCGGCAGATCGCTCCTTGCGGGTCGGCCGGCTGCTCGACGTGCACAGCCGCACCTGGAGCGATGATCAGGAAATCGTGTTCAAGGGCCGACGGATCGCATGGGTCGGGCCGGCCGGCAGTTATCCGGGCGAGGTCCGGGAGCGCGTGCATCGTCCCGACCTCGCAGCAGTTCCCGGCTTCGGCGAAGTCCATAAGCATATCGAAAGCTCGCATCTGACGCCGGAATGGGAAGCGGCGCTGGTGCTGCCCCATGGCAACACCTGGACGTGCGAGGCGAGCCATGAATTCTCCAATGTCAACGGCGCACGTAATCTCGAATTCTGGTTCGAGGCACGTCGTCGCGGATCGCCGCTGAAGATCTTTCCGCAACCGGGATCGGCGGTGCCGCCCACGGCGTATGAGTGGGGCGGCGGCTGGTATGGCCACGACGAGCAGGCGCGCTTCATGGCGGAGAGCCTGATGGTCACCGGGCTTGACGAGGTGATGGACTGGCCCGCGGTCTGGAATCCGGAAAACCCGTCCTACAAACGGTTATGGGGCATGATCGAGGCCACGTTCGCGGCCCGCGGCGTCGTCGAAGGCCACGCCTCCGGTCTGCGGGACCTGCCATCCATCAACGCCTTCGCCGCGGCCGGCCTCGCCTCCGATCATGAAGTGCAGACGCCGGAGGAGACCTGGGACAAGCTCACCCGCGGCCTCTTCATCGAGTTGCGCGTCTACGCCATGTCCGAGATCGTCGCCTGGCTGCTCGCCAAGGGTCTGCAGGACTGGTCGCAGATCGCCTTCACCACCGACGACCGCAGCGCCAGCCATACGCTCGAGCTCGGCGCCAGCGATCACAACGCGCGGGTGGCGATCGAGGCCGGTCTCGCGCCGGAAGTCGCGATCCAGTGTCTTACCATCAATCCCGCGCGTCACATGCGCATCACGCCGTTCGTCGGCAGTCTCGCGCCGGGGCGATTTGGCGATGTTGTGCTGCTATCGGATGTCGCCAAGCTGACCATCACCGAGGTCTGGGCCGACGGCGCGCAGGTGTCCGAAGGCAAGCGCTATCTGGGCAGGGTCCCCGAAATCTCCTGGCCCGATTGGGCGACCAGGACGGTGAATATCAAGCGTACGATTGAGCCGAAGGACTTCGAGCTGCCGGCTGAACCCGGCCGCGCCACGATGAAAGCCGCCGTGATCCGCCCGTTCCACTGGCATCCGGAGTTCTACACCCTCGATTTGCCGGTGCGTGACGGCGCCGTGCAGCGCGATGAGAGCGAGGCCATCACCAAGTTTGCGATCGTCGATCGCTTCTCCGGCGACGGCCGGGTTGCAAAAATGTTCTGGCGCGGCTGCGGACCGCGCACGCCGGATACCGCGGTTGCCTGCTCGGTCGCGCACGACAAGCACAACATCTGGGTGGTCGGCTCGTCCGACGCTGCGATGGCCAAGGCCGTGAACGCGCTGGTCGAACGTCAAGGCGGATGGGCGCTGGTGCGCGAAGGCGAGCTCGTCGCCACCGTGCGGTTCGAGGTCGGCGGATTGATGAGCTGTCGCTCGGCGCAGGCGCTCGATGCGGAGATGCAGGCACTCTACGCGGAGGGCCGCAAGGTGGACTGGATGTACGAGCCGACCTTCCGTCCGCGCTGGTATCCCGGATTTCCCGAGCGCCTGATGTTCGCGACGCTGACCTGCGCGCCCTGGAGCTGGGTTCTGGTCGCGCCCTGCGAGCAGGCGCCGCTCGGATTTATCAACGTGCAGACCGGCGAAGCGCACCCGGTGGTCTGGTAGAGGAGCGACTGCGATGAACGAGATGACGCAACCGCAACCGGCTTCCGCGGAGCCGACGTCGAACCCGGCCCGTGGTTCGCTCGACCGCATCTTCCGCCTTACCGAGCGCGACACCAGCGTTGGCCGGGAAGTGATGGCGGGCGCGACCACGTTCGCCGCGATGGCCTATATCATCGCGGTGAACCCTGCGATCATGTCCAACGCCGGAATGGATCGAGCCGATCTCGTCAGCGCCACCGCACTTGCCGCCATCTTCGGTTCGGCGATGATGGGACTTTGGGCCAATCTGCCGCTCGCCGTTGCCCCGGCCATGGGCTCGAACGTCATCTTCACCTATGTGATCGTCAAGCAGATGGGCATGCCATGGCAAGGCGCACTTGCCATGGTTGCTTTCACCGGCGTCCTGTTCCTGATCCTCAGCCTGTCGAAGCTGCGCGAGCGCGTTGCCAGGGATGTTCCAGAGGCGTTGAAGATCGGCATCCAGGCGGCCGTTGGCACGCTCATTGTTTTCATCGCGCTTCGCGGCGCCGGTTTCGTGGTGCAGAATCCCTCGACCTATATTGCGATGGGATCGCTGCGCAGCCCATCGGTGCTGTTGACCCTGTTCGGTCTCTTGCTCACACCGGTACTGGTGGTGCGCCGGGTACCAGCCGCGCTGATCCTGTCGATTGCGGTGCTGACGCTGATCGGCCTTTTCGTTCCCGGCGCGAACGGCAAGATGGTCACGTCAGTGCCCTCGGCCATCATGTCGTGGCCGCGCTGGCCTACGAGCACCTTCATGGCGCTCGATTTCGGCTATCTCTTCAGCCATTTCATCGTGGCGTTGCCGCTCCTGTTCTACTTCCTTTGCGCCGAATTCTTCTCGACCCTCGGCACACTGATCGGCGTGACGGGCGCCGCCAATCTGCGCCGGCCCGATGGTTCGATCCCGAACGCCACCGCCGCATTTGCGACGGATGCGACGGCGTCAATCGTGGGGCCGCTGCTCGGTACCTCTGTCGTCACGGCCTATATCGAATCCATCACCGGCGTGCAGGCCGGCGGTCGCACCGGCCTGACCTCGCTGACGGTCGCAGCGTTCTTCTGCTTCGCGCTGTTCTTCTGGCCGGTCTTCGTCATCATCCCGCCGCAAGCCACCGCGCCGGCACTCGTGCTCGTCGGCGTCTTGATGATGCAGGGGCTCGCCCGCATCGACATGACCGATCTCGTCAATGCGGTGCCGATCGTGCTGACGTTGCTCGTTACCGTACTGACCAACAATCTGATCAACGGCATGGCCCTGGGCACGTTGAGCCATATCGCGCTGGAGGTCACGATGGGCCGGAGATCGCAGATTCCCGCGATGGTCTGGGGCCTTGGTGTGGTGTTCGTTGCCTACGCGATCGTGATCGCGCAGATATTCTAGATGCATCGACGTCGCGGAAGCCTATGCCGCGAGATCCAGTAGGCGACACGATCCGCGTACCAGCACCTTGCGGCCATTCGGCGTCATTGCAGGTACGCCGTCGCTGACGACGACAAGACCAAGCTTGACGAGGCTCTCGATGAGATAGGCCTTCGAGAGGCGACTGCTTGACGCCGGCTTGCGAAGTGCGCGCAAGGCTTCCCATTGCTCCGGCGAAAGATCGAAGTCGACGTCGTTGCTCATGTTGCCTCAAGCGATAGTACCGTTCGTGCGCCCCTGTTAGCGGCGCTGCGTGAAGACCGTGCGACGACAATGAGTCGGGAATTCGGTGATCTGTCTAGAACGCCTCTTCACGAATTGCCGCACTTCATTGCGCCACAACAGTTAAGATCGGTCGGGCGCGAATTTCGTCCCGCGCCGCGATCACACATTGATGATGAAGACTTGATATTGCGCCGCGAGCTACCGCGCTGCACGGGAAGCGCTGCTGTCCCATTCCGCGTCGCAATACGCACAGAAACCATGAGACGAAGGTTGCGGGACTCTGTTACGCTGATTCGCGGGGAATGGCTTCACACAGCAGGAGTGGAGTGCATGAACAGGCTGGTGGAAATTCGCAGTCAGGAATCCCTGTGCCGGGAGCGCGCCGCGCTCGATTCTGAGCGCCGGATCTTCTGGCTCGCGCAAGCCCAGGAATGGGAGCAGCGCGCGCTTGACGAGATCGCCTATCACTTCCGAGAGTGCAATGTGGCTCGGACGGAGCTTGCGCGAAACTGACGTCGGCAGTGACGTGAAGACTTACTGATAGGTCGCCACGATATCGGACACCGCGCGCTCGAGCTGCTGCGCGGTGGCGCATTGGCGGACGATGCTGCAAAAGGTCGCGTAGCGCGGCATTTCCGAATCGCCAAAGCCCCAGGCGAGCCGCCCCTCGGGATTGAGCCAGACCAGGCGCTTCGAGCGTTCGGAGACGCGGCGCAGGATGTCGGCGCGCGGGTCCAGATTGTTGCTGCGGGCATCGCCGAGCACGATCACCGTGGTCTGCGGCGTGAGCGTGCTCATGAAGTCCTTCTCGAAATCGACCAGCGAGGATCCGTAGTCGGACGATCCGAAGCCGACCTTGGACATGATCTCGGCCATCGCCTCTTCCGGCGACTTCTTCTCCAGGATCTCGCTGACCTCGATCAGATGCGAGGAGAAAGCGAAGGAGTGGACGTCGTCGACCGCCTCGTGCAGCGAGTGGATCAGGAGCAGGAAGAAATCCGAGACCTGCGCGACCGAGCCGGAGACGTCGCACAGCGCGACGATCTTCGGCCGGTCGCGGTGCTTGCGCTTCCAGGCGGTGAGGAACGGCACACCGCCCCAGGCCGCGTTGCGGCGCAGTGTGCGGCGAACGTCGAGATGGCCGCGGCGCTGACGCTTGCGCGGTTTCGAATAGCGCTCGCGCAGGCGCCGCGCGATCTGGCGGATCAGGGCACGCATCTCGGCGATCTGGCGCCGCTCGATGCGGGCCAGCGGTGCATTGCGCAGGATCTCGTTGCGGAGGTTTTCAGCCTCCTCGCGGGCATAGAGTGCAAGCCCCTGCGCAACGGTATCGCGCACGGCTTCCCGCAAGGCATCGAGCGCGGCCCGAAGCCGCTCGGCCAGTGCCGGGTTGGACGCGGTCAGCTCGTCGAGATCGTCGCGCAGGCGCTGGAGGCCCATGGCGTCGAGGATGCGGCTGGAGAAGATGCCGCGCTGCGTGGAGTAGCGGATGTCGGACAGGGAGGCTGCCCCGGAAGCGCTGGCGATGGCGGCGGCGACCGCATTGCGATCTTGCGACAGCAGCATCCGGGCAAGCGGGCCCAAGCCTTCGGGAGGCTGTCCTTCGCCCGCTTCGCTGGCCGAGCTGGACGAGGGCGACTGATCCGCATCCTGCGAGGCGGCGTTGCTGTCGGCCTCGGGCTGATCCTGCCGCGGCTCCGGCTGGCTGAAGAACAGATCGAAACAATCCCCGAGCGCGAGCTTCTCGTCCTGCGACTTGGCGAGGGTCAACAGAAGGGTGTCGCGCAGGATGGCGCGGTCGGACATGCCGACCTGCGCAACCGCGCGCATCGCATCGATGCTTTCGGCGGGCGAGACATGGACGCCGGCGCCCCGCGCCGCGCGGAAGAAACGATGGATGTTTTCGCGCATCGGCGTCAACCGAAGACGTTGGATCGTGCTGCCTTGGCAATGAAGGTCGTAATCTGAGGCTGGGCCGCCTCTATGTCGGCCTCGTATTTCAGGAGCACGTTGAGCGTGTCCTTGACGATGTCCGTGTCGAGCTCGGAAGCCTGGAGCAGCACCAGCACGCGCGCCCAGTCGATGGTCTCACTGACCGAGGGCAGCTTCTTGAGGTCGAGCGAGCGGATCTCGTGGATGAAGCCGACCATCTGCCGCCTTAGCGTCTGCGAGATGCCGGGCACGCGGCTCTCGACGATGCGCTCTTCGAGCCGCTGCTCGGGGAAGCCGATATGCAGATGCAGGCAGCGCCGCTTCAGGGCGTCGCCGAGATCCCGTTCGCTGTTGGAGGTGAGGATCACCGTCGGCGGCGTGATCGCCGAGACGGTGCCGAGCTCGGGGATCGTGACCTGGAAGTCGGAGAGGATTTCCAGCAGGAGGGATTCGAATTCCGCATCCGACTTGTCGATCTCGTCGATCAGGAGCACGCAGCCGCCCGGCTGTTCCAGGGCCTGGAGCAGCGGTCGTGGTTCGACGAACTCCTTGGAGAAGAACACGTCGCCGAAATCGTGGAGCTGCGCCAGTGCGGCGTGCAGCGTCTGCGCGCCGCCGAGAACTTCGCCAAGCTTGTCCTTGAGGATCTGCGTGTAGAGAAGCTGTTTTGCGTACTTCCACTCGTAGAGCGCCTTGGCCTCGTCGAGGCCCTCATAGCATTGCAGGCGGATCATTTTCATGCCGCGCCAGGCGGCGATCGCCTTGGCGAGCTCGGTCTTGCCGACGCCCGCGGGGCCCTCGACCAGAATCGGCTTCTCGATCTGTTGCGACAAATAGACGGCCGTAGCGATCTGCCGGCTCGCGATATAGCCTTGCGCGGCGAGGCCGCTCTCGACTGCCTCGATCGCGATCGAGGGCTTCTGTTCAGCCACGAAAGAGCGCTCCCAAAGGTCTTGCTTGGGGCTTGTTCTGCCTGCGTTCCCGGCAAAGAACAAGCCTCGTTTGGGAGACATCAGACCCGCACGGACGGCGCTTTTTCCGCTCAACGCAAATTCGGGGGCGACCGACCGGCCGCGCGATCAGTGCCGCAGCAGTTCCGGCTTGCGGATGGTCTGTCTGACCTCGGCGCCGCAATCGGCGCATTCATAGACGAAGTCGATCTTGGCAAGGCTCCAATGCGGTTCGACCTCCCGCACATACATCGGCAGGAATCCCATGCAGGACGGGCAAATCACAGGCGCGATCTCGATATCCTGATGATGCTGTACATAAGCTGGCATCTCGGCTCTCCTTCGCAGGCGACCACCAAACCCCGCACAAAGGCTACTGCCGGTCGGCCCAAGCCTGAGATCAACTCTTTCGAACAGAGGCGGAACGATGGGCGTTTGTCGTTCGCTGTGACATTCTTGTTACGTCGCTGTACTGTAAGGGGCGGACCAAATGCCTATTTCACAGGGTGATCCGCTTTCCAAGGGAGCAACCCATGACGCATGCCATTCGCTTTCGCAATACCGGCGGTCCGGAAGTCCTGGTCTGGGAGGAGGTCAGTGTTGGCAAGCCTGGGCCGGGCGAGGCGCGAATTCGCCACACAGCTGTCGGTCTCAACTTCGTCGACATCTACAATCGCTCGGGTGTGTATCCAGTGGAATTGCCGAGCGGTCTTGGCAGCGAAGCGGCCGGAACCGTGGAGGAAGTCGGGCCCGGTGTCACCGACCTGAAGCCCGGTGATCGCGTCGCGTATGGCGCCTCGCCGCTCGGCGCCTATTCCGAGGCGCGGCTGATTCCCGCCGACCGGCTATTGAAGCTGCCGGATGGCGTCGACGACAAGACCGCAGCGGCGATGATGCTGAAAGGGCTCACGACCCAATATCTGATCCGGCAGACCTATCGCGTGAAGGCCGGCGACACCATCCTGCTGCATGCCGCCGCCGGCGGCGTCGGACTGATCCTGAGCCAGTGGGCCAAGCATCTCGGCGCGACCGTGATCGGCACCGTCAGCAATGACGAGAAGGCAAAGCTCGCCAAGGCGCATGGTTGCGATCATGTCATCATCTACACGCGCGAGGATTTCGTGAAGCGCGTCGACGAGATCACCGGGGGCAAGAAAGTGCCGGTTGTTTATGACTCCGTTGGCAAGGATACGTTCCTGAAGTCGCTGGACTGTCTCGCGCCGCTCGGCGTCGCGGCGTTGTTCGGGGCGTCCTCCGGTGCCGTCGAGCCGCTCAATCTCGGTTTGCTCGCCCAGAAAGGCTCGCTCTACGTCACCCGGCCGACGCTATTCACCTACGCCGCCAAGCGCGAGAACCTGGTCGCGACGTCGTGAAGTCCGGCGCGGTCAAGATCGAGGTGCACCAGACCTATCCGCTGAAGGATGCCGCCAAGGCGCATGCGGATCTTGCCGCGCGCAAGACCACGGGATCGACCGTTCTCACCGTGTGATCTGCCGAACGGGCGCTGACGCAGGCCGCCCGGGCCTGCGTCACGTCCGTTCGTGCTTGCGCAGGTCGCGGGCGTGATCGAGGCGGATCGCCTGAAGGTCGACATCTTCAGGAGGAATCTGGGGGAGGGCGGCCTCGTTCATTATCGCCTCGGTGACGTCCTCGACCGAGTTCTCCACGATTTCGTGGATGAACGAGATGTTCTGATATTCACCCGAAGTGACGCGGGAGATGACCTCGCGCCTTGTGATCTCGGGATCGACCACCGCCTCGCGGCCGCGTCGCCCATAGTCGATCATCACGACGAAATACTGCATGAAACAATCCTGCCGCGCCCCGTGACCGGGAGCGCGGCAGGAGTATTTCCGAAAAACGGAATTAAGTCAAGGGTGATTTTCGAAAATCGGAAATCTTGACTGGCCTCCTACTTGCCCTTTTTGCGGGGGCGCGCAGACTTGGCGCGCAGCCGCTCGAGCTGGCCCTTGGGCATCGACAGGCAGATTTCTCCCACCCACTCGAGTTTTACGCCGACGATCGGCTTAGCGTTGAAGCTGTTGAGATTGACGACGGAAGGGGTTTTGCCCCGCTCGATGGTCTTCAGGTAGCGCTCGCCGGTCTTGAGCCGGACCACAGCCTCTTCGCCGTAGAAACTCGACAGCGGATGGCGCTGATCCTTGTAGACCACGATCACGTCGCCGCTCTCGTATTTTGGCAGCATCGAATCGCCCACGATCTCGAATGCGACGGTCTCTTCCATGATCGGGAAGGGCAGCGCGATATCGCCGAGGCCTTCCGGGGGAACCTGTTCGTAGTCCGGCTCGATCACAGCGCCGGCGCCGACGCGGCCCATGATCGGCGCGAGGTTGAGCTCGAGGTATTCCATGATCGGAATGATTTCCGACGCCTTTACCAGGCGTTCGCCGCCGAGGATCTCCGAAACCGCGCCGGGTCGCACGCCCATGGCCGCCGCCAAGCCGCCCTTGCTCTTGCCTGTCTTTTCCAGGCCCCGCTCGATCATTGCAACGTCCAACATGCTGATTCCCTTGATTGCGCGCCGTCTCACCCTCTTGTAATCCGAAATTCGGAATTGATGCAATTATGAATATCAGAATTATTGCTTGACTTCGGTTTCGGAATACCGGAATGTGCGTTTCGCCTCGCGATCGTGCGATCGGAGGAGGCGCATCACAGGACAGCAGCATGGAACCGGGCCATTGGCCGTCGGAGCACTCCGACGCGCTTCGCGACTATTTTCTCAAGGGCATGTCTTATGCGGAGATCGGAAGGCAGATTAATGCAAGGTTTGGAACGGCTTACACGCGCAACGCGGTGGCTGGCCGCGCCAAGCGGCTTGGGCTCGCCGCACCGACGCGGATGACGGGTCCATCGATCGTGCCATCTTTGCCGTCAGGAGCCCGCCCTATCGCGCCGCCCCGTCCGGCGTTGCCGAACCTCAACTTACCGCCGAAATCCGCAATGAAGCCTGCGCGGGCCAAGTTGCGCTGCGTCGGGGTCCAGCCGCGCCTGATCCCGTTGGTCGAACTCGCGCGCGGCGATTGCCGCTATCCCTATGGCGGCGACAGGGAGGGGGAGGAGATTGCCTTCTGCGGGCACCCGCGCCAGCCGGGCTCGAGCTATTGCACGCCGCATGCGCGCCTGACGTGCCGTTCTGGAGCCGAGGCCGCCCGCATCGCCGGTCCCGTGATGCTGAGGCTGGTCTCCGCTGCCTGACCTCGTAGTCACCCGCTCGATCGTCAATTTCACAAGGAGTATCCAAGTGGCTCGCGTCCGACGCAACAAGTCCTACAAATTGGCGAATATCCACGACCGCCGCTCGCGCGAGGTGCCGTTCAATGCCGAAGTGGCCGAGGTCGAGATCGACAATCCGCTGGCGCTCGACCCCGGAGAGAAGATTGTGGCCGTGCGGTCGATCCGCGGCGATCCGCTCGGCCGGTTGCACGCGCACCATCAGATCGATGAGGCACAATACCGCAGTGGACGTGCCTTCCAGAGCGATTGGGAGATGGCGGAGCGAGGCCCTCAGGCGATGGACCCGACCCGAGAATATGTCGATGGCGCGCGCACGCGCGAGCCTGTCACCGAAAGCCAGCGCCAGGCGGTGCTCCGGCTCAACCGGATCGAGCGTGAACTCGGCACCGACGGCGCTGCGCTGGTGCATGACGTGCTGGTGCTCGGCCTGACCATGGACCAGATCGGGCAGCGTCGCGCCGTCCGGACGCAGCGCTGGAACGACTATTTTGCGAGGCGTTTTCGTGAATGCCTGGATCGGCTGGCACTGATCTATGGCTTTGCGACGGATGCGGGGAAACAGCGTGCAGGGCAGCGCAGATGACAACGGCACGCCTGCCATGGCGACCGCCGGCGTGCCAACCTGCTGCTCAGGGATGCGGCAGGATCTGGTAGGGCGTGGTATAAGGCTCGACGCGCAGCGAGGCGTTCGCCAAAAGCCCGATCCTGGCAGTCGGCGCCTGCTGCAATTCCCCGTTCGGACCGCGATGCACGTTGTATTGCCAGACGGTGAGATCGCCCTTCTGCGCCAGAGCGTGTGCAACCGCGCTAGCATCAATGCCGCCGAGCGCGTGAAGCTCCTCCGCCGACAATCCGACGACGATTTCGTCCTTGATGGTGACGATCTTGACCAGGTTCATCTTGGTCTCCTGCGCCCATGTGCCTGGTATCGAAAGGGTGAGAAGCGCGACTGCGGCGCCCTTGATGAGATCGCAGCGAGAAAGCATGCCGTCGTCCTTTGGTGGCGGCGCCCGAATGGATTCGTCCATCGGCCATGGCGCGCTTGATTTGAGTGACTGTTCCGCAACCGCTCTGTCGTGCTCTCTGCAACAACGGTTCACGGGCGGAAACATATTCGGCGACCGATGAACCCCGATGCGAAGAGTTGCGTCCAATTCCAACGGCGCAAGGCGACGGAGCAGATGAAATTCACCGGCATGGTCTGCCTTCTCACATCTCTTGGTGCGGCAGGCTCTGCGGCGGCAGCCGATCCGTTCTACATCGGCAGCTGGACATTCACGGCCGCCGTGGTCGCGCCATGGGCCGATCCTCAACACAAGCCTGATGGCACCGAGCAGGCGCGGCTGATCGGAAAAGCGGTTGTCTTCAAGGCGAGAGAGATATCAGGACCCCGTTCCTTTGCCTGTGAAAATCCGCAATACAAGGTCACGTATTACGGCCCCGACATGGTCTTCCAGGGGGCATTCGACGAGATGCGGCGCGCCGACAGGAAGGTCGATCCCAAGGCGCTTGCCACCTCGCTCGGCTTCACCGCTGCGCGGATCCGGACGCTGGAGACCGGGTGTGAGATCGACATTCATTTCGTCGACGATACAACCGCAGAGATCGGACTCAACAATTACGTGTATACGCTGAAGAAGCACTAATTCGCACTCGCCAATGTCCATTCACATCCGAAACAGAGCGAAATGCACCGCCGATTTGACTGCAGGCGGGTTCGTGTGCGGTATGAATGACGCTTCTTGACGCAGGTGGGTGACGGCGCTTCATATTCCTGTTATCCGGAATTGCCGTGCTGCGATGCAGACAAAGCATCGCTATGCCGACCGTTGGACTTGCCGGAAGGGTTGTTGCTTGGCATAATTGCAACCTGTTCGGTCGAGCCCGTCGGTTCGGGATATTGTCGTTCAGCGTGCTAACCCGCCGGGTTTCCCGGCCGAGAGTTCGCCGTCGCCATGCCATCCGGTTATGGCGTTCGGTTATCGAGTGGGACCCTCGACGTCGGATCACGAAGGCCGATGCTTGTCATAGGTGCGAGATGAAAAACCTCAATTTCGCGGCTGAGCTGCACCTCAAGCTCGGCGCGCCTGCGGGCAGCACCGTCGAAAGCCTGCGCCTGCTCCGCGCGTTTTTGAAGCTCGCACCCCGGCAGCGTTTTGAGGTCATCAAGCTCGTTGAAGACCTTGCCACCGACGAATCCCTCCCCGAGCACCCCCTGTCCTGAGCCAGGCCACGCGCCGGCCTCACGCCTTGTCCCGCGTTTTCCTCGCTGAAGCGGGCCGCAGGGCGACGTTTGCCCCCGGCTGGCCGCTGGTAGGCAATCCGGCAAGTGTGGTATTCAGTTAAGAAAAAGGGAGGAGTGCGATCATGATCGAACCGAAGCTCGAAGTTCCGGCCGAACTGCGCGACCTGGCCGAGAAGACGATTGACCAGGCCGAAAAGGCGTTCGGCATGTTTTTCGAAGCCGCCACCAAATCGATGTCGTCCGTTCCGGGCGCGGGGACGGAAGTGTCGAAGCAGGCCCTCGTTTTCACCGAGCAGAACATGAAGTCGGCGTTTGAGCATGCACGCAAGCTCGTTCATGCCACCGACCTGCAGGAAGCGATGCGAATCCAATCCGATTTCCTGCGCAGCCAGTTCACCAGCGCCGGAGACCACATGCGCCAGATGACCGGCAGCCTCATGCAACCTGGCAAGGGCAAGTCCTGATTGATCCTGGGCGGCATGGAATCCGCAGCTCGATGCTGGCGCAACTCCATGATGGGCCGCCGACTCGAGCTCATGCGCCGTCCATCATCCTTATCTGCTAATCCCTGCCGGTCCTCCGGCAGGGATTTGCATTTTGTGACAGGTGTCGCGCTTGGCTGGCGCTCTACGGACGCAGCGATCCGATATAGGCCGCGATGTCGCCGGCTTCGGTCCTGCTCAAGGGAAAGCTCGGCATCTTCGGATGTGGGTCGAGCAGGAAGAAGGCGAGCTTCTCCGGACTGAAGTCCGGCCGGCGCGCAACGGACGCGAAGGAGGGGACGTCTGCGCTTGCCTGGGCCTGGCCCTCCGCCACGACATGGCAACTTGCGCACCAGCGCTTGGCCAGGTCGGCACCGTGACCGGCATCGGCGGCTAGAGCGGTCGACGTGCTGAAGCCCGCGGCCACGGCAAGCAACAGGCAGATTCGTCTCAAATGCTGGTGCATCGGGCAACCTTCATGCGTTCGCTTGCGGCCACTGTGCTCATCCGCAGCACGATCCCGGAAACTGGGAGAGATCGATGCGGGCGACGATCGACCGCAGCAGCCTGCGGACCGAACGATAGAGATGCCGCGCGAATCCAGGTGTCCTTGTCGCGCGCAAGCCCAAACGTTTCGTATCAAGGCTTTCGATGGACTGCGACACGTGCCTCTCCGAGATTGTGAGGCTCTCTGTATCGTGGCTGGTCCGGAGGCGCCTTGATCTGCCGCAAGGCGTCCCCCGGCTAATAGTCGCCGGGGTTCATGATCATCGGGCTCTTCGTATCGGCCGGCGCGAGCGCGCTGCTGGCGCTGTCGCGCAGGAATCGGTCGAGCGTCGCCTGGATCTTCTCCTTGACCGCATCGGGCCCGCGATCGCTCATCTCGGTATGCTGAGCGCCAGTGTGGACAATGTCGATGCCGCGCGCCTTGGCCTCTTCCGGCGTTGGCAGCACGCCGGGATCGGTGACGAAATGCGGATCCTTCGATCGGAAGGACAGGATCTTCATGTTGTCGCTGAGCACGAAAGGCACCCGCAGATTGTCGAGCGTGATCACTTTCGACACCAGCTCCGGGTGCTGGTGGGCGACATACATCGAAACGTCGCCGCCGTTGGAATGCCCGACGAGCGTGATGTGGTCGTAGTCGGCGTTCTCCTGCCGCCTCTTCAGCTCACCCAGGGCGAAGAGGATGTTGGCCTCGCAGCGGATATAGACCTCGCGCCGTCCGACATATGGCTGGCCGACCTGGGTCATCAGCGGCGGATCGCTCGGCAAGTCCTGCTGGATGCTGGCAACGAGATAGCCGCGTGCGGCGAGCACGTTGGCGAGGAAGGAATACTCGGTGGCCTTCACGGTGTTGCCGTTGCTGATGATGGCGAGCGGGAGCTTCCAGAGGCCGAGATTGGCCTTGGTCTCGTAGTCACGCCGCACCGCAATTTCGACCGAGATCGGCCGCTGGCGCGCGGCGTCGAACAGGGTCAAAAGCTCATGGCGGATCGCGAACCGGCTGACGACGAAATACTGGCCGACGCCGAGGACGCAGAGAAGCGCCAGAATTGCAAACACCCTTTTCATGGTCTCGTCTCAAATCACGTTTGACTGAACATGGCCATTGTGACCGCCCGGGTCGAGCGATCGTGAGAAGGTTACGGGATTAAATTTAGGCAAGTCTGTGAGCAATGCCCCAAAAGGGGCTGCATCCGGGGGGCCGCGCGATGGACGTTGGACAAAAGGCAGCCGCCCTTGCCGCGTTCCGGGCAGAGCCGGAACGCGCTCGACAGCGTAAACAGCAAGCGCGGACTGCGGCGTTCGTTGTCGGGCGCGCGATAGCTTAGGGGGACGGCCACGGCGAGGTCGGCCTGGAGATCGTCTGGCAGGAAGAAGCGCACGCCTGCTCCGGCCGATGTCAGAGAGAGGCCGTCGCTCGGGCGATAGCCGTCGTTCCAGACTGCCCCGGCGTCGCCGAAGGCGTAGAGCTGATAGCCCGTCCAGTAGCGGAAATTGAGCTTCTGGTCGAAGCGCGGTTCGAGCGAGCCGGCAAGACCGTTGTCGCCGCTGATCTCGACTGCATCGTAGCCCCGGCCGAAGGCCGCGCCGCCGAGATAGAATTGCTGCGAGGTGAACAGCGGCCGCGACGCCGCTGTGGCTCGCCGCGGAGAGCTTGAGCGACCAGGCGTCGTTGAGTGTCTGGTAGCGCGTGAACCAGAGGTTCAGCACCGAGAAGTTCGATGATGCGCCATCCCGCGACAACAGATCGTCGTCGAAATGGGAGGCACCGAAGATGTCGAGGCCCTGGCGGTAGGTCAACGTCGCGAAGTTGATGCCGCCGAAACGATCCTGGAGCCGGTAGTCGGCGACCCAAACCAGACGTGCTGGCTGGCTTATTTGATGCTAAAGTCTCTGCGCAAAAATGCATGCTGAGCCTCATGCGCACGTTTGCACGGGCTCTCGCATGAAACGCGCTGCGGAGGATTGGGATGAAAATCGACGGGCGTTGTCACTGTGGATACATCACCTTTGAAGCCAAGATCGAGCCGGACAAGACCCTGCTGTGTAATTGCACCGACTGCCAGACGTTCTCCGGCTCGGCATTTCGCGTGCATGCCTTCGCGCAGGAAGACGATTTCAGGTTGCTCTCGGGCGAACCGAAAATTTACGTCAAGACCGCCGAAAGCGGCAACAAGAGGCCACAGGCGTTTTGCCCGGAATGTGGAACGCATATCTACGCTACGGCGCTCGGAGCAGGCCCCAAGGTCTTCGCCATCCGCGTGGGATCCATTCGTCAACGCGACCAGATCGTCCCCCATACGCAGTGGTGGTCTCGCTCCGCTCAGCCCTGGCTTAAACATGTCGATTCGATGCGAACGTTCGAGAAGCAGCCTTAGATCGACCAGACCGGCAATCTTGACCTGATGGCCGTTGGCCGCAGCGATCGGTCTGCGATTGACCTGAACTGGACATTCAGCCCAAAGTGCCTGCGATTTTCGCTCGCGCCCGTTTCCATTCTCTGACAATTAAGACATATTTTCGCCGACGGCAGACATCACGCCGAGGCGGCAAGCCGAGATGCGGCGTCTGGGGTAGGCACCAGGAGCATTTAGCAAATGCTGACGACCGACTATTTGATTATCGGCAGCGGTGCCGCGGGCATGAGCTTCGCAGATCAGTTGTTGACCGAAACCAATGCAAGCATTGTCATCGTTGATAGACATCACCTGCCTGGTGGCCATTGGAACGACGCCTATTCGTTTGTCCGCCTGCACGCGCCATCTGCATTTTATGGCGTGGGCTCACGACGCCTCGGCAACGACTGCATCGACGTATCCGGCCTAAACAGGGGTTATTATGAATTGGCCTCGGGTGCGGAGATCGTCAGTTATTTCGACAAGTTGATGCAAGAGAGATTTCTTCCATCCGGCCGTGTCCAGTATTTTCCGATGTGTGAGTACGTGGGGCACGGACGGTTTATTTCTCGCCTCTCAGGCACAATGCAACAGGTCGCATTTGGCAAGAGGCTCGTGAACGCCGCGTTCCAGGACACACAGGTGCCCTCGACACACACTCCATCTTTTCAAGTTGCCGAAGGTGTCGAGCTTACAACGCCTAACCTGCTGCCCATGTATGCGCCCGGACACGAACGACGCGTTATCCTCGGAGGTGGCAAAACAGCGATGGATGTCTGTATCTGGTTACAGCAGATGGGCGCCCGGCCAGAAAGTATCCGATGGATCGTGCCACAAGATTCCTGGGTACGAAATCGCGATATGATGCAGCCCGGAGATGCATTTTTCGAGCGTACTGTTGGCGGAACGGCCGATCTGTTTGAGGCAGCGGCCGAGGCCACTTCGGTCGCCGATCTCTTCGAGCGTCTGGAAAAACGAGGTCAGATACTGCGCATCGATCGGACGATCTGGCCGACGGCTTTTCGCGGAGCTACGCTTTCGATACTCGAAGCGGAAGCGTTGGGCACCATCAAGGACGTGGTGCGCAAGGGGCGTGTTAGGCGGATCGAGCGCGACTCCATTGTCCTTGACAGAGGCAATGTCGATGCCGCGCCGGACGATCTCTATGTCGATTGTACCGCGAAAGGATTCAGAAAACGCCCTGCGGTTCCGATCTTCAATGCGGATCAGATCACGCTACAGCAAGTACGTCCCGGACGTCTCAGTTTTAGCGCGGCCTTCATTGCACATGTGGAAGCATCCTATAACGATGACGCGATCAAGAACGATTTGTGTGCGCCAATTCCGTCAGTTGAGGTCGCCGAAGACTTTCTCAGCACCATGATCGCGACTTTGCGAAATGAGCGACGATGGACGACCGAAAAGGAGCTGCGTCGTTGGATCGACGAGCACAGGCTATCTGGCACCGGCTTCCCGGACACCGGCGTAGCGTCGAGTCCTAAAGGGACACGCATTCTTGAGCGTCTGCGAGAAGCGCGTCCACGAGCTGCGGCAAACCTGGCGCGCATTATCGCCGAACTCGATTCGACGCACCAGGCTTCGTGACCGGTGCACTCGCGAGGTCAGCTTCTGGCCGACCTGCGACCTCGGAGGCCTTCCGCTCTCCGGACATCAGGCGGCCTGCCGCTTGGTGAGCACACGCCCTAGCGCCGACGCGCAACCGCGACGCCGAACAGGAAGGCGACGAACAGGCTGGCAAGCGGCGCTTCGCGCGTGATCGCCGCAACCGTGGAGAGGGGCCGGCCGGGCTTTCGCGCTTCCTCGATTGCAGAGCCCAGGCGGTCGACAGCTGCATGCAGCCCACCAGCGACTTCACCCACCGTGCGGGAGACGTCCGTCGCTGCATCGATGGCGCGCTCGGCCATGCCGGGTTTGGAATCGGACTGCGGGATCTCGGTGCTCAAGCGTGCGACTCCGGGCTGATCGTGTGACGGAGGCCGGTACCTTTGGCTATCCGCGCGAGCGCTCGTTTTGAACAGCGGGTCGCATGACCTTTGGCTATCCGCGACAGGCGCCGTGTTTCTTACGGCGGGTACCGGCCTTGAATAAGCAATGCGGGGCGCGGGATTTTGTTCCGGGATGATCCGCCCGAGCGTGGCCTTCCCCGTGAAACGACGGATGCGAATCTCTGTTAGGCTGGCTTAACCTTGCCGATCTCAGGAGGCTGCTGTGACCGATCGGACCACGACGGATCGAGCCCGGCGCATCGCCTTGCTCGGTGCCCCCATCGACATGGGAGCTTCGCAACGCGGCACCCTGATGGGGCCTGCTGCGCTCCGCACCGCGGGCCTTGCGACACTGCTCGAAAGCCTGGATTTCGAAGTCGTCGATTACGGCGATCTCTCGGTCGCCGAGCTTCGGGATCTCGCAGACACGCCCCCCGAAAAAGCCAATCACTACCGTGAGATCCAGCGCTGGACGCGCGTGCTGAGCCTGAGAGGCTACGAGATCGCGAAAACCGGTGCGCTGCCGATCTTTCTTGGCGGCGACCACACGTTGTCGATGGGATCGGTGAATGCCATGGCCCGTCACTCGCGGGAGCGCGGACGCGAACTGTTCGTGCTGTGGCTGGATGCCCATGCCGACTACAACACGCCGGAGACGACGATTACCGCCAACATGCATGGCATGTCGGCGGCGTTCCTGTGCGGCGAACCCGGCCTCGACGGACTGCTCGGCAATGATCCGCGCGCCTCGATCGATCCGGACAGGCTCGACTTGTTCGGCGCGCGTTCGATCGACAAGCTCGAAAAGGAGCTGATGCGCACGCGCCGAATCCGGGTTGTCGACATGCGCCAGATCGACGAGTTCGGCGTCGCCGTGCTGATCCGCCGCGTCATCGAACGCGTCAAGGCGAGGGATGGCGTGCTGCATGTCAGCTTTGACGTCGATTTTCTCGATCCCTGCGTCGCGCCAGGCGTTGGCACGACGGTGCCGGGCGGCGCGACCTATCGTGAGGCGCATCTGATCATGGAACTTCTGCACGATTCCGGCGTGGTGGGATCGGTCGATATCGTCGAGCTCAATCCGTTCCTCGACGAGCGCGGCCGCACCGCGCGCACCGCGGTCGAACTGATCGGCAGCCTGTTCGGCCAGCAGATCGCCGACCGGCCGACCCCCAGCAACGCGATCGCGCCGGGCGAATGAAACGCGGGCCCTTTGTGCGTGCGAAGAAGAGAACCGCTGTCACGGCCAGCGGAGTTAGATCAGCCCAGATGGACGCCATTGCAGGAGTTCGATGGCATCATCACGCCGAACGGACTCTTCTACGAGCGGCATCATGGCGGCGTGCCGACCATCGATCCGGCCCAGCACCGGCTGATGCTGCACGGGCTGGTCGAGCGCCCCCTGATCTTCACGATGGACGATCTCAGGCGTTTCCCATCGGAATCGCGCATCCACTTTATCGAATGTTCCGGGAATCCCGGCTACAGCAAGCCTTACGGCAAGACGGCATCGGACCTTGTCGGTCTGGTGCGTCGTGCGGAATGGACCGGGGTGAGCCTCAAGCTGGTGCTGCAGGAGGCTGGATTGAAGCCGGAGGCCAAATGGGTCGTCGCCGAGGGCGCCGACGCGGCCGCGCTGACCCACAGCATCCCGATCGAGAAATGCCTCGAGGACGCCCTTCTGGTCTACAGCCAGAATGGCGAACGGCTCCGCCCGCAGCAGGGTTATCCGCTACGGCTCTTCCTGCCGGGGTTCGAAGGCAATATGAGCGTGAAGTGGCTGCGGCGCCTGCATGTGACTGCAGAGCCGGTTTATTCGCGCGAGGAGACCTCGAAATACACCGACCTCCTGCCGGACGGGACGGCGCGCGAATTTTCGTTTTACATGGAGGCGAAGTCGATCATCACGCGTTCGTCCGGCGGCCAGCGTCTGAACGCGCCCGGCTTCCACGAGATCACCGGCATTGCCTGGAGCGGGCATGGCAAGATCGCGCGGGTCGAGGTGTCCGTCGATGACGGCATGAGCTGGCAGGACGCGCAATTGCAGGATCCGGTGCTGACGCGGGCCCTCGCGCGCTTTCGATTGCCCTGGCGACGGGACGGCAAGCCTGCCGTGATCCAGAGCCGTGCGATCGACGAGACCGGTTATGTGCAGCCGACGCTTGCCGAGCTGCTCGCGGTTCGCGGCGAGAACTATTTCTACCACAACAACGCGATCTGGCCCTGGCGCGTTGCGGCCGGCGGCGAGGTGACCAATGCGCTGGCATGAGATTTTCGGCATTGCCTTCGCGATCCTGTTCAGCACTTGGGCAAGTGAAGCGCGGGCGCAAACTTCCTACGGCATCGGGCGGCTTGCAACGGCAGCTGAGATCGCGGGCTGGAACATCGATATCGGGCGCGATGGCAGCAATCTGCCGAAGGGAAGTGGCTCGGTCAGCCATGAACGCGAGGTGTTCGCCCAGCAATGTGCATCATGCCATGGCGACAAGGGCGAGGGTGGGCTGGGTGATCGGCTTGTCGGTGGGCAGGACACGATCGGAACGCCAAAGCCCATTCGAACCGTCGGCAGCTATTGGCCCTATGCGCCGACGCTGTTCGATTACATCCGCCGTGCGATGCCGCAGAACGCGCCGCAATCGCTGAGCGAGGAGGACGTTTATGCAGTGTCTGCGTACATCTTGAACCTGAATGGACTGGTGGGAGCGAATGCGACGCTCGATGCCAAATCGCTTGCAGCGGTCAAAATGCCGAACCGCGACAGGTTCCTCGGCGATGCGCGCCCCGACGTGAAAAAGTGAACGTATCGTGATGAGCGAGTTCCGCGCGGTGGCGCGGGACTTGCTTAAGCGAAGGGCGGAACTCGCGGGACGCGCTTGCGTTAACCCGCGAGAGGAAAACAGTATGGGTCCTTCGATGGCAACTGATCGCTTCGCAAACTCCATGTCCTCGGCGCTGCGCCATCCCGGCGTGATCGCGTTGATCGTGGCCGCCTTGACGATTGCTGCGATGCTCATCGTCGACCACGGGCCGTGGAACCGGGCCAAGACGCAACCGGCGCATGTCGCGATGTATCATACCACCGGTGAGGCCGCGCACGCTGCTGGCGCCAAGGTGCTTCCGACCCAACCAAAATCGCCGGTCGAGCCGGAACGGCCGGGGCCGAAAACGTCCCCGACCGTCAATCCCGTGACGCCGTGATACGCCTCAACTCTTGATAGGCCTCAGCTCTTGCGACCGTAGTTGAGAAGTCCGCCGCTGGCCTTGGGCGGATGCGCGCGAAGGGCTTCCTCGTTCGGATCGGTGCCCCAGCCGGGCCGGTCCGGAATGACCAGATGGCCGTTCGCAATCTCGGGCTCATGCGTGAATAGCTCGCGGTCCCACGCCAGGCGATCGATGTCGATCTCCATGATGCGCAGGTTCGGCACCGCGGCGCAGAAATGCGCGTTCATCATCGAACAGAGATGGCCGTAGAAATTGTGGGGAGCTACGTTGACTTCGAACGCTTCCGCGGCGGCCGCGATTTTCATCGACTGCCAGACGCCGTTCCAGGGCGTGTCGATGATCGCGACGTCCATGGCTTGCTCCTTGAAATAGGGCAGGAATTCCCGCAAGCCCAAAAGAGTCTCGCAGGACGAGATGGGATGCGGGCTTTGCCGGCGGATGTAACCGAGCGCTTCCGGATTGAAACTGTCGATCTCGATCCAGAACATGTCGAGGTCCGCGATGGTGCGCAGGATCTTCAGATAGCCCTCGGTCTTGGCGTTGAAGTTGCAGTCAAGCAGGATGTCGACGTCGGGGCCTGCACCGTCGCGGATCGCTTCCAGATGCATGCGCAGGTCGCGCAGGATCTTGCGGTCGACGTTGATCTCTGGGGCGAACGGAGAGCCGAAGCCGGGCCGCCAACCGGTCGGCTTGCCATCATCATAGGAAAAGATGTTGGTCTTGAGCGCGGTGAATTTCTGCTCGCGTACCTCGCGGCCCATCGCCTTGACGCCGTCGAGGTTCTCGATCGGAGGCTTGTACCAGGCGGGGTGGTTGATCCGCCATGTGGCGCAATGCGACCAGTAGACCCTGATACGATCGCGGATCTTGCCGCCGAGCAGCTCGTAGCAGGGCACGCCGAGACACTTTGCCTTGGCGTCGAGCAGCGCATTCTCGGTCGCGCCAAGTGCCTGCGCCACCACGCCGCCGGCGGCGGGACGTGTGGCCGCGAACAGCTCGGCGTAGATGCGCTCGTGCTGGAAAACGTTCTGCCCGATAACACGGGCGGACAGGCGCTGGATCGCAGCGCCGACGCCGGGCGAGCCAAAGCCCTCGTCGAACTCGCTCCAGCCGACAATCCCGTCTTCGGTGGTCAGCTTGACGAAGTGGTAGTTTCTCCAGCCGGCATCGCAGGCAAGAATTTCCAGACTTGTTGCTCTTGATGATTTGGTCATGTCGCTCCCTGTCGCCCGGCCGGGCCTTGTTTTTCTTGTGACTTCGCAAGCACGAGCCCAGCCTCAATTGTTAAGCTAACGATCGGCCGTCGTGAAGCCCGCCAAGTCGCGTCAGGACACGCCATTCGGCCCTTTGAGCTGGAAAATTCTGTGGAATCCGGTGGGGATCGCCATGATCTTTTCCGGGGTCGTCCCGAAATTGCGCCAAGCTCAGGCTTATTTGGCCACAATCGCGACCGATCCTGCCGCCATGAAATTCTTGGCCGTGATTTCGATTCTGGCGCTGCTCACGATGGGCGGGGGCGCGATTTCCGATCAGTTTCTGACGGCCGATCAGCACGTCGCGCAAGGGGTGGAATAGCGCGGCGGGCCAAGGCTCATTTTGTCCTTGGGGCAAGGCTGATCAGCCGATCGCGGACGAGGCCAGCAGCGCGAGCACGGCCAGCGCCATCAGCGCGGTGCCGAGCCAGCCCAGCGCGATCAGCCATGACCGGGCCCTGAAGCGGCCCATGATTGCCTTGCTCGAGACGATCAGCATCATCATCGCCATGATCGGAACGGCGACGATGCCGTTGAGCACGGCGCTCCACACCAGCATATGTATCGAATCGATCCCGGTGAAACCGAGTCCGAAGCCGATGATGGTTGCCGCGGCGATGATGGTGTAGAAGCCGACCGCCTCGTCCGGCTTCGCCTCCAGCGTCGCGCGCCAGCCGAAGATCTCCGCGACGCCGTAGGCGGCCGAGCCCGCCAGCACCGGGATCGCCAGCAGGCCCGTGCCGATGATGCCGAGCGCGAACAGGGCGAAGGTGAAGTCGCCGGCGAGCGGGCGCAGTGCTTCGGCGGCTTGCGTCGCCGAACCGATGTTGGTGACGCCGTTGGCGTGCAGTACCGAGGCGGTGGTGAGGATGATGAAGAAGGCGATGCCGTTGGAGAGCAGCATGCCGGCGATGGTATCGGCCCGGATGCGCGCCAGCTCCGGATCGCCCTTGCGCTGCGTTTCCTCGCGCAGCGGCTTGTCACGCTTGCCCTGGTTCATCTCCTCGACCTCCTGCGAGGCCTGCCAGAAGAACAGATACGGGCTGATCGTGGTGCCGAGCACGGCGACGACCATCATGAAATAGTCGGGGCTGACATTCGCCTTCGGCCACACTGCCGCGAGCAGCGCCGTGCTCCAGGAGATCTTCACGGTGAAGGCGGTTGCGACATAGGCGAACAGCGCCAAGGTGAGGAATTTCAGCACCGGCGAATAGCGGCGATAGGGCAGGAACACCTGGAGGATGGTCGATCCTGCCGCGAAGATCAGCGCGTGCTCGTGGTTGAGGCCGCCGATCACGAGCGAAAGCGCCTCGGCCATCGCCGCGATGTCGGCGGCGATGTTGAAGGTGTTCGCGGCCACGAGCATGGCGACGAGCGCCAGCACCGCCCAGCGCGGCGCGATGCGCATGACGTTGGCGGCGAGTCCCTTGCCGGTGACCCGGCCGATCTGTGCGCTGACGAGCTGAATGGCGATCATGAACGGGGTGGTCAGAAAAACCGTCCACAGCAGTCCGTAGCCGAATTGCGCGCCGGCCTGCGAATAGGTGGCGATGCCCGACGGATCGTCGTCGGCGGCCCCGGTGACGAGGCCCGGCCCCAGTCTCTGCAACAGCGTCGGCGCGGATTTCGTCGGCGTGAGGGCGCTGTCGCTCATGGAAGAAGAACCTCGATCGGTGCGGCGGTTGAAAGCAAATGCCAGCGAGGGAACAAAGGTTCCTGACAGGCGGTTGGCTCCTTGCCATTTCCGATTATGCTAAGCGCCCGTGAAGCGCCGTTTTCTGGAGTCCCTCATGGGCACGGATCTTGGGGACGGATCTTGGGCGCGGATGGTCGAAGAACTCGCGGCTGCGAGCCGCGCGAATGCAGCATCGCGAAAAAAGTTCCGGTCGCTTTTCGAAAATAAACTCGCGGGCGACCGCGTTGTCGAATACGCGGTTTCCGGTTACCGTGCCGAATGTCCCTGCTGAAATTCGACCGTTCGGTCCCGACGCCGGCCCTGTTCGCGTCCTTTCTGGCGCTCGACCAGGCCATCCTCGATGCGCTGCCGATCGGCGTTTACGCATGCGATGTCGAGGGGCGGATCGTTCGCGTCAACCAGCGCGCTGTCGAGCTCTGGGGCCGGGCGCCGAAACTGCGCGATCCCGAGCAGAAGTTCTGCGGCTCGTTCCGCGTCGAAAGCCTTGACGGCGATTTCATCCCGCCCGGCGAGACGCCGATGGCGCTTGCCGTGCTGACCGGCAAGAGCTTTGAGGGCGTGGAGGCGGTCGTCCACAATCCCGATGGAAAACGATGGGTCGCGCGCGTCAATGTCGCACCCCTGCGCGACGACGACGGCGCGGTCGTGGGCGGCATCAATTGTTTCCAGGATGTGACCCACGAGCACCAGATGCGGGTTGCGCTGGAGCGGCAGCAGCGCACCTTCGACCTCGCAATGATCGCCTCCAATATGGGGACGTGGCGCTACACTTTGGCCGACAACATCTGCATCTATGATCACAACGCTCAGCGGCTCTATGGCCTGACCGAGGCGCGCTTCCTCCACGACAAGGACGGCGTCGAAGCCAAATTCCACCCCGCCGACATGGATCTGATGTGGGCCCGCGTGGCCAGGGCGCTCGATCCGCAAGGCGATGGCCGCTACGAGGTCGAATACCGCGTCAGGCAACGCGACGGCAGCTGGCGGTGGCTGAGCGCCTGGGGCCTCGTGGAGTTCGAGGGCGAAGGCGCCGGGCGCAAGCCGGTCGCGATCGCCGGCGCCAGCCGCGATCTCTCCGAGCTGAAGCAGTCTGAAGAGCTGCAGCGCCTGCTCACCAACGAGCTCAATCATCGGGTCAAGAACACGCTTGCCACCGTGCAGTCGATCGTCAACCAGACGCTTCGGGGCGCTGTGGAGGTTGACGCCGCGCGCAAGACGGTCAATGCGCGTCTGCTTGCGCTGGCCGGAGCTCATGATCTGCTGACCGCGCGGGCCTGGGCGGGCGCCGACATTGCCGACCTCGTGGCGCGCACAATTGCGCCGTTCCCGGCGGGCCAGATGGTGCTCGATGGACCTTCGCTGGTGGTCTTGCCGACACAGGCCCTGGCGCTCTCGCTGGCCCTGCACGAGCTTGCCACCAACGCGGCCAAGTATGGCGCGCTGTCCCGTCCCGAAGGCCGGGTCGAGATTTGCTGGTCCGTGCAGGAGGGCGAGGTCGACCTGAGCTGGCGCGAAAGTGGCGGCCCTCCGGTTGCGCCTCCGAGCCGCCGCGGGTTCGGCAGCCGCCTCATCGAGCACGCAAGCCGCGACATCGCCGGGCGCTTCCGGCTGGATTTCGATCCGGCGGGCGTTCGATGCTGGATTTCGGCCGCGCTCGCCCCAAGCGAGGAGGGACTGCGGGCATCCGCCTGAGCCATCGCGGCAGGTCTGCCGAGCTCGCCCACCCCCGACAATCCGATTTCACGATTCGGATTTTATGAAATCAATTTGACCCGTCGAGCAAAACACCTGTATAAGGTCATCATCGCAACAGGTCCGAGGCTCATGGCGGCGCCCGTCGCGGTTTGTCTTGGACCGCGTCCTGCTCCCTCCAAGTCGCGGCGCGATGATGGCTGACCCTTGCATACCTCGCGTTGAGGTTGTAGGGAGCGCCATGAACGATTGCATGCCCGATCGCATGAGCGATTGTCTGACGGCCACGAAGGTCGGTCGGCTGGACGCGGAGCAGGCTGCCGGCCTCGACCGCGACGGCTATCTGCTGTTGCGCAGTGCGGTGCCCGACGCCTGGCGCGACGGCTTGCGCGCTGCCTTCGAGTGCGGCGTGGGCGCCGGCGACCAATGGTCCGCGCCGCGCGGCGCCGGCTGGCGCCACGCTCTCGTCGATCTGGATCCGGCGGTGCAGCAGACTTGCCGCCTGCCTTTGCTGCTGGCCGCGGGAGCACAGATGCTCGGCGGTCCCTTCTTTCTTGCCCAGGTCGAGGGCCGCGAGCCGCTGCAAGGCGGCGGCCATCAGCCCCTGCATCGCGACGGTGCAGGCACGAAGGCCGTTGCCGCCCTGGTCTTCCTCGACGCATACGGGCCGGACAATGGCGGGACGCGGCTCGTTCCGCGCCATCTCGATCCAGGCTTTGTCGGCCAGCCCCTTGTCGATCGAGGCCTCGCCAATCAGGCCCTGCCGGACGAGACCCTGGCCCTGAAGATCGCGGGCGAGGCGGGGGACATTTTGGTGTTCGACGCCGATCTGCCGCATGGGGCGACCTGCAACCGCTCCGGCGCGCGGCGCCGTTCGCTGCTGCTGAGCTTCATGCCGGAGCGTAATCGCGCAGCCATGGACGCCTGTCGCGCCATCCGCAACGTGCGCATGGACACCAGCGAAAGGTTCATCCCCTGAGCGGGCGCTCGGCGCTACTTGATGCTGACGAACATGCCCCAGGCGCCGGCCAGCGCCGCACCGGAGAAGACGATCAGCGGGTTGTCGCAGAACGCCCCGCCATAGGTGCACATGGTGACACCGAACGAGCCGATCTCGTGATTGCTCGCGGAATAGAACAGTCCCGACAGCACCAGCAATGCAGCGGCGACGTAATACATCGACGGTCACTCCTCGGATTTGGCAAAAGCGGCTTCGCCTGGCGCCGCCGCATAGGGCGGCCGAAGCACCGGCAAAGGGGTACGCGGCCAGCGTGGCACAAGGAACTTTCATTCCGCCAAATCGGGTCCGCTGCATTTTAGATAAACCTCGACGGGTCATCGCAAGCATCCCACTGGCGCCTGCGGGTGCGCCGGCTGGCTCGTTCTTCAGTTCACTTTTATACATTCGCCTGGAACCAAAGTTCCTCTGCCGCGTAGTCCCCGGCTCGCAGCGGCGCGGCGATGACAGGGGAGCCAGGGCGTGCAGGGTTTACCGGTGGTCCTGGTCACGGAAGATGACCAGCTCGTGCAGGGTATCGTCGAGGAAGCGTTGGCCGAGGGCGGTTTCGAAACGGCCACGGCGACGACCGGCGAAGAAGCGATTGCACTCCTGACGGCCGACGCCGACCGGTTTCGCGCGCTGGTCACCGACATCCATCTGGGAGGCAAGCTCGACGGCTGGGACGTCGCGCGCGCGGCGCGGGAGATCAACGCCAACATTCCCGTCGTCTACATGACCGGCGCTGCGGCCGACGAATGGGCGTCGAAGGGCGTGCCCAACAGCGTCCTCCTCAACAAGCCGTTCGCGCCGGCGCAGCTCGTCACCGCCGTATCGCATCTTCTCAACGCGGCACCGCCCAACACGGCGACGGAATAGACTGGCGCTGGCGGCACGACCTAGTTGTTGGCTGATGCCGGTTTTGACCCGCACAAGATAGGCCCACTTCGCGCAGCGTGGATCTTGCCAACACAGGACGGCGGAACTTATGTCCACTTTGGCGCTTAGGAACTCGCATCATGCGAGGTTGAGTCATGTCCGAGACCAGGGAAGCTGAGCCGTTGTCGCCGCGGCCTTCGCAATGGGGACCATCCTGTCCGAAGTGCCAGGCACCTTCGCGCTTCACGACCTCGATCCTTGACCTGAAGAACGACAGGCCGGTGCAGATCTATCGCTGCGACCGGTGCCGGGAAGAAATCTGGAATTGAGAGCGCCGCACATTGGATCGTGCGTGGTCCGCGACAACGCCCCCGGCGGAGCGCGCGGTTGCATGTCGAGCGGCGGCCTTTCAATTTGTACCACCCCGTCAACATGGAGAAGCTAGGCTGCCTTCGCAGAAGGCTGGCAATTGAGGCCGATGCAGTAATGACGGCCGCGCTGATCCCCCTATGGGAAAAGAGACCGAACGAAGCGCCATCGCCATTCAGAAGGAAATTGACCAACGGGATACCACTGGGCAGTGGGGGCCACTTCAAGTTGTCGCAGAGCGGCACCGATTTGGAAGTGAGCAATTTTGCGCAGCGGCTGAGCTTCAAACTGTTCCATGTAGATTGCGTTGCCGTCTCGACCTTTGGCACCTGCTAGGCGACCCCCTGAAAGGAGGACGCTATGGAGAACTACATTCACAAGGAGAACCTGGCTCTGTTCAGGAAGCGCCTCGCCGAGCCCCATAGCGAGATCCTGCACGATACACTTGTGAAGCTTCTCGCCGACGAAGAAGCCAAGGACCGACCACCAAAAAAAGGACCGTGATGCAGTTTCCGCAAGGAAGCGGAAGATGCCGGGAGCAGGCCGCCAGGGCTATGACCGCGCACGACAGGAAACGTGGCTTCGCCTCGCGGGGGATTGGATGAAATTTGCGCAAGAGGCGGACAAACGCGCCGACTCACAAAGCCCCTTCAAGGGATAAGGCCGCCTCAGTCGGAGGCCACCAAAATAGATTTGAACCATTCGCCTCCCCATCCGGTTGAACATGCGGAGGCGACACCGATGATGCCTGATCAACTAGCACGCCAAGAGCAAATTGCCCGCCGTCTGGGACAGTCCAGGCGCTTGCTGCGGGGGGTGACCGACGCTACGACTGCAAAGCGCATCGGTAATCTGATTGATGATCTGGAGCGCGAACTCGTGGAAGAAAAAGAGAAGTAGGGCCGTCCCGGTTGGCGACCTCGTTGCCAAACCTGCAATGTCGTCTGTTGGGCCCTTGGCAACATCTTCAGAATGGTTTCGATATCGCCGGCGCGGTAGGCATCAAGCCAATCGACAGCCGCGGCCATCGGGTCAAGGAGATGGTCCTGCCTGCGCGCTGTTCGACGAAACACGCCTGAAACAGTGTTGAAACCAGATTGCCCTGAACGCCGCGCCCGCTCTGTCCGACCAACGGAACGAGAAGGAGATCATCATGATCCAGATCGGTTCGAAGGAAGAAGTCGCGTTCCTGCTGGCGCTGTTCGGCACGCATACCCAGCCCGTCAAGAAGCCGCAGCCGAAATCGCGACAGAGCTGAAAGCGGAAAGCCATGCCAGGTTTGGCCGAATGCCAGAGCCTCCTGCGTCTCCTGATCGCCAGGGGCGACCCGAAGGCGATCCCGCTCGCCAAGGGCGCGATCGATCAATATTTGAACACGGCGCCGGTCTGCATGCGCGGACGCGGCCTGCGCGTGCTCCAGCGCGACGCGCTCGACCAGCATGGTGCCGCGGTCGGCGTGCAGCGCTCGTTCGCCGAGACGGTGGACGCCTATATCGAGCGCAAGCTTGCGGAGGAGTGAGCGTGCCGGCCCAGGCAGGGGCGCGTTGACGGGGCCCGATCATCCCGCACAAGCGCGTTGTTCCCGGAACTCGTTGCTTCTCGAACCCATTGATCTCAAGGGAATCTTTTCGTCCCGCCTGAAACCTTTGCCCGCTTCGGACCTATCTTGGTCAAAGGATGCAGGGCCCGGTATTACTTCGACCTACGCGATGACAATGGTACGGCGCGCGACGAGGAGGGGCTGGAGCTTGCCACGGCCCGCGCCGTGCAGGCGGAGGCGGCCAAGTCGGTTGCGGACATGGCGCGTGACGCCATCCTGTCCGCGCCGCTCACGGGCAGCAAGCAGACGCTGGCGATCGACGTTCGCGACGCCGGCGGCCCCGTGATGCAGGTGATATTCTCGTTCGAGATCGAGGATTTCAAGACGCGATCGCATGCGCGCGATCATTGACGCGTCAGCAAATTCGGCGGGGCCTGCAACGGGGCCTGATCGGGCTCCAGCACGGCTATCTTCCGGCCGAGCTGCCAGACCTCGACCTTGCCGTGCCGTGTGTATTGCTGCGCGAAGGTGAGCGCGGACGCATCGGACAAGGCCTCGAAGGCTTCGGCGGAGCGGAAGACGCCATTCTCTCCGACGAGATAGGCGCGATATTGCTGGCTCATGTCGGCGCCCTCAGGCCGGGCGACTGCAGCCAGGCATCGATGTGAATGGCGGTCTCGTCCTGCCGCGCCTTGCGCAGCAGCATCTCGCGGCGGCGTCCCGGCGCGAGCGCGCGGGCCTCCGCGCGAAGCCGCGCGGCTTCGTCGGCGAGCCGCTCGTTGAGCGTTCTGGTCTGCTTGAAACGTCGGCGGGTCGGCATGAACATCTCCCTCGTTCGCATCGGGCGGGAGCGCTGGTTCGCGTTCTCATCACCGGCCGTTGCCAAGTGCCTTGCGGTGATGGATTGAGCTTACGCCTCTGCCGGCGGGAAAGTCACATCATTTGATACGTTGGAAGATTAAATTGCGCGAGCAAGTTCAGTGACTTGAGTGACTTACTCATCTTGAGTGCTTGGGGTTAATGTGCACTTTTGGACAGGGGCGAGCTCAGCTCGCGCGGGCAAGACACGCTAGTCGTGATCCTCGATGTACTCTGCAAACGTCACCGCTTTGATGCCATCAATTTTCGAATACTTTTTCTTTCCCCTCTCATCCGTGACGACGATCAACCCCTCGCAGGTAGCCACCCCGGCAATTTGCCATTCCACAGCCTTGTCGTATGTCCCCTTCCAACCGAAGGTCGCTTTCGCGGTGTCCGCTATCGCGACTACGGATTCTCGGTGCTCTTCGGACAGCGGCTCTCGCTTAAAGTCCAAATCCTCAAACACTTTAGCTTCGTCTTCGTACACGGCATGCATCTCGTTCCAAGCGCAGCTAAAGATTCGCACTTGGCCACTTTCAATATCCGCTGCTGGAATAGCAAATTCGTTTGCAGAAGCATGGCTCCATGCAAGAAGTCCGCGCACGTCGAAAGTGTAACACGCGCTCTTTCTAGGCATCGGCGCCGTCTTCGGCGTCGCTGAGAGATGCTAGCGGAGCGTGCGTCAAGTAGTCCGATTGGTACTTGGGCTTGATTCCCGAAATCCGATAGAATTCATAGTCGTCAATCCTATCTTGTTGAAAGGCGGCGGAATACGCCTCGGCAAAGCGCGTTCCATACTTGGCAAGCTTATACTTCCACTCTTCAACGCGGCGTCCCCCCTGCTTCTGCGAAAAGTCCGGGTTCGGGTTCGCCTTCAAATACGACATCCACTGGGCCACAGCGGTCTCTTTGTAGTGCCCAGTTTCAACTAGCCGATACAGGCTCGCAGTTAGGGACAGCTTGATCAATGAAGAAAATTTACGGAGCTGTTCAAGATCTAAGCTATCGCTTTTTATGGTCTGGTCGGCGATCTTCTTGACGAGTGATTTAGGAGCGAGAAATTCAGCTGCAAACTGATTGCATTGCTGCTCGACATTGTTTTTGACTATCTCCGGGTCGGAGACGCCAGTCAGGTTTAATTTGCAATGGTAAACTTCGTGAGCAAGTGTGAAGAGGCGGCGAGCCGGAATTTGCGAAGTGGTATTTATGACGATGGAGTTGAATTTTGTTTTGCTTGTGAGGGCGAGGCCAATCCCATCCTCTGGAGGAAAGTGCATCTGAAAGACAAATGTCTCGCACTGCTCTACCTTGCGTCTAACATGCGCGTAGAAAAGGCGAGCATCCTTGAATTCGATTTGGTCAGTTTCGGATAGTTCAATGATATCGCGAAAAGCTGAGGCGGCCTTCGACGGAGTGTTGTACGCCTCTAGTTTGCTGGCCAAACTGTTCGAAGGCTTGATTTGATTTTTGATCGCAGGATCGTCCTGCACCTGGCGCGCGAATTCTATTGCTCGGATGGTGGCCCGTTGATATCCGTTGGGTGCCGGTTTTGCTAACCTGAAGTCCGGAATGCTTTTCTCAGGCGTCAGGTCCTCCGCAAACAGATAGAAGTCCGGTACAACCAAAGCCGAGGCTATTTTCTTGATGATCCCTTCCTTGCGCTTGGGAGGATCAACGAGCCACGCCGTCAGTTCTTTTTTTGATGTTTTCAACCGGCGTGCAAGCTCAGTCTCGCTGATGCCTCGCGTTGCGAGGAGTCGATCCACATTATTTCGGAGTGTAGGCACGACCCATCCCAAAGGTGATTCTTATGAGCTTAAGCGACTTCTCAAGTGTATTACAACTAGGAGTTGGCTTCCATGCGGGGACTGCCCTGCTTCAGCCAATCCTTGAGTTTGCGAGTACGCCAATTGTTGCACGCGCCGAACGGCTAGCACGGATCGCTGAACTTCGCGTTGCCCGCCTGCAACGCACGGGAAAGCCGTACGCCGGGGCGGAGACATTGCTTAATGATCTAAACGACATAAGGAGTGTGCTCGCACTCGACCGAGTTCTGTTTTTTCAAGAGTACAAAATTGCTGCGACTGCGAATGCGGCCTTTGCCCTAGTTTTGTACGCCTTACTGTCGTGGGCGGCTATGCAGCCAGATCACAAAGTCGATCTACTCTTTGCCATCTGTTTGATCGGACTCAGCGCGGGGCCAGCCTTGGCTTCGCTTTCAATTCTGTGGTGGAGGTGGCGGACTAACACGTCTTCAATCGAAGAGAAGCTAGACATTTTTCAGAAAGCGATTGGAAATTCATAGCCATGCCAATTTTGATATGCCAACAAAAGCGAGCAGCGGGCTCATAGCGATGAAGGCCTATCCTCCTTTTCATCACAAGCCTGAAGTTTGACACGTCGGGCAAAACATTGGCAGAATGGCATCATCGAAAAGAGTTTGGTTAGCCCGCGCGGAGCAGTCCGCCGCGGGCTTTTTGCTTCCGGAGATGCGATTGCCTTAGTCGAAGGATTTTGAAATGACCAAATTCAAGAGGAGGACTGAGCTGCACCTTCCTGTCGCTCAGCATGTCGTCAGTGAAGGTTTCAGGGCTCCAACGCTGGCCGATATCGAAACCCTGGCACGCGCCAAGACCGAAGCCGCGCTCAACGTGCTCGCGGCCATCATGTTCAGAGAGACAACGAATGCCTTTGCGCGGGTGGCCGCAGCAAACGCCATCCTCGATCGGGGATGGGGCAAGCCGGTGCAGCCTTTGGCTACGGACGCACGTCCGCGCGAATTGCTGCAACGGATCGAGCGCATCATCGTACATCCGGACCATTCGTCGACACTCAACAATGAGACCGGCGAACCCGAGGCTTCGTAAGCTTCGTACCGTCTTGTCTCCAGAGGAGTAATTGCAATGAACACACGGTCGCCAGCGACTTCAGCGGGGTCTCCAGGCGCGTTTTCACAGCAAGAGAACGCGGCTCTGACTGGTTTACCCCGGTGGATGCGCGAGGCACTATCTCATCAGCCGGCCCCTGCGCCATCACAGCAGGCCGGCCGAGTCGATGAACCTACGCATGGTAGTCGTGCGAATATTCGAATCTTGAGCCGAGTGCCTTCGCGTCCAGCCTAGCCTGAAGCCGGTCCGAACCACCTCGTCAGCGCGTCCGAAAGTCCGTGCTGGCTCTGGTCTCCCACCCAGGCCACGTGGCCGTCGGGCCGCACCAGCACTGCGCCTGGCGCGACGACCTGTCCGACGCACGGAAGCCCCCACGCGCCGTCGGTATCGGCGGCTATGTAACCGACGCGATCAGCCCAGGGCGTGACGTCGATGCCACCGGGCTTGCCGAAATCAAGGAGAACGCCGCGCGCCCGGTGCAGCAGCGTGAATAATCTCAAGCGGCGTCCTTCGATCGTCACATCGAGATCGGGCGCGCGCCGCCCGAGCAGCGGGTGCCCTTCGCCGAGATCGTAGTGAATGTCGAGCCCGCTCATCATCGCGCCAAAGCTCCGGCGCGGCGCGTCCATCGCGAGCAGTTCGGAGACGATTTCGCGCGCGGCCCTGAGGCCGTCGTCGACGCGGCGGAGCAGGGCGATTTGTGCCCTGGTGTTGCGCAGGACGCGCGCGGCGACGGGATGGCGCTCGGTGTGGTAGGTGTCGAGCAGGCTGTCGGGCGAGGCGCCCTTGACCACTTGCGCCAGCTTCCAGCCGAGATTGACCGCATCCTGCACGCCGGTGTTGAGGCCTTGTCCGCCGACGGAATGATGGATGTGCGCGGCATCGCCGGCGAGCAGCACGCGCCCCTTGCGATAGGACGCGGCCTGCCGTGCCGCATCGGTGAAGCGGGAGATCCAGGACGGGCTGTGGAGCCCGAAATCGGTGCCGTACACGGCGACGAGAGCTTCGCTGAGATCGTGCAGGCCGGGCTCGCCGGTACGCTCGAGCGTCGCTTCGGTCACGACGGCCAGCACGCGTCCGCTCTCGGTCTTGCTGAGGCCGTGAAAGCCGAGCGCGTCGTGGCGCAGGCCCCAGACGGGCTCGTCCCGCATCTCGACCTCGGCCATCAGGTTGCTGAGCGTCGGATCTGTGCCGACGAAGTCGACGCCGGCGGTCTTGCGCACCAGGCTGCGTCCACCGTCGCAGCCGACGAGATAGCTCGCGCGCAACGCTTCGCCGCCGGACAGCATCACGTCGACGCCGGTTTCGTCCTGCGCGAAGCCCGTCACCTCGGAATTTCGATAGATCGGCACCGCGAGCTCGCTGGCCCAGCCGGCCAGAAGGCGTTCGATGTGGCTCTGCCGCAGCGCGAGGCCGTAATTGTGCCGCGTCGGCAGGTCGCTGATGTCGAGCCTGGTCCAGGCGAAGCCCGCGAGCTGCGTGACTTGTCCCTCGCGCAGGAAACGGTCCGCGACGCCGCGCTGATCGAGGATCTCGATGGTGCGCGCGTGCAACCCGCCGGCGCGCGTGCCGACGAGCTCCTGGCTCGCGCGCCGCTCGATGACGGCGACGTCGACCTCGGCGAGCGCGAGCTCGGCGGCCAGCATCAGTCCGGTCGGGCCGCCGCCTGCGATCACCACGGCATGCCCGGACGGCGCCGGGTTCCTCGTGCGGGCTCGCTCGCTCCGGCCGCGCGACCGCGATGTCGGAAGCAGTACAGGCATGTCGTGACCCCTCGTCTTGGTGGCTGGGTCGGGGGTTCTACGCGAGGGTCGGGGACTTGAAGCAAGCCCCTTGCGCACCACATATCAAGCTGGAAGGAAGGGTCTGCGCTTTCGCGTTCGACGGTGTTTGACACGTCGGGCAAAACACCGGCAGAATGGCATCATCGAAAGAGTTCGGTTCGCCCGCGCGGGAGCTTCCCGCCGCGGGTTTTGTTTTGAGCATGCGACGTTCAGCAAATGCCGGTGGTTCGCTGCATGGTGCTGGCGAGTTCCTCGAACGAAAACGGTTTCCGGATCATCGGAAGGCCGTCGCGCCGAGGCTCGCGACCCGAGAGTTGCAAGATCTTCAGCTCCGGGTGGCCGCGGCTGGCCAGCTCGGCCAGCTCATGGCCGTCCATGCCTGGCATGTTGATGTCCGTGATGAGGATGGAGATATTCTGGTTCTGCTTGAGCTGATCGAGCGCATCCGGGCCGCTTTGGGCGCTGACGACGTTGCAGCCGAGATCCTCCAGCATGCCGACGAGGACGTCGAGCACGCCGGGATCGTCGTCGACAACCAGCACAGTATGAGTCATCGCGCCAACGTCCTTCCTGATGGAGGAGTAACGCGACGGCCATCACATATGTTCCTGTACGGCGTGGTCGAACGACCGGTGTTTGACACGTCGGGCAACACACCGGCATAATGCCATCATCGAGACGAGTTTGGTTCACCCGCGCGGAACGCATCCGCTGCGGGTTTTTTCGTCTCGATTTCGAGATCGGACGGTGGCCGCGCATCCGGCCACGCACTCGTCAAACCCGGAGCGCCGATCGGCGCGCCGCCGTCCGAACCATTGCTGGCCGCGCACGCGCGAACGTGCCGGTCCGCGGCGCCGGGCCTGTTGCTCGCGCCGCTGCGGTCTTCCGGGAACGGAGATAGGGTTCGCGCCCGAAACGATCGCGCTTCGTCACGCGATCTGCCGCGCATTTCTTTCTCAAGGAGAGGTCATGACAGCCTATCTGATATCGCTCGCGCTCGCGGGCCTGGTTGCAATCGTGTTGTGGGAGATTTTTTCTTGAGCGAGGAGATCCAATACGCGGTTGTGAGCGAGCCGGTCCGCTTGCCCGCGCGAAGGAAGACGTCCAGCGCGCGCACCCTGACCGAAATCCGCTCGCTCGCGCGCAGCCACACCAGAACTGCACTCAAGGTGCTCGTCGGCGTCATGTGCAGCGACGACGCAACGCCGGCCGCCCGTGTCTCGGCCGCCAATGCGATCCTCGATCGCGGCTGGGGCAAGGCCGCACAGCCGATCGAGAACGGCGAGGACGGCGTGCTGGAATTGATTCACCGGATCGAGCGGATCATCGTGCATCCGGGGAGCTCGGGCGACGCTGACGGTGGGGCCGGTGCTTGAGTTGTCGTAGAACTCATTTTCCAGTTCAGTCGGAGTTGCCGTTTGACTCGTCGGGCAAAACACCGGCAGAATGGCATCATCAAGAAGAGTAGGTTTAGCCCGCGCCGAGCGATCGGCCGCGGGTTTTTTGGTCTTGATGATGCTTTCGCTGGTTCCTGGTCTGCTTGCTGGTCCGGCGTTGCCGGTGAAATGCCGTCCAACAACGAAGACTGGACCACGATGTGGCGCAGGCGCACCGGCCTGCCGAGGGCGAGCGAGCGCATCCATTGTCCATCCTGAAAATTCCGACGGCGAAAATCTTCGAACCGCTGTTGAAACCCACCCGCTACAAGGGCGTCTACGGTGGGCGGGGCTCGGGCAAATCGCATTTCTTCGGCGAGCTTCTGGTCGAGACCTGCCAGGCCGAGCGCGGTACGCTCGCGGTTTGTATCCGCGAGGCGCAGCGCACGCTGGCGCAATCTTCCAAGCGGCTGATCGAGGGAAAGATCGCCAGCCTCGGCCTCGGTCACGGCTTCAAGCTCTTCAGCGACAAGATCGCCACCGGCCTGATGGGGGCGGTCTGGCTGGGTGTCAAGGTCGTGCTGGGCAAATGAGCCTTCGCGGCGGTGACATTGCGGCGCTTGCGCTCACATCATCCCACTGACGAGCCGTCTCATGTACAGAATTCGCATTGTCGATGCATCCGATGACGACGTCGCCGACACATTGTCTGATCTGCATCAGTTGACGTTCTTCGACGCGGCTGTCATGCCTCAATTCGAGTTGGGAACGTGGTGGCTGGCCTATCACGGTGACGATGCGGTCGCTTTCGCCGGCGTTCTTCCATCGACGCACGTCAGAAATGGCGGCTATTTCTCCAGGGTCGGGGTCTTGCAACGGCATTGGGGACGGGGACTTCAGCGCAGATTGATGCGTGTGGTCGAGGCGAGGGGGCGGCTTATCGGATGGGACAGCATCGTCTCAGATACGACGGACAATCCGACGTCTGCGAATAACTTCATCCAGGCGGGCTATCGGCTCTTCGAGCCGGAAGTGCCGTGGGCCTGGGCGCATACGCTTTATTGGCGAAAGAGGCTTCGCTGAGCAAGTTTTCCCGGCGTGCGGAACGTGCTTTTGCGATGCAGAATGGCCAGTTGTGAGATGAAGCACAACCTCGTCCGCCTGGAATGTCAGAGGGCCCGGCAGCTTGACCGCTGCCGGGCCCATTTTTGCGTATTCAAGCGATGCCGGTGAGGCACTTGCGAAGCGGGCGGTGGCGGGCTTTAAGTTTGCTCTCGCGGGAAATTCGGCGGCCATAAGCCGATGCAAGGGAGCGTTATCGATGCCCACCAAGCCTCAACTGCCCGAACGTTCGCCGCGGGCGACGGGAGGGCCAGCTGCGCTCGAAGGCCTGCTGGTTATTGATTTCACGCGTGTGGTTGCCGGCCCGGCCTGCACGCAGACGCTTGCCGATTTCGGCGCGCACGTCATCAAGATCGAGAATCCAGACGGTGGCGACGACACGCGTGCGTATGAACACGCCGAAATCGGCGGAGAGAGTGCTGCCTATCTGAGCCTCAACCGCAACAAGCGCGGCATCGCGCTCGACCTTAGCGTGCCAGAGGCCCGTGAAATTGCACTGGATCTGATTCGCAAGGCCGATGTGGTCGTCGAGAACTTTTCCACCGGGGTCATGAAGAAATTTGGCCTCGACTATGATGCTGTTGCGCCGCTCAATCCGCGGCTGGTCTATTGCTCGATCTCCGCCTACGGGCGCACCGGACCGTTTGCCGCGCGTCCCGGTTTTGATCCGATCACGCAGGCGGAAAGCGGGTTCATGTCGCTCAACGGATTTGCCGATGGCCCGGCGGTTCGTACCGGCCCACCCATCGTGGACATGGCGACGGGGATGTCTGCCTGCAACGCGATCCTGCTGGCGCTGTTGGCGCGGGATCGGCTCGGTCGCGGCCAGCATGTCGAGGTCGCCTTGTTCGACGTCGCAATGGGAATGACGGGCTTCTACGGCATGGCCTATCTGATCAACGGCGAGAATCCGGGGCGGTTCGGCAATTCGCCGAGCGGGTCTCCCACCGTCGGTGTCTACGAAGCCTCCGATGGGCCGCTCTACATGGCGTGTGCCAACGATCGGCTCTATCGCAGACTGGTTGTCGAGGTGCTGAACAGGCCCGATCTCATTACCGATCCGCAGTTTGCAACGCGCAAAGCCCGCTCCGAGAACAAGGAGCTTTTGCGAGCAGCCATCGCGGAGGTCTTTGCGGGCGATACCCTCGAGAACTGGATGGCGAAGATGAAGCTGGCCAGTATCCCGGTCGGCTATCTTCGGACGGTTGAAGAGGGGTTCAATGCACCGGAGGCTCGCGAGCGTCATCGCTTGAGCCGAATTCCACATCCTACCGCGGAATGGGTTCCAAACATCGAGACCCCGATTACCATGGGCCTGACAGGCGCGATTGATCCCGTCGCGGCACCGCTGTTGGGTGAACATACCCAAGACGTGCTGCGCGATACGCTTGGCTATGACGCCCACCGGATTTCGGAGCTCAGCCAAAAGGGTGTCTTTGGACCAGGCAAGCCATAGAGTTCGGTTTGAGCCTGAGAGGTTCGATCCCATGGGGCCAGCACGGGGGCCGGCATCGCCCGTCCGCTTGATTTGATAAAGTTCCCGCCGCATAAATGTGCCAGAGCGAGGGACACGAATGGCGTCTGGTCGAGAGCCGAGCATGGGCCAGCCCAACGGGCCGGAAACCGCTGAACGTGCCTATGCTGCGATGATGGCGAACGCCCGGGCTCTCGTACCACGGCTGCGAGAGCGGGCGGCGCGGACGGAAGAGCTGCGGCAACTCCCGCCGGAAACCGAAAAGGATCTCCACGAAGCCGGCCTGTTCCGGATGCTCCAGCCGAGCCGCATCGGCGGCGCCGAGCTCGACTATGTCGCTCTTGTCGACTGCGCCGAACTGCTCGGGCGGGCGGATGCGTCAGTGGCGTGGAATCTTGCCAATCTGGCGAGCCATCACTGGATGCTCGGCATGTTCGAGCAGAAAGCGCAGGATCTGGTCTGGGGCCACGATCCGGACGCGCTGATCGCATCCTCGTTCATATTTCCCGCCGGACGCGCCACGAGAGTCGAGGGCGGATACCGGCTCCATGGCAGCTGGCCATTCTCCTCGGGCGTCGCCTCCTGCGCATGGAACATGCTTGCGAGCGTGGTTTACTCCGACGATGAGGCAGACGGCATCGAGTATCGGATATTTCTGTTGCCGAAAGGCGACTACAAGGTCCTCGACACCTGGAACGTCGCGGGACTGCGCGGGACGGGGTCTTGCGACGTCGAGGTCAAGGACGCTTTCGTGGCCGACTACATGACAGTCGCGGTGGGCGATCTTGCCGGCGGCCCGACTCCGGGAAGCAAGCTCAATCCTAATCCTCTGTATGCGCTCCCCGTGTTCTCGCTGTTTCCTTACGTCCTCTCCGGTGTCGCGCTGGGGAACGCGCGGGCGTGTCTCGACGATTATGTGGAGGTCGCCCGTCACCGCATTTCTACCTACAACCGCGCCAAGCTGAGCGACTTTCAGAGCACACAGATCAAGATCGCGGAGGCCTCGGCAAAGATCGACGCTGCACACCTCATTATGCGCTCAGCCTGTCTGAATGCCATGGAAGATGCACGGCGCGGTCATGTCGCCGATATGGCAACCAAGACCAGATATCGGCGCGACGGGGCTTTTTCGGTGAACTTGTGCACCGATGCGGTCTCGATGCTGTTTGCCGCGAGCGGAGCGCGGGGCCTGTTCACGACGGGCGTATTGCAGCGGCAGTTCCGCGATGCGCATGCGATCAACTCGCATCTGGCGTTCAATTTCGATGCGGCCGGAACCAATTATGGACGCGTGGCGCTGGGGCTGCCGTCCGAGAATCTCACGCTGTGAGGCCGGACGATGAATGATCTGCCGAAGCAGCCGGCCGTTCCCGATCCAGCCAACGAATTCGCGAGCGACAGCTCGTCGATCGATCCTCGCGATTTTCGCAATGCGCTCGGTACCTACGCCACGGGCGTGACGATCATCACGGCTGCGGCCCCTGACGGCAAGCCCTATGGCCTGACGTGCAATTCGTTCGCCTCGGTCTCGCTGAATCCTCCGCTGGTTCTCTGGAGCCTCGTCGTCTATTCCTCCAGTTTGACCATCTTCCAGAACGCCAGTCATTTCATTGTCAACGTGCTCGGCGCTTCGCAACAGGCGCTTGCGAGCAAATTCGCCAAATCGTCGGACGACAAGTTCACCGGTGTGGACTGGACCCCGGGCCTCGGCAATGCGCCGGTGCTCGCCGAGAGCGTCGCCAATTTTCAATGCCGCTCGGTCAATCGCTATTACGGCGGCGACCACGTGATCTTCCTCGGTGCGGTCGAGGCCTATACTTACAATGCGGAAGAGCCGCTGCTCTTCGCGCGGGGGACGTTTGGCCGGTTTCTGGTCGACGAGGCGGGCAAGAAGGCACCTTAGCGTGCTTCAGTTCGCGCTCGACGGCTCAGCGCTCCGGCGCCGACAGCTTGTAGATCTCGAGCGCATCCGCGTCCGCGCCTCGTGCGGCCTTGGCGAGCCTGAAAAGTTGTCCCGCAAGCGAGGCCATGGGCACCGGCGTCGACGTCGTCTGTGCGACATCGGCGACCGTATCCAGGTCCTTGAGCATCGTCGCAATGTGACCGAGCGGCGGCGAATGAATGCCCTGGACCATCCGCGGTACGAACAGTTGGAGCGGAATGGAATCTGCGAAGCCGCCGGCGAGCGCTTCGGGCAACCGGTGGGCGTCGATTCCGGCGTTCACGGCAAGGCGTGTTGCTTCCGCGAGAACAGCCATCGCGCATCCGACGATCACCTGATTGCATAGCTTCGTAGTCTGGCCGGCACCAGTCGGACCCATGAGGGTGAGCCTGCGCGCCATAGCGAGCACATAGGGCCGAACCCTCTCGATGTCGGCTGCCTCTCCGCCGGCCATGATTGCAAGGGTGCCTTCCTCGGCCCCCTTGGTGCCGCCGGATACCGGTGCGTCGATCCAGCCAGCTCCGTTCGCAGCTTTCAGTCGCGCCGCGAGGTCCCGTGCGGCGTCAGGGTGGATCGACGAGAAATCGACTATGAGCTTTCCTGCGCCGGGAGCGGTTGAAACGCCGTCGGGTCCGAAGATCACCTCTTCGACGGCGGCGGCATCCGTCACGCACATGAAAATGATGCTCGAGCTCTCCATCAAGTCGCGTGGGGCCGCTGCGCGCCTGGCGCCGGCCTCGACGAGTGCGGCCACCTTGCCTTCCGAGCGGTTCCAGACATTGACCTGATGGCCAGCCTTGAGCAGGCGCCGGGTCATCGGAGCGCCCATCAGTCCAAGGCCGAGATAGCCGAGCCTCTCGACTCCTTGCGGGTTTGACTTGCTCGCATCAGCCATAGGTTGCCTCCTTCCGCCGCGGCGCAATGCTGCGCGCCCGCCGATTTACCATACATGGCGGATCTGACGGCGAAACCGCCCGGTCCGCATGGCTTGCCTGATTGTTTGAACCATGAAACATTTGCCCGGGTCGGGTTGGTGGCGCGGTTGGCGCCGGAGCAGCGGAGTGGGCACGATGCGAACCGTTTCGAGATGGATCCTGGCATTGGGGGCGGCTGCGGCCGCGATTGCGGGCTCAGGTCCGTCATGGGCACAGCAGACGATCCGCGTCGGCTGGACGATTCCGGCCGAGGAATCCAAGTACTGGATGATGCGCCGCCCGGCTGAATTTCCCAATATCGGCAAGACATACAATATCGAATGGACCCAATTTCAGGGTACTGCGCCGATGACGCAGGCATTGGCGGCCGGCGCGCTGGATTGCGCAACGCAGGCGCCGCTGTCGCTCGCCAACGGCGTGGTTGGGGGTAACCTCAAGGCCTACATCGTGGCGCAGCACGTCTTCGAGAAGCCCGGCGGCTTCTCGGTCTACTGGGCGGTCATGGACGACTCGCCGATCAAGACGATCGCCGATCTCAAGGGCAAGACGGTCGGGATTTCCGTGATCGGCGGCGGCACGCAAGGCCCGTTCAATCTGCTCCTGAAGCAGAATGGCGTGGACCCGACCAAGGACATCAAGCTGGTCGAGGTCGGCTTTGCCGTCTCCGAAGATGCATTGCGGCAGGGGCGCGTCGATGCGGTCAACATGAACCAGCCGTTTGCCGCGCGCGCGGAGGCGAAGGGCGGCACTCGCAAGCTGTTCTCGCTGTCGCAAGCCATGCCGAACATCGTGCACATCCTGGAAGCCTGCCGGGCCGATTTCGTCGACAAGAATCCGGAGTTGGCGAAGGCTTATGTGCGGGACATTACCTCTGGCATGAAGAAAGCGCTGGCCAATCGCGAAGAGACGCTGAAGGTCGTCAACGAAGTTCTGAAGGCACCTGTTCCGGTTCTCGATACCTATCTGCTCAAGGACAATGATTTCGGCCGGGATCCGGGTGCGGCACCGAATTTCCCCGCGATCCAGAAGATGCTGGACATCTATGCCGAGACGGGAATGCTGCCAAAACTGGACGTCGCCCAATTCAAGCATCCGACGATCGTCGCGCCGCTGCAATAGACGACGGAGCGAATGATCCGAATGAGGATGTCGCGGCGTCCCCGGATGATCCGGGGCGTTGCATGAAGAAGATGCAAGTATGAAGAAGCTGCGATCACGGGTCACGACAGATGGCCTCGACCGGGCCCCGCACCGCGCATTCATGCGTGCAATGGGGCTCGACGACGCTGCGATCGAGAGGCCGATGGTCGGCGTCGTCAGCATGAAGGGCGAGCAGACGCCCTGCAACATGACCCACGACTTTCAGGTCGCTGCGGCCAAGACGGGAATCGAGGAGGCCGGCGGTACGCCGCGCGAGTTTTCGACCGTGTCGGTTTCCGACGGCATCAGCATGAATCACGAGGGGATGAAGTTCTCCCTGTTTTCACGGGAGCTGATTGCCGACTCGATCGAAGCCGTCGTCCATGGTCTCGCCTACGATGCGCTGATCGGGTACGGCGGATGCGACAAGACGCTTCCCGGCGTGATGATGGGCATGGTCCGTTGCAACGTGCCGTCCATTTTCATCTATGGCGGCAGCTCGCTGCCGGGGCGCGTGGACGGGCGGACCCTGACCGTGCTGGACTCCTACGAGGCTGTCGGCAGCTTCATGACCGGAGAGATCGACGGCGCCACGCTCGAGCGGATCGAGCGGGCCTGCCTGCCGACCATCGGTGCCTGTGCCGGCCAGTTCACCGCGAACACCATGGGGATGGTGTCGGAGGCGATGGGCCTCACCATTCCCAACGTGTCGATGGTGCCGGGCATCTATGCCGAGCGTGCGCAGATATCCCGGCGCGCCGGACGCCTGATCATGGAGATGTTGGAGCGCGGCGGGCCGTCGCCGCGCGACATCGTGACGCGGAAATCCCTGGAAAACGGCGCGGCGATCGTGGCCGCCACCGGCGGTTCGACCAATGCCGCGCTGCATCTGCCGGCGATCGCGAACGAGGCCGGCATTGCATTCACGATCGATGATGTCGGTGAAGTTTTTGCAAGGACGCCGCTGATCGGAAACCTGCGGCCGGGAGGCAAATATACGGCGAAAGACGTCTACGATATCGGCGGCGCGGCCGTTGTGATCCGCGAGTTGATCCAGAGCGGGCATATCGATGGCAGCTGCTTGTCGGTCACGGGCCGAACGCTCGCCGAGGAATATGGCGCGTCCAATACCCCGGACGGCGAGGTCATTTACACCGTGCGCGCGCCAATCATGCCCGATGGTGGCGTGGCCGTGCTGAAGGGCAATCTCTGTCCTGACGGCGCGGTCATCAAGATCGCGGGCCTGAAGAGCCAGTTCTTCGAGGGCGTGGCGCGCGTTTTCGAGGACGAGGAGGCTTGCGTCGCAGCGGTTCGCGACCGCAGCTACAAGGCGGGCGAGGTGCTCGTGATCCGCAATGAGGGGCCGGTCGGCGGTCCCGGCATGCGCGAGATGCTCGGCGTCACGGCGCTGATCTACGGGCAGGGTATGGGCGAAAAGGTGGCCTTGATCACCGATGGACGGTTCTCCGGCGCCACTCGCGGAATGTGCATCGGCTATGTATCTCCCGAGGCCTTCATTGGTGGTCCGCTGGCACTGGTTCGCGATGGCGACAGGATCCGGATCGACGCCGCAAATCGGCGGATGGATATGCTGGTCGACGAGCAGGAACTTGACGCGCGCCGACACGATTGGAAGCCACGTCCGCCTCGCCACCGCGCAGGCGCGCTCGCGAAATATGCGCGATTGGTTGGCCAGGCACCGGGCGGAGCCGTCACGCATGAGGGACCCGCCGAATGGCCCTGGTTCGAATGACGCAGTTCACGTGCCCGGAAACAGCCGGTGGTCTGGCAAGTTTCTTGCTGTGCTCCTGCCGCTGATGGTGCACATTCAGCACATCGGTTGCGTGATGTCCGCGCGTGAGTGAAGCGAGAGGCGGGATGAAGGTTGTGCCTTCGAGATCGAGCGAATGGGTGAGACCGGTGACGTCACAAGAGCCGGCTTCCGTGATCATCGAGATCGACCGCGTGTCGCAGGTCTTCCAGACCTCGGCGCGCAAGGATCATGTGGCGCTATCCGACATCTCGCTGACGATCGACGACGGAGCGTTCGTCTCGATCCTTGGTCCGTCCGGCTGTGGCAAGTCGACGCTGCTTTACATCGTCGGCGGTTTCGTTACTCCGACCAGCGGCTCGGCGAAGATAAAGGGGCGGCCGATCACGGGGCCGGGGCCTGATCGCGGTCCGGTGTTTCAGGAATTTGCGTTGTTTCCGTGGAAGACGGTGCTGGGCAACGTGATGTATGGCCCGCGTCAGCAGGGCATGCGCCCCAGCGAGGCAGAAGCACAAAGCCGGGCCTTGATCGAGATGGTCGGCCTCAAGGGCTACGAGAACTTCTATCCCAAGGAGCTGTCGGGCGGCATGAAGCAGCGTGTGGCGCTGGCTCGGACGCTGGCTTACCATCCTGAGGTTCTGTTGATGGACGAACCGTTCGGTGCGCTCGATGCTCACACCCGAACGCGCTTGCAGAACGATCTGTTGAATATCTGGGAGCGCGACCGCAAGACGGTGTTGTTCGTCACCCATTCGGTCGACGAGGCCGTCTTCCTGTCGGACAAGGTCGTGATGATGTCGAAGTCGCCCGGCCGCATTCGGCAGGTGATCGACATCGATCTGCCGCGGCCGCGGCGTCGCAACGAGCTGTTGCTCGATTCGCGGTACCAGAAATACGTCGTCGATATCGAGCGCATGTTCGATGAGGTCGAAGAGACCGGATCGCCGTCATGATGTCGCTAGCGGCCCTGGCCAAGCGTGCCGCGCCGGTGTTTGCCTGCATCGGGCTTCTGGCGGCATGGCAGGCTGCGTCATTCGCGCTGAAGAACGACAGCTTCCCGACGGCGATCGAGGCGATCCGTGCAATCCCGGATATCCTCGGGGACAAGGAAGCGCTGATCAATATCCTGGCTTCGCTTCGCCGCATGGCGATCGGATTTGGTGTGGCGGTGATGGTTTCCATTCCACTAGGTCTGTTGATGGGCCGCAGCCGCGCGGTGGCCGCCTTCTTCAATCCGCTCCTGATGGTGATCTACCCGGTTCCGAAGGCAGCCTTGATGCCGATCATCATGCTGTGGCTCGGCGTCGGCGACGTCACGAAGACGCTGGTGATCTTCCTCGGCGTCAGCCTGCCCGTGATCTATCACAGCTTTGAGGGCGCCAAGGCGGTGGAAGAGAAGATGCTATGGTCGGGCGCCGCAATGGGGCTTTCGCCGGCGCAACGGCTGGTCCGGATTGTGCTGCCGGCGGCGCTTCCCGAAATTCTGACCGGTTGCCGCACGGGACTCGTGCTGGCGCTGATCACGATGATCACCAGCGAGATGATCGCCCGCCAGTCCGGCGCCGGCAATATCCTGTTCAACGCGCTCGACATGGGCCAATACGACACCGTCTATGCGATGATCATCATCGTGGGAGCGATGGGTATCTGCCTCGATGCGATCTTCGAGCGGGTCCGCGCACGGCTGGTGCGCTGGTCAGAGCCTCAGTTCGACCTGCCGCTGAGCTTCTCATGACATCGCGCTTTCTCCCAGCAAACGTCATTCTTGGGCTTGCGCCGATCGTGCTGGTGATCGCGGTGTGGCAAGGCCTCGTGTCATTCGGCTTTGCGCCTGCGGTCCAGCTGCCGCCGCCGGGTTTCGTCTTCGGCCGGCTGGCCCAGCAACTCGTGACGTGGACATACCAGCAGGAGATCGCGGCAACCCTGATCCGGCTGTTTGCCGGTTTCGCGATCGCGGTGGTGCTCGGCGTGAGCATCGGCATCGCCGCCGCCGCCAGTCCCGCGATCAATGCCGTGGTTCGGCCGATCGTTCGGGTTTTGGCGCCTTTGCCTAAAGTCGCGCTCTACCCGGCGCTGTTGCTGCTGCTCGGTTTCGGTCACGGATCGAAGATCACGCTGGTGGCGGCGGATGCGCTCTTTCCCATTCTGCTCTCGACTTACTATGGTGCGTCGACCGTCGAGCAGAAGCTGATCTGGTCGGCCATGGCGGCCGGCACACCGCGCTACGAGATCCTTTTCAAGGTGGTGCTGCCGGCGGCGATGCCGTCGATCCTGACCGGCTGCCGGATCGGCCTTGTCATTTCCTGCATCGTGGTGTTTCTGGCCGAGATGATCACGTCGACGGACGGGCTGGGCCATGTGCTCGTGACGGCAGCCCGGACCTTTCAGGCTGTCGACATGTTCGTGCCGTTGATCACGATCTCGCTCTTGGGGTTGATCCTGAACGGCCTGTTGGGTGCCTTGCGATCGTACCTTTTACGGGGCTTCCCCGAAACGTGATCTGACTAACGAGAAACCAGAAGATCGGGAGTGAACCATGCTGGCGGATCGCATCGAGGCAAAATGGATCGACGCGTTTTGCGAGATTTTTGAGCGATGCGCCGTCAAGTCCGGCGATACTGCGGCGATCCTCTCGGAAACCCAGTCACGCGCGCTGAATGTTCACCTTGCGGAGCTTGCGCTGCTGCGAATGGGGGCGCGGCCGTTCCACGTGGTGATGCCGACGCCGCGAAACCGCAATATCGTTCCGGTTCGCTCGACAGGGGCGAGCGAGGCGATCCAGCGGCTTGGTCCGGTTATCACGGCGCTTCAGCAAGCGGGTTTTGTCGTGGATTGCACCATCGAAGGCCTGATGCATGCGGTGGAGACGCCCGAGATACTGAAGGCCGGCGCGCGCATCCTTGTGATTTCCAACGAGCATCCCGAGGCGCTGGAGCGGATGGTGCCGGATTCCGCGCTCGAGAAGCGCGTCCGCGCGGCGGCGAAGATGCTGCGTGGGACCAAGCGGATGCGGGTGACATCGAAGGCCGGCACGGCGCTCGACGTCGACATGGTCGGTGCCTCGACCGTCGGCGTCTGGGGCTGGACGGACAAGCCCGGCACGCTGGCGCATTGGCCGGGCGGCATCGTCGTCAGCTTCCCCAAGAGCGGGACGATCAACGGCGCGCTGGTGATGGCGCCAGGCGACATCAACCTCACCTTCAAGCGCTACCTGACGTCGCCGGTGAAGATGACCTTGAAGGATGATTATGTCGTGGAGCTGGAAGGCGAGGGTACGGATGCCGCGATGATGCGTGCCTATCTTGCCGCTTGGGGCGATCGCGAAGCCTATGCGGTCTCGCATGTCGGTTTCGGCATGAATCCCGGCGCGCGCTACGAAGCGCTGTCGATGTACGACCAACGCGATACCAATGGCACGGAGATTCGGGCCGTCTCCGGCAACTTCCTGTTCTCGACCGGCGCCAACGAATTCGCCGGCCGTTACACGGCAGGCCATTTCGACCTGCCGATGATGGGAACGACGATCGAACTGGACGGCGTCGCGGTCGTTCGCGAAGGCGTGCTTCAGGACGTCTTCGGCTAGACGCGATCGAGCACCGGCGGGCGAGCCAGGTTGAAGTGCCGGAGCAGGTCGACCATGGCCTGAAGCCGCTTTACCCGATAGGCGTCGACGTCCATTCCTGAATAATCGAGGAAGCCGGCGCCTGTCCGTAGACCGATCTTGCCTTCATGCATGTTGCGGGCAATGACATCAGGTGCACGATAGCGGTCGCTGCCGAGTGCGCCCTCGAGATAGCGACTGGCGTAGTAGAGAATGTCGCCGCCGCCCCAGTCGATGAACTCGAGCAGCCCGAGCACGGCGTAGCGGAAGCCGAACCCGTAGCGGATCGCCTTGTCGATATCTTCCGCGCTGGCGACGCCTTCCTCGACCATGCGCGCGGCTTCGTTCATCGCCAGCGCCTGGATGCGCGGGACGATGAAGCCTGGGGTCGCCGCACAGACGACCGGAACCTTGCCGATGCCTTCGAGCAGCGCCTTGACCTCGTCGATGATGGCCGGATCGGTGGCCTTGCCGGGCGAGACTTCTACCAGAGGGATCAGATAGGCCGGATTGAGCCAGTGCACATTGAGGAAGCGGCGGGGGTTTACGATCGCGCCGGAGAGATCGTCGACGAGGATGGTCGACGTCGTCGATGCAATGATCGTATCCGGCCCGACCTGTTTTGAAGCCGCTCCCAGCACCTCGCGCTTGAGCTCAACGACTTCCGGAACGCCCTCGAAGACGATGCCGGCTTCGGCTAGCGCTGCGCCGCTCTGATTGGCCGGCACCACCGAGACCCTCGCGATGAGCGGATCGACATCTGCTTCGGTCAGCAGCCCCAGCTTCGCCAGGCTGGCAAAGGTAGTCCTGACTTCGCCGATCGCGTCCGCCTCGAGCTTGGCGAAATCGTCCGTGGAACGTGCCTTGATATCGACCATCGTGACCGTATGCCCCGCGTAAGCGAACGCGACGGCGATGCCGCGGCCCATGCGACCGGCCCCGAGACAGGCAATGTTGGTGCGGCTGGTCATCGGTCAAAATCCCCTGCGTAGAAGCGTCTGCAGTTCGGCCTTGCCGAGATTGCCCAGCCCCAGCGTTTCGAGCGTTCGGCCGCCCTGGCTGAAATCCTCGCCGCAGATTGCGCCGCCGATCGCCAGGAAAGCCTTTGCGAGCGGCGTGGCCACGCCCGCCAGGCCAGCGACTGAGACCAGCAGCGATAGCCCAAGCCGCAAATCCTCGCGCATGTAGCGATGTTCGCTCAGCACGATCCGTTCGCGCCAGTCGCCCGAATCGGTCAGGCGATCATGCGAGCCGCGGCCGTACATCCAGATCTCGCCTTCTTTCGCGTAGTGATGAGCCAGCGGAAAATGCGGCGCGCCGTAGCCGATTGCTTCGCGCACCGCGATGCGTTCGGCGTCGAGCGCATCGGTTACCCGGCGGATCGCGCCTTGCGTTCCCTCCTTGTGGATGTCCCATCGCTCGAAATGTTCGATCGGGCCCGCATTCATCACGATCAGCGGCGGATGGATGATCGGGCCTGCGTTCATCAGTGCCCCGGACAGCGCGTCTCCGCACGGCTCGATCGCATCGGGGAAAGCGCGTCCGATCACTTCGATCGCGTGTGCAGCAGTTTCGAGAGGGAGCACGCCGACCGGCAGTCGCTTGGCGCGGATGGTGATGGCGACCTCGAATGGCCCGTGCTTGCGGGTCAGCCAGGGCAACGTGCCGGTCTCTGCAAAGCTCGCCTTGGCATGGTTGCCGGCGTCCCGCGCTGCCTGGGCGAAGATCATCGAGCCGAACGTCGCCGGTGGCAGAAACACGACCTGTCCATCCCGCAGATGTGGAGCAAGCAGCCGGGCGATGTCCGGCTGCGCGAAGGCGGGGGCGGGGCACAGGATCAGCTCCGCGCCGTTGACGGCTTCTGCGATGTCGGTCGTGACCAGCGCGAGCTTGGTCTCGTGACGGCCGTTATGATCCTTTACAACGATGCCGGAGCCGGCGGCACGATGTGCCGCGACCTGATCCGCGTCGCGGCGCCAGAGCCGGACCTCATGTCCGGACAGCGCAAAATCGCCTGCGGCCGCGAAAGAGCCGTTTCCCCCACCCAGAACCGCAATCTTCAAGATGTCTCTCCTTGTGCGCGCGACTGCGCATCGATCTGCTTCAGCAGGAAATGCTGAACCTTGCCGAGCGCCGTGCGCGGCAGGTCCGTGACGAAGACGATGTCGCGCGGTACCTTGTAGCGCGCGAGTTGTGCCAGAAGGTGCGCTCTCAACTCGTCGGCTCCGGGCTGGCATCCCGATCTCGGGATCACATAGGCGATTGGCACCTCATCCCAGCGCGGATCGGGCCGGCCGATCACCGCGCATTCGCTGACATCGGGATGTTCCAGAAGGACGCGCTCGACTTCGGCCGGATAGACGTTCTCCCCGCCGGAGATGATCAAGTTCTTCTTGCGGTCGCGGACCCAGAAATATCCGTCGGCGTCGCACAGGCCGATGTCGCCGGTGCGATACCAGCCGTCGTGCAGCGCATCGCGCGTGGCATCCGCATCGCCCCAGTATTCAAAGAACACGTTGGGGCCGCGCACGGCGATCTCGCCCGGCGTGCCCGCCGGCACCGCGTTGCCAGCCTGATCGATCACCTTTGCCTCACAGCACAGGCCGGCAAGACCGGTCGATCCCACACGTGAAAGGTCGCCGCCAAGGCGCGTGTAAACCGCGATCGGGCAGGTTTCGGTCGAACCATAGACCTGGAGCACCGGTACACCGCGTGCGACGAAGCGCTCGATCAGGTGCGGCGGCACGATGGTCGAGCCGGTGGCGACCGCCTTCAGCGACGACAGATCGGCGGCAGCCCAGGCGGGATGCTCGGTTACGGCCTGGATGATTGCCGGCACCATCACGGTCAGTGTCGGTCGTTCCCGTTCGATGGCCGCGAGTGCCGTATCCGGCGTGAAACGGGCGTGGATCGTGACGGTCGCGCCAAGTTGGAGCGCTGCCGTGGTCTGGATGTTGAGGCCGCCGACATGGAAGAGCGGCAGCACCGTCAATATGTGATCGTCGGATGTCATGTTGTGCATGTGCTGGCTCATGACGCCGTTCCAGAACAGCGCCTCCTGGCGTAGCACCGCGCCTTTCGGCCGTCCGGTCGTTCCTGACGTATAGACAACGAGGAGCGGGCAGGAGAGATCGGCGTGCGGGTTGCGGCCACTGCCCTCGCTGCGTGCCAACAGGTCGTCGAACGTCGTGCCGCCCGGCGGCTCGAAATCGAGCCCGACAGCGGCAGTCCCCTCAAGCTTGGGAAGAACCCCCTCAAATGCCTGCTCGAGCACCAGGACCTTGGCGCCGGCATTGGTGAGAATGAAAAGCTGCTCTGCGACGGCCAGCCGCCAGTTCAGGGGCACCAGCATCGCGCCGAGCCGCGCGCAGGCATAGAGCAGAACCAGATAGTCCGGCCGGTTCAGGCTGAGGATTGCAACGCGGTCGCCCCGGCCGACGCCGAGTTCCTGCTTCAACGCCGTCGCGGTCCGCTCGATCCGCGCGGCGAACGCTGCATAGCTCAGCCGTTCCCCTTCGAAGGCAATGGCCGTCTTGTCTGGCGCGAACGCCGCGTTGCGATCGATCAGACTACACAGGTCCACCGTCAGTCGTCCGTTTCGCCGGCCTCGTAAAGCGCCTCGCGTCCAATCCGGTCGAGGCAAAGCTCGGCCGTCCAGGGCAGCATCAGCGAGCCGCAGCGGCTGTCGCGATAGATGCGCTCCAGCGGCAGCGAGCGGAGCATGGCCTGACCGCCGCAGGTGCGGATCGCGAGCGCGGCGAGCTCATTGGCACCTTCCATCACCGAATATTGCGCGGCGTAGGCGCGGAGCACCTGCTCCTTGCTTGGATTGGCGCGCGCTTCCGTGACGGCCTGGAACCAGATCGCCTTGATCTGCTCGAGCTTGATCTGCATCTGCGCGACCGCGATCTGCTTGGTCGGGTACATCCTGCGCTTGACCGGCGGCATGCCTGGCACTTCGCCGCGCAGATAGCGCACGGTGAAGTCATAGGCGGCTTGTGCCAGGCCCATGTAGGTCGGCGACAGTGTCAGGAACATGTGCGGCCAGCGCATCGCGGCCTGGAAATAGACGCCGCGCGGCATCAGCGCAGAATCCTCGGGCACGAACACGTCCTTGAACAGCAGCGTACGCGAGACCGTTCCGCGCATGCCGAGCGGATCCCAGTCGCCGACGACCGAAACGCCCTCCGACTTGGCGGAGATGGCGAGATAAAGCGTGTTGCGGCGCGAGGCTTTCCCGCCTTCCTCGATCTCGGTGCAGAGCACGCCGTAATAATCTGCATGGCCTGACAGCGATGCAAAGATCTTCTTGCCGCTGACGATCCAGCCGCCCTTCACGGGCTTTGCCTCCGTGCCGAAGGCGACGCCGCCTGCCGCCGCTGCGCCACCCTCCGAAAAGGGCTGCGAATAGATCGCCCCGTCCTCGACGATGCGCTTGTAGTGGACCGCCCGTCGCCGCTCGTGCTCGGTGCGAGTCGCGGCGTCCATGTCGAGATCGTCGGCGAGTGGACCCGACCACAGGGTCGAGCAGACGTGCATGTTCCAGGTCAATGCGGTCGCGCCGCAATAGCGGCCGATTTCCGCGGCTGCCAAGGCATAGGTCTGATAGTTCGCGCCGAGTCCGCCATGCGCCTTGGGGACGGCAATGCCGAGCAAGCCGACCCGGTGCAGGTCGCGATAATTCTCGGTCGGAAAGATTGCCTCGCGATCGTAAGTCGCCGCGCGGCCAGCGAACACGCTCTGCCCGATCTCCCGCGCGCGCGAAATGATGCCGGCCTGCTCGTCGTTCAGGCGGAATGCCACGGGATCGAAGATCGGGGCGTCCATTGCCACCTTGTCGGTTGCGCCGACGTTCTTGCGGACTTGCACGGTCATTGCGCGCTCGCCTTACGTTTTGATCGCGACGGAGTTCAGGAACCGGCCGAGGGCCTCGTCGAAGGCATCGCGTCGCTCAAGATTGGCGAGATGGCCGACGCCGGCGAGCTCGACATATTCGGCCGAAGGGATGTAGGTCGCCGTCTTCGCCATCATCGGCGCAGGCGCATTGTTGTCCTTGGAGCCGGACAGCAGCAGCGTCGGCACGGAAATGTCCTTGAGCGTGCTGCGTTGGTCGAAGCCGATCAAGGCCAGCATCATGGCGCGATAGCTCGCCTCGGGCACGCTTCCCATGCATTCGCGCGCAAGCTCCATTCCCTTTGGATCGGGATCGTCGCCGACAAGCTCCTTTACCAGGGAAGGTGCCAGCGACTTCATCGTCTCTCCGCGGTCGAGCGGGCCAAGCCGCGCCGCGATGAACGATCTCTGCCAATCGCCGTCGGCCTTGCCGAAGGCCGGGCTGGTCTGCGCCAGCACGACCGCGCGCGCGCGCATCGGAAATTGCACCAGCCATTTCTGGACGATCATGCCGCCGATGGAATGGCCAACCAGAATTGGCCTGCTCACACCGAGTTGCTCGATGAATTGCTGAAGCGCGTCCGCCAGGGCAGCGATGCTGACGCTGCCGAGCGGAGCCGATCCGCCATAGCCCGGCATGTCCCATGCAATCGCGCGAAAGCGGGTGCCGAAGGTGGCGAGCTGGTTCCGCCAGGCTCGCGCCGCGCCGCCGATGCCATGCAGGAAAATCAGGGGTATTGCGCCCGGATCGCCCGCGGCTTCGTAGGCGAAACGTCCGTCCCTTGTTATCATGGGCGTGGATTGCGACACGCAACAACCTCTTGCTTGGCCCGGCGATGCTAACAGGCCTGTAAGGGATGGGAAGAGACAATTTTATACTTAAAGCAATTTTCGGGCCGGTCCCGGGTGCCTGGACGATTGGGATCTCAATCGGTGCTTTCGTTGCAAAAATTTGAAGGTTAAAATATATCGAGGGAGCGATCAGCATCCCAGGGAGCCAACGCATGTCCGCATTGCCGCATTCGCCGCACGCGCTGGTCACCGGCGGCGGCCGTGGCATCGGCCGCGCGATTGCAGCCTCCCTCGCGGGCGCCGGTGCCACCGTGACGGTGCTTGGCCGCAATGCGGCAACTCTTGACGAGGCGGTGAGCGCGGGGGCTGCGCATTTTGCGGCGGTCGCGGACGTCTCGAACGAAGCATCGGTGAAAGCTGCCATCGCCCAAGCAAGCGCACGGAAGCCGATCGATATTCTGATCGCCAACGCCGGCAGCGCTGAATCGGCGCCGTTCGCGAAATCGGACAGTGCGCTGTTTGCCCGCATGATGGACGTCAACTTCATGGGCGCGGTTCACGCCATCCACGGCGTCTTGCCGGCGATGAAGGACCGCCCCTACGGTCGCATCGTCGCGATTGCATCGACGGCCGGGCTCAAGGGCTATCCCTATGTCAGCGCGTATAGTGCCGCCAAGCACGCCGTGATTGGACTTGTGCGTTCGCTTGCGCTGGAAATGGCCGGCAGCAATGTCACGGTGAATGCCGTATGTCCCGGCTTCACGGATACCGATCTGGTTGCCGGCAGCATCGAGAACATCATGAAGAAGACGGGCCGCAGCCACGAGCAGGCGATTGCCGAGCTCGCGAAGCACAATCCGCAGGGGCGGCTGATCACGCCTCAGGAGGTGGCCGATGCCGTGCTGTGGCTGTGCGGGGAGAGCGCCGGTGCGATCACAGGACAGGCGATCGCGGTTGCCGGTGGTGAGATCTAGCGTGCGCGATGCAGGCCTGGAACGAGAAAGCTAAGGAGATCGCATGAGCAGACCAGCCAATCCCGTGACCCTGCCGCTGGCGGACTATTCGCCGCAGAATTTCCTGCTGGCCGTGGTCGACGGCGTTGCCACCGTGACGCTCAATCGTCCCGAGCGGAAAAATCCGCTGACTTTCGAGAGCTACCGCGAGCTCACCGATTTCTTTCGCGCCTGCGCGTTCGACGATGCGGTCAAGTCGATCGTCGTCACAGGCGCGGGCGCCAATTTTTCGTCCGGCGGCGACGTATTCGAGATCATCGGTCCGCTCGTGAAGATGGACACCAAGGGACTGACGGCCTTTACCCGGATGACGGGCGACCTCGTCAAGGCGATGCGGGCCTGCCCGCAGCCGATCGTCGCTGCGGTCGAAGGCATCTGTGCCGGCGCGGGCGCGATTATTGCCATGGCGTCCGACATGCGGCTCGCGGCGAGCGGGGCCAAGGTCGCATTCCTCTTCAACAAGGTGGGCCTTGCCGGCTGCGACATGGGCGCGTGCGCAATCCTGCCGCGGATCATCGGGCAGTCCCGCGCCTCCGAGCTGCTCTACACCGGCCGCTTCATGACCGCGGAGGAGGGCGAGCGCTGGGGCTTCTTCAGCCGTCTCGTGACACCGGAGCAGGTGTTGCCCCAGGCGCAACTGCTGGCAAGGCAGATCGCGGAAGGGCCGACCTTCGCCAACACCATGACCAAGCGGATGCTGGCGATGGAATGGGCGATGTCGGTAGAGGAGGCGATCGAGGCGGAGGCCGTTGCACAGGCCCTGTGCATGACGACGGCGGATTTCGAGCGCGCCTTCGAGGCCTTCGCCAACAAGGTCAAGCCGGTGTTCAGGGGCGACTAGGCCGGTTACTCCTGGCCGCGGCCCTGCCAAAAAGGGAACGTACGCGAAATTCCTTTAAGCTTGAAATAATTTCGCGTTGGGCTCAATTGGCGGGGTTTCGATGAGGAATGCGCCTCCGGCAGGGGCCTTAGGAGCCGAGAATTAAGGCTAAGCCCAAGACCCGGGCCGAGCTCCGGGCGAAGGCGACAAAGCCGCTTGCGGCGGAGCAACTGCCCGTGCGACGTTAACTCATTGCCTGGCGTTATCGAGTGGAGTTAAGGCGATGAAGGCGATTATCGTCGGTGGCGGTATCGGTGGTCTCACCACGGCATTAATGCTGCGCTCGCGCGGCCTGGATTGCGAAATCTTCGAGCAGGCCGACACCATCCGCGAGCTCGGTGTCGGCATCAACACGCTGCCGCATGCGATGCGCGAGCTCGCCGGCCTCGGTCTGCTCCAGAAGCTCGACGATGTCGCGATCCGCACCGATCAGCTCTATTACCTCAATCGCCACGGCCAGGAAGTCTGGCGCGAGGCCCGTGGCATCGACGCGGGCCACGACGTGCCGCAATTCTCGATCCACCGTGGCCGCCTTCAGGGCGTCATCCATCGCGCCGTCGAGGAGCGGCTCGGGCCGGATGCTATCCACACCGGCTGCCGGCTCGGCGCATTCACTCAGGACGAGGGCGGCGTCACCGCCTATTTCTTCGATCGCGCCGGCGCGCATATCCACACGGCGCGCGGCGATATCCTGATCGGCGCCGACGGCATCCACTCACGCGTTCGCGACACGCTGTTCCCGAACGAGGGACCGCCGTGCTGGAACGGCCTGATGCTGTGGCGCGGTGCGCGCGACTGGCCGCTGTTCCTCACCGGCAAATCGATGATCGTGGCCGGCGGGCTCAACGCCAAGGTGGTGATCTATCCGATCGCGGAGGGATCGAGCCCCGCGAGCCGTCTCACCAATTGGGCGGTGCTGGTGAAGGTCGGTGAGGGCAATGCCCCGCCGCCGCGGAAGGAAGACTGGTCGCGACCCGGGCGCCGCGAGGAGCTGATGCCGCATGTGGCCCGCTTCTCGGTGCCCTATATCGACGTGAAGAGCCTGATCTCGGCAACGCCCGAGTTCTACGAATATCCGACCTGTGACCGGGATCCGTTGCCCTATTGGTCGTCCGGGCGCGTCACACTGCTCGGCGATGCCGCGCATCCCATGTATCCGGTCGGCTCGAACGGTGCATCGCAGGCGATCCTCGATGCGCGTTGCCTCGCCGATGCGCTGGCACGCGCCGAGCATCCCCGCCAGGCGTTGCTCGAATATGAGAAGAAGCGCCTGCCGATGACCGCGGACATCGTCCGCTCCAACCGGCGCGGCGGTCCCGAGGGCGTCATCGACACCGTCGAGCAGCTTGCACCCGACGGTTTCGACAATGTCGACAACGTGCTGAGCTATTCGCAGCGCGAGGCGATCGTGCGCGGCTATGCCACCAAGGCCGGCTTTGCCGCCGTGCCGGGGCTGGCGGCGGTGCGCGCTTGAGGGCGATGAATCATCATCACCCTTTGGCCTTTGATTGAGCATGCCCCTTCCGGAAAACCGCTTGCGCACTTTTCCGGGGTCATGCTGCTAACCGCCGGGAGGCGGCGGCAGGAAGTGAATGTTGAACTCGGCCGCCATCGCCACCACGTCCTCCGGCTTCTGCTCCTTCATGTTGTGAAGGCCCCAGAACAGGTCGAACAGCTTGCGGGTCGGTGATACCCAGAACAGGACTTTTGCGGTCTGCTCCGACTTGTTGAAGATGCCGTGCGGCACGCCCATGCCGAGCCGGATCAGATCGCCCGCCGTCGCCTGCGCCTCCGAATTGCCGAGCACGAAGTCGAGCTTGCCCTCAAGCATGTAGAGATACTCGTCCTGGTCCGGATGGATGTGCGGCGGCACGAATGTGCCCGGCGGCAATGTCGCGTGCCAGGAAAAGCTGTGCTCGGTATTGCTTTTCGGCACATAGGTCTGACCGAGGATGTTCCAGGAAATTCCCTGGATCCCTTCATTGGCCCGGGTGATGCCGGTGATTTCAGTTTTCATTGCAGTCCTCCCGTAACGCGACGCGCGGCTTAGTTCGCCGCCTTGCAGTCCTTGGCGTAGCGGTCGCCGTAATTCTCGAAGACCTTCTGGACGATCTCGGTCTGGAACTTGCCGTCCGGACGCTTGGCGACCTTGGTCAGGTAAAAGTCCTGGATCGGATAGCCGTTGGTGTTGAACTTGAAGGCACCGCGCAGCGAGGTGAAGTCGGCTTTCTTCAGGGCGGCGCCGACCGCATCCTTGTTCGAGAGGTCGCCCTTCACGGCCTTGACCGCGCTGTTGATCAGCATCGCGGCGTCATAGGCCTGGAAGGCGTAGGTCCCGGGCACGCCGTTATAGGCGGCTTCATAAGCGGCGACGAACTTCTTGTTCTGGGGGTTGTCGAGATTGGGCGCCCAGTTCGCGCCGCCGAACATGCCGACGGCCGCATCCTGCTGGGCCGGCAAAGTGGATTCATCCACCGTGAACGCCGAGAGCACCGGAATGCTGTCGGCGAGGCCGGCCTGCCGGTACTGCTTGACCAGATTGACGCCGAGCCCGCCCGGCATGAACGTGAAGAGAGCATCGGGCTTCTGCGATGAAATCTTGGAAAGCTCCGGCTGGAAGTCCAGCGTGTTGAGCGGCATGTAGGATTCCTCGACGATTTCGCCCTTGTAGTCGAGCTTGAAGCCGGCGACCGAGTCCTTGCCGGCCTGATAGTTCGGCACCATCAGATACATGCGCTTGTAGCCGCGATCCTGCGCGACCTTGCCGAGGACTTCGTGCACCTGGTCGTTCTGATACGAGGTCACATAAAAGAACGGGTTGCAGTCCTTGCCGGCAAAGGTCGACGGGCCTGCATTGGGGCTGATCAGGAAGGTCTTCGACTCCGTGACTGGTCGATGGATCGCCTGGAGGATGTTGGAGAAGATCGGGCCGACCACGAAATCGACCTTGTCGCGCTCCAGAAGGCCTTTGGCTTTCGTCACGGCTGCATCCGGTTTCAGCTCGTCGTCGGCGACGATCACTTCGACATCGCGGCCACCCATCTTGCCGCCGAGATCCTTCACCCCGAGCGCAAATCCGTCGCGAACCTGCTGGCCGAGTGCGGCGGCGGGTCCCGACAGGGTCACGATCACACCCAGCTTGATCTTCTCCTGGGCGAGGGTAGGGCTCACCGCGGTCCCGAGCAGGATGGCGGCTGCGGCCAAAGTCGTTTGCGTCTTCATGATCTGTCCCCCGTGTCGATCGGGCTTGCACTACAAGCCTCGTGCTTCAACTCAAGCTTATGCCGATGATGGCTGCGGCGGCAAGCAAAGCCCAAAGGCGCCGTCATCTTGCGGGGAAGCGGCGCATGCAAGCGGCGCGCCAATTACTTGAAGCCTAAAGAAATTGGCGTGCGGTCGATTGTTGCAGCTTTAGGCTTGCAGCCGGCCCGGATTTATTTGAAGCTCAAAATGTTGGGAATCCGTGCCGGCGCCAATGCCGGCCGTGAGTGACTGCATCGAGATGCTCGATTCCGAGACCAAGGCTGTCGAAACTCCGGAAGATCACGCCGAAGAGCTTCGGTTGTGGCTGCGCCTCTTGACCTGCACGACCCTGATCGAGGGCGAGGTCCGCGGCCGGTTGCGGCAGCGCTTCGATGTCACGCTGCCCCGTTTCGATCTGATGGCGCAGCTCGACAAGGCGCCGGAGGGCATGACGCTGTCCGACGTCTCCAAGCGCATGATGGTGTCGAACGGCAATGTGACCGGCCTCGTCGAGCGTCTCGTGGAATCCGGCCATCTCGATCGCCGGACCTCCGACACGGACCGCCGCGTTCAGGTGATCAGGCTGACGAAGCTCGGGCGTGCCGAGTTTCGCAGGATGGCCGCGGAACACGAGACCTGGATCGCCGATCTCTTCGCCGATCTTTCGCCGAAGGACGTCCGCGAATTGATGCGGCTCCTCGCCAAGACCAAGGCATCGGCGCAGAAATCGGCCGGTCGCCGCCGCGCCTGAGGCGCCCGCGGGCCGACGCGCCCGCCGATCCTTCCTTGCCGCAGCAAAATGCACGGGATGCCCAAAATCCGCTATTGCGCCGAATTGTTTTAAGCCTAAAATGTTTCCCAGATAGTGCTGCCGGGTGCTTTCCATGCGCAAAGGAGCGTGCGATGGCCAACGCCGCCAAGGTTCAAGTCTCGGGCTCGTCTGACGGCAACGATGCGACGGCCCATGTCGATACGTTCGCGCGGCAGCACCTTCCGCCGCGCGAGCTCTGGCCGGAATTCATCTTCACCCGTCCGGAGCTGTGTTATCCGCCGCGATTGAACTGCGTCAGCTATTTCCTCGACCGCTGGGTCGAGCAGGGGCATGGCGACGCGCCTTGCGTCATCAGTCCCGCCGTCAGCTACAGCTATCGCGAGCTGCAGGCGCTGGTGAACCGCATCGCCAATGTGCTGGTCGGCAAGCTCGGTCTCGTCACCGGCGGGCGCGTGCTGCTGCGCTCGTCCAACAATCCGATGATGGTCGCGACCTATCTCGCGGTGATCAAGGCCGGCGGCATTGTGGTGGCGACGATGCCGCTGCTGCGCGCCAAGGAGCTGTCCTATCCGATCCAGAAGGCCGAGATCTCGCTGGCGCTCTGCGATGGAAAGCTCGCCGAGGAGATGGAGAAGGCGAAAGCCGCTGCGCCCGGTCTCAGGCACGTCGTCTATTGGGGGAACGGCGCCGGCGATTCGCTCGAAGCGCTGATCGCGGACGCCAGCCCGGAGTTCGGAGCTGTCGACACCGCCTCCGACGACATCTGCCTGATCGCCTTCACGTCGGGCACCACGGGCGATCCCAAGGGCACCATGCACTTCCACCGGGACATGCTGGCGGTCTGCGACGGCTACGCGCACAACATCCTGCGGGCGGAGCAGAAGGATCGCTTCGTCGGCTCGGCACCGCTCGCCTTCACGTTCGGCTTCGGCGGCGTCCTGTTTCCGATGCACATCGGCGCCTCCTTCGTCGTGCTGGAGAAGACCACGCCCGACGACATCCTGAATGCGATCGAACAGTACAAGACCACGGTCTGCTTCACCGCACCGACCGCGTATCGCGCCATGCTCGGCAAGCTCGCAGGCCGCGACATCTCTTCGCTGCGTAAATGCGTCTCCGCGGGCGAGACGCTCCCCAAGCCGACATTCGATGCCTGGCTCAAGGCGACCGGCATCAAGCTGATGGACGGGATCGGCTCGACCGAGCTGCTGCACATCTTCATCAGCGCGACCGAGGACGAAATCCGTCCCGGCGCGACGGGCAAGCCGGTGCCGGGCTATGAAGCCAAGATCGTCGACGGTTCCGGCAACGATTTGCCGCCGGGCACGATGGGCTTCCTCGCTGTGCGCGGACCGACCGGCTGTCGCTATCTCGCCGACGAGCGGCAGCGCAAATACGTCCAGAACGGCTGGAACATCACCGGCGACACCTATCTGATGGATGGCGACGGCTATTTCTGGTACCAGTCGCGCTCCGACGACATGATCGTGTCGGCTGGCTACAACATTGCCGGCACGGATGTCGAGACGGCGCTGCTCACGCATGCGGCCGTTGCCGAATGTGGCGTCGTTGGCGCGCCGGACGAGGCGCGCGGGATGATCGTGAAGGCCTATGTCATTGCCGCGCCCGGCGTGACGCCCGACGCTCGGCTGGTCGCCGAGTTGCAGGAGCATGTCAAACGCGAGATCGCGCCGTACAAATATCCGCGCGCGATCGAGTTCGTGACGCAGCTGCCGAAGACCGAAACCGGCAAGTTGAAGCGCTTTGCGCTGAGACAGCTGGCGCAGGCCGCTGTGACATCCTCGGGCGTCGCGGGAATGAAAGGATAGAGATTGTCAGTGACGACGCCGACAGGCCCGCCCCGCGCGGTGTTGCCGACAGCAGGCGGGGACGAAACCCGGTCGGGAGCGCAGGTGCTGCAGCCGTCCGGCTGGCCGCTCCCGAAAGGCTATGCCAACGGCATGGCAGCCGAGGGGCGGATCGTCGTCACCGGCGGGGTGATCGGCTGGGATGCCCAGGAGCGTCTCGCGGACGGCTTCGTCGCGCAGGTCCGCCAGACCCTGAGCAACATCGCTGCGATCCTTGCCGAAGCCGGCGCCCGGCCCGAGCACCTGGTGCGGCTGACCTGGTACGTCGTCGACATGGACGAGTACCTGACCAACCTGAAAGAGCTCGGCAAGGTCTACCGTGCGATCTTTGGCGCGCACTATCCTGCGATGGCGCTGTTGCAGGTCGTGCGCCTCGTTGAGAAGGCGGCGCGCGTCGAGATCGAGGCCACCGCCGTGATTCCACGCTGAACCGCGTCAGGTTTCAGCTCGCCTTGGCGAGATCGTCGTCCTCGGGCGAGTTCAGATAGACGCCGGACATGGTGTCGACCCAGCAGAGATGGTCGTGCACCTTCTTCACGCCCTCGACGTTCTCCGCTGCGACGACCGCAGCCTGCCGTGAGCGCTCCTCGGTGATGACGCCGCTGAGGTGAACGATGCCGTCGCGGACGATGACGTTCAGCCCGAACGGACACCAGTCGTTCTTCTCCATGGCGTCGATGATGCGGCCGCGGATGTGATCGTCGTCTGCCGTCGGATCCGGCACCTCGCGGGCGAGCCCCGCCACCGCCTGCAGCAGGTTCGCGCGCGACACGATGCCGACGATCTTGTCGCCGCGGACGACGGGCAATCGCTTCACGTTGTTCCGTTCCATGAGATCGACGATCTCGGCGAGCGCCGTATCCTCGGTGATGGTCACGACGGAGGTGGTCATCACCTCCGAAACCTTGCGGCCGTGCTCGTGGACGAAGTCGCGGGCCGATCCGCCCGGACCAAGGATGAACCTCAGCCAGCGCCCCCGCTTGCGTCCGGTGCCGATTTCGCTGCGTCGGATGAAATCACCTTCCGAGACGACGCCGACCAGCTTGCCGGTATCGTCGACCACGGTGAGGCCGCTGACATGCCTCTTCAGCATGATGTTCGCCGCCTCGACGATGCTGGTGTCGGGGGTGACCGAGATGACCGATCGGGTCATGATCTGGTGGGCGCGCATGGGTAGCTCCGCAGGTTTTGACGAAAGTGGATGAGCGAAGCCTATTTCAAGCATGGAGGCCGGCTTTGACGCAGGTCAAGCAGGTGAGGTCGGTCGATGGCAGTGAAGCAATCGTGATCGGCGGACGAGATTGATGCAGCTCAACGCATCGGAACCCGGGCGACGTATCCTGCCAAGGACCTGAAACCCCAAGAACCTGAAACGGCAAAGTGCGCAGGAATTTTCAGCCATGAGCGTCGTGCAGCTTGTTCCGCGAACCGAAGAGCCGGCAGGGCACCCCTCCGCCGACCCCGTTGTGAGCGTCGACCGTCCGACCGAAAGTCTGCCCGCGCAACCGGCGCCTCCGTCAGAGCCGTACCCTCTGGACCGAGCTTTTCACGCGTCGCTGGCGCGGTTCACGGGCGGGATTTCGCCGCTGGCCCTGTCGCTCGCCTGGCTCGATTGGAGCTCTCATCTCGCTGCGGCGCCGCAGCGCCAGATGGAGATGTCCCGCAAAGCCGTTCGCGACATGGGCCGGTTGCTGGAATCTGTTGCGCACGCACCAACGCAAAAGCCGTGGTCGGTGATAGAGCCGCAGGAACGGGATCGCCGCTTCAGGGGAGCGCAATGGGAAGCCCCGCCGTTCAATCTGTTCGCGCAGGCGTTTCTGCTCACGGAGCGCTGGTGGCACGACGCCACGACCGGTGTACGCGGCGTGTCGCCCGCCAATGAAGCCATCGTCGAATTCTCGATGCGCCAGATGCTCGACATGCTGGCGCCGTCGAATTTCGCTGCGACAAATCCGCTGGTGCTGGAGAAGGCGTTGCAGAGCGGCGGGGAGAATTTCGTGTTCGGCTGGCAGAACTGGTACAGCGATCTGGTGCGCCTGCACTCGACCGCAAAACCAGCCGGTGACGAACAGTTTGTCGTCGGCAAGACGGTCGCGGCTTCACCAGGCAAGGTCGTGTATCGCAACGGTTTGATGGAGCTGATCCAGTACCATCCGACGACCGCGCAGGTGCGGCCCGAGCCGATCCTGATCGTGCCGGCCTGGATCATGAAGTACTACATCCTCGATCTGTCGCCGCAGAATTCGCTGGTGAGGTATCTGACCGGTCAGGGCTTCACCGTATTCGCGATTTCCTGGCGAAATCCGGACGCCCAAGACCGTGATGTCGCCTTCGACGACTATCGCAAGCTCGGCGTCATGGCGGCGCTGGACATGATCGGCCGGATCCTGCCGGACCGGAAGGTCCATGCGCTCGGCTACTGCCTCGGCGGCACGTTGCTATCGATCGCCGCGGCCGCGATGGCGCGCGATGGCGACAAGCGACTGGACACGATCACCCTGCTTGCCGCGCAGACGGATTTCACCGAGGCCGGCGAGCTGACGCTCTTCGTCAACGAGAGCCAGGTCGCCTTCCTCGAAGACATGATGTGGCAGCATGGCTATCTCGACACGACCCAGATGGCCGGTGCGTTCCAGCTCCTGCGCTCCAACGAGTTGATCTGGTCGCGGCTGTCGCATGATTATCTGATGGGCGAGAGCACGGCGCCGATCGACCTGATGGCCTGGAACGCCGACGCCACACGGCTGCCCTATCGCATGCACTCGGAATATCTGCGAAAACTATTCCTGCACAACGACCTGGCCGAGGGCCGCTATCGCGTCGAGGACAGAAGTATCTCGCTTTCCGACATCCATGCGCCGATGTTCGTGGTCGGCACGCTCGCCGATCACGTGGCGCCGTGGCGATCTGTCTACAAGATCCACTATCAGGTCGATGCCGACGTGACGTTCGTGTTGACCAGCGGCGGTCACAATGCAGGCGTCGTCGCGCCGCCGGACCAACCCGGCCACAGCTATCAGGTGCTGATCAAGGCCGCGGACGCGCCCTATGTCGGACCGGATGAATGGCTGAAGCAGGCACCGCGACTTGAGGGGTCGTGGTGGCCTGAATGGGCCGGATGGCTGGCGGCGCGCTCCGGCGCGCCCTGCGATCCGCCGCAGATCGGAGCTGGAGGCGTTGACGGTCTGCCGGACGCGCCGGGAGACTACGTCCACAACTAATCCTCAGGCTCTGCATTCGGCGCGAGGTCGGACGAGCGGAACGGCTTCGCCTTGTCCAGCTTGCGGTAGGCCTCCGTAGCGGCTCGCAGCAGCTTCTTTTCCCGTTTGCGGTCGAGGAAGCGAAGGCCGGCCTCGGGGATGGCCTCGTTCAAGGATGCCGCCAGGGTTTGCCCTCGCGCATCGTCGTTCAATTGTCCGAGGGATTTTTGCGCCTTGCGCAATTGCTTGAGGATCGACTTCTGCTTAGCCAGCGTCTCGTCGGCGAATAAATCCTCGAGAGACTCGATCGAATAGGTCAGCCGCTTGTTGAGAAGCCGCAGCTTGTGTCGTTTCTCGACGTCGAGCCGGTGCAGTTTTCGCGCTTTCCTGAGCAGCGTCGTCTCCCACTCGGTGAGCCGCTCAGTCGCGTGGTTGGCGAGCGGGCTGCGGCGCAGCCTGATGGCTTCCTTGCTGCGCCGGGTCGACCAGGGGCCGCTCTCGATCCAGGTTGTGGTCTGCTCGACCAGGCGGCGATACCGCGCGGATTGCAGCGCGCGGGCCAGCAGGCGATGGCTCTCGGCGCGTTTCTCGTCCCAATGCTGGAGTTCGGCAATGACGACAAGCTCGCCTCCGCTTTCGGCGATGACCCGCTCGATCGCCACGTCGAGATCCCGCACCATCCCGAGCTGGCTGTTCAGCCATTTCAGCTCGGCCCACACCCCCGGCCGCAGCGCGTCGTCGACCATGGGCGAGAAGAAGCGGATGGTGGTGCGCAGATGTGTCAGTGCGATCCGGATCTGATGCAGCGCCTCGGGGTCGCCGCGACATGTACCGTCATGCTGGGCGAGGATGGCGTCGAGGTGACGGCGGGAGATGATCCGGAAGGCCGTGTCGCAGGCCATGCCGGGGCTGAGGCGGCCGGGCAGGGCATTGCGCTGCGCCGCCGGCGTGGCGCGAGCGGCCGTCGAGGTCGTGCTGGGTCGCGCCATCCTTGCCCGCGTCACTCAGATTGCCTTATTTGCCTCGGCGATCGCGTCCCGGCAGGTCCGGAGCGTCTGCTCTTGTGTCCCGGATGCATCGATGGTCGCCCAACCGACTTGGCCGATATTATAGTGCTCTTGGTGCGCGGCAACCTCCTGCGTGGCGTCGGATGCGTCGTCCCGGCGGCCTCCGATCCGCGCTTGCCGGGTCGCGAGGTCGGCAACCAGGAATAGGCCACTCAGCGGCACTTTGCTGTCGCGTGCCAGTGCGGCGACCGCGTCTCGTTCATCTTCACGGGCGAATACGCCGTCGATGATGGCCGAATGGCCTTGCGCCAGCACCTGCCGGGCCTGCTGAGCCAAAACGTCGTAAACGCGGGCCGTGGCCTCCGGCGTGTATGCGGTTGCCGGCAGCCGGTGCGTGTCCTCGACCCCGGCCAGTCGCTTGCGGACGACGTCGCTGCGCAGCACGACGGCTCCCGGCTCTGGTCCGATGAAACGCGCGAGCGCGCGTGCCAAAACCGTCTTTCCGGTGCCGGACAATCCGCCGACCGCGATCAGCCGGGGAGCGGGAGGACGGATCAGATCCCGCGCGAGGCTGAAATAGCGTCGTGCCTCGTCGAGAATGCCGGGGTCAACGGAATGCGGCGGCTTCAGCCGTGCCAGCGTCACCTGGGCGCGGATCGCTGCACGGACGGACATGAACAGCGGCAATGCGGAGAGCGCGCCGAGATTTTCGGGCGGCGTCGCGGCGAGATATCGGTTCAGGACGACATTGGCCGCGTACGGTTGATCGTGGTGCAACAGGTCCATCAGCGTGAATGCGAGATCGTAGAGCACATCGACGGTTGCGATCTGCGCGTCGAACTCGATGGCATCGAACAGCACCGGCTGCTCGTCGATCGACACGATGTTCGCAAGATGCAGGTCGCCATGACAGCGGCGCACAAAGCCCAGACGGCCACGCTCCTCGAGCAGAGGCCGGAGACGCAGGAACGTCGCGAGCGAGTCTCTGCCGAGCTGTGCGATCTCTTCAGCGCCCAGATGATTGCCGCTCCGCAGGCCATTGCTGTTGCCGTCGATCAGGGCTGGAATGGAGGAAACCCATGCCTTGCCGTCGGCGCGAACAGCCTGCGCATGCGAAGCCACGATCGCGTCAGCGGCAGCCGAGGCAAGCTTTGCATCCAGCGGACCGGCCTTGGCGAGGTGATCCAGCGTCCGGCTCTCGTCGAACCGCGACATGTCGACGGCATACTCGATCGGCCGGCCAGGACCATCGATTTTCACTGATCCATCGGCCTCTTCCGTGATCGCCACGACGCGGTGATAGATCTGCGGCGCCAGCGGCCGATTGATCCTGATCTCCTCCTCGCAGGCGGCCTTCCGCTTCGCGAGGGTCGAATAGTCGAGGAACGGAAACCGGACCGCCCGTTTGATTTTCAGCGCACGCCCGCCGTTGAGAAAGACCGACGCGGCATGTGTATCGATCCGCCTCACGTCGGGATGCCGGTGGGATTCGGTGAGCGCCGCAAAAATCCGGTCCTGGGTCGCAGACTCGTCTGTCATTCCTGCTGGCACATCCAGTTGCGGTGGAAGGCGGTCTGCCCGGCGACCAGCGTAACCCTTAGATGCGGATCGCGGCCAGTCCTTGACGTCGGTCAAGACCTGTCGGCTGACCGGACGGGGTTTCCAGGCTTGACAAAAATCAAGGGGGCCCGGCCACAGCCGGCCTAATCTTGCCACCGAGGAGAATCCCGATGCCCTTCAAGGACGTCTTTCTGCCGCTTGTCGGCCAGCCGCGCGGGCCGGCCCTTGCTGCCATCGAGAAATGTGTGGCCGTTGCCGCCGACCTCGGCGCCAGGATCACCGCACTTGCACTCGAGGAGGATGCCTTCGTGCGGCCGAAGGTGATGCTTCCCGATGAGTCCGGTACCGCAGAGGCAAACGGGTCGCTCGGGACAGGCGACATGCAGCATCTTCTGAATGCGTTCACCACTGCGTCCTCCCACACCGGCATCCGCGCTCAAAGCCGATCGGCCAAGGTACCCGCAGACCAGATCGCGTCGATCCTGGCCGAGCATGCGCGCTTCAGCGATCTCACGCTCCTCCCGGTGAAGTCGCACGACAGCCGAACGGAGCACGTCATCGAGACGCTCCTGTTCGAATCCGGGCGGCCGCTGCTGCTCTGTCCGGAGCATTATGTGGACGCGCTGCGGCCGGAATTCGAGAACGTCATGATCGCCTGGGATCACTCCGCGCGCGCGGCGCGCGCGGTCGGCGATGCGCTGCCGATCCTTCAGGCGGCCGCCTCGGTCCGCGTGGTGACCGTGGCGGACGACAAGTCCGACGCGATCGTGCAATCCGGAGCCGCACTCGTCGATCACTTAAGGGAACACGGGGTCTACGCCTCGTTCGAAACCGCAAGCGGCGGCGGCAGCTCGACCGGCAAGGTGCTCGGAAGCTGGGCGGATTCCCACGCCATCGACGCGATCGTGATGGGGGCCTACCATCATTCGCGTTTGAACGAGATCGTCTGGGGCGGTGTGACAAAGACCGTCATTGGCCAGCCACCGTGCTGGGTTATGATCTCGCACTAGGCGTCCAGCCAGCTTATCGGCCTGATCGTCAACCATCGGAACCGTCACCGACCGGGCGAATTTGCTGTCATGTCAACTTATCGGCTGAAGAATCTGCTGGCGCCCCGCTCGGTTGCGCTCGTCGGCGCCAGCGCCCGCCCGCTCTCCGTGGGACGTGCCATTCTGGAAAACATTCAGAAGGCTGGATTCACGGGTCAGTTCGGCCTCGTCAATCCGCGCCATGCCGAGATTGGCGGCGTCGCCGCGGTGGCCAGCCTCGACAAACTGTCGTTCGTGCCGGAACTCGTGGTCATCACCGCGCCTGCGCGCGAGGTGCCCGGCATCATCGATCAAGCGGGGCGTCGCGGCTCGGCGGGCGCGCTGATCGTCTCGGCCGGACTCGGTCGCGGTCCGGGATCCCTGCTCGAGGCCGCGATTGCCGCGGCCCGCAAATACGGCATGCGGCTGATCGGGCCGAACTGCCTCGGCATCATGATGCCCGGCGTGAGCCTCAATGCGAGTTTTGCCGCGAACATGCCGGGGGCGGGAAACCTCGCGCTGATTTCGCAATCGGGCGCGATCGCAGCCGGCATGGTTGATTGGGCGGCGCAGCGCGGCGTCGGCTTCTCCGGCATCGTCTCGATCGGTGATCAGGTCGACGTCGATATTGCCGATCTGCTCGACTATTTCGCGATGGATCACAGGACCCGCGCGATCCTGCTCTACATCGAGGCCATCAAGGACGCGCGCAAGTTCATGTCGGCGGCGCGTGCCGCGGCGCGCGTGAAGCCGGTCGTCGTGGTGAAGTCCGGCCGCATGGCGCAGGGTGCGAAGGCCGCTGCCACGCATACCGGCGCGCTCGCCGGCGCGGACGCGGTCTACGACGCGGCGTTCCGGCGCGCCGGCATCCTGCGGGTCTCTGATCTGCGCGAGCTGTTCGACTGCGCGGAAACGCTCGGCCGCGTCGAATCGCCGACCGGAAAGCGCCTGGCCATCCTGACCAATGGCGGCGGAATCGGCGTCCTCGCCGTCGATCGGCTGGTCGAGCTTGGCGGAATTCCGGCGACGATTTCCGCGGACGCCCGCAAGAAACTCGACGACGTGCTGCCGCCGACCTGGTCCGGCGCAAATCCCGTCGACATCGTGGGCGATGCCAATGCGTCGCGCTACGCGGCGGCGCTTGAGGTGCTGCTCGCCGACCCCGACAACGACGCAGTTCTCGTCCTCAATGTGCAGACAGCGATCGCCTCGGCTGCCGACATCGCGACGACCGTGACGGAGCTCGTCGGCAGATATCGCGAGCAGCACCGCAGTTGGGCAAAGCCGGTGCTTGCCGCCTGGATCGGGGCCGATCAAAAGATCATTCAGACGCTCTCCGGCGGAGGCATTCCGAACTATCCGACCGAGGACGACGCGGTGCGCGGCTTCATGCATCTGGTCCGGCACCGCGAAGCGGTGGAGGAGCTGAGCCAGGTTCCGCCGGCGATGCCCGACACCTTCGTGCCTGACGCCCGGGCCGCCAAGCAGATCGTCGCCGCCGCCGTCGCGGACGGCCGCCAATGGCTCGAACCTGTCGAGATCAAGCACCTGCTCGAGGCCTATGACATCGCGATGGTGCCCACATACGCCGCGACCGATGTCGAGCAGGCGGTGGCCTGCGCGAGCGAGATGTTCGCGCAAGGCGCCACCGTCGTCCTGAAGATCATGTCGCGCGACATCGTGCACAAATCCGATGTCGGCGGCGTCGTGCTCAATCTGACAACGCCCGAGGCGGTGCGGGTCGCTGCCACCGACATTCTCGCTCGGGCGAGGAAGCTGCGTCCCGAAGCACGCATCGAGGGCGTCATCGTGCAGGCGATGGTCGTCAAGGCGAAGGCGCGCGAGTTGATCCTGGGCCTTGCCGACGATCCCACCTTCGGCACCGTCGTCGTGTTCGGCCGCGGCGGGACCGCGGTCGAGATCATCAACGACAAGGCGCTTGCGCTGCCGCCGCTGGATCTGCAGCTGGCCCGCGACCTGATCGACCGCACGCGCGTGTCACGTCTGCTTCGTGCCTACCGGGACGTCCCGGCAGTAAAGCCCGACGCCGTCGCCATGGTGCTGGTCAAGCTGGCGCAGATGGCCGCCGACATTCCCGAGATCCGTGAATTCGACATCAACCCGCTGCTGGCTGACGAAACCGGCGTGACCGCAGTCGATGCCCGTGTCGCGGTCGGGCCGCCGCAACGGAAGTTTGCCGGCTCCGGCCCTGTGAACTTCGCCGTTCGGGCCTATCCGTCGCAATGGGAGCGCCGCCTCAAACTCAAGGACGGCTGGCGGATCTTCGCGCGGCCCCTGCGTCCGGAGGACGAGCCGACCATCCACGAATTCCTGCGTCACGTCACGGCGCACGACCTCCGCCTGCGCTTCTTCGCGCCGATGAAGGAGTTCACCCACGAGTTCATCGCGCGCCTGACCCAGCTCGACTATGCGCGCGCGATGGCCTTCATCGCATTCGACGAGGCCACCGGCGAGATGGTCGGCGTGGTCAGGCTCCATTCGGACTCGATCTACGAGAGCGGCGAATACGCCATCCTGCTGCGGTCCGATCTCAAGGGCAGGGGGCTGGGATGGGCCCTGATGCAATTGATCATCGACTACGCGAGATCGGAAGGGCTGAAAGCCATCTCGGGCGACGTACTGCAGGAGAACACCGTGATGCTCGAAATGTGCCGGCAGCTCGGCTTCGAGGTGAAGCCGGATCCGGCCGAGCCGGATATTTGCGACGTCAGGCTGAAGCTCTGAGCGCGCCCGCTAAGGCATGATCGGGAAAATTGCGCAGCGGGTTTCCGAAATGCTGATGCTCAAACAGTGACCCAGAGCGCGATGACGATTTATCCCGATCTCGTCGCGCTTCAGGAACGCGCTTCAGCCGGACTTGCGGCGGCAGAGTCCTTGGCGGTCCTTCGCAAGTTCCTGACGATGATCGCAATCAGCGGCACCAGCACCGGGACCAGCGTGCTGAGCGGATGGTGGACTGCGCCCGACATCTGGGCCTGCAGCGCACGCGCCTCGAGCTGAAGGGCTTCGATGGACGCGCCGTGGATCTCGTTGGCGAGTTCGATGTCACGGCCGGACGGAGGACGGCCGGCAAGAACGAAGAGAATGGCCGCGATGGCAAAATTGGCGGTGCCGAGGATGGCCGCCGCCGCAATCGCACTCCAGATCTGGACCAGCGCAAAATAGGCGGACAGCTCCAGCATCAGAAGCCCGAACGCCGCGATCAGCGCCGCAAAAGCGCGCAGGCCAAGGCCCGTCAGCAGGTGGCGCAGCCGGATGTCGGCGATGATCCTGTCGGTGCGCCAAAGCAGCCGCAGATGTTTGACCACATTCTCGGTATTCACTTAATGTCTCCGCAGCATGAAGCCGACGACCACGCCGAGCGCGAAGGACGAGGCGAGCGACGTGATCGGGCGTTCCGCAATGAGGCCCTGAAGCTGCTCCTGTTCCTCTTCGACGGTCTCGCCGAGCTCGGTGAGCGCAGCCCTGATCTGGTCGGCAAGCGCCTCGGCGCGGTCTTTCGAGCTGTCGAAAATCTCCTCGCCGGTGCTCAGCAGGCGTGTGACGTCAACCTTCAGCGCTTGCAGTTCTTCGCTCATCCTGTTGCTGTCGAACATGGATCGGATATCTCCATTGAATGGAAACAAGACTAGGACCCGCTGACGCGACCGCGCTTGATCTGCGTCAAAACCGGCCGCGGGTGCTGCTCTTGAGAAAGGTCAATCCAGGCGCCACATGCTGGCCTAGAAATGCCGGCTGAATGGGGACCGGTTGTCCCGATGAGGTGGAAGCGTGAATCTCGAACCGCTGTTGCTCGCAACGCCCTCCGGCGATGCGCTGAAATTGCGCCCGGAAGGGCCATGGACCGCAGCGAACGTGGCGACGCTGGAAACGTTGTCCCGGTCGGTCGGGGCGGAGGTCGATCAATCCAGAGCCGTCACGCTGGACATGTCGGGCATCAGCGCGCTCGACACGCTCGGCGCCTGGGTCCTGGAAAAGCTGTCGCGCAGGGCTGCATCAGCCGGCCGACCGGCGGAATTCGTCGGAGTCGCCGATCACTTCAGCGGTCTTCTGGACGAGGTGCGTCAAGTCAACCGCCACACGCCGGTGGCTGCGCCAGCGCCAAATCCGGTGCTGCTGAGACTGAATAATCTCGGCAAGTCCACGGTCGACGCGCGGGAAGACGTCGCGGTCTTCCTTCAAATGCTCGGTGCATTGTCCATGGCCGTGATCGGCGTATTGCGCCGGCCGAAATCGCTGCGACTGACCTCGCTGGTCTACCAGCTTTATCGCGTCGGCTGGCAGGCCATTCCGATCGTCGTACTCATCACGTTCCTGATCGGTGCCATCATCGCCCAGCAGGGGTTCTTCCATTTCCGCAGGTTCGGTGCCGAGTCCTACACCGTCGACATGGTCGGCATTCTGGTGCTGCGCGAGCTCGGCGTGCTGATCGTCGCCATCATGGTGGCCGGCCGTTCGGGGAGCGCCTACACGGCCGAGCTGGGCTCGATGAAGATGCGCGAGGAGATCGACGCCCTCTCGACCATGGGCCTCGATCCCATCCATGTCCTGATACTGCCGCGCGTCGCAGCCCTGGTCATCGCCCTGCCGATCCTCGCCTTCATCGGATCGGTTGCCGCGCTCTATGGCGGCGGCCTGGTCGCGCAGTTCTACGGCGGCATGGCGCCGGCGATCTACATTGCGCGGCTGCATGACGCCATCTCCGTCACCCATTTCGAGGTTGGCATCCTGAAGGCGCCGTTCATGGCGCTGGTGATCGGAATCGTCGCCTGCAGCGAGGGCTTGCGTGTCAAGGGCAGCGCGGAATCGCTCGGGCGGCAGACCACGACCTCGGTGGTGAAGTCGATCTTCCTGGTGATCGTTCTCGACGGCCTGTTCGCGATCTTCTTCGCCTCGATCGGAATGTGACGATGAGCGAACCGCAGGAAGAGTTTGCGATCCGCGTCCGCGACCTCGTGGTCGGATTCGGCCGTCAGACCGTGCTCGATCATCTGTCGCTCGACGTCCGAAGGGGCGAGATTCTCGGGCTCGTGGGTGCGTCCGGTGGCGGCAAGTCGGTGCTGATGCGCACCATCATCGGACTGATCCCGCGCCAGGGCGGGAGCATCGAAGTCGTCGGACGGTCGATCGGCGGGCGCACCGAAGGCGCGGCCACGAGATGGGGCATCCTGTTCCAGCAGGGTGCGCTGTTCTCCTCGCTGACGGTCCGGCAGAACATCCAGTTTCCGTTGCGAGAGAATCTCGTGCTCTCGCAGGAGCTGATGGACGAGATCGCTATCGCCAAGCTCGAAATGGTCGGGCTGCAGGCGCAGGATGCCGACAAATATCCGGCGGAGCTGTCCGGCGGCATGACCAAGCGCGTCGCGCTGGCGCGCGCGCTCGCGCTCGATCCGCCGATTCTTTTCCTGGACGAGCCGACCTCGGGCCTCGATCCGATCGCCGCCGGCGATTTCGACACGCTGATCGGGACATTGCAAAAGACCCTCGGTCTCACCGTGTTCATGGTCACCCATGATCTTGCGAGCCTGACCACGGTCTGCGACCGCGTCGCGGCGCTCGCCGACGGCAAGATCGTCGCGATCGGCCCGATGCACGAACTGCTGCAATCCGAGCATCCCTGGGTGCGCGCCTATTTCCACGGCAAGCGCTCGCAGATGCTGCAACACCAGATGAGATGAGAAGACATGGAAACCCGCGCTCCCTACGTGCTGATCGGCAGCTTCGTGCTGGCCGCGATTGTCGCGGTGTTCGGCTTCGTCTATTGGCTGAACAACACCGGCGGCATCGGGCCGCGCACGAATTACCACGTGCAATTCCAGGGCTCGGTGCCGGGCCTGCTGGTCGGTGCCGGCGTACTGTTCAACGGCATTCGCGTCGGCGAGGTGACGCAGCTTGGCCTAGCGCCCGACAATCCGCGCTTCGTCAACGCGACGATCTCGGTGGCCGCGACGACGCCGGTGCGCACCGACACCAAGGTCGGGCTCGATTTCCAGGGGCTGACCGGCGTGCCGGTGGTGACGCTGGAAGGCGGCGTGATTGTCGCCAAATCCGGCGAGCCCCTGACCTTGGTCGCCGAGGCCGGCGCGGGACAGAGCATGACGCAGGCCGCGCGCGATGCGCTGCGGCGGGTCGATTCCGTGCTGGAGGACAATTCCGGCCCGCTGAAGGACACCATCGCCAATCTCAAGACCTTCTCCGAGGGGCTCGCGCGCAACACCGGCAAGGTCGACGGCATCCTGGCGGGGCTCGAGAAGATGACCGGCGGCGGAACGCCGGCACAGAAGGTCACCTATGACCTGCGCACACCGCAAAACCTCGGACCGGCCGACAAGACGCTCGCGGCGTCGCTTTCCATTCCCGAGCCGACCGCGGTCGCCATGCTCCAGACCCAGCGCATGCTGTTCGCGCCTGGCGGCGACAATCCGGGCTTTGCCGATTTCCTCTGGGCCGACAGCATTCCCAAGCTGGTGCAGGCGCGGCTGATCGACAGCTTCGAGAATTACGACATCGCCCATGCACCATTGCGGGCATCCGATCTCGGTCAGGCGGACTACCAGCTCCTGGTCGATATCAGGCGGTTCCGAATTGCGACGGAAGGCGAGGCCCGGGTGGAGATCGGCCTGTCGGCGCGGATCGTCGACAAGAACGGCAAGGTGGTCGCCTCGCGCCTTGTCGAGACCAGCGAGAAGCTCGACAAGGTCGAGCCGGTCGCGGCAGTCGCAGCGTTCGACAGGGCCTTCGCGCGCATCGCCAAGGAGCTGATCGGCTGGACCGTGCAGGCGGTGTGATGCCGGCTATTCCAGCGTCTTCAGATAGGTCAGGAGATCGTGGATCTGGTCCGGACTGAGCACGAAGGCCGGCATGTCGGCGTGGCCGGTGGAGATGCCTTCGGCCAGCGCCTCACCAAGGTTCTCGATTGGATAGCGCCGGTGCAGGATGCGCAGCGGAGGAGCGATCTTGAGCGGACTTGCGGAAACGCGGTCGATCGCATGGCAGCGCGCGCAATTGGCCCGCGCGAAGGCCTTGCCGCGTTGTTCGGCGGCCGGATCGGCGAATGCAGGTCCAATCAGAAGTAGTCCGATCAGGCCGTGACGCAGCGCGCTTTGCAGCATGGAAAGTGACCCCGGTAGAACCCTGGAGGCAGATTAAGACGGGGATGTCCGCCAAAATTGATCTGGGTCAATCGGCTTTCGTGCGGTGCAGTAAAATGGCCAGCGCGGTGGACGCTGCCTACGGAAGGCAGCCGGCGCTTGGAGCGATGGATGAAGCCTTCCCTGGTCACGATTGGGCCGAACGGGCATTTCTGCAGCGATTGCGCCGTCCGCGAATCGGCGGTGTGTTCGTCGTTGGATGCGGTTGAGCTCAGGGAATTCGAGCATCTCGGACGCCGGGTCCGTTTGGGCTCGGGCGAAACCGTGTTCTCCGAGGAGGACATCTCCACCTCGTTCTACAATCTGCTCGAGGGCGTCATGCGGCTGTACAAGCTGCTGCCCGACGGCCGGCGCCAGATCGTGGGCTTTGCCTTGCCTGGCGATTTCCTGGGCATGAACGTTTCCGGCCGGCACAATTTCTCGGCCGATGCGATCGGCGCGGTAACCGTGTGCCAGTTCGCGAAGACTCCCTTCGGCCGCTTCATCGAGGACCGGGCGCATCTGCTCAGGCGGATCAACGAGCTGGCCATTCGTGAGCTGGACCATGCGCGCGACCACATGGTCCTGCTCGGCCGCCGTTCGGCGGACGAGAAGGTCGCGGCCTTTCTGCTCGGCTGGCGCGAACGGTCGTTCGTGCTCAAGGGGCGGTCCGACACGGTGCCGCTTCCAATGAGCCGCCAGGACATCGCCGACTATCTCGGCCTGACGATCGAAACCGTCAGTCGCACCTTCACCAAGCTGGAGCGTCACGGCGTGATCGAGATCATTCACGGCGGGATCCGCCTGCTCGATCCCGCCCGTGTCGAGGCGCTGGCTGCAGCCTGACGACTTCCCCAACACGCTCCCGGATTTTTGATCCCGATCAATGACGCCGGCCGTCTGTCGCCGATAATGCGCCAAACAACCCGGGAGGACATCATGCCTGCTGACGCAATGCTGGTGACTATAGCCGTCGTGGCGATCTTCGTTGCGTTCGCGGCAGCTCTGGCCTGGGCAGACCGACAAACCAGTGCAGGCGGGTTCGACCCGGATTCCAGGCGCTAAGGCTCGGAGATCATGGCCCGTCCAGCCGGCGAGCCGCCGACGCTCGACCGGCGAGCTTTTGGCCGTTGCGCAGCGCCTCAACGCAATCGCAGACTCCCATCTGCAACTCTGCATCGATCAAAATTCGCCGCGCATCCTTCGGATGCGGCCTTCGGCCCCGGCCAAGGGCGTTTTTGCGGCATTTGCCTAAAACGGCGCGCGTGCTTTCCGGTTGAAATGCCGGGCAACGTTGACTACGCAGGACCTCCAGTGCCTCGCAGTCTTAGGAGCCCCCCGGCGTGCCTCAGGACAAGACCGGCGACCCGCGACAGTCGGCGGGCAACAAACTATCGGTCCTGCGCAAGCATCCGATCTTCGCGGATCTGGAGCCGGAAGCGCTCGATCAGCTCTGCCGCTACGCCAAGCACACCACGGTGAAGCGCGGCGCGACGATCGCCGCCAAGGGCGATCCCGGCAACAACCTGTTCGCAGTGATCACGGGCACGGTGAAGATTTCGTCTTCGTCGCCGGACGGGCGAAACGCCATTCTCAATCTGATCGGTCCCGGAGAAATCTTCGGCGAGATCGCGGTGCTCGACGGCGCACCCAGGTCGGCCGATGCGACCGCGAACACCAATTGCGAGCTCTACATCATCGATCGCCGGGACTTCCTGCCGTTCGTGAAGAGCCAGCCGGCGCTCGCGATGAAATTCATCGAGCTGCTCTGCGCGCGCCTGCGCTGGACCAGCCAGCAGGTCGAGCAGGTGATCCTGCAAAATCTGCCGGGCCGGCTTGCGAGCGCGCTGCTCGGTCTCACCGAAGAGCGCAAGTTCGACTCCGGCAGCGGCACTCTCGCCATCACGCAGCAGGAGATCAGCGAGATGGTGGGGATGACGCGCGAGAGCATCAACAAGCAATTGCGCGCCTGGGCAGGGCGCAACTGGGTTCGCCTCGAGCACGGCGCCATCGTCGTGCTCGACATCGATGCCCTGCGCGAACTCGCCGAAAGCGGCCTCGACGGCAACTAGCCGTCGATGATCGCAACCGCGCGGGTCCAGCCCGCGGAGGCTCGCTCGATCTTCACAGGAAAGCATGAGACCGTGAACCCGGTCGACGGCAGCTGGTCGAGATTGTGCAGCTTCTCGAGATGGCAATAACCGATGTGCCGTCCCGCCTTGTGGCCTTCCCAGATCAGGCCGGCATCTTTCGTCTCGGCATATTTCTTCGCGGTGTAGACGAACGGCGCGTCCCAGCTCCAGCCGTCGGTGCCGGTCAGCCGCACGCCGCGTTCGAGCAGGTACATGGTGGCCTCATAGCCCATGCCGCAACCGGAGTTGACGTAATCGGCGCGGCCGAACCTGGCGCCGGCGCTGGTGTTGACCACGACGATCTCGTGCGGCGACAGCGTGTGCCCGATCCGCTTCAGCTCCGTCTCGACGTCGTCGGCGCTCGCAACGTAGCCGTCGGGCAGATGCCGGAAGTCGAGCTTCACGCCGGGCTGAAAGCACCATTCCAGCGGCACCTCGTCGATCGTCCATGACCGCTCGCCGCGGTTCATGGTCGGATGGAAATGCCAGGGCGCATCCAGATGCGTGCCGTTGTGGGTGGACAGCGAGACCTGCTCGACGGCCCAGCCCTGGCCGTCCGGCAGGTCCTGCGCCTGGAGGCCTTCGAAGAACTGCAGCATCCGCGGCAGGCCCTGCTGGTGATCGATGTACTGGATCGTCGGGTGATTGCCCGGCGGATCGGCCGTCACGTCGTTCCTCAGCGGCACGGAAATATCGATCAGTCTCCGCGACATGGCATTCCCTCGAGACCTTCCGCTTTGTTTCGCGGCATCTTGGCGGGGCTGGACCGGCGCCGTCAAGCGATCCCCAGGGGCGCGTCGCGCGGCAGACAGTCCGGATGGTTTCGGAAAAACGGACCATTCACAGGTCGCCCCGCCAAAGCCGGTTTGATCCATCGATGCAACTCTGGCATTGATCGATGCCGGATTTGGCTTGGACTCAGAATGCCGCGCGCCCTAGGGACGACAATGGCGCTTGACTTCACACCGGAAGTGGAGCGACCCAAGGCGGCCCGCAGCATCTGCCCAACGACATAATCAACTCAGGAGGAAGCCCACATGAAGATACTCACCGGCATCATCGCGGCCGCTCTGCTCGCGGTCTCGGCCCCCTTGGCGACCGCACGCGATTTCCGCTCCGCCGACGTCCACCCCGCCGACTATCCGACCGTCGAGGCCGTCAAGTTCATGGGCAAGCAGCTCGCAGCGGCGAGCGGCGGCAAGCTCGGCGTGAAGGTGTATCCCAATGGCGCCCTGGGCTCCGAGAAGGACACCATCGAGCAGCTCAAGATCGGCGCACTCGACATGATGCGGATCAACGCATCCCCGCTCAACAACTTCGTGCCGGAAACCATTGCGTTGTGCCTGCCCTTCGTCTTCCGGGATACGCAGCACATGCGTACTGTCCTTGACGGGCCGATCGGCGACGAGATTCTGGCGGCGATGGCGCCCGCGGGATTGATCGGTCTGGCCTATTACGACAGCGGCGCCCGGTCCATTTACACCGTCAAGGCGCCGGTCAAGTCGCTGGCGGACCTCAAGGGCCTCAAGATCCGCGTCCAGCAATCCGACCTGTGGGTCGGCATGATCCAGAGCCTCGGGGCCAACCCGACGCCGATGCCGTACGGCGAGGTCTATACTGCCCTCAAGACCGGTCTGGTTGATGCTGCCGAGAACAACTGGCCCTCTTACGAATCCTCGCGCCATTTCGAGGCAGCCAAGTTCTACAATGTCACCGAGCACTCCCTGGCGCCCGAAGTTCTCGTGATGTCCAAGACGGTCTGGGACACGCTGAGCAAGGAAGACCAGGCGATGGTCCGCAAGGCGGCCAAGGAATCGGTTCCCGTCATGCGCAAGCTCTGGGACGAGCGTGAGCAGGCCTCCCGCAAGACCGTCGAGGCCGCCGGCGTTCAGGTCGTCACGATCGCCAACAAGCAGGAATTCGTCGATGCGATGAAGCCGGTCTACGACAAGTTCGCCGGTGACGAGAAGCTGAAGGGTCTCGTCAAGCGCATCCAGGACACCAAGTAGGACCGCAAGCGTCGGGTCCGGCGTCGCCGCGAGGCGATACCGGACCCTCGCAAGGAGACGCGCAAGGAGACCTGGATGACCGACCCACACGTCGCAAGCCACGAGCAGGACGTGGCCGGACGCCCGTCCACCGGCCTGCTGTCGCGGATCAATGCTCCCGTTGCTCGCGCAGGCATGTATCTGTCCGTGACCGGCCTGCTCGTCATCGTCACCATCGTGTTCTACCAGGTGTTCGGACGCTACGTGCTCAATTCCAGCCCGACATGGACGGAGAACCTTGCGCTGGTCCTGATCCTGTATGTCACGCTGATCGGCGCCGCCGTCGGCGTGCGCGATGCCGGTCACATCGGAATGGACAGTCTGCTGGTGATGCTTCCGGATCATGTGCGGGAGAAGATCGAGTTCGTGATCCATGTTCTGGTGGCCGTGTTCGGCATTGCGATGGCCTACAACGGCTGGATCCTCGGGGCCTCGGTCGGAACCGTGAAGATCCCCAATCTCGGCCTGCCTGAAGTCATCCGTTACGTTCCGCTGATCGCCTCCGGCGTCCTGATCGTCTCCTTTTCAATCGAGCACATCATCGCTCTCCTGCGCGGCGAAGAGGTCGTCCCCTCATGGAACTGATCATCCTCGGCGCCTCGTTCTTCGGCTTCCTGGTCATCGGCGTACCTGTCGCCTTCGCGATCGGCCTCTCGGCGATCTGCACCATCCTCTACGAAGGCCTGCCTGTCGCCGTCATCTTCCAGCAGATGATGTCGGGAATGAACATCTTCTCGTTCCTCGCCATCCCGTTCTTCGTCTTCAGCGGTGAGCTGATGCTGCATGGCGGCGTCGCCGACAAGATCGTGCTACTCGCCAAGAATCTCGTCGGGCACATCCGCGGCGGGCTCGGCATGTCGAACGTGGTCGCCTGCACGCTGTTCGGCGGCGTCTCCGGCTCGCCCGTGGCCGACGTGTCGGCGATGGGCGCGGTGATGATCCCGATGATGAAGAAGGAAGGTTTCGACACCGACTACGCCGTCAACGTCACCACCCATGCCTCGCTGGTCGGAGCCTTGATGCCGACCAGCCACAACATGATCATCTATGCGCTCGCCGCCGGCGGCAAGGTCTCGATCGGCGCGCTGATCGCGGCCGGCCTCCTGCCGGCGCTCGTGCTGATGGTGTGCATGCTGGTCGCCGCCTACGCGGTCGCGGTGAAGCGAGGCTATCCGGCCGGCAAGTTCCCGGGCTGGGCCGAGGTGTTCCGATCGTTCGCGGCCGCGCTGCCCGGTCTTTTGATCGTCGGCATCATCCTGACGGGCATCCTCTCCGGCGTCTTTACGGCAACCGAATCCGCAGCCGTCGCGGTCACCTACACGATCCTGCTGACCTTCTTCATCTACCGCACAATGACCCTGCCGAACTTCCTGCGGGCCGCCGCGAAGGCCGTGAAGACGACGGGCGTGGTGCTGTTGCTGATCGGCGTCTCCACCATGTTCCAGTACCTGATGGGGTTGTACGAGGTGGCCGACCTCGCTGGCGAGATGATGAGCAAGGTCTCCTCGCAGCCCTGGATCATCTTCCTGCTCATCAACGTCATCCTGTTCCTGCTCGGCACGTTCATGGACATGGCGGCGACCATCCTGATCTGCACGCCGATTTTCCTGCCGATCGCGATGAAGGCGGGCATGGACCCGGTGCAGTTCGGCATGCTGATGCTGATCAACTGCGCTTTGGGGCTGAACACCCCGCCGGTCGGAACGACGCAGTTCGTCGGCTGCGCCATCGGCGGCATCTCGGTGGGCGCGGTGATGCGCACCATCCTGCCGTTCTACGCCGCCCTGATCGCAGCTCTGATGTTCGTGACGTACGTCCCCGCCTTCTCGCTGTGGCTGCCCCGCCTGCTGATGGGCTACAAGGGATAGCAGCAACAGGGAGAATTCGTTCGTGACTGACTATCGCAAGCTCTTCGACCTCACCGGCAAGTCGGCCGTGGTGCTAGGTGCCGCCTCGGGCATCGGCAAATCGTCGGCCGAGGCGCTGGCCGGGCTCGGTGCCCGCGTTGTTTGCGCCGATCGCGCCCTTGACGCGGCGGAGGCGACCGCCGCCGGCATTCGTGAGAAGGGCGGCTGGGCCGAGGCCGCTGCGTGCGACGCCGCGAGCGCCACGGAGGTCAATGCGCTGGCCAGGACCGTGATGCAGAAATTCTCGCGGCTCGACATCGCCGTGACGACGCCGGGGCTCAACATCCGCAAGACCATTCTCGACTACACCGAGGAGGATCTCGACCGCGTGCTCAACCTCAACGTCAAGGGCACGGTCTGGTTCTTCCAGGCCTTCGGCCGCATCATGGTCGAGCAGAAGGGCGGCAGCATCATCGCCTGCTCCTCGGTGCGCGCCGTGACCATCGAGCCGGGCCTGGGCGTCTACGGTTCGACCAAGGCGGCGATCGGCCTGCTGGTGAAGGGCTTCGCCTCCGAGGTCGGCCACGCCGGCGTGCGCGTGAATGCGATCGCGCCGAGCATTGCCGAGACCGCGCTGACCGGTCCGTTCAAGCAGCGTCCCGACATCTACAATCTCTACGCCGGCCACACCGTGTTCAACCGCTGGAGCAGCGCCGACGAGGTCGCCACCGCGGTGGCTTATCTCGCTTCGGATGCCGCAAGCTATGTCAGCGGCAGCACACTGTTCGTCGATGGCGGCTGGACCGCGGTCGACGGTCCGCCGACCGGCCTGACCCAGTTGCACAAATAAGGACTCGGCATCTAGCCGGTGAAGCCTGCGCGCTGGCGTTGCTCCTTCCGGTCTGCGCCTGTCAGCAGCGCGATCAGCGCGGCGGCCTCTTGCGGATGCGCGGCCCGTGTGGTCACGCCGGCCGTGTACATCGTCACGAGTTCGCAGCCCGGCGGCAGCGACCCCGACAGCGCGATGCCCTCGGTCGCGATGATCTCGGTCGCCTGCGTGCAGCCGATCGGACGCATCGCGGCGGACGCCGCAAGCTCGCGCATCGCGGTCGCGCCGTTCGGAAAGATCTTGAGGCGCGAGGCGACCTCATAGGCGATGCCGAGCCTATCCAGCACCTTTGCGACGTGCTGTCCCGCGGTCGAGGCCTTTGTGTCCGGGACGTAGATCGCGTCGGCGCCGCGCAACACCTCGCGCAAATCGCTCCCGGTCTTCGCGTTCACCTTGGGATCGCGGCTGCGGACCGCAAGTGCGGTCTCGACCCTGCCGACATCCGCGATCGAAGAGGGGCTGACGAGCTTCTCCTCGGCGAGCTTTGCGAGCAGCGCCTGCGTCAGGATCACGAGATCGGCCGGCGTTGCCGCGCGCAGCTTGTCCGCCATCACGCCGACCGCGCCGAACTCGCCGTCGACGCCGAAGCCGGTCTGTGCCTTGAAGGCCTCCGCGAGGCCGCGCACCAGCCCTTGCGCCGCGCCTCCGCTCAGGATGTTCACTGTCGTCACGATGCGAGCTCCATGGCTGCGATGATCCTGTCGCGGGTGATCGGCAGGTCGCGTACGCGCACACCGAGGCAATCGGCGACGGCGTTCGCGATCGCCGCGGTGACCGGGCCGTGGGCGGCTTCGCCGGCGCCGACGGGCTCGATCTCCGGCCGCTGGATGACCTCGACATCCACGGCCGGCACTTCGCTGAAGGTCAGGATCGGATAGTCCGGCCAGGACGTCGATGTGATGCGCGTCCGGTCGAAGCGGACGCGCTCCTTCAGCACCCAGCTCGTCGCCTGGATCGCGCCGCCCTCGATCTGGTTGACGACGCCGTCCGGATTGATGGCCTCGCCGACATCGACCGCAAGCGTCAGCCGATTGACGCGGATGTCGCCTGCGCCCTCGACCTCGGCAATTGCGGCGCAATAGGCGCCGGTGTTCTTGTAGCGGGCGAAGCCGACGCCGTGACCGATTCCGGTTCGCTTCTGCGGCTTCCACGCGGCACGTCGCGCCGCGGTCCGGATAACGTCCTTTGCTCTTTCGTCGCGCAGATGGCGCAGGCGGAACGCGATCGGGTCCTCGCCGCGCAGGGCGGCGATCTCGTCGAGCAGGGACTCGATGGCGAACACATTGCCTTGCGCGCCGAGTGTCCGCAGCGCCGACGTGCGCACCGGCATGGTCAGAAGCCGATGGCTCGTGATCGTCCACGCCGGGAGCTCGTAGAGCGGAACGGAATTGCGGTCTCCGCCGCCGCCGTTGGCGGCGGCCGGATTCGTCGAGATCATGCGCGGGTAGGGAGGCGCAATCTCGGTTGCGGCAAGCAGCGCAGGCTGGGCAGCACGCCCGGGCCGCGCCGCGTGGCCGTTGCTCCAGATCGCATGGCGCCAGCCGACGATCTCGTTGCCCGCGTCGAGGTCGGCCTCGATCTCGATGGCCATGGCCGCGCCGAACGGCGCGTGGGACATCTCGTCATGGCGCGACCACTGCACCCGGACCGGACGGCCGCCCGCGACTTTCGCCAGCAGCACGGCATCGAGCGCGACGTCATCGGCCGCGTTGTGCCCGTAACAGCCGGCGCCTTCCATGTGCTCGACGACGATGCTCTCGGCAGGCAGCTTGAGCACGATCGCCAGATCGGCGCGCAGCAAATAGACACCCTGGCTGTGGGTCCAGACATGGACGCGATTCCCGTCCCAGCGCGCCATCGCGCAGGACGGCGCGATCGAGCCATGTGCGATGTAGGGGCGGGGGTATTGTCGGCGGAGGGTGCGGACGTGTTCGGTCGCCGCCGCCGCCCTGGTGTCGATGACGGTCGTCTCGACCGGCTGGCTCTTCAGGAATCCCGCCAGGTCGTCTTCATCCGGCAATGGCTCGCCGGCCGACCAGGTCGCGCCCTTGCGCAGGGCTTTCAGCGCGGCTTCCGCCGCCGGCTCGCTGTCGGCGACCACGCCGGCAAAGCCGCCGTCGCGAGCAACGGCGATGAGGCCGGGGACGGCGCGCACAGCCGCTTCGTCGAGCGCGAGCAGTCTGGCGCCCGAGACGTCCGGCCGCAGCACGCGTCCGTGCAGTTGGTCCGGCAGCGCGCGGTCATGGATGAAGCGCGGCCGCGCGAACACCTTGTCGGGAATGTCGACACGCTGGACCGAATGTCCGGCGACGGTGCGCTTGGCGACGGTCTTCGCCACGGCGCCTGTGATGGCGTCGTGGTCGAGCGAGACGTCGCCGGCCAGCTCCCAATAGCTGGTCCTGACATTGCCGGGGCCCGAGATCGTGCCGTCATCGATACCAAGCAGCGGTGCATCGACGCCGAGACGTTCCGATGCAGCAGTGAGGAAGCGCTGGCGCACCTCGGCGCAGGCGTGGCGCAGGGCGCGGCCGGATTGCTGGACGGAGAGGCTGCCGGAGGTGACGCCCTCGTTCGGACTGGTCGCCGTCGAGGCGCGGATCATCTCGACCCGGGAGATATCGACGTCGAGCTCGTCCGCGGCGATCTGCGCCAGCGCCGTGACGATGCCCTGGCCGATCTCGACCTTGCCGGGCGAGATGGCGACACGGCCTTCGCCGGTGAACCGCACCCAGGACGACAGTCTTGGATTGGCGGCAAGGCTGACCGGTAGTTTCGGGGCAGGGGACGGCGCACTCATGACGTCGCCATCTCCGAGGCCGCGCGCAGCACGGCGCGGACCATGCGGTTGTGCGATCCGCAGCGGCAAAGATTACGGTCCAGCGCCGCCTTGACCTCGGCCTCCGTCGGCGACGGACTGCGCTTCAGCAGCGCTGCCGCACTGATCAGGATCCCCGAGACGCAATAGCCGCATTGCATCGCCTGTTCGGTGATGAAGGCGCGTTGCAGCGGAAGCGGTTGCCCCGCCGTGCCGAGGCCTTCGACCGTGACGACATCCTTGTCCGCGACCGACCACATCGGCATGTCGCAGGAGGCCATCGCGTGGCCTCCGACCATGACGTAACAGGCGCCGCATTCACCGGCCCCGCAGCCGAAATGCGCGCCTGTGATGCCGAGCCGGCCGCGCAGCACGTCGAGCAGCGTCAGATCCGGATCGCCATCCACGGACGTGGCCGTGCCGTTGAGCTGGAATTGAATCGTGGGCATTGTCGGTCCGCGATCTCAGGACTTGTCGAACTTCTTGACGACGTCGGCCCATTTCTCGATATCGCCGCGCAGGAACTTGTCGAACTCCGTCGGCGTCATCGACATGGGCACGGCACCCTGCTCAGTCCATAGCTTGACGATGTCGGGCCGCTTCACCATTGCGTTCACGGCAGCGTTCAGCTTGTCGATGATTGGCTTCGGCGTGCCGGTCGGTGCCATCAGGCCAAGCCAGATCGTCGCCTCGTAGCCGGGTACGCCGCCCTCGATCGCGGTCGGCACGCTTTGCAGTACCGCAGAGCGCTGCTTGCCGGTGGTGGCGAGGGCGCGGACCTGGTTCTCGGCGATGTTCGGCGCCATCGCCGGCACCGCGTCGATCATCATCTGCACCTGCCCGCCGATCACGCCGCTGCGCGCCTCGCCGCTGTTGCGGTAGGGCACGTGGACCAGGTTGATGCCCGCCATCGCTTTGAACAGCTCGCCGGCCATGTGATAGGGCGTGCCCTGGCCGGAGGAGGCGTAGTTCAGCTTGCCCGGCTGCGCCTTGGCGAGCGCGATGAACTCCTGCAGCGTCTTCGCCGGAACCTGCGGGTTCACCACGATGACGAGATCGGAATAGTTCACCGGCGCGATCGGTGCGAGGTCGCGCATCAGCTCGTATTTGCGTTGGTTCGGCGTCAGCAGCGATTCGTTCGCGGTCTGGGTGTTGGACATCATGAGCAGCGTGTAGCCGTCGGCCGGCGACTTCGCCGCTTCGACCGTGCCGATGACCCCGCCCGCGCCGGTGCGGTTCTCGATCACGAAGGGCTGGCCAAAGCTCTCCTGGAGCACGTTGCCGATCAGCCGGGCGGCGACATCGGCCGGCCCGCCGGCGCCGAAGGGCACGACGATCCGCACCGCGTGGGTGGGATAGTCCTGTGCCAGGGACGGAGCTGCGGGAAATGTGGTGAGCAGACCGGCGGCCAGCGCCAGCATGAGTTGTCGGGCCGTCACACCCACCTCCCTGATATCGTTCTTGTTGGCCGGCACTGTAGCGGCAGGGGATGCGGACTGTCGACGCCTCACTTGGCCGATCGTGCCGGGAATATCGGGCCGGTTTCGGTGTGACCGGGCCGTATTTCGCGGCCGCGGCAGGAACCCGCGTCGCATGTGGTTTGAGCAAATCGCATGGGCATTGCCGGATAAATGCCCTCGGCGGACCGGTATTTTGGTGTTACGAAATCGGGCATGAACCAGCACGCCAAGATCGAAATCCGCCATTCGACCTGTCCGCATGATTGCCCGTCGGCCTGCGCCCTCGATGTCGAGGTGGTCGAAGGCCGCAACATCGGCCGCGTTCGCGGTTCGAAGAAGCAGACCTATACGGCCGGCGTCGTCTGCGCCAAGGTCGCCCGCTATGCCGAGCGCATCCATCACCCCGAGCGGCTGATCTATCCGATGCGCCGCACCGGGCCGAAGGGCTCCGGGCAGTTCGTGCGGATCTCCTGGGACGAGGCGCTCGACGAGATCGCCAACCGCTTCAATCAGGCCGAGCGCGAGTTCGGCGCGGAATCGATCTGGCCCTATTACTACGCCGGGACGATGGGGCTGGTGATGCGCGACGGCCTCAACCGCCTCACGCATGTGAAGAAATACTCGCGCTTCTATCAGACCATCTGCGCCAATGTCGGGCGCATCGGCTTTGCGATCGGCACCGGCAAGATCGCCGGCGTCGATCCGCGCGAGATGGCAGTGTCCGATCTCGTGGTGATCTGGGGCACCAATCCCGTCAACACGCAGGTCAACGTGATGACGCACGCCGCCCGTGCGCGCAAGGAGCGCGGCGCGAAAATCGCGGCGGTCGACATCTACGACAACGAGACCATGAAGCAGGCGGACATCAAGATCCTCCTGCGTCCCGGCACCGACGGTGCCTTTGCCTGCGGCGTGATGCATGTCCTGTTCCGCGACGGCCATGCCGACCGCGCCTACATGGACAAATACACCGATTGCCCCGCCGAGCTCGAGGCGCATCTGAAGACCCGGACGCCGGAATGGGCCTCCGCGATCACAGGCGTGCCGGTGTCCGAGATCGAGGCGTTTGCCAAACTGGTCGGCGAGACCCAGCGGACCTTCTTCCGGCTCGGCTACGGTTTCACCCGCTCGCGCAACGGCGCGACGCAGATGCATGCGGCACTCTGCATTCCCGCGGTGACCGGCGCCTGGCAATATGAAGGCGGCGGCGCCTTCTTCAACAATTACGCGTTGTGGCACTTCGACGAATCGCTCATCGAAGCCCACGACGCGATCGACCAGACCACGCGCGCGCTCGACCAGTCGCAGATCGGCCGCATCCTTACCGGCGATGCCGAGGCCCTGCTCGGAAAGGGGCCGGTCAAGGCGATGCTGATCCAGAACACCAACCCGATGACGGTGGCGCCGGAGCAGGCGCTGGTGCGGCAGGGATTCGCGCGCGAGGATCTGTTCGTCGCGGTGCACGAGCAATTCATGACCGAGACGGCGCAGATGGCCGACATCGTGTTGCCGGCGACGATGTTCATGGAGCATGACGATCTCTATTACGGCGGCGGCCACCAGCACATCTCGGTCGGCCCGAAGCTGATCGACCCGCCCGGCGAGTGCCGCTCCAACCACCAGCTGTTGCAGGCGCTGGCGCCGCGGCTTGACGCGACGCATCCGGGTTTCGAGCTGACGCCGCGCGAATTGATCGACGCGACGCTGAAGCTCAGCGACCACGGCGACATCGCCGGCCTCGAAGCCGATCTCTGGCGCGACCTGCAGCCGGACTTCCGCACCTCGCATTATCTCGACGGTTTTGCCCATGCCGACGGGAAATTCCACTTCAGGGCCGACTGGGCGCATCCGCCGTTCGGCCGGACGATGGGCGATTTCGACAAGATGCCCTCGTTGCCGGACCATTGGGCGGTGATCGAGCACGCCGACCAGGCTCATCCGTTCAGGCTTGCGACCAGCCCTTCGCGCAGCTTCCTCAACACCACCTTCAACGAGACGCCGTCCTCGCAGGCGCGCGAGGGCAGGGCGAGCGTGATGATCCATCCCCTCGATGCAGCCTCCCTCGACATCGCCGACGGCGATGCGGTGACGCTCGGCAACACCCGCGGCGAGACCACGCTGATTGCCACACTGTTCGAGGGCGTGCGGCGCGGCGTGCTGATCGCGGAATCCGTTCATCCCAACAAGAGCCATATCGGGGATCGCGGCATCAACATGCTGACGGGCGCGGACACCATCGCGCCGATCGGCGGGGCCGCGTTCCACGACAACAAGGTGTGGATCAGGAAAGCGGTCGCCGCCTGAGCGGGCCTTGATCGCCCGTATATTTGTGTCGAGGCGCTAAAGCGGCGTCTCGCCGCAGATTGCCCCTTGCACCTTGCGCCCGCGCTGCCGCAAATGGCAGCAAAACGGAAAGCTAAGGAAGCGGCGTCATGACCGACACAACGAGCGTCATCACCGAGAAGCGCGGGCAGGCGTTCTGGATCACCATCAACCGGCCGGAGAAGCGCAATGCGCTGAACGGCGACGTGATCGCCGGCATCGGCAAAGGCTATCGCGACGCGCATGACGACAGGGATGTCCGCGTCATCGTGCTGACGGGCGCGGGCGACAAGGCGTTCTGCGCCGGAGCTGATCTGCAGAACTCCGGCGCGGCCTTCGCGATGGATCATTCCAGGCCCAATGTCGACTATGCCGATCTGCTGCGGTTGTCGCAGAACGCGACCAAGCCGGCGATCGCGCGCGTCGGCGGCGTCTGCATGGCCGGCGGCATGGGCCTGCTGTGCATGACCGACATGGCCGTTGCGGCCGATCACGTCATCTTCGGCCTGCCGGAGGTGAAGGTAGGCGTGTTCCCGATGCAGGTGTTGAGCCTGCTGCAGTCCATCGCTCCGCCGCGGCTCGTCAACGAATGGGCGCTGACCGGCGAGCCGTTCGACGCGAAGGCGGCGCAGGCAGCTGGCCTGCTCAACCACGTCGTCCCCGCAGCCGAGCTGGATGCCAAGGTCGACTGGCTGATCGGCCGCATCGTCGACAAATCCCCGACCGCGATCCGCCGCGGCAAATACGCCATGCGTGCGATCGCCTCGATGTCGTTCGACGAGAGCATCGCCTACACCGAAAGCCAGATCGCGCTGCTCGCGATGACCGAGGACGCCAAGGAAGGGCTGAAGGCCTTCGGCGAGAAGCGCAAGCCGGTCTGGACGGGTCGGTAAGGGGGTTACGACAGGAGCGGCGACCTCAGCCCGCGTTGGCCTTCAGCCCCGCTGCCTGGATGCCGGAGACCGCGCAGGCCTCGTCATTGTCGGACGTGTCGCCGGAAACTCCGACCGCGCCGAGCAAGGTCGTGCCGTCCATGATCAGCACGCCGCCCGGGACCGGCACCAGCGCGCCCCTGGCGATGGTGTTCACCGCGTCGATGAAATAGGCCTGCTCCTGCGCGCGCTGGAACAGGGCGCGCGAACCCATGCCGAGCGCGAGCGCGCCGTAGGCCTTGCCGTGCGCGATCTCGGCGCGCATCAGGCTGGTGCCGTCCTGGGCCGCGGCGATCTTGAGCACGCCGCGGGCGTCGAGGATGGTGACGACGAGCGGCTTCAGCTTGAGTTCGCCGGCCTTCGCAAAGGCGGCATCGAGGATCTTGCGGGCGGTGTCGAGCGTGAGGTCAGCCATGGCTGGTTTCCTTTTCAGCGAGAGAAGTGGAGTTGGTTTCGGCGCGATCGAGGCTCATCGCCAGCACGCGCGCGACGTGAAGCGCCTCGCGCTGCGCGCCGTCGTGGATCTGGTGCCGGCAGGAGGTGCCGTCGGCCACGACCAGCGTGGTCTGGTCCGCGCGCCGCACCGCGGGCAGCAGCGACAGCTCGGCCATCTCGATCGAGGCGTCATACGTGTCGGCGCCATAGCCGAAGGCGCCGGCCATGCCGCAGCAGCTCGATTCGATGGTCTCGACCTTCAGGCCGGGGACGAGGCGCAGCACCTGTTCGACCGGCTTGAACGCGCCGAAGGATTTCTGGTGGCAATGGCCGTGCACAAGTGCCTTGTCGGCGACGGCGCCGAGCGGCAGTTGCAGCCGGCCGGCCTCGGCCTCGCGCACCAGGAACTCCTCGAACGTCAGTGCGTGGGCACCGACGGCCTTGGCGTCATTGTCCTGGCGCAGCGAAGCCAACTCGTCTCGCAGCGTCAACAGGCAGCTCGGCTCGAGGCCGATGATCGGCACGCCGCGCGCGGCAAAGGGCGCGAAGGCGGCGACGATCTGGTCGAGCTCGGACCTCGCTTCGTCGACGAGTCCGGCGGACAGGAAGGTGCGGCCGCAGCACAGCGGCCGGCTGCCGCTCGCGGGCTTCGGCATGTGCACGCGGTAGCCGCCGGCCGTGAGCACGCGCAGCGCGGCGTCGAGATTCTCGCGCTCGTAGATGCGGTTGAACGTGTCGGCGAAAAGCACCACCTCGCGGCCGGCCTCCGGACCAACCGTTTCCGCAGGCGGCACGAACACGTCGCTGCGGAAAGCGGGCAGGGCGCGGCGTGCGCTGATGCCGGCAAAGCGCTCGAACAGCTTTCGCAGCAGCGGACTGCGGTTGCGTAAATTCGCCAGCGGCGCGAAGCGCGCCGCGAGGCCGGCATAACGGGGCAGATAGCCGACCAGCCGGTCGCGCAGCGTCAGGCCGTGGGAGGTGACGCGCGCGGCCAGCACCTCGATCTTCATCTTGGCCATGTCGACGCCGGTCGGGCATTCGTGGCGGCAGGCCTTGCAGGAGACGCAGAGTTTCAGCGTCTCCATCATCTCGTCGGAGGAGAGCGCATCGGGCCCGAGCTGGCCGGAGATCGCAAGGCGTAGCGTATTGGCGCGCCCGCGCGTGACATCCTTCTCGTTGCGCGTCGCGCGGTAGGACGGGCACATCACGCCGCCCTCGAGCTTGCGGCAGGCGCCGTTGTTGTTGCACATCTCGACCGCGCCCTGGAAACCGCCGCCCGCGCCGGGCCATGCGGACCAGTCGAGCTTCGTGTTCAACTCGCCGACGCGATAGTCCGGCCGGTAGCGGAACAGCGAGCGGTCGTCCATCTTCGGGGCATCGACGATCTTGCCGGGGTTGAGCACGCCGTCGGGATCGAAGCGCTGCTTCACTTCCCTGAAGTCGGCGACGAGGCGTTCGCCGAACATCGTCGCATGGAATTCGGAGCGCACCAGGCCGTCGCCATGCTCGCCGGAATGCGAGCCCTTGTACTCGCGCACCAGCGCGAAGGCCTCTTCGGCGATGGCCCGCATCGCCTTGACGTCCTTCTCCAGCTTCAAGTTCAGCACGGGACGCACATGCAGGCAGCCTTCGGAGGCATGGGCGTACATCGTGCCGCTGGTGCCGTGCTTGGCGAAGACTTCGTTCAGCCGCGCGGTGTAGTCGGCCAGATGCGGCAGCGGCACCGCGCAGTCCTCGACGAAGGAAACCGGCTTGCCTGCGTCCTTCATCGACATCATGACGTTGAGGCCGGCGGCGCGGAAATCGGCGATGCCGCCCTGCAGCGCCGGCTCGGTGATCTCGACCACGCCGCCCCATTTGCGCTTGTCTTTGCTCCAGCCGAAGCCGAGATCGCCCATCAGCTCGCCGAGCTGCTTGAGGCGGACGAGGTTGTCCGCCTGGTCCTCCTCCGCGAATTCGACCACCAGCACGGCATCCGGATCGCCCTTGATGGCGGTGGAGATGATGGGCCGGAACATCGCGATGTCGCGGCCGAGCGCGAGCATGGTGCGGTCGACCAGCTCGACCGCGATCGGTTTGAGCTTGACCAGATGCTGGGCCGCGTCCATCGCCTCGTAGAAGCTGCCGAAATGGCAGATGCCGAGCGCCTTGTTGCGGATCACCGGCCACAGCTTCAGCTCGACCTTGGTGGTGAAGGCCAGGGTCCCCTCGGAGCCGACGAGAAGGTGCGCCATGTTGTTGCGCGCATTGCGCGGCACCAGCGCATCGAGATTGTAGCCGCCGACGCGGCGCTGCACTTTTGGAAAGCGGGCCGCGATCTCCTCGGCCTCGCGCGTGCCGAGATCGAGCATGTCGCGGAACAGCGCGCGGGCGCCGTTGCCGGGATCGACGTCGGAAAGATCGCGCGACACCTCGCCGTAGTGCGCCAGCGTGCCGTCGGCGAGTGCGGCCTCCATCGACAGCGTGTTGTCGCGCATGGTGCCGTAGCGCAAGCTGCGGCCGCCGCAGGAATTGTTGCCGGCCATGCCGCCGATCGTCGCGCGCGAGGCCGTGGAGACGTCGACCGGAAACCACAGGCCGTGCTTCTTGAGCTGGCGGTTGAGGTCGTCGAGCACGATGCCGGGCTCGACCACGCAGGTGCGGCCCTCGACGTCGAGCGACAGGATCCGGTTCAGGTGCTTCGAGAGATCGACCACGAGGCCGTCATTGACGGTCTGGCCGCATTGCGAGGTGCCGCCGCCGCGCGGGGTGACCTTCAATCCCTCGTCGCGGGCGATCGCCAGCGCCCGCAGCGCCTCGTCCATGGTCCTGGGCACGACCACGCCAGCCGGCATGATCTGGTAGAACGAGGCGTCGGTGGCATAGCGGCCGCGGCTGAAGCCGTCGAACAGCACGTCGCCGGTCATGTCCGCGCGCAGGCGTCGTTCGAGCGTGGAGGCGTTTGTCATCCCTGATCCCGGACTGATCCAGCGAGGTGGCTCAGCCTTGCTGAGTTATCCATTATTGTTCACGACCGATTATATTATGAATTCAAAATGAGCAAGCCGGCTGACCCTCAAGGCGAGGCGGGCGCCTCGCCTTGGGGCTCGGTCAGGTGATCGATCGCCGCACTCCGCTTGTTGCGCAGGTGCTGGAACAGGATGTCGCTGAGCTCACTTGCGGCGCGCCGGCGCAACGCATCAAGGATGGCCTCGTGCTCGCGCATCGCTTCCGCCCAGCGCTGCCGCTTGCGGGCGAAATTGGCGGAGTAGCGGACACGGCGGATCCGGCCGGCGAAATTGGCGTAGGCGGTCCTGAGCGTCTCGTTGCGGGCGGCCGCGACGATGCTCTCGTGGATGCGCTGGTTGGTCTGGAAATAGCCGTGCATGTCGCGATGCAGATAGTGGCCGTACATCTCGTAATGCAGCTGCTCGATCGCGGTGATTTCCTCATCCGTGATGGCTTCGCAGGCGAGGCGCCCGGCGAGGCCCTCCAGTCCCGCCATCACGTCGAACAGCTCCTCGAGGTCGCGCTGGCTGAGCTGGCGGACGCGTGCGCCGCGGTTGGGCAATAGCTCGATCAGCCCCTCGGCGGCGAGCACCTTCAAGGCCTCGCGCAAGGGCGTGCGGGAGATGCCGAACATTTCGCAGAGCCGGCGCTCGGGAACGCGCGCGCCCTCGGCGATATTGCCCTCGACCACATAGTCGCGCAGCCGCAGCAGGATCTCGCCATGGAGCGAGGCCTCCTGGCGGTCGCCGCCGTTGCCGGCGGGCGGGGCGATCGGAACCCCGGTGTCGGGAATCGTGGATTTCATTTGCAGCACAGTAGTTTGCCCGTTTGATCGCGTCGACGTCCACAATCGAATACCAAATTTCGATTGAAAGGACAAAAAATGAATGCAAAATAGCTCGCAGGGCCGGCCATAACCCGCCGACAGGGAGGTTTTCATGCATCAGGGACGCCATTTTCTTCAGATTCCGGGCCCAAGCCCCGTCCCCGACCGCGTCCTGCGCGCCATGGACATGCCCGTCATCGATCACCGGAGCGCGGAATTCGGCGAGCTCGGCCGCGCCGTGCTCGAAGGCAGCCAAAAAATCTTCCAGACCGCCGGTCCGGTCGTGATCTTCCCCTCGTCGGGGACCGGCGCCTGGGAGGCGGCGATCGTCAACACGCTGTCGCCGGGCGACAAGGTGCTGATGGTCGAGACCGGCCATTTCGCCACGCTGTGGCGGCAAATGGCGGGCCGCTTCGGTATCGATGTCGATTTCGTGCCCGGCGATTGGCGCCGCGGCGCCGACCCGGCGGTGGTCGAAGCAAAACTCACCGAGGACAAGGCGCACGCGATCAAGGCCGTGATGGTCGTGCACAACGAGACCTCGACCGGCGCGACCAGCCGCATCGGCGAGATCCGTGCTGCGATCGACCGCACGGGCCATCCGGCGCTTCTGATGGTCGACACCATCTCCTCGCTCGGCTCGGTCGACTACCGCCACGACGAGTGGAAGGTCGACGTCAGCGTCAGCTGCTCGCAGAAGGGCTTTATGCTGCCGCCCGGCCTCGGCTTCAACGCGATCTCGGAGAAGGCGCGCGCCGCTGCGAAGACCAACAGGATGCCGCGCTCCTATTTCGATTGGGAGGAGATGCTCAAGCCCAACGCCAACGGCTTCTTCCCCTACACACCCGCGACCAATCTGCTCTACGGCCTGCGTGAGGCGATCGCGATGCTGCTCGAAGAAGGGCTCGAGAACGTGTTCGCGCGCCATCAGCGGCTGGCTGCCGCGACACGCGCCGCCGTCAATCATTGGGGGCTCGAGATCCTTTGCCGGGAGCCGGCGGAATTCTCGCCGGTGCTCACCGCGGTGCTCATGCCACCGGGACATGATGCCGACCAGTTCCGCAAGATCGTGCTCGACAATTACAACATGTCGCTCGGCTCGGGCCTGTCGAAGGTCGCCGGAAAGGTCTTCCGGATCGGCCATCTCGGCGAATGCAATGCGCTGACGCTGCTCGGTGCGCTCACCGGCGTCGAGATGGGCCTGTCGGTCGCGGGCGTGCCGCACCGCTCAGGCGGCGTCGATGTCGCGATGAAGCTGCTGGAGCAGCGTCCGCAGGGCAATGCGTCGCCGCATCTGAAAGTGGTCGGCACTTAAGGCCGCGCGGGACACGCGGCCGAAATCATAGGAAGTGATCAGGGAGGGATGCGGGCCCCATGGCACACGCGGCCGCTCGCCGCTCGCGCGCGGCGGAGGCCGAGGAGCCTCTCCCGTCCGGCAAGGTGGTGGCCGCGGAGTAGGGGGCGGCGGAGGTCCGCCGCTTCTGCATGGGAGTCGCCCTTTGGAGAGGGGACAAGCCGGTCAAATGGTGCTATTCGGCGGCCATCAAAACCAAGGCTAGACCGGGAAGGACGCCGATGACCGTGCATACTGGAAGGCATTTCTTACAGATTCCAGGACCGACCAACGTGCCCGACCGGGTGCTGCGGGCGATGGACATGCCGACGCTGGACCATCGCGGTCCGGAGTTCGCCGAGCTCGGTTTCGCCGTCCTCGCCGGCATGCAGCGCGTGTTCCGCACCAAGCAGCCCGTGATCATCTTCCCCTCGTCCGGCACCGGCGCCTGGGAAGCGGCGATGGTCAACGTGCTCTCGGCCGGCGACAAGGTCCTGATGTGCGAGACCGGCCAGTTCGCCGTGCTGTGGCGCGGCATCGCCGACAAGTTCAAGCTCGACGTCGACTTCATCCCGAGCGACTGGCGCCACGGCGCCGATCTCGCCGAGATCGAGAAGCGCCTTGCCGCCGACAAGCAGCACACGATCAAGGCGGTCTGCGTCGTCCACAACGAGACCTCGACCGGCTGTGTGACCCCGCCGCTGGAGGTGCGCAAGCTGCTCGACCGCGTCAAGCATCCGGCCCTCCTCATGGTCGACACCATCTCGGGCCTCGGTTCGATGGAATATGAGCACGATGCCTGGGGCATCGACGTCTCGGTCGCGGGCTCCCAGAAGGGCCTGATGCTGCCGCCGGGTCTCGGTTTCAACGCCGTCTCGGAGAAGGCGCTCGCTGTGGCGAAGGCCAATCCGGGCATGCGCTCCTATTGGGACTGGCAGGAAGTCATCAGCTTCAACAAGCTCGGCACCTTCCCCTATACGCCCGCGACCAATCTGCTCTACGGCCTGCGCGAGGCGGTGAAGATGCTGGAGGAGGAGGGGCTGGAGAACGTCTGGTCCCGGCACAAGCGCCACAGCGCTGCGACCCGCGCCGCGGTCAAGGTCTGGGGCCTGGAGACCCAATGCGCCGATCCCGCCGCGCATTCGCCGGCGCTGACCGGCGTGCGCGTGCCTGACGGACACGATGCCGACGCCTTCCGCAAGGTGGTGCTGGAAAACTTCGACATGTCGCTCGGCACGGGCCTGAACAAGGTCAAGGGCAAGGTGTTCCGCATTGGCCATATCGGCCATTTCAACGATCTGATGCTGATGGGCACGCTCGCCGGCGTCGAGATGGGCCTGGATCTTGCAAAGATTCCGCACCGAAGCGGCGGCGTGTTGGCGGCCATGGACGTCCTCAAGGGACGCGACGTGGTGCCGATGGCCAAGGCCCAGGTGGCTTAAAGGCCCAGGTGGCCCGAAACTAACCTAGAAAGTGAGCGCGCGATGAACGCACCGACGACGACGAACGAAGACCTGCTCTACTCCGTCCAGGACGGCATCGCGCGGATCACCTTCAACCGCCCCCAGGCGCGCAATGCAATGACCTTCGCCATGTATGACCGCATGGCGGAGATCTGCCAGGAGATCAACGCCGACCGCTCGATCAAGGCGTTGATCCTGACCGGCGCCGGGGACAAGGCGTTCGCCTCCGGCACCGACATCTCGCAATTCCGCGCCTTCAAGACCGCGCAGGACGCGCTTGATTACGAGGCCCGCATCGACCGCGTGCTCGGCACGCTCGAGCAGTGCCGCGTGCCTGTGATCGCGGCGATCGCCGGCGCCTGCACCGGCGGCGGCGCCGGCATCGCGGCCTGCTGTGACCTCCGCATCGGGACTGAGACGACGCGCATCGGCTTTCCGATCGCGCGCACGCTCGGCAACTGCCTGTCGATGTCCAACATCAGCCGCGTCGTCTCGCTGGTGGGACCTGCCCGCACCAAGGATATGATCTTCAAGGCGCGGCTGGTCGAGGCGCCGGAGGCGCTGGCGCTCGGCCTGCTCAACGAGGTCGTGCCCGACGTCGAGACGCTTCAGCGCCGCGCCGACGAGACCGCAAAGCTCGTCGCGAGTCACGCGCCGCTCACGCTCGAAGCGACCAAGGAAGCGGTCCGCCGCATCCGCCGCACGCTGTCGCGCGAAGAGGGCGAGGACCTGATCCTCAAGGCCTACATGAGCGAAGATTTCCGCGAGGGCATGGACGCCTTCCTCAACAAGCGCGCGCCGAACTGGAAGGGCAAGTAGCCCGTACCGTCGGCTCTTTCGCCCGCCTTCACAGGCTGCGCGAAAGCCGAAGCGATTGCGGACGCCAATCGTCAGTCGTTTCGCGTAATCCAAATTGTCACAAACCTTTCAATCGGTTCCGGTCCCCGGAACCGCGATTGTGTGCGCCCGCACCTACGCGTTCACGTTGACGGCATGACAAGCTCGGGCATAAGATCGCGAAGGTTGCATTCCACCGTCTCGTTTTTCCGAGCGGCCGATCGCATCGAGTGACGTGATTTGTGTGAAGCGTTCCGGCCGATCGTCCTGCAACCGGACGTCATTGAACTGAAATTGAACTGAAAAAGTAGCGAAGTAAGTTTCGTCGACGCGAACCGCGCCAGAATTCATTGCTGCTCACCATCCCCACGCCAGGCACGGCCTCGCGAACAAGCCAAGCGAATCAAGACTGTTGAGTCACGACTCTTAAGCCACGTCTGATCTCTCGGACCGATTAGTCGCGCCGCCGCGTGCTCGTGCGGTGACGCCTTCATGGCAACGCAGGCAGGGATTTTTCCATGACCAATCACACGCCGATTTTCACCTCGTCATCCGCGGCGGGCAGCTTCACCGAATTCGCCAATCTGGACGACTCGACCACGCTGCACTCGCTCTCCGGAACGATGAGCTTCAAGGACAGCGACAAGACCGACACCCATACGACGTCGTCGACGCTGCAGTCCGCGGTGCTGTCCAATGGGACGATCATTCCTGCGACCTCGCTTGCGCATTTTCAGACTGCGATGCAATCGCAGATCCTGAGCGATTCAAACGGCAACGGCCAGCTCAAATGGAGCTTCAGCGACCAGGACCAGGATTTCGACTTCCTCGCCAAGAACCAGACGCTGGTCCTGACCTACGACGTCAAGGTCTCCGACAACCATGGCGGCTTCGCGATCCAGACCGTCAAGATCACCATCACCGGCACCGACGACAAGCCGGTGATCAACATGACGGCGGCCGCGACCGTCACCGAGCAGACCAACCAGACGCTGTCGCTCTGGCCCGATACGGTTCACGTGGCGCTCACCTTCACCGACGACGATCTCACCAACACCGGGCACACCGCGACCGTGATCGGCGTGTCCGCTTCCGGCGCCACCGCGGGCCTCTTGCCCGGTTCGCTCGGCAACGCCGAGCTGATGGCGTTCTTCCACGTCGACAACGTCGTCAAGACGTCCGGTTCCTCGACCGGCACCATCAACACCACCTTCTCGGCGCCCGATCTCGCCTTCGACTATCTCGCGGCGGGCCAGCATCTCGACATCACCTACACGGTGCAGCTCGACGACCATGCCGGCGGGATCTCGACCCAGACGGTCGCGGTGACCGTGGTCGGCACCAACGACAAGCCGGTGTTCCTGTCGTGCCCGGAATCGGCCGCTCTCGTCGAGGATCAAAATGTCAGTCCGACCGGCGATCTCACCGCGCATGACAGCCTGGTCTTCGCCGACATCGACCTCGCCGACGCGCATACCGTCTCGACGACGGTTACGGCGACCCGCTCGGGCGGCGGTTCGATACCCCTGACCGATGCGCAGCTGCTGGCTGCGTTCGGCACCTCGCTTCAGGATTCGACCGGCCACGTGATCGGCGAGGTCGACTGGAATTTCGCATTTCCCAATTCCTCCGCCAATTTCCTCAACGGCGGCGAGACACTCAAGCTCGTCTATCACGTTGCGGTCGACGACGGTCAAGGCGGCTCCACCACCCAGGACGTCACCATCACGATCCTCGGCACCAACCATCCCGTCGTGATCACAAGCGATCCGGAATCCTCCACCGTGGCCGAGCAGGATGCAACCACGGGCTCGTCCGCGCCCGATACGACGCCGACGATTCCGGCCGGCACGCTCGCTTTCACCGACCAGGACACCAGCGACACGCACACCGTGACCGTCACGCTCGACTCGACCTCGGGGCCGACACCGCCGGCCGCGACGCAGGCACACCTTGCCGCCGCGCTGACGACCACGCTGCACGATTCCACGGGCACCGGCACCGGCAGCATCGATTGGAATTTCGCGATCGCCGACCAGGACCTCGATTATCTTGCGTTCAATGAGACGCTGACGGTGAACTACGACATCAAGGTCGCCGACGGCTCGACCAGCTCGACGCAGACCGTCTCCGTCGTCATCACCGGCGCCAACGATGGGCCCGTCATGACCAGCGGACCGGGATCGGCTTCGCTGTCCGAGCAGCCGGGCGTGACCGGATCGCAATCGCCGGACACCACGAGCCCGGTGCCGACGGGAACGCTGGGCTTCAACGACGTCGATCTGGCGGATACGCATTCGGTCAGCGTGGTGGTGGATTCGGCGGTGTGGTCGGCCAACAGTTTCGCCATCCCCGGCCAGACGCTGGTGGACCTCCAGTCGGCGCTCTCGACGGTGCTGAATGATTCCACCGGGACCGGAATCGGCGGCATCGACTGGACTTTTAGCATCGCCGACGCCGATCTCGACTTCCTCAGCGTCGGCGAGACGCTGACGGTGCAATATGACGTCAACGTCTGGGACGGCTTCACCAACGCGACCCAGATCGTCACCGTGACCATCGACGGTGCGGCCGATCCGCTGGTCTTGACGCCGGTAGCCGTTGCCATATCCGATACCGACGGCCCCGATGCCGGTGTGGCACTCGCAACCGGCGCCCTCTTCGACGTCAACCAGCCGGTCGACCTGAGCACGCCGCGGACCGTCACCGAGGTCAACGGCAGCGCCGCCAATGTCGGCCATTCGGTGGCCGGCGCGCACGGAACGCTGGTACTCAACGCCGACGGGTCCTACGGCTATGTGGCGGATTCGTCGGTCGACGCGCTGCACGCCGGCGACGACGTCACCGATCAGTTCACCTTCACGGTCGATGACGGCCAGGGCAATCTGGCCTCGACCACCCTGACTTTCGACATCGCGGGAGCCAACGACAAGCCGCTGGTCACATCGGCCAATCTCAGCGGATCGGTCACCGAAGACGCAGGTCCGCCGGTGATCCTGAACGGCGATTTCGAGACCGGCAATCTTGCCGATTGGACGGTGAGCGGCAGCCACATCCACGTGGCGCAGCTGGAGTTCGGCGGCAGCTTCGGCCACTATTCGGCCGAGCTCCTGCCGACGAGCGGCGGCCCGGAGACGCTGTCGCAGAATGTCGCGACCACGCCCGGCCAGCACTATTTCGTCAGCTTCGATCTCGTTGGCGATGCCGAGGGCGTCAACACGCCGTTCTCGATGTCGTGGGACGGCGCGACGATCCTGTCGCTCAGTCAGGTGCCGGCCGGCGTCAACCACTATTCCTTCGATCTCATCGGCGACGCCGCCCTGTCCTCGACGGAGCTGCTGTTTTCCTACGAGGACGATTCCTCCGGCATGATCCTCGATTCCGTCAACGTCAATCCGGCGACGGGACCGGCAACCGAATCCACGGCGGGCTCGCTGTCGTTCTCCGACGCCGAGACGGGGGATACGCACAGCGCGAGCTTCCTGCCGAACGGCAGCGGTTACGTTGGCACGTTCTCGCTCGATCCGGTCAGCGAGGCGGGCGGCACCGGATCCGTGGCCTGGCACTTCACGGTCGACAATTCCGACATCCAGTTCCTGGCGCAGGGGCAGACGCTGACGCAGGATTATTTCGTGACCATTGCCGACGACAATGGCGGGTCGACGACGCAGGACGTCACCGTCACCCTCAACGGCACCAACGATGCGCCGACTGCGGTCAGCGAAACGGTGATCACCGATGTCGGAACGAATGCAACGGTGCAGATCCCGAACTGGGCGCTCGCCCTGAACGACACCGACCCCGACACCATCGACCATCTTTCGCTCGGCAGCATCACGACGAGCTCGGGCGGCAGTGCCTTCAAGTTGGGGGATGCCTTCTTCGGCGATGACGCAACGCTCGGCGGCTCGTTCAGCTACACGGCCTCCGACGGGATGACGACCTCGTCCAACACCGCGACCGCCACAATCATGAACAACGCGGCCGGCGCGACCGCGCTGACCGGCACCGGCGGTGACGACATCCTGATCGCCAGCAACGGGACCGAGACGATGAGCGGAGGCGGCGGCAACGACGTGCTGATCGCCACGGCCAGCGGCAATGTCATGACCGGCGGCGGCGGCAATGACATCTTCGCCTTCCTCCAGCCGTCCGGACCGAGCGCGGTCAGCGACTTCAACAACACCACCGAGCAGGACCGTATCGCCGTCTCTGCGAGCGGCTTCGGTGGCGGGTTGACGGCGGGGACTAACGTGACGTTCGAGACCTCCGGTGACGACGTGCTCTCGGGCTTCTCCCAGTTCCATTTCGACACGGCAAACCAGACGCTCTACTACAGCGCCGACGGGACGCAGGGAGCGGCGGTTGCCCTGCTCAGCGTCCAGGCCGGCGTGATGCTCAACCAGCACGACATACTGGTCGTGTAGGCCGCGGCGGGCGAGCTTCCCGAAGCCGAGGCGCGGGTCCCGAAAGGGGCCCGCGCTTTTTGCGTCATTCCCAATCTCATTCCAAAGTCATAAGAGGGATGACATCGGACAGCTTGAACTCGGCCGGATTCGCCAGCACAATGGCGGCGGAATTCATCTTTGAATTTCCAATCCGAACAAGAACATAGGGAAGACGCGCTGTGGGACATGGAATGAAGGCCGCGGTCACGCTGGCGGCCGTGCTTTGCGGCGCGCCGGCCTTTGCCGGCTGGGAGCCGGCCAAACCCGTCGAGATCGTGGTTGCGGCGGGCGCCGGCGGCGCCTCCGACCAGATGGCGCGGATGATGCAGGCGGCCATCCAGAAGAACAATCTGATGAAGCAGCCGATCGTGGTCTCGCTCAAGGGCGGCGCATCGGGCGCGGAAGCGCTGATGTACATGAAGTCCAGCGAGGGCGATCCGAACAAGGTGCTGATCGCCTATTCGCTGATCTACATGCTGCCGCTGTCGGCCAAGATCCCGTTCAACTGGCGTGAGCTGACCCCGGTCTCGGTGATCGCGCTCGACCAGTTCGTGCTGTGGGACAACAGCGCGGGTCCGAAGTCGGTGAAGGAATTCGTCGCGGCCGCGAAGGCGGCGAGCGCGCCGTTCAAGATGGGCGGCACCGGCTCCAAGCGAGAGGATCATGTGCTGACCATTTTCCTCGAGCAGAAGACCGGCGCGAAATTCTCCTATCTGCCCTACAAGTCCGGCGGCGAGGCGGCGACCCAGCTCGTCGGCAACCACACCGAATCCAACGTCAACAACCCGTCCGAAAACCTCGAAGTCTGGCGCGCGGGCCAGGTGCGGCCGCTCTGCGTGTTCGACAAGGAGCGGATCTCCTACACCAGCAAGGTGACGGATACCCAGTCCTGGGCCGACATCCCGACCTGCAAGGAGGAGGGCATCGACGTCCAGTACCTGATGCTGCGCGCGATGTTCCTGCCCGGCAAGGTCACGCCGGAGCAGCAGGCATTCTATGTCGAGCTTTTCCACAAGGTGACGCAGACCGCGGAGTACAAGGACTACATGGAGAAGCAGGCGCTTAAGCCGATCTTCATCACCGGCAAGGACATGGTGCAATTCCTCGAGGAAGACGATGCAACCAACAAGGCGCTGATGACGGAAGCCGGGTTCGTCGCGAAGTAAGCGGTCTCTCTTCTCCCTCTCCCCGTTGTTGCGGGGAGAGGGCAGGGGTGAGGGGCTCTCTCCACGAGTCGAGCCTGTGGAGAGAGCCCCTCACCCGGCGCTTCGCGCCGACCTCTCCCCGCAAGAATGGGGAGAGGTAAATAATTCCCAGACTTGCACCAGAGTTCATGTCCCAAACCGATCTTGAAATCGTCGTCGACGATCCGACCGCGCCCGAGGACGATTCGCCATCCGTCGTCAGCTCCGGCACGATCGAGATCGTCGTCTGCCTTGTCTTGTTCGCGCTCGCCGCCACGCTCGGCTACGACAATTGGCGCACCGGCGCGTCCTGGGATTCGACCGGGCCCGAGCCCGGCTATTTCCCGTTCTACCTCTCCGTCATTCTCGGCGGCGGCAGTCTCTATGGCCTGGTCGTGGCGCTCGCCGCGCATCGCAAGGAAGCTGAGACCTTCGTCACGCGCGCGCAGGCCCGCCGCGTCATGGCGGTGTTCGTGCCGACGCTGCTGTTCTGCCTGGTGACGCAGTTCCTCGGCCTCTATGTCGCGAGCTTCCTCCTGATCGCGGGCTTCATGCGCCTGGTCGGCAAGATCGCGCTGTGGAAGTCGCTGCTCACCGCCTTCCTGTTCACGGCGATCATGTTCGTCACCTTCGACGTCGCCTTCGACGTCATCATGCCGAAAGGGCCGCTCGAAGCGGCCTTCGGCCGTTAGGCTGACCCGCGATGGAAGCTTTCGGTCTCCTGCTTCACGGCTTCGCCGTCCTGCTGACGTGGAAGACGCTGCTGCTGATGATGGTCGGGCTGGTGCTCGGCATCTTCGTCGGCGTGCTGCCCGGTCTCGGCGGCCCCAATGGCGTCGCGATCCTGCTGCCGCTCACCTTCACGATGGATCCGACCTCGGCGATCGTGATGCTGTCCTGCATCTACTGGGGGGCGCTGTTCGGCGGCGCGATCACCTCGATCCTGTTCAACATTCCGGGCGAGGCCTGGTCGGTCGCGACCACGTTCGACGGCTATCCGATGGCGCAGCAGGGCAGGGCGGCGGAGGCGCTGACCGCGGCGTTCACGTCGTCCTTCATCGGCTCGCTGGTCGCGGTGCTCCTGATCACCTTCCTCGCGCCGATGATCTCGTCCTTTGCGCTGAAGTTCGGCCCGCCGGAGTTCTTCGCGGTTTATCTGTTGACCTTCTGCTCCTTCGTCGGCCTCGGGCGCGAGGCCAAGCACAAGACGGTCATCTCGATGTCGCTGGGGCTCCTGCTCGCAGGCATCGGCATGGACACCGTGTCGGGCAATCTGCGCATGACCTTCGGCTCGGCCGAGCTGCTCCGCGGCATCAACTTCCTCGTCGCCGTCATCGGCCTGTTCGGCATCAGCGAGATCCTGCTGACGATGGAGGAGCGCCTGGCGCTGCGCGGACATGCCGCCAGCATCTCGCTGCGCGTCGTGCTGAGCGTGTGGAAGGACCTGCCGAAATACTGGGTGACGCTGCTGCGCTCCTCCTTCATCGGCTGCTGGCTCGGCATCACCCCGGGCGGCGCGATCGCGGCGTCCTTCATGGGCTATAACCTCGCCAAGCGCTTCTCGAAGGATCCCGAGAGCTTCGGCAAGGGCCGCATCGAGGGCGTGTTCGCGCCCGAGACCGCGGCGCATGCCTCCGGCACCGCGGCGCTGCTGCCGATGCTGGCGCTCGGCATTCCCGGCTCCGGCACCGCAGCGATCCTGCTCGGCGGCCTGATGGTGTGGGGCCTCAATCCCGGCCCGCTGCTGTTCGTCGAGCACAAGGACTTCGTCTGGGGCCTGATCGCCTCGATGTATCTCGGCAACGTCGTCGGCCTCGTGCTGGTGCTGACGACGGTGCCGATCTTCGCCTCGATCCTGCGCGTGCCGTTCGCCGCGGTGGCGCCCATGATCGTGGTCTCCTGCGCGATCGGCGCCTATGCGATCCAGAACGCGATGTTCGACATCTGGCTGATGCTCGGTTTCGGCGTCGTCGGCTACGTCTTCAAGAAGATCGGCATTCCGCTTGCGCCGTTCACCCTGGCGCTCGTGCTCGGCAACCGGGCCGAGGATGCCTTCCGCCTGTCGATGATCGGCTCCGGCGGCAACCTGAAGGTGTTCTGGTCGAACGGCCTGGTCGGCTCGATCACGACCCTGGCGATTGTGCTGCTGTTCTGGCCTGTGATCGACGCTTTGCTGTCCCGCGTCGGATTGTCGCAGGGGCCCAGGCCGGCGCCGCGGTAGGCGGAAATCCTCTCTGGAGTCAGACCTATAGGCGCCATGTCGTCCTGGTCCTAGGTATGACACACCCAGATTGTTTCCGGTTGTTGCTGCCCCGGCACAGCCCTTGGGCGCCCCCCAGCTTATGTTTTCATCACGAATTTGTGCGGAAAGGGAATTTTCATGAAGCGGATCGTGATTGGACTGGCAGCGGCGATGTCGCTGTTCGCGACGGGTGCAATGGCTGCTGACCTGGCGGCAAGGCCCTATGTGAAGGCTCCGGTCATGGTCGATCCGGTCTGGAGCTGGACCGGGTTCTACGTCGGCGGCAATGGCGGCTATAGCTGGGGCCGTTCAAGCACCGACGTCTCCTATTTCAGCCCGGTAACCGGCCTTCCGATCGCGCCTCCCGCCGGCTCGATCACCAATGCCTCGTTCGACATGAACGGCGGCATCGCGGGCGGCCAGGCCGGCTACAACTGGCAGAGCTCGAACTGGGTGTTCGGCATCGAGGGTGACCTGCAGTGGTCGGGTGAGAAGGGCCGCGCCGGCTACTCCTGCGTCGGCACCGTCGCGCCCGCCGGCGGCGTCTGTCTTCCCGGCCTGACCTTCCTTCCCGCCGGCGGTCTGGCCGGTACGACCCTGACCGTCGATCAGAGCCTCCAGTGGTTCGGCACGCTCCGCGGCCGCGTCGGCATCCTGGCAACCCCGAAGGTGCTGTTCTACGGCACCGGCGGTCTGGCCTTCGGCGAGATCAAGACCACGGGCACGATGACCGGGTTCAACGCCGCCGGCGTGCCGATCGGCTCTGTCGGCTCGAGCTCCACCACGCGCGCCGGCTGGACCGCCGGCGTGGGTATCGAAGGCAAGATCACCCAGAACTGGAGCGCCAAGCTCGAGTACCTCTACATGGATCTTGGCCGCTTCTCCTCCGGCCCGTTCACCTTGTCGCCCGCTTTGCCGATCAGCGCCAACGTGTCCTCGCACTTCACCGACCACATCCTGCGCGCCGGCATCAACTATCAGTTCGCTGGTCCGGTGGTCGCCAGGTACTAAGATCAACAAAGGCGTCTACAAGAAGCAAAGCCCGGCTCGCGCCGGGCTTTGTCGTTTCTGTCCTGATTTCCGGAAATGGTGCAGGGCCGACGATCGGACGACGCGACCGATCTGTTGCGACCCTGCCACGCCCGCAGCTTCATTTGCGCTGATCGGAAGGCCGCAGCTGTCCGGATCGAGCGCCTTGCGGTGGCATCGCGTCATTTCGCAAAATTCATCTCCGCACCAAAACCCGCTGAAACAATGGTGATTTCGCGATCACGCGAATTGCCCGCGCCTGCTTCGCGCAGGCGATCGCGGACATGCATCCTGCAAACGACTGACCTTCGTTCGCACGACGCGGAGCGATGCGCTCTTCCCTAGTGTCGCCGCACTGAATCGCCGGCGCATCTTACGCGCAGGCGAACAGGCAACGCCGTTTGTCGAGGGAAGAATTGATGACACGAACTTTGCTGCTTGCGGCCACGATTGTAATGCTGCTCGCGCCGCCCGCCCTTGCCGCCGATCTCGCGGTGCCGCACATCCATACCAAGGCGCCGCCGGTGGCCGTCGATCCCGGCTACAATTGGAGCGGTTTCTATGCCGGCCTCAATGTCGGCTATGGCTGGGGCCGCTCGGCCACCAATGCGGACTTCATCGACAGCAGGGGCGGCACGCTGCTGAGCTCCGGCGCCGGCAAGTTCGATCTCAACGGCGTCATTGGCGGCGGACAGATCGGCTATAATTGGCAGCGCGAGATGTTCGTGGTCGGCCTCGAGGCCGATTTCCAGGGTGGCGGCCAGAAGGGCAGTCTCGATGCGCTGTGCGCGGGCGCACCGGCCGGTTTGCAGGACGGCGTCTGCACGCCGGGCCATCGCGGTGACAACACGTTCGATCCCGCGCTGCCTGTTGCGTTCAATCTCGCCCAGAAGCTGGACTGGTTCGGCACCGTCCGAGGCCGGCTTGGCGTCGCGGTGGCGCCGCGCGTGCTGTTCTACGGCACCGGCGGTCTTGCCTATGGCCGCGTCTCCACCTCCGGCAGCGTGAGCGCGATCAATGTCGGCGGCTTCCCGGGCGCAGACGGCGGAACATTCACGCCGGTTTCGGCGAGCTTCAGCAACAGCACGACCAGACTCGGCTGGAGCGCGGGTGCCGGTATCGAAGGCGCCTTCGCCGACAATTGGAGCGCCAGGCTCGAATATCTCCATGTCGATCTCGGAACCGTCTCGGGCTCGTTTGCGACCCCCGTGATCGCGCTCAGCGGCGCGCCTCTGGTGGTCGGTTATCGCTCGCATGTCACCGACAACATCCTGCGCTTCGGCGTGAACTACCGCTTCAGCGGCACGTGAGAGCGGGCGCTGCTCCGCACATCAAAAAGCCCGGCGCAAGCGCCGGGCTCTTTCGTTGGCGGCCTCGAGCGAGCGCTCACACCACTTTGGCGTCCCGGAGCCTGGCAATCTCCTCGGTGCCAAAGCCGAACTCCTTCAGCACCTCGTCGGTCTGCTCGCCGAATTCCGGCGGCCGCGCCACCATCCTGCTCGGCGTGCGCGACAGGGTCACGGGCTGGCCGACCAGGCGAATGTGGCGACCCTCGTCGTTTGGCACGTCCTGCGCGATGCCGAGATGCTTGACCTGCGCGTCCTCGAACATCTGGTCGATGGCATAGATCGGTCCGCAGGGCACGCCGGCCTCGTTGAGCTCGCGGACCCAGGTGTCGGTCGATTTCGTCACGGTGCGCTTTTCGATCTCGGCGTTGAGCGCGTCGCGATTCTTGGAACGGGCAGGGGCCGTCGCGTAGTCGGGATGGCTGTAAAGCTCGGGCGCGCCGATCGCCTGTGCGCAACGCTCCCAGATCCGCCCGCCCGTGGTGGCGATGTTGATGTAGCCGTCCGAGGTCCTGAACACGCCGGTCGGGATACTGGTCGGGTGGTTGTTGCCGGCCTGCTTGGCGACCTCCTTCTCCATCAGCCAGCGCGCGGCCTGGAAGTCGAGCATGAATATCTGGGCCTGGAGCAGCGAAGTCTGCACCCACTGGCCCTTGCCCGAGACCTCGCGCTCCAGCAGCGCGGTGAGGATGCCCATGGCGCAAAACAGGCCGGCGGTGAGGTCGGCGACGGGAATGCCGACCCGCATCGGGCCTTCGCCCGGCGCGCCGGTGATCGACATCAGCCCGCCCATGCCCTGCGCGATCTGATCAAAGCCCGGCCGCTTGTGATAGGGGCCGTCCTGGCCGAAGCCGGAGATGCTGCCATAGACGATGCCGGGGTTGATCTCGCGCAGGCTCTCATAGTCGATGCCGAGCTTCTTCTTCACGTCGGGCCGGAAATTCTCGACCACGACGTCGGCCTTGGCGGCGAGGCGCTTGAACACGGCAAGCCCGCGCTCGTCCTTCAGGTTCAGCGTCATCGCCCGCTTGTTGCGGTGCAGATTCTGGAAGTCGGAACCGCGCCGCGGCCCGCCCGGCTGCTCGCCGCCGGCATCCTCGGTCAGCGCATCGATCTTGATCACGCTGGCGCCCCAGTCCGCGAGCTGCCGCACGCAGGTGGGCCCGGAGCGGACGCGGGTCAAATCGAGCACGGTGAAGCGGGACAGGGCATCCGAGGCATGCGGGAAGGGCATCTTGAAAGGCTCCGGGACAGATTGCGGGCCTACCATAGTGCCGAAAGACCACGCGGCAAGGCATCCTGCGGCAGGTCTGGGCCGACGCGGATGCTGCCTGTCGAATGCAAGGCCTGACCAGGCTGCCGCGATGCGTGGCGGATCAGCGCGACAGGCGCTTCAGTTCGGCCCGTGCCTGCTCGGCCAGGGGGGAGTCGCCGTGACGTGCGATGAAGAGTTCGAACGCCTCCCGCGTTCCCTGCCGGCGGGCGGCTTCGTACTCCTCGGCGACGGCTGCGGAAGGATCGCGGGCCATCGGCATGGAGGCTGCGGGCCCCTGCTTGCCGCGCTCGTCCGAATTGGCTTTCCCCACCATGGCAGGCAGTCCTCCAGAGGATGAATGATCCGGCCCGGCGAGCGCCATCAGGGCGCCCAGCAGACCGGCGACGAGCCGACATCGTTTCATGATTCCCTTGCAGACCTCGCAGGTTTGCCGCCACCGGCATCCTTGTTTCTTGTCCCGTATGACTACGGGATTTGATGGCTAACAGGACGTTTCGGAAGAACTCCGGACGGCCTCGCCCAATTTAAACCAAACGTTCAACTCTCTAGCTAGAATCATCTGTTTAACGCCCTGAATCGGACGGGGCTTGCTGCTTCGGAGTTCCCTTTGGCAACCGCGGTCACGACCACCAGGACCAACAATGCTGACATCGACGGCCTGCTGTCGGGCATCAAATGGTCGGGCACGATCACCTACAGCTTTCCCGACGCTTCCAGCGATTACGCCAATCCGTATACCGGAGGCAGCAGCGAGCCGACGACATCGGGCTTTGCCTCGGCGCCCACCCAGATGCAGGCGGCGATCAATTACGCGATCGGATTGATCCTCGGCTACACCAACGCCAGCATCCAGTACGCCGGGACGAACGGCGCCGACATCATGATCGCGCAGTCGCCGGCGGCCAACCCGACCTCCTACGCCTATTACCCCGGCAACTACGCCTCCGGCGGCGACATCTGGTTCGGAACCCAGTACAACTATTCGCTTGCCGCGCTCGGCAATTACTATTTCACGACCGCGCTGCACGAGCTTGGACACGCCCTCGGCCTCAAGCACAGCCAGGAAACGGGCGGCGTCGCCAACGTCGCCGTGCCGAGCGCGCACGACGACAGCGAATACACCGTCATGAGCTATCGCAGCTATGTCGGTGCTTCGACGACCAGCGGCTACACCAACGAAGCCTATGGATATCCGCAGACCTACATGGCCAACGATATCCTCGCGCTGCAGACGATGTACGGCGCGAACTACACGACCCAGGGCGGGACCACCGTTTATACCTGGAGCGCGACCACGGGGCAGGAGTTCATCAACGGCGTTGGCCAGCCGGCCGACAATGGCGGTGCCGGTGGCTCGGCCAATCGCATCTACGAGACGATCTGGGACGGCGGCGGCGTCGATACCTACGACCTGTCGAACTACACGACGAACCTGAGCATCAACCTCAATCCGGGTGCGTCGTCCGTGTTCTCGTCGGTTCAACTGGCCAATCTCGGCAATGGCCATTACGCCTCGGGCAACGTCTACAATGCCTATCTCTACAACAGCGACGCGCGTTCCTACATCGACAACGCCATCGGCGGTTCCGGCAACGACACCATCGTCGGCAACGCCATCTCCAACGCGCTGAACGGCGGCAACGGCAACGATACGCTGACCGGCGGCGGTGGCAACGACACGCTGACCGGCGGATCGGGCTCGGACAAGGCGGTGTATTCGGGCAATTACGCGAACTACAGCTTCGCCTACAATTCCGGCTCGCAGACCTTTACGGTCACCGACCAGCGTTCCGGCTCGCCTGATGGCACCGATACCGTCACCGGGATCGAGTCCTTCCAATTTGCAGACCAGACGATGTCGAGCGCGGCTCTGACGAGCCTGCTCAGCCCCGTCGTGGTCGAATCCTTCGGTGCGACCAGCCTGGTGGTGGAGAACAACAACTACCATCTCAATCCCGTTTCGGGTGGGGATGGTCCCGTACTGAAATACGGCGGTCCGGCGGTCACGGTCGGTCAGTTCGGCAGTTGGACATTCATCGGCGCAGAACAGACCGCCAGCGGCTTCGAAGTCGCGCTTCATCTGTCCGGTGCCGACCAGTACACCGTCTGGAACACGGATACGAACGGCAACGTCAACGCGAATGCCGTGGGAGGGATTGTCTCGGGCTCGAGCTTTGCCTTCGAATCCCTCGAGACGAGCTTCCATCAGGATCTCAATGGCGACGGCACGATTGGCGTCCCAGGCACCGTGATCGAATCCTTCGGCGCGACCAGCTTGGTGGTGACGAACAACAATTACTATCTGAATCCCGTTTCGGGTGGGACTGGTCCGGTATTGAAATACGGCGGCCCCGCGGTGACGGTCGGTCAGTTCGGCAGTTGGAGCTTCATTGGTGCAGAGCAGACCGCCAGCGGTTTCGAAGTCGCCCTTCATCTGCCCGGTGCCGACCAGTACACGGTCTGGAACACGGATACGAATGGCAACGTCAATGCCAATGCCGTGGGAGGGGTCGTGTCGGGCGCGAGTTCCGCACTGGAATCCCTCGAGACGAGCTTCCATCAGGATCTCAACGGCGACGGGACGATTGGAGTCCCTCCCAACGTGATCGAATTCTTCGGCGCGACCAGCTTGGTGGTGACGAACAACAACTACTATCTGAACCCCGTTTCGGGTGGGACTGGTCCCGTACTGAAATACGGCGGCCCGGCGGTGACGGTCGGTCAGTTCGGCAGTTGGACTTTCATTGGCGCAGAACAGACCGCCAGCGGCTTCGAAGTCGCGCTCCATCTGCCCGGTACCGACCAGTACACGGTCTGGAACACGGATACGAACGGCAACGTCATTGCCAATGCCGTGGGCGGGGTCGTCGCGGGCGCGAGCGCCGCCCTCGAATCTCTCGAGGCGAGTTTCCATCAGGATCTCAACGGCGATTCTTCAATGGGGGCTCCCTCGGCTGGTCTGGATTGGCATCTGACAGCGTGACTGCTTTCCCGGCAGCCAACGGAGTGCAATCCCGCCCCGGCCGTCATGACCGTTTCATGCTCGGCTGACGGCGCGGCCCTCCTCGCGTCGAATCGGCGCAGACCCGGCGTGGGCCTTTCCGTCACAACTTGGGTGTAACGTCGCGATCAGTGGGACATGGAGGATAATTTTTCGCGACCCGCTGATCCTCATTGTCTTCAATCCCGCGCCTGCACTATGCTCGCGACGGCGAAGGCAAGTTTAAGAGTAAAAAAAAGCGCGTCAAAATTGAACCTTGTCTGACCCGGCGCGACCACTAGAAAGCCTGCGCTACATCACGCAACGGTTGCGTGACGAAATGCCGACAAAGTCCGTTTCCGCTTTTCCAAATAGCGTTGCGTATCGAGCCATTTAGACCACGAAAGCCTATTGCGGACGCCGAAAACGGCGGGGGAAGTTTCAGCGATATGTGAAAATGATGCGTGCACGCGCCAAGCGCGCGCTGCGGCAGCGAAGATTTGTGCATGGCAACAAGCTGATATCTCAGCTTCATCTCGGGAGGACGAAATGCGTCGAATTGCACTCTGGGCGCTGGTGGCGGGATTGTTCATACCAGTGATCGCATCGCAGCCGGCTCACGCGCAAGCCTCAAGAACCTGGGTGTCCGGCGTGGGCGACGACGCCAATCCGTGCAGCCGCACCGCGCCCTGCAAGACCTTTCCCGGCGCGATCTCGAAAACGGCGGCTGGCGGCGAGATCAATTGTCTCGACCCGGGTGGCTTCGGCGTCGTGACCATCACCAAGGCGATCTCGATCTATTGCGAAGGCACCATCGGCGGCATCCTGGCGGCCGGCACCAACGGCGTCATCATCAACGCTGCCGCGACCGACCACATCGTGCTGCGCGGCCTGGACATCGAGGGCTTCGGCACCGGACTGAAGGGCGTCACGGTCCTGCAGGCGGCTTCGGTGGTCATCGAGCATTGCTTCATCAGGGATTTCAACTCCGCGGGTAGCATTGGCGTCTCGTTCACCCCGAGCAACGCCGGAGCATTGTTGATGATCCGGGATAGTATCATCTCGCACAACGGCTCTGGCATCGACGGCACCGGCGTTCTGATCAATCCAAATGGCGGGAGTGCCAAGGTTCTCATCAACAATTCCTCCATCAACAAGAACTTCGTCGGCGTGAATGCCCAGGGATCGGTCAATCTGCAGGTCAACAACAGCAACATCTCCGAGAGCCTCAGTACCGGCGTTGCTCAGGGTGGTGTCGCGAATATCCGCATCGGTCGGTCCATGATCGTGAACAATGCGGGAATTGCGACGGCGGGCACCGTGCTGTCCTATGGCGACAATCAGATTAACGGCAACGGTCCGGACACCACACCAGGGTCGGCGGGCGGCTACAAGTAGTCCATCTCCCCCATTACCGTATGCACAAAGCCCCGGGCGATCTTCGCCCGGGGCTTTTGTCTTATGCGCGCAAAACGTGCACGGTTGGTCCGCCCTTGCCGCAAGCGCGTATAGCACGGCGCCGCGTCTTCCATTAAGTCTGGCCGTTCGTCTAACTCTCGCCACGTGCCCGGATTGCTGCTCCGGCAGGGATTGGGAATTCCAATACTCGTCGATAGGTACTGGCTTTTCGCCTCGAGCCCGGGATGGAATTCACAGAGCGAGACTAGACACCGAAGCAACATCGACACGGTCAGGAACGCTCGATTCCATGATTAGCCTGGACCCGGCGAAAAACGATACCTCCGTCACCTTGAATCTCTTGAGAGCAATCGCGGCGCAAGTGGTTTGTATCGGACATGCTTGGGGTGTTGGAGGGCTTGGGAAGACCTATGTCCCCGCTGATGGTGTCTTGTTGTTCTTTGTTCTGTCCGGCTTCCTGATTGCCTACACCCTCGATAGCAAGTCAGAGTCGCCTTCCTACGGTTTGGTCGACTTCGGCATTGAGCGGTTCGCGAGGATCTATACGGCTTACCTGCCGGCCATATTGGCTATTGGACTCGCGACGCTTGGTCTCCGATGGTCCGACATCGAAATTGTCGCGGATCCGGTCGATTTGAAAACCTACATAGGCAACTTGTTCATGCAGCAGAACGTGCCTTGCTGTCTGAGTGTAGGCACATTCGGGACGGCCGGGCAATTGACTTCGGTTGCACTTGAGTTTCACATCTACTTCTTCGTGGGTGCGATATACTTTCTGCTCTGCGGTAAGAACGTTCTATTGTGCAGCCTCGTTGCTGCGCCGTTTTCTTTCATGCCGCTCGCCTATTTCTCCAACATCCCGGGCACCGATCGCGCGCTGTTCGTGCTGTGGCTTATGGCCTTTGCCTCTTATTACGTCGTAAAAGGCGTGATCGGGTACCGGCCGAATGTCCTGTTCTGGTGTTTGGCCTTCGTCGTCACCCTGGCGACGTGGCTGATCGAACGCACGCCGGGCGACGATGCCAGCCTGCGGCAATACCCCATGCTGGTTTTGTCGTTCCTCAGCCTGGTTCTGGTGTCGCAACATGTTCGCATCATGCCGTATCGGCTGGCCGCGCTGATCACTGTCGCTGCCGACTATTCCTACTCGCTCTTCCTGATCCATCTCACAATATTGCGGCTGATCTTCAGTGTCTGGCCGGGCGAGACGGTCTGGAGAGCATTGTGCGCCATCATTGTGGCGAACGCCGTCGCATATGTTTTCGCGCTGCTTTTTGAGCGGCACTATCATCGCGTGTCGGACTGGATAAAGGCTGCTCTCGGCCGGCCGTCGCGCGAGTGGCGCGGCGGGCCGCCGGCAAGAGCGTCTGCTGGAGACGGGCAATCATGATCTGGATTCCGTCATCCGGCCGGAATAACCTGTGGCACATGTTATCAATGAGAAGCCGGTAATGAGTTGGACACGCCCCGATCTGGATTGTCGTCGTCTGGTCAGCTCGCTGCGGCTTGCCGTTCTTGTCCTCGTGATCGCGGCACCCGTGCTCGCGGCGCCGGCCGGTGCCCACGCCCAGTCGTTGCGCCAGGGCGTCTCCGCCTTCCAGCGCCAGGACTATGTGAGGGCCTCGCGCATCTTCATTCCGCTCGCCGAGCGGGGCAATGCGGCGGCGCAGACCTATCTCGGCTTCCAGTTCGAGACCGGCCGCGGCGTGCCGCGGAACTACACGGAAGCTGCGATGTGGTACCGGCGGGCGGCCGAGCAGGGCGACAGCCGCGCGCAATATTCCCTCGGGCTGCTCTACGACCGCGGCCAGGGCGTGCCGCAGGACATCGTCGAGGCCTCGAAATGGCTCAATCTGTCGACGGCCGCCGCGCCGCCGCCGGCGCGGGAGGCGCGGGCCCGGATCCGCGATGCCGTCACGACCAAGATGACCCGGGGAGAGATCGCCCAGGCTCGTCTGCGGGCGCTGGAATGGGCGCCGAGCCGAGAGCACTGATCCGCCGGCCCTGACAAGCGCCACGCCATCGGCCGCGCTCGGCACCGGGGGCGGGTGGCGCTATCGCCATCATGACATCATGCCGGTGTTTTGCCCGACGTGTCAAAGGGGATTCGTAAAATCCGCAAAGTGTCCGCGCCGGTCGTCAAGTCATTGACAAGGCTGCACCCGGCTACTGTGCATGGGGTTGTTTTCGGGGTTTTTTGTCTGCCGCCCTGAATGACGATTTGCCGGATCACCCTAACCCGGCCAGCCGCCGAGCCAGTTGGTGTACCAGACCTCGCCCAGCCAGCCGATCCAGATCGCCGGCGCCAGGAAGAGCCCGAACGGCAGGAAGGCCGTGGCGCGGAGCCGCTTTCTTCGCAGCGCGGCATTGGCGACGTAGGCGCCGATCGCGGCCAGCGCCGCAAGCTCGATCACTGCGGCCACCGTCGTGAGCTCGAGCCAGGCGCCGCAGACCGCGGCGAGCTTGACGTCGCCGAGCCCGAGCCCGTCGCGGCCGCGCCAGCGCCGGTAGAGCAGCATCAGGAGCAGGAGCGGGAGCGCGACCGAAACGGCGCGGACGACTGCCCAGAGCATCGCGTCGGCGCCCGTCTCCAGCGCGAATCCGCCCGCGCGGAGCAAAGCGAGCGCGAAGGCCGCGCCGGTCAGCTCGTTCGGAATGAGATAATGGCGGGCATCGTGCGCCGCGATCGCGAACATCAGCGCGGCGAGGAACGCGCCGTAGAGGCCTTCGGCGCCCGGCGCTGCGACGAGGCTTGCAAGCGCACCCAGCAGCAGCGCGAGGCTGAGCGCGAGCGGAGAGCCCGTCCCGTCGTTCGCGGCCGGGTCCGTCACGCCACTAGCGCGCCGCCGTGGGCGGGTTCACCGTGACGACCGGATTGCTGGTGCCGACCAGGCGGCTGTTCATCTTGCTGCGCATTTCCTCGGCGATCACATGCGCATCGACGCCGTCCTTGATGACGGTCGGGCGGATGAACAGGATCAGCTCGGTGCGGGCGCGTGTGTTGGTCTGATGCGAGAAGGCGTCGCCCACGCCCGGAATGGAATCCAGGATCGGCAGGCCCTGGCGCTGCCTGTTCTCGGTCTCGCTGATCAGGCCGGCGAGCAGCACGGTCTGACCGCTGGTCACCGCGATCGAGCTCTTGACCCGGCGCTGCGAGATCGTCGGCGTCAGCGAGTTGGCGCTGCCGGCGGCGACGCTCGAGATCTCCTGCTCGATGTCGAGCACGACGTTGCCGTTGGCGTTGGCGCGCGGCAGCACGCGCAGGATGATGCCGGTGTTCTTGTAGTCGATGGTGTTGACCACGGTGTTGTTGGCGGTCAGCACGGTCGCGGTGCCGGTCGAGAACGGAACCTGGTCGCCGACCTGCAGCGTCGCCGCCTGATTGTCCAGCACCACCAGCGACGGGTTCGAAAGCACCTTGACGTTGGTGATGCCGTGCAGCGCGTCGAGCACGACGCGCGGCGAGTTTTCCGCACCGATCAGGAAGTTGAAGCCGGGCAATGCGCGCCCGAGCAGGGCGCCGGCCGCGGCATTGACGGCGTTGCTCGCCGGCTCGGTGTTGCTGCCGACCGTGGCGCTGTTGCTGATGCCGGAGACCGTGTTGGAAATCGAGCCTTTCTGGCTCGCCAGGAAGAATTGCACGCCATAGTTCAACTGGTCGTTCAGCGTGACCTCGGCGATGGTCGCCTCGATCGCAATCTGGCGCTGCGGCCGGTCGATCTGCCGGATCGTCTGCTCGACGACGCGTTGCGATTCCGCGTTGGCATAGACCAGCACGGCGTTGTTGGTGACGTCGGCGGTGATCCGCACGTTCTGGAGCACCGCACCGGCCGGTTTCGCAGCCGTGCCGAGCAGCGAGCCGGAGCCGTTGTCCTGGCCGGGTGCGCCGGCCACGGCAGGGGTGGAACGCGCGGCCAGCGGCGAGCCGGGCGCACCGGTGACCGGGGTTGCCGCACCCGCAGCCGCAGTCGGAAGTGCGCTGAGCGAGGCTACCGGATTGGTCCCGGACGAGGACGTCGCGATGCCCGCGCCCGGCGAAATCTGGCTCGCGGAATTGTCGAGCGACGAGGTGCTGGTCGCGCTCTGGCTGAACAGGATCTCGTTCAGCAGCGCCACCACCGCTTTGGAATTGCCGTAGCGCAGCGGATAGGATTTCAGGTTCACGCCGTCGGTGTCGGAGCGGTCGAGCCGCGCGATCCACACCTGCGCGCGCTTGAGATATTCCGGCTTCTGGCTGACGACCAGGATCGAGTTGAGGCGGCTGATCGACTGGAACTTGACCACGCTCTGGCTCAGGCCGCCTTCGCCCGAATCCATGATCTTTTCCATCTCTGTGATGAGCGGCTCCGGCGTGGAGTTGCGCACCGGGAAGATGCCGACCGATTGCCCGCGCATCCAGTCGGCGTCGAAGGAGAGGATGGTGTCGACCGCGGTCGCCCGGTCGGTGCCGCTGCCGCTGACGAGCAGCGTGTTGCGGGCACTGTCGGGACGCATGGTCGAGGCCTTCACGCCGAAGGCGTCGAGCAGCTTGAAGATGTTCTGGGCCGAGACATAGCGCAGCGGCACCACCGTGATGCCCTGGCCGGCGGCGGCGTTGGCGGAGCGATCGATGCCGCCGGGACCGGCTTCCGGCGCCGGCAGCAGGCGGTAGCCGGTGCGGTCGCGCACCAGCGCCACGCCGGACATGCGCAGCGCATTCTCCAGCACATAGACCGCGTCGGCCTTGGGGACGGGGCGCACCGAGGCGAGCGTGACGGTCCCCTGTACGCGCGGGTCGATCGTGTAGCCGATGTTGAGTACGTCACCAAGGATGACCTTTGCGACGGTGGCGACCGGCGCGTTCTCGAAATTGAGGTCGTAACCGCTGCCGCCGCTGTCGTCGCGCTCTGCGATCGCGCCGCCTTGCGGCGTTGCACCATCGCTGAGATAGATCGCAGGCCTTGACGATTTCGCCTGCGCAATGCCGCTTGCCCCTGCATCCGAAGGTTGTCGCGGCTGAAGGTCGAGGGAGCGGACCTTGTCGGCGATGTCCTGCGCGCGCGGATCCTTCGGATCCGCCTCGATCGACTGGTCCGCCGTGACGATGCAGGCCGTGAGCAGGAAGGCGGACGACAACAGAACGAGCGTTCCAGTCAACGCTGAGCGAAGACGCAAGAGCGGCTGGACCACCTCAAACAAAATACGCCTGCCAACGCTGGATGTGACTGGAGATGGCATCCGATCCCCCTTGGTTCGGACGCGCAATAATTTGCGCCACGATTATGTTTTTGCTAAGAAATAAGTCAAGGGCAAAGGGCCTTCCGTAACCCGCCGAAGTTGTTGCATTCAGGTAACAAGGTCAACGCTGTGAGTGCGATGCGCGACCGCTCCGCTGATAGCTTCCGGCAGCACCTCCTGGAAAAATACGCATTGCCGCAGCGGGCGCATGCCCATGCCGACAAATCCGCCAATCCCGCGATCACGCGCCCCTTGCGCGAATTGTGGGAGGCGACCGATCTTTCCGCCGCGGAGTTCGCCGACGAAGTGTCCGATCATTTCGGCCTGACGCGGCTGAGCCTTCCGCAACTGCTCGCGGCGACACCTCGCCTCGACGGTTTTTCGCGCCGTTTCCTGCGCGAATCCACCATCTTCCCCTTCAGTGCGTCGGATGACGTTTTTCGGCTGGCTGTCGCCGACCCCTCCGACACGGCAGCCATTCGCGCCGCCGAAATCGTGTTCGGAACGCCGGTCGATGTCGTCGTGGCGTCATATGAGGACATTACCACGGTCCTCGATCAACGGGCCGAGGCCGACGACGCAAATGCCGATCGAAGCGGCAGGGGCGTTGCGCAGCAGTCCGACGACGACATCGAGAGCCTGCGCGATCTCGCCAGTGGCGCGCCGGTGGTGCGTGCGCTTAACGATCTGCTGGAGCGCGCCATGGACTTGCGCGCAAGCGACATTCACGTCGAACCGTTCCGTGCCGGGCTCACGGTGCGCATGCGCGTGGACGGTCTGTTGCGCGCGCTGCCGTCGCCGCACGGCATCCCGCCGCAGGCACTGATCTCGCGCATCAAGATTCTCGCCAGCCTCAACATCGCAGAACGGCGCCTGCCGCAGGACGGCGCCGCCCGCGTGCGGGTCGGACGCAGCGAGATCGACGTCCGCGTCGCGACCATGCCGACGCAGCATGGGGAGAGTGCCGTCATCCGTCTGTTGCCGCGCGATCGCGGCCTGCTGGAGATGAGCAAGCTCGGGCTCGGTGCGCGCGACGAGAGCGCGATGACGCGCCTCTTGGCGATGCCGCACGGCATGGTCGTCGTCACCGGACCGACCGGCAGCGGCAAGACCACGACGCTTGCGACCATGCTGTCGATCCTGAACGAGCCGACGCGCAAGATCCTCACCATCGAGGATCCGGTCGAATACGAAATTCCCGGCATCAACCAGTCCCAGGTCAAGCCGTCGATCGGGCTGACCTTTGCCTCGGCCATGCGCGCCTTCGTGCGCCAGGACCCCGACGTGATCATGGTCGGCGAGGTTCGCGACGCCGAGACCGCGCATATCGCGATCCATGCGGCGCTGACCGGCCATCTCGTGCTGACGACGCTGCACACCGAGACCGCGGCGGCGGCCGTGCCGCGCCTGATCGATCTCGGCATCGAGGGGTTCCTGCTGAAGTCCACGTTGCGTGCCGTGGTGGCGCAGCGCCTGGTGCGCATGCTCTGCGACCGCTGCAAGGTGCCGCACGCGCTGACCGAGGCCGATCTCGCCAGGGATCCGCGGATTGCGGTGATCGGTTTCAAGTGCGGCGAGGTCGTGCACGAGGCCGGCGGCTGCGAACGCTGCGGCGGCACCGGCTATCGCGGCCGCAACGGCGTGTTCGAGATCCTGGAAATGTCCGACGAGGTGCGCACGCTGATCGGCCCGCAGACCGACTCCCATTCGATCGACGCTGCCGCGATGCGGAGTGGCATGACGACGATGCTGGAGGACGCGGTCGCCAAGTGCCGGGCCGGGCTCACCACCGTGCCCGAGGTCTTCCGCGTCACGACGGTGCGCTAGCGCATGCCGAACTATCGCTACCGCGCACTCAATGCCAACGGCGAACTGGTCTCCGGCGCCATCGCCGCGCCCGCGCCCGGCGACGTCGCGCAGCGGATCGAGCGGCTCGGCCTCGTGCTGGTCGACAACGTCACGCCGGAAGAGGGCGGCGCGACCGGCAGTGTGCTCAGCCTGTTCAACAGGCCGAAGCCCGAAGACATCACCATCCTCACCCGCGATCTGGCGCTGCTGCTGCGCGCCGGCGCCCGCATCAATGACGGATTGGAACTGCTGGTGGCCGATCCCGATCTCGGCCGGCTGCGCCCCGTCGTCGCCGACATCCGGTCGCGCGTTGTTGCGGGCGAGAGCTTTGCCGAGGCACTGGCGCGGCATGAGGGGCTGTTTCCGCCGATGTATATCGCGCTGGTGCGGGTCGGCGAGGCCTCGGGCTCGCTGGATCAGGTTCTGGAGGTGCTGGCCGGCGAACGCGCGCGCAGCGAGGCGTTGCGGCGCCGGCTGTCGGATGCGATCCGCTATCCGCTCTTCGTGCTCGGCGCGGCCGGCTGCGTGCTGCTGTTCTTCCTCACCTTCGTGCTGCCGCAGTTCGCCAGCGTGTTGCAGGATTTCGGCGCCAAGGTCGATCCGATCGTCGGTGTCTTCCTCAACATCTCGACCTTCCTGCGCGGCAATTCCGATGCGGTCCTGGCCGGGCTTGCGACCACCATCGCGGCGGCGTGGCTCTTGCTCCGGCGGGAGCGCGTCCGCCGCGGCATCACCAATGCGATCGTGCGGTTGCCCGCGATCCGCAACGTGATGAGGGCGTACCGCACGGCGCTGTTCTGCCGCAATCTCGGCCTGCTGCTCGGCAGCGGGGTCAATCTCACCACCACGATGCGCATCCTGATCGACATGATGGCAACCACCGGCCCGTCTACAGTCTGGAGCGATGCGGCCGACCGGGTCCGCCACGGCTCGAAGCTATCCGACGCGCTCGCCGAGACGGAGGCGCTGCCGGCGATGGCGGTGCGCATGCTCCGGCTCGGCGACGAGACAGGACAATTGCCGATGCTGTCCGGACGCGTCGCCGAATTCTACGAGGTCAAGTTGCAGCGCACGCTGGACCGTGCCGTCGGCATCGCGGGACCGGCGGCGATCATCGCGATCTCGCTGGTGGTCGGAGGCCTGATCACGTCGGTGATGACCGCGTTGATGTCGGTGAGTCAGATAGTCGGTTAGGCCATGGGAATGGGAGAGGCTTGAAGTGACCAAACATCCATCGTCGAGGCGCGGCCGGCGGCGCGGGGCCTTCGGGGAGGCGGGCTTCACCCTGGTCGAGATGCTGGTCGTCATCACCATCATCGGGATGATCATGGCGTTGGTCGGGCCACGCGTGCTGAACTATCTCAGCGAATCCAAGGCGAAGGCGGCGAAGATCCAGATCGAGAGTTTTTCCAGTGCGCTCGATCTCTATTTTCTCGATCTCGGGCGCTATCCGACATCCAACGAAGGCCTAGCCGCGCTGACCCGCAATACCAATCAGGCCGGCTGGAATGGGCCTTATCTGCGCGGCGGCGTGGTGCCGAGTGATCCCTGGGGGCACATCTATGTCTATCGCTCGCCGGGCCCGAGCGCGCCCTACGAGATCATCTCGCTCGGGTCGGACGGTCAGGAAGGCGGCAGTGGAACGGCGGCCGACATTGTCAGCGGCACGCGCTGAGGGCATCTGCGATACGCGCGGCTTCGCGCTGATCGAGATCCTGTGCGTGCTCGCGATCATCGGCCTGCTCGCGGCGATCATCCTCCCGGCGGTCCCCCGCACGACGACGCGCGCCAGGCTGGAGAGCTATGCGGTCGAGACCGCGGCACTGCTGAAAGCCGACCGCAACGCGGCGCTGCGCCGGCAGGTGCGGGTCGCGACCCTGGTGGATGCGGAGGCGCGCGCGATCCGTTCCGGTGTCACCGGGCGGACCATCCGCCTGCCGGCCGACGTGGTCGTGCAGGCGATGCTGGCCGCGCGCTGTGCCGATCGCGCGACCGGGCGATCGATTGATTTCTTTCCCTCGGGCATGTCGTGCGGCGGGACGATCGCGCTGGCGCGTCCGGGCATGGGCTATGAGGTGCGCGTCAACTGGTTGACCGGAGGCGTCGAGATTGTCCCGCAGAAGGTTTTCTGACGCCGCCGGCTTCACCCTGATCGAGGCGCTGGTCGCGCTCGCGATCATCGCGGTCATGCTTGGCTCGATCGGCTCGGTCATCGCCACGACGGCGAAGGGCACGCGTGCGATCGACCAGCATCTGGCCCTCGCCGGGACCGCCGAGACCCTGCTTGCGGACCTGCCGGCGCGCTCCTTGCTGAAGCCCGGCCGTCAGAGCGGCGAACTGGCCGGCAGCCGCTGGCGCGTCGACGTTGCGCCGATGAACGTGGCGGGCGGCAATCCCGCCACCGACCGTTTCGTGCCGTTGGCCGTCAATCTGCGCCTCCAGCGCGCCGACGGCAGCGCGATCCAGATCACGACCGTGAAGCTGGTGCCGAGGACTTCTCAATGAAGGGCCCGGCAATGAAGCGCCTGCGCCGCGCACTGGCAGACGAAGCAGGCTTCACCCTGCTCGAAGTGCTGCTCGCGACACTGCTGATGACCGTCATCCTGGCGGCGCTGGCGACCGTGACGGCGCAATGGCTGCCGAACTGGAATCGCGGCATCGCGCGCGTGCAGCGGGCCGAGCGTCTCGCAACCGGCCTCGATCGCATCATCGCCGACCTGTCGGTCGCCGAGCAGATGACGGTCAACGCCGACGCCAGGGCGCCGCTGTTCGACGGCGCCGAATTGTCGGTGACCTTCCTGCGCACGGCGCTCGGCCCGAGCGCGCGTCCGGGGCTCGAATTCATCCGCCTGGTCGAGAAGGCCGACGCACAGGGGCTCGCGCTGGTGCGCGAGCGCGCGCCGTTCCAGCCGATGCCGGCCGACGGGCAGATCCGCTTCGTCGACCAGGTCGTGTTGATCCGCGCGCCGTTCCGCGTGAGCTTCGCCTATGCCGGGCCGGACGGGCAGTGGCTGCCGACCTGGCGGGGCCAGGCGCAGTTGCCGGATCGGGTCCGTATCACGGTGCGCAACAGCGCCACCGGCCAGATACTCTCGGTCTCGGGTGCGGTGACCCCGCACATCACGGCTCCGGCCGAATGCGCGCGGGCCAAGAATCCGACGACCTGCGTGACGGCGCGGACCCGGCCGCAGCAGGCGGAGAAAGAGGAGCAGCAGCTGTGAGCGGAGCGAGGCACGCGCGTGCGGGAGTTCGCGACGGCCGCGGCTTCATCGTCGTCGTGGTGCTCTGGATGCTTGCGGCGCTGGCCGCGCTCGCGCTGATCTACCTGACTTACGTCACCAACACCGCGGTCACGGTCGCCGTCACCGCCGACCGATTGCAGGCGGATGCACTGGTGAACGCCGGGCTCGAACTCGCGGCTTACCGGCTGACAGCGCAGAACGAGGCCACGCGTCCGACCAGCGGCACCTTCAATGCCCGCGTGGGCGCCGGACGCGTCAGCGTCACCTTCCGCTCGGAGGCCGCGCGCGTCGATCTCAACATGGCACCGAAGCCGATGCTCGCGGGGCTGATGATGGCGCTCGGTGTCCCGGCGACGGACGCGTCCGTTTATGCCGACCGGATCCTCGCCTGGCGCTCGTCGACGGAGCCCGGCCAGGACAATCCGGAGGATTCCTACTATCGCACGCTCGGCGCGCCCTATCTGCCGCGCCACGCGCCGTTTCCGCACAGCGACGAGCTCTGGCTGGTGCGCGGCATTCCGGCCCCGGTCGTGGAGCGCGCGCTGCCCTTCGTCACCGTGTTCAGCAACATGCGGACCGTGAACGTGCTCGACGCCGCACCGCAGGTGGTGGCGGCACTGCCCGGCATGACGCCCGGGATGCTGCAACAGGTGCTGCGCGACCGCGCAGATCCCAATATCGATCCGCGATCCCTGGTCGGGCTCGCCGGCAGCACCAACGCGACGGCCGAGGGGTCGAAGGCGTACCGGCTGACGGTCGCGGTCGAAGCGCCGTCGCATCGGCGGAGCTCGGCCGAGATCGTCATCCTGCTTCTCGAGAGCGGCGATGAGCCATATCGTGTATTGTCGTGGCACAACGCCTTTGACGGCTCGGCCGGAAAGCCTCTGTGAGATGAGCTCGCTTAATTCCATTCGCGGCATTCTCGATGCATGGACCGGCACCGTGGCCGGTTCGGTCGTGGCCGGCCTGGAGCGGATGGTATCGCCGCGCGTGGTGCGACTGGTCGAGACGGAGACCGGCACGTTCGCACTGGACGCTGCGAAGGTGGAGAACGTCCCGAAGGAAATCGCATTCGAGGACGGCAAGTTCATCGCCGATCTCGCGCAGATCGTCCGCGGCAGCCGCGTCGAGATCGTGCTGCGGCCCGCGCGTTTCCTGTTCCGTTCGCTGGAGTTGCCGGCGCGCGCGGCCGATTTCCTCGACGGCATCGTGCGGGCGCAGATCGACCGGCTGACGCCCTGGAGCGCGAGCGAAGCCGTATTCGGTTGCAGCGCCCCGGTGGCGCATGGCAGCGAGAGCATCACCACAGTGATCGCGGCTGCACCGCGCCGGCTGGCGACGGGCTATGTCGAGGCGGTGTCCGGCTTCCATCCGACTGCGATCGCGGTCGCGACGGAGGCGCCCGAGGGCGGGCGCATCAAGGTGTTCGAGCAGAAATCGCGCGGCGCGATCGACCCCGTGCGGTTGAGCCGGACGTTGCAGGCGGTGCTCGCTCTCGCCGCGGTCACAGCGGTGGTCGGATCGGTCGCGGCAGGCTATTTGGCCGACAGTCTGAGCGCGCAGGAGGGGGAGCTCGAACGGCAGATCGCCCAGCGCCGCGCCGCACTTCGCGGCAGCGACGGCGGCGAGCGCTCGCCGCTCGCGCTGCTCGAGCGCCGCAAATACGAGACGCCGTCGAGCGTGATCGTGCTGGAATCGCTGAGCCGGCTGTTGCCGGACCACACCTATGTCACAGAGCTGCATCTGGCCGGCAACAAGGTCCAGATCGCCGGCATCACGCGCGATGCGCCGTCGCTGATCCCTTTGATCGAGCAGTCCCAGCATTTCACCCGCGCGACCTTCTCCGCCCCGACGACGCGCAGCCCCTCCGATCCCGGCGAGCGCTTCCACATCGAGGCGCAGATCGAACCGAGGAACGCGCCATGAGCAGCGCCAAGGTCGTAAGCGGAAATGCGGTTGGGCGGACGCTCGCCGGCTCGCCCCTGATCGCGGTCACGCTCTATCTCGCGGTCACAAGCGGGCTGCTGCTGATGGCGGCGCTGTCGATCGCCGACGTCATCGCCCACCGCGAGGCGCTGGCGCAGACCTCCGACCTGCTCGACCAGCTGCGCGGCCGCAAGGGCGGCGCCAAGGGTGCCGCGGCCCTGTCCGCCGAGCATCCCGGCACGCCGTTCCTGGAGGGGCCGACCGTGACGGTCGCGGGCGCCAACCTGTTGCAGCGGGTTGCGGCCGCGGTCGGCGATGTCGGCGGCTCGGTCCAGTCCTCGCAGGTCGACGTCTCCGGCGCGCAGACCAAGGACGGTTTCGTCGGCCTCGTCGTGAGCTGCGAGCTGGAGCAGCCGGCGCTCCAGAAGCTGCTCTACGATCTCGAAGCCGGCATGCCATTCCTGTACGTCGATCAGCTCGACGTCCAGGTGCCGCAGACCACGGCGTTGAGCGACGTCGGCACCGGCCGCGTCAGGGTCATTCTCGGCGTTTCCGGCCAGTGGCAGGCGGCGAAGTAAGGCCGTCCCGTCAGCCTATCGGGGCAGCTTACCAGGCGTACCTGAGCACGCCCTTGCCGGAATAGCTGGTGACGTTGCCGGAGAACTCGCCGTCGAAGGTGCCGGCGACCGAAAAGCCGCCCAGCCATTTCATCTCGGCGCTGGCGCTCACGAGCGCGGAGTCGGCGTCGACGCGGGCGCCGTTCACGACGAAGCTGGTGCCCGGCAGGGTCTGGAACAGCGCGGTGACGGCGCGGCTCGGATTGTAGTCGTGCGCCCAGGCGGCGCGGCCGCGCAGCGTCAGCACGCCGTTCTGCATCGCGTAGGCCTTGTCGGCGCGCAGGCCGAACTCGGAACGGGTGTCGGTCACCGATTGCGCGGCGTAGTTCAGCGCGAACAGCCCGCCGCCATTGAGGCTGAGTTCCGAATAGTTCGGCAGGTTGAAGTTCGTGACCTGCGCCGCCGCATAAGGAGTGATGCCGACCAGTGGCGTTGCGAAGCGGTAGCCGCCCTCGAAGCGGGCCGAGAAGGTGTCGGCCTTGAAGCGACCCTGGAGCTGGTCTGCGCCGGCGAGCGCCACGGTGCGGTTGGTGGTGACGTCGTGCCAGCCATAGGCGAGCGCGGCCGAGATGTAGGCCGGTCCGAAATTGTGCCGTCCGTATACGCCGGCCTGGAACAGGTCCGCCGAGCCCGAGCCCATGGCGTTTGCGAGCGAGTAGCTCAGCCCGCCGCCGCCGAGCGCAAAGCCGACCAGCGTGTCCACCGAGATCCTGTAGTCGGCGCCGGCAGCGCCGCCCCAGACGCTCGCGGAAAGGTCCTGCGAGCCAACCGGCGCATTGCCGCCGACTTGCGCCGAGCCGCCATAGCCGGCGGTCCAGACGCTCCAGCGGCTGCTCGGCAGCGAGGAGAGCAGCGGCGCCTTGGTCGCCATGGCATAGGCCTCGCGCTCGCGCGCATTGGCCGGGCGCATGGACGCGTAGGCGGAAGCATCGTCGCTCTCGGCGAATTGCGCGACGCTGCCCGCCTTGGCGAAGCCGCCAGAGCGGCCGATGACGGTGGGGTCGAGCATCAAATTGAGAAACTGGCCGTCGGCGTTGATCGCCGACTGGATGATGCCTGTGCCGAGCTCGCCCGAGGCGGTCGTCAGTCCCGCGGGCGAGAGCGCGGCGAAGGCCGCAGGGATTCCGCCGGTCGCGTTGAAGAAATTGCTCAGCGTGTTGGCGACGTTCTGCTGGTTGACGTTGAGGCCGCCCGCCTGCGCAAAATTGACGTTGACGTTGAGGAAAACGTTGCTGGTGTCGTAGCTCAGCGTCGCGTTGAGCGTCGGCATGTTGGAGAGGACGGTCGGATTGAAGGTGGTGCCGACGAGGGTGCCGGCCGCAGTCAGGATCGTGTACTGCTTCTTGACCGTCCCCGAGGTGAAGTTCACGCTCACCGTCGCACCGCCGAGCCCGGCCGCGCCCGTCACTTGGGCGAGGCTGGCATTCGTCGAGGAGACCTGCACCAGATAGGTCGAGGCCGCGGTGAAGGTCAGGGATCCGTTGATCGTCAGCGGTCCGAACGGGCTCGCCGCGCTGCCCGGGGCGAGCGTGCCGCCGTTGACCGCGACGCCGGCGACCGTGCCGCTGCCGGCGAGCGTGCCGCCGGTGTTGACGGTGGTCGCGCTCGCGATCGAACTATCGACCACCAGTGTGCCGCCGTTCACGGTGGTCGCGCCGCTGTAGGTGTTGGCGCCGGAGAGAGTCTGCGTGCCGCCAGCGATGGTCAGACCGCCGCCCGCGCCGGCATCGTCGATCACGCCCGCGAAATTGCCGTTGCCATTGCTGATCGTCAGCGTGTTGGCGCCGAGATTGAGGTTACCCGAACCCGCCAGCGACTTGATCGAGGTGCCGGCGCTCAGGGCGGAGATGTCGAACACGCCGTTGGCGATGACGTTGCTCGAGGTCGCGATGCTGCCGTCGCTGCCGGCGGCGTTGATGAGATCCAGCTCGCCGCCGGTCGCGATGGTTGTCGTGCCGGTATAGGTGTTGGTGCCGTAGAGCTGCTGCGTTGCGCCGCCTGCGATCACGAGGTTGCCGCCGGTGCCGCCGCCGATGCCGCCGTCCTGGATCACGCCCCCGAAGGAGTTGCCAGCCGTGATCGTCAGCGTCTTCGATCCCAGCGCGACGACGCCGTTGGCGCCGAACGAGAACAGCTGTGTAACCGAAGCCCCGGACGTGGTCTGGGAGATATCGAGCGTTGCACCGGGGCCCGAGAACGCGACATAGAGCGAGTTCGCGATCGAGCCGCTGCCCTTCAACGCCAGCGTCGCGCCCGCGTCGATCTGGGTGACGTTGCTGTAGGTGTTCACGCCGGATAGCGTTTGCGTTCCGGCAAACACCTCCAGGCCGCCGGTGCCCTGGATCACGCCCGCGAACTCGGTCGAGCCGTTGGTGATCACGAGCCCGTTGCCGCCCATGTTGACGATACCGCTGGAACTGCCCGCGAGCGTCGTGATGGCGTTGAACGGCACGGACGAGGCGGAAATGTCGAGCGTGGCATCCACCGTCACGACGCTGGACGAGGAGATGCTGCCGAAGCCGGAAATCGCCAGCGTTCCGGCCGAGATCGTCGTCGCGCCCGTATAGGTGTTGGTGCCGGTCAGCGTCAGCGTGCCGGTGCCGACCTTGGTCAGTCCTCCGCCGGTGCCGGAGATCACGCCGTCGACCTGGGTCGAGGTGTTGAGGCTGCCGGTGGTGAGCGTGTTGGCGCCCAGGACATAATTGCCCGCGCCTTCGATCGAGCCCGACGTCATGCCGCCGCTGGTCAGGCCGGACATGTCGACCGTTCCGCCGGCATTGGTGATGAATTGCGCGCTGCCGCCGGTCGCCGTGCCGGAGAAGTTCGTCGTCGCGCCGTTGTTGGTGGTGATCGTGGCGCTGCCGGCCGTGGCGGAGCCGTCGAAATTCACCGTTCCGTCGTTGACGACGGTCGAAGTGGCGGCTGTGGTGCTGTTGTGGAAGTTCAGCGTGGCCGACGCCAGGTTGTTGATCGTGGCGCTGCCCGCCGAAGCGCTGGTGAAGAAATCGATCTGGCCGTTGGCGTTGTTGGTGATCTGGGCGCTCCCCGCAGAGCTGGAATCCTCGAACGTGACGAAGCCGCTGTTGACGAGGCTTGCCGTTCCCGCCGTGCTGTTCTGGAGGAAGCTGACGGTGCCGCCGGTATCGTTCGTGATGATCACGGCTCCGGCGCCGATGCCGCCGCGCGCGGTACTGCTGTTCTGGAACACCAGAGTGTTGCCGGAGGTGACCTGGAAATTCTGCGTCGTGGCGGAATCGTTGATGATGCCTGTCCCGTTGACGATGAACGGGTTGCCGACCGTGATCGAGTAGGCCTGCGCGATGGTCGTGAACCGGATTGTGCCGATCACGACGACGCCGTTGTTGTTGTCGACGGCCGTGCTTCCAGTGCTTGTGAAGGTCGCGGTGCCGTCCGGCACGCTCGGATTGGACGACCAGTTCGTGCCGTCCGTCCAGTCGCTGGTCGCGCCGTTCCAGTCGCCGTCCGCGGCGTGCGCCGCGACGGCGCCGAGCGCCGTGGTCGCCAGCAGGGCCGCCAGGGAGCGGCGCAGAACGGATTGCAGCCCGGATCGCAGCCCGTATCCGATCCGCCCACCTGCCATTGTCGGTCCAGCCATCCGGTATTCTCAAATCAGCAAAGAAATCATCGCAAATGCGCAAATGGGGAGCGGGCGGACCCTGCGCCGCGCGATGATCTCATGGCGTCGCAGCGTGCGGCAATGAACGGATGTCCATGTGGGTCGGGTTCCGCGCTGTTCCGCCTTGCATTTTGGACGATCGTGGCCCTCGGGCAACATATTCACGCATTGCAACATATGGGGGGAATAGGCGTGCCCGTGGGGGCGGTCTGGCGCTTTGGGTTGATGGCGCTACGGATCGGAACTAGTTTGGCTCGGACGCCTAGCCGCCGTCGTGGCGCGGCTGGTGGTCGCAGGGGAATGTCGATGGCCGGGTGGTTGAGGCCGACAGGATTGGCTGTGCTGTGCGTGGTTCTGGGCACCGCCGGGACCATGGCGGCCACCTCGTCGCGCATGGATGTCCTGCCCGACGACGCTGCGCGCAGCCCCGCCGACAATGTCGATGTCGGCGCGACGCGGCCGATCTCGCGCCCCGTGCAGCAGGCTCCGAGCAAGCCCATCCCCCGCGGCAATCCGCTGTGGTCGGTGCCGCTCTCGGCCCTGACCGCGACACAGGAGCGCCCGATCTTCTCTGCCATGCGCCGGCCGCCGCCGCGCGCGGTTGCGGCATCGCCGGTGGAAGAGAGTCCCGCGCCGCCGCCCAAGCCGGTCCAGGCACCGCCGCCGCTATTGCTGGTCGGCGCCGTGGTGGGCGAGGGGGACGCCATCGCGATTCTCGTCAATCGCATGGATCAGAAGGTCGTGCGCCTGAGGCAGGGCGAATCGCTCGACGGCTGGTCGCTGACCTCGGTGCAGCCGCGCGAGGTGACGTTCAAGCAGGGCGAGCGCAGCGAGGTGCTGGCGCTCAAGCCGCAGGACGCTCCCGCTCCGGCGGGCCCGACCACGGATGCCGCCGGCAAGCCGACGATGCCGGGCCCGACCGATTCCTCGTTCGCGCCTTTCGTGCCGCGTTCGACGCCGAAGAACGGCGAGTCGGATGGGCTCTGAGCGCTGCCGCGCGCCGGGGCTGATCGGGAAGGGCGCGGCTTGACCGACACGCAAACTGACGCACCCGGCAAGGCCGGCGGTGCGAGCGGATCCGGCGGCGCCGGCCGCGTCCGCCGGCTGTTGCAGGGCTGGTCCGCGAACCTTGTCCAGATGGTGCTGGGGTTGACCCAGCAGTTGCTGCTGATCCCGGCGTTCCTGCATGTCTGGAGCGGCGACCTGCTCGCGGCCTGGCTCGCAATCTATGCGGCCGGCAGTCTCGTCGTCGTGGCGGACGCAGGGCTTCAGCTTCGTGCGATCAACCGTTTTCTCGCCTTCAAATCCTGCGTCGATTGCGATGGGCGCACGGCGAATTTCTATTCGGCCCTGCTGCGAATCTATCTCGCAATCGTCGCGGTGCCGGGTGTTCTGCTGTGCACGGCCATCTACCTCGCGCCGCCGTCAGCCGTCCTCGGCTTCCGCCAGGCGCCGACCTTCGATGCTGCGATGCTGGTGATGACGCTCGGCATGCTCCTGACCTTGCCGGCCAATCTCGTCTCCGGCCTCTATCGTGTGCGCGGCCGATATGGCCGGACGGTCTGGCTGCAAAACGGCGCGCTGCTGCTCGGCCAGATCGCGCAGCTTGCCGCGCTGGCGACGTTCGGCAGCCTGCTCGCGGTGGCGATCGCCTTCGTGTCGATGCAGCTGCTTTTCACGATCTTCCTGACCGTGTTCGACGCGCCGCGATTGTTTCCGTTCCTGCGCCGTGCCGGCAGGCCGTCATTTGCATCGCCATCCCTGCGCTGGAGCGTCGGTCAGTTCGGCCGCGCGCTGCCCTTCGCGGTCGCCAACATCACCGAGCTGGCGCTGGTCAACGTCCCGGTGCTGCTCGTCTCCGCGCTGGTCACCAACCGCGTCGCGGTGGCGCAATGGGGCCTGACGCGCGTGATCGCGAGCCTGGTGCGCGGCCTGTGTCTTCAGGTCACGTTGCCGCTTGCCGCCGAACTCGGCCACGACCATGCCGTCGGCGACAAGGAGCGGCTGCGCCGGCTCTACGCCCACGGCTCGGTGTTCGTGACCGGGCTCGCCAGTCTGATCGTCGCGGGCCTGCTGCCGTTCTGGCCTGACTTCTTCGCGTTGTGGACTCATGGCAGCATCCCCTACGACGCGCCGATGACGGTGACGCTGCTGCTCGGCTCGGCGGCCGTCGCGCCGTCGCTGCTGGCGCTGGGCTTTGCCAATCACAGCAATCGCGGCGATCTCCTGATCCGCACCAAGGGACTTCAGCTCGTCGTCTTCCTGGTGCTGTCCTTCGCCCTGATCCCGCAACTTGGACCGCTGGGCGCCGCGCTCGCCGTGGTCGCAAGCGACATCCTCGTTCAGTTCGGCCTGCTCGCGCTGATGGTCATGCGCCAGACCCTGCATCATCCGTTGAGGCACATCGGGTTCCTGCTACTCATGGCCTTCGCGATCGTGGCGTCCGGCTGGCTGATCGGGCTGGCGATCACTGCACTCGTGCCGGGAAGCGGGCTGACGCACTTCATCGTGGAGTGCGCGGTCTGGCTGATCGTGGTCGGCACGCTCGCAAGCCCGCTGCTGAGCGCAGCGCTGCGCGCGCGGCTAAGGGCGTTGGTGCCAGCCTAGCGGATAATGTTCAACGCGGGGGCAGCGCGAGCCGGTGCTTCAGCCGCTCCAGGTGGCGGGCGAATTGCCGGTGGCCAGCCTCGGTCTCCTCAGTGAACTGCGCGAGCCGCCGATGGCCGGCCGCGGTCAAGCGCTCGCGTGTGCCCTCGGTGCGGAGATTGACGATGGCGTCTGCGAGTGAGCGCGGGTCGTCATAGTCGAACAGGATCGCGGCGTCGCCGGCCTGCGCCTTGAAGGCTTCGGGGTAAATCACGGGCGTGCCGACCGCCCAGGCTTCCAGCGGCGGCAGATTGGTCGGACCAAAATAGGTCGGCATCACCAGCGCGGAGGCCCCGCGATAGAGCGCGGCGAGCTCGGCGGATTCAACAAAGCCGATGATGGAAATCTGGTCGGACAATCCATAGCTGCGGATCGCCATGTCGATCTTGTCGCGACCGCTGCGGTTGGAGCCGCATAGCACCAGCCGTTCGGTGATGCCCCGTTCGCGCAACAAAGCGAGGGCTGCAAGCAGCGTCATGTGGTTCTTGTGCGGCCAGAACTGCGCAGGATAGAACAGATAGCCCGGCTCGAGCCGGTACTTCGCCAGCACGGCGGCATCGGGGGCGGCTTCGGGCGCGGACCGGCTGACAAAGGTCGATGGGGAGAACGGGATGCAGATCGCGCGCTCGCGTTCCATGGCGTAGCGGCGGCAGAGATCATCGATCAGCTCGGATGCGTTGACGATCACCGCGACCGCCTTGGTGCTGGCGAGACGGAACAGGATCTCGCGGCGCTCGAATTCACCGAAGGTGCGGACTTCCGGAAACTCCGGGGCGTCGCGATGGCAGCCGTCGAAGATCGTGATGATGAAGGGCAGCTCGTAGAGCAGCAGATGCCGCTTCGAGGTGGAGGTGAAGTGCACGACGTCGATGCCGTCGCGGATCAAGGCGCGCTCGAACGGCGATTTCAGCTTCAGCGCGATCTGGACGAGATCGAACGGCCCGCAATATTTCAGGAAAAGGAAGAGATAGTCGAGCGCGCCGAATTTGCGCAGCCGGCCCGTGACGCCGAACTCCTTCAGGATTTCAAGCGTCTTCGGATAGGGCGAGTAGACCACGATCTCGTTGCCGGACTTGGCTGCCCAGTCGCGCAGCCAGAGCAGGTCATTGAGCGGCTGTTGGAAGCCGCCGCCGACCTCGAGCGCCTGCTCCAGCATCACGGCGAGCCGCAGCGGTCTCACGGCGTGCCGCTCTTTCTGGCGACGGCATAGGCCGCCCAGCTCTTCGAATTCGGCGCGTCCTGCGTCAGCCATGCGGCGTGTGCGGCCGGCTGGAAGCCGCTCGCCGCGAGCGCCGCATCGATCTCGAACGGAAACCAGTAGCGCATGTGGTGCGCTTCGTCGACGCGCCGGATCGTAGCGCGATCCGTGTCCTCGCAGAACAGCGTGTAGTTCACGGTGACGGTCGCGGTGTGTTCGTCATGATCGGATTGCGCGATGCGGGTGAGGCGCAGCGGCTTCTGCTCGATCACCTTGACCCGCGTCTCGACGCCCTGTGCGAGCACGGCGCCGCCATACCAATAGTCGAAGAAGAACGTGCCGCCCGGCTTCAGCGCTGCGTGCGCGGTGCGGAACATCGCCGCCAGCGCATCGCGGCTGGTCTGGTAGCTCGCGACGTGGAACAGCGATACCACCGCATCGAAATCGCGTTCGGGGCCGGTCTCGCAGGCGTTGCCCTGCCGGAACGGTATGGAGAGCCCGGCCTGCTCGGCGCGCGCCCTAGCGCTCGCGATCATCTCGTGGCTGAGATCGATGCCGGCAACGCGCCAGCCGCTGCGCGCGAAGGCCAGCGCATGCAGGCCGGTGCCGCAGCCGAGATCGAGCAGCTTGCCGGAGGAGGTGCCGTGGTCGCGCAGGCGCGCCTCGACGAACGCCGTCTCGGCCGCGTAATCCTTGTCCTGATAGAGGAGGTCGTACCAGGGCGCGTATTCGGCGAACACCGTCACGCCAAAATCTCCTTCAGCGCCTCGGCCGAGCGGGCGATTTCGTCGTCGGTCAAGGCAAGTCCGCTCGGCAAATAAAAACCGCGGCGGGCAACGTATTCCGCGTTCGGATGGGATTCGTCGCGCATCAGGCCCATCCGGCGCAGCACCGGCTGTTCGTGCATGCACCAGAAGAACGGCCGCGTTCCGATGCCCTTTTCGCCGAGGCGGCGCATTGCCTCCTTGGCATCGAACGGGACCTCGTCGTTCAGCACGATGCCGTAGACCCAATAGATGTTGTCGGCATAGGCCGTGCGGGCGACCGGGCGGCGGATGCGGTTGAGGCCCGCGAGATGTTCGTCGTAGAGCCGGCCGATCCGGCGCTTGAGCTCGACCGTGCGCGGCAGGCGCTCGACCTGGGCGACGCCGAGCGCGGCCTGGAGGTTGGTCATGCGCGCGTTCCAGCCGAGTTCCTCGTGGACGAAGCGCTGCTGCGGCTGAAAGCAGAGATTGCGCAGGCTCTGCAGCCGGTCGGCGAGCGCGTCGTCGTCGGTAAGGATCATGCCGCCTTCACCGGTCGTGACGTGCTTGTTGGGATAAAAGCTGAAGGTCGAGACGTCGCCGAAGCCGCCGCAGGGCGCGCCGCGATAGGTCTGGCCATGCATCTCGGCGGCGTCCTCGATCACCTTCAGGTCGTGCTTGCGTGCGAGCGCCATGATCGGATCGAGATCGACCGGCAGGCCGTAGATGTGAACCAGCATGATCGCGCGCGTGCGCGGCGTGATCGCGGCTTCGACGCCGTCGGCCGTCATGTTCCAGGTTGCGGCATCGCAGTCGACCCCGACGGGGACGAGGCCCGCCCGCACCAGGGCGGCGGCGCAGCTGATGATCGTGAAGGTCGGGATGATGACTTCCGAGCCTTGCTCGAGCCCGAGTGCCTGAACGGCGATGTCGAGTGCGACCGAGCCGTTGGTCACGGCGATGCCATGACGCCGCCCTGCGGTCTCGGCCATCGCCTGCTCGAAGCGCTTGATGAACGGTCCCTCGGAGGAGATCCATCCGGTGCGGATGCATTCGGCGAGGTAGTCGGCCTCGTTGCCGTCGAGCAGCGGCGTGTTGACGGGAATGAACGGTGCGGTCACTGGCCCGGACCCTTGACCCGGATTTCGGAGGCCGCGACTTCGGCGAACCGGGTCTTGTCGTTCTCACCGGAATAAGGACCTTGCTTGACCTCGATCATCTCGAGCGGCTCGAGCACGTGGAAGCCGTGGGCACCGCTGCAGAGCAGGATGATGTCGCCGGCACCGAGCACGCGGCTTTCGAGATATTCTTCCTCGACCGTGTAGAAATCGACCTGGAGCTTGCCCTTCTGGATCAAGAGAACCTCCTGGGTGTAGTGCACCTCGCGCGTCACCTTGTTGTGGCGATGCGGCTCGATGCGCTTGCCCTTCGGATGGCTCATATAGGCGAGCTGCTGCGACAGTTCCGGCGTCGAAAAGAAATGGATGCCGGGCTCGCGGAACGAGGCGCGCACGATGATGGCGTAGAGCTGGTCGCCGAATCGAACATGTTCGACGTTTTCCATCCTAAGCCTCGACAAAAACCACTGTGATTGGAGTGAGTTAGCTATCTCGCCGTGCACTTTGGCCATTTTGGCCGGGACCGTCAAGGGTCGACCGGATATGACATTTGCTGTGCCGCCGACGAAAGATTCAGCTGATGTGAGCGAGTATCTCCTCGACACGCCGGCGGAAGGTGTGGGTGGCAAATGTCCTGGCCTGTCCCGCCTTCGTAATGGACAGGCGCGCAGCGTCGTCGCCGAGATAGCGCTCGATCTGCGCAAGGCAATCCTCGACGGTGCGCCAGGCCGCGACCTCGCGCCCGGGCGCGAACAGCGTGTCCAGATTGTCCTTGAAGTCGGTGAGCAGGAATGCGCCGACGCCGGTCGCTTCGAACAGCCGCGCATTGCCGGCCTCGCGACCGGCCATGTCGATATGCGAATTGAGCGTGACGCGCGAGGCGCGCAGCGCCTGGTACATTTCCACGCCCCACACCTCGCCCTGGTAGCAGCGGTGCAGCGGCGAGGAGGCGGGAAGCGACTGCAAGCCGCTGCCGAACAGTTTGAGATCGTAGCGCCGCGCCACCGCCTCGAGCTGCGCGACGCGGAGCTGGTGATCCGCCGACACCGCGCCGACGAAGGTAACGTCGAAATCCTGCGGCGGTGGTGGAGGCAGGGTGTCGAGGATTCCCGGCTCGAAGGCGAGATGCACCACCTCGGCGCGAGCGCCATGGGCACGGAAGAAATCCACCACGGCCGCCATCTGCGAAATCATGAGGTCGTAGACCGACCAGTCCTCGCCGCGGGAGGGCGAGATGCCGACCTGGCCGACCAGGATCGGTCTGCCGATCTGCTTGATCCGGCGGGCCAGCCGCGTGTCGACGTGAAACAGATCCTGGTTCAGGACGAGATCCGGCTTGAAGTCCTCGATCTGCGCCAGCAGGATCGCTTCCGCTTCCGCGTCGAGGCGCGGGCTGAGGCCGACCTTGCGCGCGAGCGGGCGCAGGACCGGCTTGAACGGCGCGACCGCGCGTTGCAGCCAGCCGGGAACGGCATCGCGCGCAGCAGGTGCGCCGGGCGGCTGCGGCTCGGTGACGGCAAGGCCGTGCTCGCGCGCCCAGGCCGCCCGCATCCAGGGATTGTTGACGTGGATGTCGGCGGCGACGTGCCCGAGGCCGGCGAAATTGCGCGAGTAGAAATCGGCGACGCCGAACAGGCTCGCGTTCCGCGCCGCCATCTGCGCCGCGTAAGGCTCCGTCTCGAGACCCGGCCGGCGCCGGTACAGCCAGGAAAGAAAGCGCGGATAGTCGGCGTTGAGGATCAGGATGCGCACGGCGTCACGTCTTCGGTTCGAACAGGCTGCGAGGCATCACGTACCAGAGCAGGAACAGGATGGCGGTGCCGTGGGTCAGCATGGCGACCGAAAGCGGCACGTTGAGCAGAACGTGCGGCAGCACGCCGGTGGACATCAGGACGAAGCGAGGCGGAAGCCCCGCCGACGTGCGGTTGCCGAGCGCCAGCACGAAGCCGGATGCAAGCGCCGCCAAAGGCGCGAGATAGAGGCCGACGGATGCGATCCCCTCGGTCGCAAACAGCGATGCATTCAGATTGCCGAGGTCGTAGGCCTCTTGCATCACGACCGCCAGCGGCGCCTGGTAGGGACAATGCATCAGCGGCTTGAGGACGGAGATCTGGCAGAACCAGGTCAGCGGGTGGCTCGAGAAGAAATTGTTGTAGATGTCGAGGGCGCTGGATGCGGTCGCCATCATCCGGATGTTGACGAGGTCGAAATATCTACCGGGGATGCTGTTGAGGGGCGCGCCTGTCAGAACGATCAAGACGAGGCCAAGGAGCATCGGAACGAAGATCGATACGATGGCCGAAGTCCTCGCTTCCAGGAAGCGCGAGAGCACCGCCAGGGCGACCAGCCAGGCGGGTGTGAAGAAAGCGAATTTCGTCAGCGTGATGGGGTAGAATAACAGGAGCAGGCCCAGCACGAGGCCGGCACGCCAGCGATGGCCGAGCAGCCAGTAGCAGGCAAAGGCGAACGGCAACAATGTGCTGGAGACCCAGCCGGTGAGATATCGCACCGCTGGCGGAAATTCGAGCGTGTCGCGATAGTCGTAGATGCGCGCGACCGAGACCAGCCGGAAATTGTAGGTCGAGGCCACTGCGATGGTGACCACCGAGACCACCAGGATCAGCGTCAGCAGATGCTCGAAATGAGCATTCGACAACTTAACGAGTTGCCGCAGCGGCGCCTTGACGAACAGCGCGGGCAACAGGAAGAGCACCAGCGCCAGCGCCGCCGAGATGCCTGCGGGCAATTGCGGGTAGCTGTAATACGAGAACACGTCGATCCACAGGAAGCCGAGGATCATCGTGTAGAAATAGAACCCGACGAAATAACCGAAGCTGAAGCGGGCGATGACGAACAGCAGCGAAACGACGGAGAAGCCGAGTGCAACGATGACCGCGATCCAGACGCGCTCCCCGCTGAAGCTGATATAGTACTGGAAGGTCGCGACCTTGATCAGCGACAGGCAGGTGACGGCGCTGTGCAGCAGCACCAGGCTCGTCAGCACGGCTTTCGAGTCCAGGCGGCTCCGCAGATCGGTGAAAATGCCTGGCGGAGCGCTCATTGCGGAAGCTCGCTGCGGACGACGGGCGTTGCGGGCGCGATCAGGCCAGTTCAAGCGTACGCTTGAAATAGGCGATCGTTTCCTTCAGTCCGTCCTCGAGCGCGACCTTCGGCTCCCAGTCCAGCGCGGCCTTGGCCTTGGTGAGGTCGGGCTGGCGCTGGCGCGGATCGTCCTGCGGCAGCGGCTGGAAGACCAGTCGCGAACGCGAGCCGGTGAGCTCGATCACCTTCTCGGCGAGCTCGCGGATGGTGAACTCGGAATTGTTGCCGATGTTGATCGGTCCGGTGACGTCCTCGCCGGTCGCCATCAGCCGCATGATGGCCTCGACGAGATCGTCGACATAGCAGAACGAGCGGGTCTGCCCGCCGTCGCCGAACACGGTGATCGGCTCGCCCTTGAGCGCCTGGACAATGAAGGACGACACCACGCGGCCGTCATTGGGCTGCATGCGCGGGCCGTAGGTGTTGAAGATGCGCGCGACCTTGATCGGCAGGCCATGCTGGCGCCAATAGTCGAAGAACAGCGTTTCGGCGCAGCGCTTGCCCTCGTCGTAGCAGGAGCGGACCCCGATCGGGTTGACATTGCCCCAATAATCCTCGGTCTGCGGATGGATCAGCGGGTCGCCATAGACCTCGCTGGTCGAGGCCTGGAAGATCCGCGCCTTGAGCCGCTTGGCGAGGCCGAGCATGTTGATGGCGCCATGCACCGAGGTCTTGGTGGTCTGCACGGGATCGCGCTGGTAATGGATCGGCGAGGCCGGACAGGCCAGGTTGAAGATCGCATCGACCTCGATGTAGAGCGGGAAGGTGATGTCGTGCCGGACCGCCTCGAACAGCGGATTTGCGATCAGATGGGCGATGTTGCGCCGGCTGCCGGTGAAGTAGTTGTCGGCGGACACCACCTCGGCTCCTGCGTCGAGCAGGCGCTCGCACAGATGCGATCCGATGAAGCCGGCGCCTCCGGTCACGAGGATGCGGCTGGTCTTGTAGCTTTCAAACGGCATGATCGGTTCCAGACTGTCCGCGGTCGGAGCGGCCGGCTGAGTGGTATCGGCAACGGCCGGGCTCGCCAATAGCCAAATGACCCGATACGGCGAGGTATTTTGATACCCCTACTGTGCATGGGGTTGTTTTCGATATTTTTGTGGAAAGGGCCGGACGGCTAAAATTCCCGCCGCTTCAACCAGGCCCGCGCCCCCCAATGGGCAAAGCACCAGGCCGATCTGATCAGGGAGAGGCGTTCGACATTGCGGTAGATCTGCCAGACCCATTTGGCCGAGCGTAGCGGGCGGCTGGAGACCGACGAGCCCCTGACGCGGTAGCGCGCAAGGTCCTCGTTGAGGCCGTATGCGGTATGGCCGCGCTTGAGGATCGAGAGCCACAGGCAGAAATCGTCATAGCCCTCGTTCTTCATCGCGATGGGGCCGGCGATCTCGCGGTCGACCATGGCGGTCAGCGTCGCGATCGCGGTGTTCTCCAGGAGCTGGCCATAGGTGAGCGAGGCCGGCACCTCGATCAGCCGTCCGGTGACCGTGTTGGCCTCGTTGATGCGGCGGAACGCGGTGTAGCTGAGGGCGGCCTGCTTCTCCCGGGCGAAGGCGAGCTGCCGCTCCAGCTTCTCGGGCAGCCACAGATCGTCGCTGTCCAGGAAGGCGAGATAGCGGCCCTGTGCGGCGTCAATCGACGCCTGGCGGGCGAGCGCCGGGCCGCCATTTTTGGCTTGCCGGATCAGCTTGACGCGGGGATCGCGCTCGCCGATCGCGGCGATGATCGCCGGCGTCCGGTCGGTCGAGCAGTCATCGGCGATCAACAGCTCCCAATCGGCGAATGTCTGGCCCTGCACCGAGCGGACCGTCTCCTCGATCAGGCCTTCGACGTTCCAGGACGGTGTGATGATCGAGACGAGCGGCATGATGGATCCGTTCAGTTCACACGGGCCGGCTCGGCGATTGCGGCGCGCAAGGAGGCCGCAAACGTGTCGAGCAGCTTGGGATCGCTGATATAGAGCTCGCCCGGATAAGACCGGCGCCAGGCCGACTCGAAATAGGGCGCGCCCCTGGCCGGATCGAAAGGTCCGGCGCGCAAGGCCTCGCGCAGCCGCGCCGGCACGTCGGCCAAACGGTCGACCGCATAGACCAGCGGGCAGGAGCGGTAAAACGCATCGCCCATCACCACGACCGGCTTGCCGAGCAGCAGCGCTTCAGCACCCGACTTGCTGTTGACGGAGATGACGGCGTCGGCGCGGCTGAGTACGGTGTAATTGTTGGTCTGCGGCGGCAGCAGCACGAAATTATCGAACCGGCGCGCGAGCTCGAACAGGCGCGAGGCCGCGATCGCGCCGATCTGGGCGGGATGTTCCTTGACCACCAGCACATGCGAATCCGGGATCGTGCGCAGCAGGAAGTCGACGGTCGCGACCTGGTCGAGATAGTCCGGCGAGCGCAGCGTCAGCGCCATGTCGGCCGGAACGTGGAAGGGATAGTAGACGAAGGGCGTTTCGGAGAGCGGACGATAGAGCTTGCGCAGCCGGCTCGCGTTGAGTGCCATCGCGGCGTGCACCTGGGCATGGCGCAGATTGTGTCCGAACTCCTGGTGCTTGCCGAGCGCAAACTGATCCCAGAGTTTTTCTGCGAGACGGTGAGCGTTGCGCACGTTCACGACCTTCTTGAAGGCCGCCGAATAATGATGCTGGTCCTTCCTGGGAATGACGATCGCACGCTGCGTCAGCGTGTCGTCCAGATAGGCGCGCACCTCGGGCGACACTGCGTCCGCCGGCGCCGGCATCACGTCGGGCGCCGCGAGGCTGTCGGGCGTAAAGTACATCCGGCCGCGAAAAAACGACGGCTCGATGAACCAGTTGCGGATGCCTCGGCGCCTGGCGGCGTAGAAGCTCGCGATGACGGACAAAAAGCCGCCGAGCTCCTGCACCAGCTCGGCAGGCCGCTGCTGCGCGTCCAGCCGGTCGAGCAGCCCCTCCATGGCGTTCGCATAGATCATGAAGCGCCGGCGCAGCGCGGCCGTATCCCTGATGCCGAACGTGAAACGCTCGTGGCTGAACAGGAAATTGGTCCCGTCGAGCCCGTAGGCGGCGACGCGCGCGTCGAACGCCTTGCGGTCGTCCGGGGCAGGGCCGGTCTTGAGGCCCTCGCGGTACATGTTCGTGACCGGCACGCCTTCGGCAGCCGACATCTCGGCGCTGCGATCGTCGAAGGCGAGGAGCTCGACGTCATGGCCTGCCGCGCGCAAGCGCTGTGCGACCGGAATCCAGAACCGGGTCTGGTACTCGGCGAGCGTGGTGATGAGAATGGTCTTTGCAGATGTGGTCATGGCTCTAATGGACCTGTTCGATCGCAATGCTCGCGAGCGGCAAGCCCGTCGTCGCGCAATGCGCGCGTCTCGCGGCGAATTGCGACGGGCTGGCGCCATCGTGCGCGGCGATCCGCCCCAGCAGGGTGTTGACGAAGGCCGGCTCGATCCGCTTGTCGCGCCGGGCTGGATTGAACCGGCTACGCAGCCGCTCGGTGACGGCGGAGCCGAGGGCCGCGCTCGCCGCGCCCTTGACGACCTGACCGAGGCTCGGCTTGGCGCGCGTGCCCTTCACGGTCGCAAGCAGCGAGACGTAGGGCCGGCGCGAAACGGCTGTGCCGATCAGGACATCGGCAACCCGTTCGGCAGCCTGTCCGTCGTTGAGATGGAAGAAAGCCTCGATGTCGGCGGCGTGGACGGCGGCGAAATCGAACGTCCCGGTCTCGCGCTCGACGTGGTCGATCGCGCCGAGCAATTCGTCGAATGACGTCACTTGCCGGCTCACGCGCGCGGGCAGCGCGGCGTGGCCCGCGGTGGTCGGTGTGTTCAAATATTCGAGCTGGAGCGGCAGCTTTCCGAGCAGCACCGATTCGACGGCCGTCCCGCAGTTGAGATGAACCACCGCGGCCGCATTGCGGATGCGGTCGAGCACGCTGCCGGTGCCGTCGATCACGACGTTGGCGTGGCGCGAGAGCGCGTTGCGATAGACGTCCTCGCTCTCGAACGGATGTGGACGGACGAGAATGCGCCGGTCGGGCCGCGCTGCGGCGAGGCGCTCGATCTCGGCGAGATAGTTCGCAAAGACCTGCTTCAGGTCCGCGATGAAGCGATCGACATAGGTGCCGTCCCAGCCCGCCCGCACCATCGCCTCGCGCTCGCCGCCCGGCTTGCCGGTGAAGCGCGAATTGACCAGCGGGAAGTTGGCGTTGACGAGCAGATAGCCGCGCGGTTCGCCGTCGAGCAGTGCGCGCCAGCGAGGGGCTGCGAAATCGAAACGCGGGCACCCGGTGAGGTGGAGCTGCTCCGGCCGCATCGTTCCGGCTGCCAGGAAGGCATCGTGCAACCGGCTGCCCCAGAAGAAATAGCCCGACAGGATGTCGGCGTAGCCGCTGCCCTTGATGTGCGCGGCCATAGCCGGCGGCGAGTTGCCGCCCTTCTCGGCGAGCACGCCGCCTTCGGTATCGAGCACGTACAACGCGATGCCGGCCCTGGCAAAGCTGCGCATCAGGTCGAGATTGACGGGACGTGCGTAGTTGACGACCAGGGCGTCCAGCCCGAGCCGCGGGACATCGACCGCCTGCTCGTACATCGGCACCAGCACGACGGAGACGCCGCGCCGCGCGAGTTGATAACCGAGCATGACTGCGCCCGGCAGGTCACGCTTGGGGTGATCGACCACCAGGCCTATGCGCAACGATTCAGCTCCCGGCTGGTCCGCGTCAGAGCCGCATCACGGTGCGCTCGAGGTCCGTCAGTGCACCCGCCGCGCGGAAACGCGCCGGCGGTTCGGGATAGATGCGCGGCTGCTGGATGTAGGTTGCCGTATACAGCAGGCGATTGTGATCGGACTGGATCCGGCTCCCCATGTGCAGGCAGCGCGCGGTATTGACGATGAAGGACGACAGGCGGGGTGCGATCATTTCCTTGACCGCGTCGGGACCGGTCTTGGCGAACACCTGCGCGTCGCTCATGTGGCTCTTGAGCGTGTTGCGGAACGGTTTAGACGGGCCGGCCGGAATGAAGGTGAAAGGACCGTCGGCGGTGTCCTGCACATCGGTCAGGTAGATGAAGAGCTTGCAGACGCGCTTGTCGTCGTGATCGAGATGCCACAACTGCGAGTAGCTCAGCGCCTGGTTCGGAGTCGGTTGCGACAACGTCAGCAGCACGTCCGACAATTGCGGCAGGTCGTGCATGAAGTCGCCGATGATGCGCAGCGCGGCCGGCTGCAGGGCGTAGCGCACGAAGGGATGGTCGGTCGCAAAGGCGCCGTTGACGAGATCCTCGTCCAGCAGGCTGACCCAGAAGGATTTGTGCCCTTGCTTCTGCTGGCCGACGAGTTCGTTGAGGCGGTTCACCTTGCCGTCGGCGAACGAAGCGACGGCTTCCGCCAGGCTGCGATCGACGATCGAGGAGACGTCGACATAACCCTGCTCGTCGAGCTTGCGGCTCGCCTCGGCCCATTCGGGCTTCGTTGGAAGCTGTTTCAGCAGCGCGGCGCGCTTGGCGCGGGCCGGCAATTGCAGGCTTGTCAGGGCGGCCTTGAGCACCCATCCGAGATCGGTGCGGTTGACGTGCCACAGCAGGCGGCGGAACTGGCTGATCTTCTGCTTTTTCGGGGCCGGCCGATCAGCGGTCGTGTCGATGGTTGTCATGTGGGCTCCCAGCAATACAAAAAACCATCATTGTGGATCGTCGGCGCGAAGGGCATCCGCTCGCGTGCCAAGATGCGGACGCGGCCCTGTCGCTCGTAGTCGTCGAGTGTCGAGAACAGCTGCGTCTGGTAGTCAACCGAACGGATGTAAAGGAAGCTCACGATGTCGCGCGGGCTCGATAAATTCAGCAGCTCCGTCGTTGGCTCGATGTTGATGACGCGCTTCGGCCTTGCCGCGATGATGTTGTCCACCACCTTGCGTACGTCGTAGGGAATCTGCTCGATGCAGAAGTAAGTGAAGGCGACCTGGTCCCGGATCGCGGCGTAGCTCGGGTCGGCACCGTCGGTCAGATCGATCCTGTCGAGCGAAATCCGGTCGGACAGGCCGAAATGTGCGGCGATCTCGCGGCCCGCGGCGATGCCGTTCGGCGCGATGTCGAAACCGCGCAGCTTCCAGTCGGGATGATTGAGGTGAAGCGACAGCAGATTGATGCCGCAACCCGCGCCGAGCTCGACGATCTCCGTGGCGCTGCCGGCGTGCCGTGCGAGCAGTTCGCCGAGGGCTCCGATCCGGTAGCGGTAATAGTCGTCGGCCGCGACCCTGCAGATATGATTGTCGACCTTGCGAAGATCCCGCGCGCGATTCTTCGGGATCAGGAATTCGTCGATGCTGGCGGCCGTCTTCCAGCTCTTTTGCGACAGCATTCGCTGCCAATGCGATAGATTGTATTCGGAATCAACGACGTCGGCAGTACGCTTGACACGGCGCATCGCGATGCGGCCGATGCTCTTGGCCCCATCGAGCGCATACGTCGCCGCCTTGTCCGACAACGACGCCGGAGCGAAACCTGTGATGACGGCTTTCGTGTCTGTCGCGTGGATGTTCATTCAACTGCTTTTGGATGTCAGTCCCATCAGTTGTCCGACTGCGGGAAATACAGTCCGATGCCGCTTCTCGAGCACCAGAAAGTATTGAAGCGCCCAGGTAATCAGGCAGAAAACCATGGAACCCAGCGCGAGCTTTAGCACGCTGTCGAACTGAATGTAACCTGCAATTATTGCTAGAGAAATGCTTGCCAGGACAAGGATTGCGCACTGGGTTCCGATAGCCTTCACGAAACGATTCCGGTCAATGTCGAGTGCACTGCGCAACTCCCCAATCTGCCAGGGCAGGACGACGATACAGCCGACGACCTGCCCGAGGATCAGGGCGCGTTCCGCGAACAGATGCAATGATGCGACCGAGACGGCAGCCCAGATCAGAAGCTGGACCGCCATCAGCCGATTGAGCCGGGCCTGCACCTCGGGCCGCGTCAGGAAGATCAGGCTGCCGATCGCCACGTATTGGGCGCAGATCGGAACGAGGAAGCTCAGACCCATCCAGAACGCATAGGGAGCAAGAAGAGGACCGATCCAGATGTTCATGATCTCGGGCGAGAGGATCGCGGTCGCGGCAAGCGGCGGCACCACAAACATCGGCATCATGACGAGGCCGAGGTCGCCGAGGCGCTGGAACGAAGTCGCGCTGCCGCGCTCGTCGAGACGGCTGGCAACGGGAAGCAAGGCAGATGTCAGAAGGCTGACAACGATTTTGGAGACCCGCGACAATCGCACCAGTGCATCGTAGGTGCCGACGGCCTTGGGGCCGAACAGCAACCCGATCAGGAACGGCTGGAACGGTCCGGAAATACCGCCCATCAGTTTGCCCTGCAGGAGCAGCAGGCAACGATGCAGAATATCCTGCCGGATGTCCGGGGTCCACGGCAGCAGTCGCACATGCTTGTGCCGCAGGGCGACGAACGCGGCAATCCCGATGACGACGGCGCGTGCCACCAGCGTGGCGAGATAGATGTAAGCGACCACTTCAAAGCCTGCCGCCGCCCAGGAGGCGGCGAATGTCAGGCCGACATAGGCGGCCGTTGACGTGACCTCCGCGAAGCGAAGCAAATTATAGCGCTCGAAGCCCTTGACGATACCTTCCCAAACCAGCGCCGGAACGAAGATCAGGTTCGCGAATGCCGTGTAGTGCATGATCCGGGTGAACCTCTCCAGATGCGCGGCGTCAATCTTCATCACGATGACGAGCAGCGGCGTCGCAAGCCAGATGGCGGCGCTCAGGATCAAGGTGAGCGCGATGGAGACGACTCCCAAAAAAGAGATCTGGCGGCTCGCCTGCGTCCAATTGCGGTGCTCGCGCGCGCGCGCGACGATCTGGGTGGCGACCTCGGACAGACCGAGATCCAGCACCGCCATCATGCCGCTCGGCAACAGCAGTCGCGAGATCACGATGAGGCCGAACTCGGTCACCCCCCAGGTTCGGATGATCAGTGGAATGACCGCCAGGCCCAGCAAAGCGGCCACGCCAAAGGCGATCGCCGAAATCACCGTGTTCTGGACCAGGCGCTTGATCATTGGTGTTTTGCTACCACGCGCTCAGTCCGCCATCGACGGCGATGTTCTGGCCGGTCACGTAGGATGCTGCATCCGATACCAGGAACAGCATCGTCCCCACCATCTCGTCGGCACGGGCCATCCGGCCGAGCGGAATGCGAGCGCCGTAGCGCGCCTTGAAGGTTTCGTTCTGTCCGCTCTCGACGCCGCCCGGAGTAAGCGTGTTGACGCGAACGCCCTTCGCCGCCCAGTAGGTCGCAAGGTGCTTGGTCAGACCGATGACACCGGCCTTGGACGCCGTGTAGACCGCGGGCGTGTTGATGGCGCGTCCGAGATATTCGGAGCCCTCGTAGATGCGCTGGTCGGGTGCCATCAGGCCGTAGATCGATGCGGTCTGCACGATGGCGCCGTAGCCGCGCTCGGCCATTCGGCCGCCGAACACCTGCGCGATGTTGAACATGCCGTCGAGATTGACCGCCATGATCTCCCGCCAGGTATCCAGCGAGAATTTCTCGACGGGCGCAAAGAAGGCGTCGACATCGCGGGTCTTGCTCGCGGCGTTGTTGAGCAGGATCGAGACCGGTCCGAGCTCCGCTTCGATCGCATCGGCCGTATTGCGGACGGAATCGGGCTGGGTGATGTCGCAGCCATAACCCCTGGCGCGGGCGGCATGGCGCGACGTCAGGTCGGCTGCCGCAGCATCGGCCGCGGCCTGGTCGAGATCGACAATCGCGACATTGGCGCCGAACTCGGCGAGGCCCTCTGCGAAGCGGCGTCCGAGGATGCCGCATCCGCCGGTGACAACGGCCGTGCGGCCGGTGAGATCGAACAGGGCCTTGAAGCTCGTGGTCATCGCTTCAATCTCCTCAGGCCGCTTGTCGCTGGCGAAGCAGAAGTTCCACCAGCGTAAAATCGAGATCGGAATCAATGTCGATCGAGCGCTCTTCCGGCATCTCGAACAGACGCGTATCCGGATAGAACACCGCGGGCTGCTCCAGAAATGGCGCGACGCGCCAGACATAGATCGACGCGTTCATGTCGAAGCAGCGCGGCGCATCCTGCCTGCGGGTGATCGGAGGGTTGGCGGATTTCGAAAGGCCGACGCTGCCGTCGGTGCGCTGCTCGACCAGGTTGAAATAGGGCGAGCGGCGTGCCGGCGCGCCGGTGATGACGTTGCGCGCGCCGCTCTCGCGCAGCATTGCCACCGCGCCGGTGATGTCGGAGGCAAGCCTGAGCGGCGAGGTGACGTCGAGATCGACGAAGATCTCGGGCGTCTTGCCCGTTTGCGCCATGGTTCGTTCGAGACAATGGCGGATCGCCGGCAGCTTCGGCGCGGTGTCGGTCGCCATCTCGTCCGGACGCTTCACCGCGATGTCGGCGCCAGCCTTCAGCGCCGCGTCGAGCAGGGCGTCAGAATCGCTGCTGAAGGCGATCGCGTCGAACAGGCCGGTCTCGCGCGCCTGCTCGATGCTCCACGCGAGCACCGGCTTGCCGAGGAGATCGCGCGCATTTTTGCCCACGACCCCCTTCGAGCCGCCCCGCGCGCAGATCGTGCAGACCAGACTCATGGCGATATCCAGGTCTTGGTGCGCAGAGCGCGCTCGCTGGCGTCGATCAGGTGAACGACGCCGAGCGCCTCGGGCAGCGAGCAGACCGGGCTTGCGCCTCGCATCGCCGCGACATGCATGTCGCGGTAGGTCTGGTCGCGCTCGCTGGGGATTTCGGTCGCCTTGCCGTTGACGGCAAGACGGCTGCCGACGAGATCCGCCTCGATGGTGTCGTCCTCGACGTTGACACGAATGCGACGGATGCCCTGGCGGTCGAGATAGTCCATGTGGACGTGAACCGATGGTGCGCGCTGCATGTCGAGCAGCAGATCGAGATGGTCGTCGACGTCGATATCGCGCGCGCCGGACGCGCCGCCGAGCGCTGCTACGCGATACCACGGCCCGAACAGCCACAACAGATAGTCCAGTTCGTGGCTGAGATCCCGCAACACGCCGCCCCCGGCGTCAGCGGTGGCGGATGCGGTGGCACGATGATCGCGGCCGGGCCGCCAGTCCCTGATGTCCTGGCCGACATAGGCGGCGACCGTGATCACGTCGCGTCCGCGCAGCCTTTCGGCGAGCGCCGTCATCACGGGGTGAAAGCGCAGATTGTATCCGACGCTGACGTGGGCAAACGGATATTTCGGTGGCGGTGCCGGTGTTGCGAATAGCGGTTTTTCGACGAGGACCTTGCCCTGGAAACCGGCCTGCGCGAGCTCCTGCAGATTGTCCGCGTGGCGCGCAGTCTCGGTGGCGATCACCACATAGTCCGGATGCGCGCCCGCCACGGCCTGCGTGATCGACCCATAGTCGCCGCCTTCGCGGCGGCTGACGGTTGCGACTCGAAGGCCGAGTTCGCGCAGGACGCGCACATGTCTTGTGCCGATCGAGCCGAGGCCAACCACGACCGCGCTTGTCGATGTCACGGGAAGACCTCGTGAAACTCCGCATGCGCCTGCTCGAAATCCTCCAGACGGCCGATGTCGAGCCAGTATTCGCGGATCGGATAGACCGCGACGCGCCCCTGGCCGGCGATCACGCGCTCCAGCACGGTCGGCATGTCGATCGGGACGCCGGGTGCGACGTGGCGAAAGACGGAGCTGCCGATCACATAGATGCCGGCACTGACGAACCAGCTCTCGGTCGGCTTCTCGCGGATGGCGTCGAGGAAGCCCTCCGACGTGGAAACCACGCCATACGGTACGTGCACCTTGTGCTCGCGCACGGCCATCGTGGCTTCCGCCGGTGTTCCATTGTGGAAGTCGAGAAGAGCCCCGTAATTGATCGTGGTGAGAATGTCGCCGTTGGTGACGATCATCGGCACAGCCGGGGGCGTCGGGAAGAGTCCGAGCGCGCCAGCGGTCCCCAGACGTTCCGCTTCGTGCACGTACTGGATACTGGCGCCGAAGGCGGCGCCGTCGGCAAAATAGTCCTTGATGGTCTCGGCCTTGTAATTGACCGAGATGAAGATGTTGCCGAAACCCTGCTGCACGACATTGCGGACGATCGTCTCGAGCAGCGGTCGGCCGCCGACATTGAGCATCGGCTTCGGCACCTCGCGCGTCAGCGCGCCCAGGCGTTCGCCGAGGCCGCCCGCCATGATCAGGACCGGGTTGGGATAGTGGCGCGGTTCGAGCAACTCATCGAGCGTCTCGACCAGGATCAGATGGCCGCCCTCGTCGACGAGCGGGAGCTGCTTGATCGACTTCTGCCGCATCAGCTGCAGGCGATCCTCGCGCGGCAACGTCGCAGGAGCCGACACCGGCGCACGGTTCATGATGTCGGTCGCGAGTCCGGCAAGCGGGATGCCGCGCAACAGTCCGCGCCTCACGTCACCGTCGGTGACCACGCCCAGAAGGCGATTCTGGTCGTCGAGCACGAGCGCAATCTGAATGCTTCCGCTCTCGATGGCGGCAATGGCCTCGCCCACGGTCGCCTGCGTTCCAACGACGGCCTTACGCCAGGATTTCATGGCAATCTGCCTCGTATCCGCCGGATGTCGGGGGGCCGCCCACGGCTTGAGTGTGCTATATCGCGGCTGCGAGACGCGGCGTCAACCCCAACGGGGTTTCCTCGGGCCGCCCGTTAACCTCAGCTTTTTGCGGTCCGAATCGACGGTTTGAAGACCCGCCGTTCGGCCGTTAAGGTTGTCCCGCGCAGGGGAATCGGCATGGATGATCTCATCATCATAGGCGGCGGCGAGCACGCCTTCATGGTCTACGAGGCGGCGCTGTTGTCCGGCCGGTTCAAGGTCGTCGGCTTCCTCGATCGCCAGCCTGCAACACTGGGCGACATCAGCTATCTTGGAACCGACGACGCTGCGCCGACCCATCCGGATGCAGCCTTCGTGTTGGGGATCGGAACGATGCAGGCGGGGCCCGCCCGCCGCCAGATGATCGGCCGCTTGCAGGTCAAGCGCTGGGCGTCCGTCATTCACCCGCGCGCGATCGTCTCGCCGTCGGCAACCGTCGGCGCGGGCAGCGTCATCATGCCGGGCGCGATCGTCAATGCGCGCAGCATGATCGGCAATCATTGCATCATCAATTCCGGTGCCATCGTCGAGCACGACGTTCGCATTGGTCACTGCACGCACCTGTCGCCTGGAACCGTGGTCGGCGGAGGCGCCGAGATCGGCGACAATTGTTTTGTCGGTCTCGGTAGCCGCGTGCGCGATCACATCTCCATCGGCAACGATACTCTGATCGCGATGGGATCGGTCGTGACCGGCTCATGGCCGCATGGGTCGGTGCTGCGCGGGGTGCCGGCGAAGCCGCGTCGTTAGACCGGATCGTCCGGCTCGAGCGCGCGCGGCGCTGCCGTTCCGATCAGCGACCAGTAGTCGATCGGCGGCCGGCCCTCGCCAGGACGCTTGGCGGTGATGTCGGTCGGGCCGATGGTCTCGCCGGCCTTCAGCGCACGCGCCGCCACGATGCTCTTGCGCGCGACCGGCACGTTTCTGATCTCGGACTCTTTCGGCGCCTTCAAGCCGTCGCCGAGTGCACGCTCAACATTGCGGATGGCCGCAACCATTTGCTTGAAGTCGCCCGGCTCCAGCGAGGCTGCGTGGTCTGGGCCCGGGGCGTTGCGATCGAGCGTCAGGTGCTTTTCGATCGTGGTGGCGCCGAGCGCGACCGCGGCGATTGAAACCTCGAAGCCGTCGGTGTGATCGGAATAACCGACCGGGAGCTGGAACGCGGAGCGCATCGTCGCCATCGCGGCGAGATTTACGTCGGCGATGGGGCAGGGATATTCGGTCGTGCAATGGAGCAGGCTGACGTGCCGCGCCAGCGCGGTGCGTGCCGCCGGATCGCGCCACGCCGCGCGGAAGGAAGCGCTGCCGGGCGGATCGTTGTGCTGGCCGTAGCCATGAGCCAGCACGCCGAGCGCGTCCTCGATCTCGCCGAGCGTCGCCATGCCGGTCGACAGGATCAGCACCGCGCCGGCCTTCGCGGCCGCATGCAGCAGCGGCGCATTGGTGAGATCGCCCGATCCGATCTTGATGCGCGGCAACTTGAGCGACAGCAGGAAAGCGAGCGAAGCGTCGTCGAACGGTGTCGACAGGAATTCGATGCCGCGCTCCCTGGCGCGCGCGATCAGGGTGTGGTGTGCGGCTTGCGGCAGTTCGAGCCGTTCCAGCATGGCAAGCTGGCTCTCGGCGGCGTTCGTGGTGCGCTGCTGATAGTCGGCCTTCTTTGCCGCACCGCCCGCCAATGCCTTCGCATTGAAGGTCTGGAACTTGACGACGTCCGCGCCGGCGTCGGCGGCGGCGTCGACCAGCGCCAGCGCCTTCTCCAGGCTGCCGTCATGATTGACGCCGGCTTCCGCGATGATCAGCGTGTGCGTCATGGCCGCGCTCCACTTGCCGGAAGATCGTAAAAGCCCTTCGCCAGAAGCTGCCTGAAATCGGGGATGGCGGCGACGATGTCGGCAAATCGCCGGCTGGATTCGCCGTCGCCGTAAGGGTTGGCGGTGGCTTGGAGGCCGCGCTGCAGTCCCGCCGACATGGCGGCGGCGATCGCGTTGCGCTCGGGCGCCGCGTGAAATACCGAGGCCGCGCGTTCGCGTCCCTTCTGACGGTCGCCGATATCGACCGTGGGAACGCCGAAGGAGGGTGCTTCGAGCAGGCCGCTCGAGGAATTGCCGATCACCAGGTCTACCTGGCTCATCAGGCTGAGATAGCGGAGCTGCCCAAGCGAGGCGACCGCGATCGTGTTCGGCCGGCCAGCTGCAAAAGCCTCGATCCGGGTGTTCAATGCGCGGCCCTCGGCATCGGCGTTGGCGAGGGTGAACACGAGACGAAAAGCGGGATCGAGCGTCGATAGGGCCGCGAACAGCTCATTCAGCTCGGCCACCGAGCGCCCGGCCTCGATCGTGACGGGATGGAACGTGACGAGCGCATTGCGTTCGCCGAGCGGTATCCCGACCGCGCGGCCGATGCCGTCGCGGTCCATCAGGGCGAGATGCTTGATGGCGTCGATGCCGACCGAGCCGATGGTGTGAATGCGCGACGGATGCTCGCCGAGCTGAATCAGCCGCTGGGTCGAGCCCCGATTGCTGGTGAAATGCAGATGCGACATCTTGCTGATGGCGTGACGAATGGACTCGTCGACCGCGCCCTCGGTGACATCGCCGCCGAACAGATGCGCCATCGGCAGCCGCATGAACATCGCCGCCTGCGCGGCCGCGAACATCTCGAAACGGTCGCCGAGCACGACCACGAGATCCGGCCGTAGCCGGGTGAAAGCATCGGCAAAGCCGATCACGCCGAGCCCCACCGATTTCGCGACGCCGGCACCGGTGTCGCTGCTGAGCAGCGTCTCGACCCGCTCGTCGACCTCGAACCCCTCGTCGCGGATAGCGTTGAAGGTATAGCCGAACTCCGGCGCCAGATGCATGCCGGTGGCGACCAGCTGAAGCGTCAAGCCGGGCGTCTCGCGGATTGCGCGCATCGGCCAGACCAGCAGCCCGAAATCGGCGCGGCTACCGGTGACGAAGCAGATTTTTCGCGCGCTGCTATTCATCGCGGACCCTGATGCTGGCGCTGCTGGGCAGGTTGATCAACCGCCGTTCGATGGATTCGGCGGTCGAAAGATCGCCGCGCGGATTTTGCGCGAACATCGGCAATTTGTGCATCAAGGTCCAGGCCGGTCGCGCGCCGAAGCCGGCGTCGTTGAGCGCGGCGAGCAGGTCGTCGCGCCGATCGGCATTATTCTCGTCGAGCAGGATCGCGTTCAGCCAGTAATTGCTCGTGGTGTCCTTTGGCTCGCGCGAGAAGCGGATGCCGGGAATATCCGAGAAGGCACGTTCATAGGCCAAGGCAAGCTTGCGCTTGCTCGCCAGAAAACCGTCGAGCTGCTCGAGCTGGGCGCAGCCGAGCGCGGCATTCAGGTTGGGCAGCCGGTAATTGAAGCCGATTTCGTCATGCGCGAAGGCCCATTTGTGCGGCAGCTTCGCGGTGGTGGTGAGATGCTTGGCGCGGCGCCCCAGTTCCTCATCATTGGTGAGGATGGCGCCGCCGCCGCCGGTGGTGACGATCTTGTTGCCGTTGAAGCTCAGCGCCGCGAGCCGCGCCTGCGATCCGACGGCGCGACCCTTGTAGGTCGAGCCCAGCGATTCCGCGGCGTCCTCCACCAGCGCAATGCCCCAGTCGCGGGCGATAGCGCTGATCTCGTCGAGCTCGACCGGATGCCCGAACGTGTGCATCGGCGTGATCGCGGCGATGCGGCGTCCGGTCTCGCGGTTGATCGCCCCCTTGGCGGTCCGCTCGCCGATGGCATCAAGCCGCGCGGCGAGTGCGCGCGCATCCATGCCGAGCGTGACGAGCGAGCTGTCGACGAAATGCGGCGTTGCGCCGCAATAGGCAATCGCATTGGTCGTCGCGATGAAGGTCAGGGCCGGCGAGATGACCTCGTCGCCGGGCTCGACGCCGGCGAGGCGGAAGCAGGCATGCAGCGCGGCGGTACCGTTGACGACGGCCACCGCACGCCTGGCGCCGGTGGTTTCCTCGAGCATGCGCTCGAACCGGTCGACGAACGGCCCGACCGAGGACACAAAGGTGCTCTTGATGCACTCTTCGAGATAGGCGATTTCGTTGCCGGCGAACACCGGCTCGTGCAGGCCGAGGATTCCGTTGGGCGTTCCCACGGCACGCCGTACGGCGTCGACGATCGCCTTTGGCTCGAAATCCGACCTGGTCAGGGGACTGTCCACCATCGCCTCAGACGTTGTAGACGTCAGCCTTGTAGCGGCTGAGATTAGCGGGATTGGTGAACCAGTCGACCGTCTTGACCATGCCGCGGCGCATGCCGTCGACGCCGCCGAATTCAGGGCTCCAGCCGAGTTGCTGGCGTGCCCTGGAATTGTCGGCCCAGAGCCGTTCGACCTCGCTGTTGGCCGGACGCAGGCGCGCCTCGTCGGTCTCGATTTCGATGCTCGCCCCCATGACGTCGGCGATCATCTGCGCGGTCGCGCCGACCGAGATCTCGAAGCCGCTGCCGAGATTGATGGTCTGGCCGACGACTTGCTCGGCAGGCGCCGTAAGGCCCGCGATCAGGCCGCGCGCTGTGTCGGTGACGAACGAGAAATCGCGCGTCGGGGTGACGGCGCCGAGGCGGATGGTCCGCTTGCCGGTGGCGATCTGGCTGATGATTGTCGGGATTACCGCGCGCGCCGATTGTCGCGGGCCAAAGGTGTTGAACGGGCGGATCACCACGACAGGCATGTCGAATGAAGCCTGGAACGACAGCGCCATCTGGTCGGAGGCGATCTTCGAGGCCGAATAGGGAGACTGTCCGACCAGCGGATGGCTCTCCTTGATCGGAACGGTCTGGGCCGTGCCGTAGACCTCGCTGGTCGAGGTCTGCACGAAGCGGCGCGCGCCGGCCATGCGCGCGGCCTGGAGCACGTTCACGGTGCCACGCACATTGGTTTCGACATAGGAGTCGGGCGCGACATAGGAGAAGGGGATCGCGATCAGCGCCGCCAGATGCAGCACGTCGGTGCAGCCGCTCGCAGCCCCGATCATGAAGTGCGGATCGCGGATGTCGCCGGACACGACCTCCACCGACGTCATGATGTCGGCCGCTACGGTGTCGAGCCAGCCCCAGGAGTTGAAGGAGTTGTAGTAGACGACCGCTTTGACGCGGGCCCCGGCTTTCACCAGCTCTTCGACGACATGCGAACCGATGAAGCCGTCGCTGCCGGTAACGAGGACGCGGGCGTCCCTCAGATCTGCCATGCCGGACCCCAAAAGGCGATTAAGCCAGCGTTCGCAACAAGATGGCGCTATAGCACACTGGCGCTCGCGTGCAACAGAACACCGCCGGACATCCGCCAAATGCCGGGGGATGCAGCGCTTTTGGGCGCGCCTCTAGACGTTCCCGGTCGGAGCCAGTCGCTGCTTCACGAACACTTCCAGATTTCCGCCCTCGAACAGATGGCCCGCAAGGCCTGCGGCCCGCGCCGCTTCCATGTCGCTGTCCTTGTCTCCGATCACCATGCTGCGCGTCATGTCCACCGGGAAACGCTGCGCGAGATCGGTGATCATGCCGGGCGCCGGCTTACGCCGGTCGCTGGTGCGGCAATAGTGCGCGACGGTGCCGTCGGGGTGATCGGGGCAATACTCGAACGCGTCGATATGGGCGCCGACCAGCGCCATCTGGTCTGCCATCCAGCGGTGCAGGGCGACGACGTGATGCTCCTCGTAGTAGCCGCGTGCGACGCCGGATTGATTGGTGATGACGAAGGCGAAGTAGCCGGCGTCGTTGACGGCCTTCACGGCCTCGCGTGCGCCCTCGATCCATTCGAGCTTATGGGTCTCGAAGGTGTATCCAGAATCGTGGTTGAGCACCCCGTCGCGATCGAAGAATACGGCGGGGCGCCGTAGCTTCTCGCTCAGCTCGCGGTCGGCGCGCGCGAAATCATCGGGTATGCCGATGTCGATGAAATAGCCACGATAGGCCGTGCCGCGCAACTGGCCGGACTTGACGAGACCGGGGAATACGTCCTGCTCGAGCGAGGCCGGAAGCGTCGCAATGTCGGTGAGAATGGACCTGTCCACGACGTAGATGCCGGCATTGACCGGCCCCGTGGCGCCTGCACCCGGGGCGATGAAGTCACGCACCACGTCGCCGTCGAGAACGACCCGGCCGTACCGATCTCCGACGACGCCGTCGCGCAGTGCCATGTGAATGCGCCCATCCTGCGCGCGCGCGATCAGATCGAGCAGGTTGAAGTCAAACAGCGAGTCGCCATTGAGCAGCAGGAATCGTTGATGCAGCAGGTCGCGTGCATGCACGAGCGCGCCGCCGGTGCCGAGCGGCTCGGTCTCGCGCGACACGATGATTCGCGTCCGTCCCCTGGCGGCCGCGGCGTAGTGCGTCTCGACGATCTCCGACTTGTGGCCTGCAAGCAGGAGAATTTCATCGAACACGCCATAGCGTACGAGCTCGTCGATCAGCGCGTCGAGAAACGGGCGTCCGCCGATCTCGAGCATCGGCTTCGGAACCAGCCTGGTACGTTCGCCCAGCCGTGTGCCCAGCCCGCCGACGAGGATGACGGCCTGCCTCAGCATGGAGGGGTTGTTTTGCGACATCGGTTAAGCCGTCGGACGAGCAGGTTTCATTCCCAACGTCCATACCGTGCCGCCGATCTCGGCGCCAGATGCGCTTTCATCGCGACGGAGAATGCCGAAGGTCAGCGCTCGCACGGAATGCGAACAACCGCGGTCTGCCGGTTGGCGAACAGCGCCTGAAACGGGCCGGCGCGAAGCGACGTGACGAACCCGGAAGCCAGCGGCTCCGTTGGCGGAAAATAGGGGAGGCGCTGGCCGGCATCGAGACGGGTCCATTCGATCGTACGCGGGTTGATCACGGCGACGAGCTGCCAGGTGTCTTGGCCTGTCCCCAGCATGTCCTGGACCGCGCTTCGGTCCGCTTCCTCCGTCTCATTCGGGACCTGCGTATTCGTCGGCCGTGGCGCGGTCGTCGCCGGCGCTTTCGTGGTGCGGACGGGCCGCAAAATTCCGCCCATAGCGTCGGCCCTGCCCATCTGAAAATACGTCTCCTGATTGATATCCTGCAAGAGCGGCCGGATGGTCGTGCAGGCCTCGGCAAGCCGCCGCGCTCCGTCGCCCGGTTCGACGATCGCCGAAACGACGGTGCGCATCCGCTTCGCGACGGCCTCGTTCACGGTATCAAGATTCGAAAACATGTAGGCAGCCGGGGAACCGGTCAGGGATTGGATCACCCCGAGCGTGTAGGGATCGGACAGCAGGATGCCCTTTTTCAAATTGTCGTGCAGCCAGCGCGCCGCGTCCAGGTCGCTGGCATTGTAGTGCGTGATGGCCGTGGCGCCGCTCGGAAGAGCTCCGTAGCTGTAACTCTTCGACATGCCGGCCAGCCCGGCGCGGTCGAGAGCGACGCCCAACCCGACGATGGCCGCAAGCGCGCAGACATGAATCCATCTCGACCGCATGAACGTCGCCGGCACGAGCGCGAGAAGGAGAGCCGCTCCCGCTATCTCGGTCGGCCGGAGGAAATCCTGGTATCGCGAGGACGACAGGTCCGGCCGCCAATTGAAGGTATAGCCGGCCAGCACGAGGCCGACAGCGATCAGAGTAACCGCGATTGCCGCGGAAGCTCGCCGCCGGACGGGAGCGGGAGAGGGAGAGGGGTCGATGAGCAGCTGGCAGAACGCTTCTGTTGCGGTGACCGTGAGCAGGGCCAGCACGATCATGATGATCCGGTACAGAAACGGAAAGCCTGACAGCACGGCGACGGCGAGGCCGCAGCCGATCGTCCAGGACCACAGCAGCTTCGCCGTGCGCGCGGTTTGAGCAGGGCTGGAAGCGGTGTCCCAGCGCGGGTTGAAGCGATCAATCCAGCACCAGGCCATGGCCATCGCGATGCAGACGGCAAACAGCGGGCCGATGGCCCGGCCCAGCTCGATCACCGCGATCTCGGGGCCGGCGCCAAGGAACAGTTCGTCGCCGCTTTGAATTGCTCTTCCCAGCACCAGCCCGGTGATGTGGGAGAACATCACGTTGGCATTTGCCGATGGCAGATAGCCGAGGCGCATCATCACGATGCAGGAGACGATTCCGGCTATGATCAACGGCAGTACGATGGACAGGGCCCGCAAAAGTCCGAGGCTCCGCGCCGGCCGGCGTGAGGTCTCGTGCAGGATCAGCAGGTAGCCCAGCCAGGCGGCAAACACCGCTGGGATGAACAGATAGGAGCCGCGGTGCGCCAGCAGCAGCGTCGCGGGCCATACGCAGCCGACCAGAAGAACGCCTTCGTGTCGATTGGCATTACCCAGAATCCTGAGCAGGAGTAGCGCGCCTGCCACCAGTGCAAGCAGCAGCGCGTTGTTGTTGAGCACGAAGGCAATGAGGAGCGAGGTCGCCGCAGTCAGGATCAGCAACGCGACCGAGCCCGCCCGCAGATCCTCCTTCGCGCCTTGCCTGGTCTTGCCGAGAAGGACGCCGAGAAAGGCCACGCTCCCCGCAAGCGCCAGGCTGCCATTGGTCAGCAGCCCGATGGCGTTGCCGGTCGCGGCGAAGAAAAAAGCGATCCATTTCCGCGGTTGTTCGGAATAGACGCCCTCCGCGAAGGTGTAGAGGGCGACGAGGAAAAACAGGATCGAGACGTAGCGATAGGTCCATCCGAAATGCAGGAGATCGAGTCCCAAAACGCCAGCCAATGCGCCCGCCAGCGCAGCACGAAGGTCGACGTAGGATTGCGACGCGTAAGGATTGATGACGCCGCTATCGGCATATTCCTGCGCCGTCTTCATCCAGTGAACGTCGGCGCCGATATCCGAGTAGGGAAACTGGGAATACGCGCCGAACGTCCACCACCACGTCATGAGCGCGATTGGTAGCGACAGCAGACACCACAGGCCGATCGTTCCGGCGTCGCCCCTGCGCGGGCGCCAAACCGGCCAGGTCCACGCCAGTCCGAAGCCGGACAGCGCGATCATGATTGCCAGATGAAGCCGGATGTCGCCGATCAGAACGGAGCAGAACCCAAGAAGAATGCCCACGGCGGATGCGCCGATCGCATATCCGAGTACGACGAACTGGACCTTCGTCAGCCGGCTCGTCTTGATCAGCTCCAGCGGCGCGATCGCCAGGATTGAGAGGCCGGTGCCGAGCTGGATCAGGAAGAATACGAACGTCAAAAGCAATGTATTCATCCACATCGCAGTATCTCTAGAGTTCTTCCGGCTGAGCCAGGAAGATGCATGAGACAGGCCCGCTCGGGCGGGACGAATGGCCGCCGGTTATTTCGGGGCGCTGCGTTGCGCGCGCATCTGCGTAGGCGCGGCGCGGTTCCATTCACAATTGGCTCCACATCGGCTGAGCGGATTCGTCCATGCAGCGTGTTTAGCACGCCGGCGTGAGAATATCCGGCGGCAATCTTCGATCCGTTGGCCGATCCGTCCCGATTGTTGCCTTCTGGCCGCAAATCAGCTCTGCGATTGTGCCGCGGCTACCACACGCTCCGACCGCCATCCATGACGAGATTCTGTCCGGTCATGTAGCTCGAGGCGTCCGAGCAGAGAAACTGCACCGCGGCCCGGTATTCGTCGACATCCGCCATGCGCCCCATCGGGATCAGACGCGTCAGCCGTTCGACGAAGGCGGGATCCTGGTTGTTGAACACGCCGCCGGGTGAGATCGCATTGACGCGGACGCCGTGGTCGGCCCAGTAGGTCGCGAGATATTTTGTCAGCCCGATCAGCCCGTGCTTGATCACGGAATAGGTCACGGGCTTGACCGGTTGCTCCTCCTCGCGCGTGACGCTCGGCTGGCGGTAGAGCCGCTGGTCCGGCGCGATCACACCGAGATCGGAGGCGATGTTGAGGATCGCGCCGCGCCCGCGTTTGGCCATCTCGCCGCCGAACACCTGCGCGCACAGCATCGCGCCGGTGAGGCCCACGGCGATCTCGGTCTGCCATTGCGGCACGGGAAAGGCTTCGAAGCGCGAGGAGTGCATTACGCCGGGCGCGGATGTGACCTTGGGATCGATCGCCGCGTTGTTGACGAGGATGTCGATGGTGACGCCGCGGCCGGCAAGCTGCTCGTTTGCCGCCCGCACCGAATCAAGCGAGGTGACGTTGATCTCGAGCGCGATCAGGTCGGCCGATGGCGCGCTCTGCTTCAGCGTCGTGACGGCGGCTTCGGCCTGCGCCAGTCCGACATCGGTGACGACCACGCGCGCGCCGGCTTCGGTGAGCGCTGCAACGTGCTGCTTGCCGAGCAGGCCGCCCGCACCGGTCACGAGCGCTGTTCGTCCGGTCAGGTCGTAGCGGGAAGAGGGAGTTGCCATCGAAGGCTCCTGTTCAGCTTCTGAGCTGGCCGCCGTCGGCCACCATCACACTGCCGGTAATAAAGGCCGCGCGCGGCGAAACGAGGAAGGCGACGACGTCGGCGATCTCCTCGGGAGTGCCGAGCCGGCGCAGCGCCACCTCACGCTGGAGCATCTCGTCGACCGCGTGCTTGTTTTCGGCGATCTTGCGCGCCCAGGTTCCGTCCGGGCTCAAGATGTTTCCGGGGGCAACGGCATTGATGCGGATGCCTTCCAGCGCCAGCGGCCGTGCCAGGCCGCGGACGGTCGCGTTCAGCGCCGCTTTTGCGGCGTAGTAGGTGACGGGCGCGCCCAGTGCGGCCATGCCTGCGATCGAGGACACGCAGACGATGGCCCGCTCGCCGCTGCCGCGCGCCATCAACGGCCGGGCGGCCTCGATCATGTTGGTCGTGGCGAAGAGATTGAGGTCCATCACCCGCGACCACTCCGGCGCGGTCTCCTTCCCGGGGGGAACGGACGCGCCACTGCCGACGTTGCAGACGAGAATGTCGAGCCGCCCCCACTGCTTCTCGACGTCCTGGATGAGGCTCGCGGCGCTGGCGGGATCGGTGACGTCGGCAACATGAATCGAGCTCCGCCCGCCGACAGCTGCACGCGCGGCGTTCAGCGCGTCGGCGCCGCGCGCCGCGAGCGCGACCTTGGCGCCTTCCGCCGCGAGCGTCGTCGCGATCGCAAGCCCGATCCCGCGGCTGGCGCCGGTGACGAGAGCGACGCGATCGTCCAGCTCGAGCTTCATCGCGCGGCGTCCTCGATCCAGCCGATGGTCATGTCGCGGTATTTCGCCAGCGCGCCGGCGTGGTCGCCGTCGGCAGCGCGCGCGGTTTGCAGGATATACTGGCCCTTGTAGCCGGACCGCTCGATTAGCCGGATCGTTTTGGCAAGGTCTGCATTGCCGGTGCCGAGAGGCACGGTGGTGCCACTGCGAATGCGGTCCTTGACGTGCACGTTGAGGATGCGCGGTGCGTAGGCGCCGATCTCCTCGTCGCTGTCATAACCGAGCGAAGCACTGTTGCCGCTGTCATAGTTGATGCCGAAGACGTCGGCAGGAAAAGCTTCCATGAACCGCGCGAGCTCGCGCGGCGGCAGATCGGATTCGAAGACGATCTTGACGTTCCGCCGCGCAAGCTGTTCGTGGCGGGCGAGCAGTACGCGTTTCAACGTGTCGCTTTCGCTCTGGCGCTCGATCTTGCCATTGTCGACCAGCGGAATCACAACGAATTCGATGCCGATATGGCTGCAGGCGGCGATCAGCAGATCGAGGTCGGCGACGAGCGCGTCGCGCACAACGGCATCGACCTTCCAGAACGGCGCCTGCATGAAGCAGTCGCCGGTCAGGCTCGGGATCCGCACGCCGGTCTCGCGCGACAGCGCCAGAATGTCCTGCTGCCCCGGGTCGGTCGTGAGCGGATTCTCGCGCAGCCGTTCCTGATCGATGGTCCATTCCATCCGCGTCAGGCCGAGGGCCTTCGCACGTGGAAACTCGTCTCGCCACTCATCCCAGGGGAATGCCTGGATCTTGCCGTCGACGAGAGCCGACAGTCGTCCTTGCATGAAGCCGATGCGTTGCAGCGTTGTGGTCACGATTTGCTATCCGAGCTGATGGCGAGGCCCTTGGTGGTCCAGCCGCCGTCGACGAAGAGCTCCTGGCCAGTCACATAGGCGGAGGCTTCCGACGCCAGGAACACGGCGGCTCCCACCATGTCCGCGGGCTGTCCCCAGCGGCCGAGCATGGTGTGGCGGCGCCTCGCCTCGTGCATGGCGGGATCGGCGAAACTCGTCGCGGTCATCTCGGTCGCGACATAGCCCGGCGCGAGCGCGTTGACGCGGATGCCGTCGGGCGCATAGTCGGTGGCCAGCGCTCGCGTCAGTCCGGCAAGGCCGGCCTTCGCCGCCACGTAGCCGGGATTGCCGGGAAAGCCGCGGACCGAATTGATGCTGGTAACGTTGACGATCGCAGCCGAGCCCGCGTTCTTCAGGAGCGGATGGGCGGCAAGGATGGTGGCGTAGATTCCGGTGAGGTCGGTTGCGACCGTGGCTCGGAAGCGCGCGAGCTCGCTCTCGGCGCTTTGGGCGGGCAGGCTGATGCCGGCCGCGTTGACCAGCGCGTCAATGCGTCCGCCTTGTGCTGCCACGGTGTGGAATGCGCTCTCGATGGCCGCATCGTCGGAGAGATCGCAGGCAATCGCACTCACGCCCTGTGGCGCGGTCCCGGAACGGCTGAGGCCGAACACAATGGCCCCCGCATCTTGCAGGCCGGCTGCAATCGCCGCGCCAATGCCGCGCGAGGCGCCGGTGACGACCGCGATCTTGCCGGCGAGAGAGAAGGCGCTGAGGTCAGGCATAACCGTAACTACGCATGATGGCGGCGCAGAGCTTGACGTCCTCGGGACGGTCGATCTGGAACATCTTGTGACGCTCCATCACGTGAAAGCCGATCTTGCCGCCGAGACGATTGCTCTGCTCGCGCAGGAGCGAAGGGATGAAGACGTAGAACGAGCCGTTCTCCAGGTAGCGCTTCTCGATCTGCTGCCGCATGCGGCGGTTGCGATAATCGTAGTTGATAGGCTCCGGTCCGCTCGTGCCGATGTGCCAGTTGAAATAGTCCTCGACCTCGCAGACCGACAGCAGGCTGTCGAGATGATCGCGATCGAAGGTCGCGAGCGCGCTTTCGATGTCGCCGGGCTCGCGGATCGGCGACGTCGCCTGGAGCGCGACGACGCGCTCGAACCGTCCCATCTGCTCGTCGGTCGCATCGAGCGCGTGCAGCCAGGCGGATTCGGAGGAGGCGAGGTCACCTGAAATGCCTTCGGGGCGCCGCACGCCGACGGCGCCGGCAGCTTCGGCCGCGGCGAGGATATTGTCGCTGTCGGAAGAGACCGCCACCACGTCGACACCGCGCGCGGCGCGTGCCTGTTCGACCGTCCACGCAATCAGCGGCTTGCCGCAGAGATCGAGCAGGTTCTTGTGCGGGATGCCCTTGGAGCCGCCGCGCGCGGCGATCACGGCCAGCGTCTTGCGCGCCATCAGATGTGTCCTTCGAGACGCTCGAGCGCGGTCCAGAAGCCTTCGCCCATGTTCTTGTGGCCTTGCCATATTTCGGGAATGAACGATGCCGTCGGAGCATGCTGGCGCAACACCCGTCCGATCTCGTCGAAATCGATCTCGCCTTCGCCGATCTGGAGGCCTTCGCCGTCGAGCCCCTTGGCGTCGCCGAAATGCAGATGCGCGGTGTGCGGACCGAGCTGGGCGAGACCTTGCGCGAAGTCGAAGCCGAAATGGTTGGCGGCGAGCTTGGTGTGGGAGATGTCGACGCACATGCGCAGATCGTGCTTGGCGCAGAACGCAGCCGACTCCTCCGGGAAGATGAAGATGTTCTGGTGACGCTGGCCGCCGAAATGCCAGGGGAAAGGCGCCATGGTCTGGGGCGTGAGCTCGACGCCGTCCATGTCGAGTTCCTTCAGGCTCTGCGCAAAGATGCGGTAGCGCTCGGCCTTCTCCTCCGGCGGCAATGGCTCGTCCATGGTAAAGCCGCCGATATTCGCGACGATGGGCGGGCGCCTGGTCTTGGGAAAGAATTTCTTCAGGCCGCGGGTGATGTCGATCACCGCCTGGGTCTGCTCCAGCGAATAGCGCCGCAGCGCCTCGTCGGGTGTTGCGAGGTCCATCAGCTTGGAGCCGGCAAAGAGCTCCGGCGCATGCACCACGAAGCCGAGCTCATAGGTACCGGAGAGATAGGCCGCGGGATCACGCTCCATGTCGCTGTAGCTGAGATGGAACTCGATGATGTCGGGCTCGCAGATTTCCAGGAAGCGCCCGGTGTCGTGATAGCGTACCGGCACACCCCATGGCCGGTCGAAGCGATAGCGCCGGGCTTTTGCCGTCCCTTCGTCGAGGTCGCTCTGGAAGAAATAGTCGTCGGTCGCCATCGTCCGCGTCAGCCTGCGGCCGAGCAGGGCCGGCATCTTCAGCGGCGACAGGCCCTGTCCCGGGCTCTTCACGGCGATGTCGCTGTCGGAGATCACGGTGCCGGCCGGAAGATCACGTGCGGCCACCAGGCTCTTGGCGAGGTTTTCGCGGTTGATCAGCTCGCCCTGGCTCAGCGCTCGCTCGGCCAGCTTCTCGCCGCGCGCCGCCTCAACCTCGCGGATGCCCGAGACCAGCGCCTTGAATTCCTCCGGCTCCAGGCTCGCGGCATGGTCCGGACCTTCCATCTCGCGGTCGAGCGTGATGTGCCGTTCGATGACGACGGCGCCGAGCGCCACTGCGGCCGTCGAAACGGCAACGCCGCGCTCGTGGCCCGAATAGCCGACGACCGGATGGATCTCGCGCAGCGTTTCCATGAAACGCAGATGGATGTTGTGGAGCGCGGCCGGATAGGTGCTCTGGCAGTGCAGCAGCACGTAGCTCGCATCGCGATCGTCGAGGAATTTCGCCGCGGTCTTGATCTCGTCCGTCGTGCTCATTCCGGTCGAGACGATCAGCGTCTTGCCGGTGGCGGCAAGGCACGCGAGCAGCGGCAGGTTGGTGAGGTCGGCGGAGGCAACCTTGTAGGCTCGCACGCCGAAGCCTTCGAGCACGGCGACGCTCTTCGCGTCCCAGGGCGTGCAGAGATACTGGATACCCTTTGCGGCGCAGTACTCGGCGATCTTCTTCTGCTGTGGGGTCGGCAGTTCGAAACGGCGCAGCAGATCGAGCGTATATTCGACGGCGAGGTCGTCGTCCTTTCCGGACAGGCTCGAAGCGCGATAGACCTCGTCGAGCTTACGCATCTGGAATTTGGCGCAATCGGCGCCGGCCGCGACCGCGGCATCGACCAGCGCAATGGCGCGATCGAAGTCGCCATTGTGGTTGTTGCCGATTTCGGCGATGACGTAGCAGGGTTCACCATCACCCAGAAGACGGTTGCCGATGCGGATTGGGGCAGGCTGTTTGGGCGATGTCATCAACATTCTCGTCTCATATCGTCAGGCGAATCGCGCGGGAAAGCGCGACTTCCATGTCCGCAGCCCGTTCTCTTCGAACATGATGCGCGAACAACTGTGCCCCTGCTGTTCCAGTGCGGCAATGAGCTGATAGCGCTCGAACGGACGCACGAAGAACATGAAGTAGCCGCCGCCGCCGGCGCCCAGCAGCTTGCCGCCGACGGCGCCGTTCTGCTTGGCGAAATCGTAGATCGCGTCGATCGCGTCCGACGAGATCTTCGAGCTCAGCTTGCGCTTGGCGTGCCAGGCGTCGTCGATCAGCCGGCCGCATTCCAAGAGCTGGCCGCGCAGAAGATGCCGCCGGATGTCGCGCGTCACTTCCTTCTGCTTGGCGGCCGCGGCGACGGCATCGCTGGTCTCGTGCTGTGCCTTCTGGTCGCGGTGGATGGCGCCGGAATCGCGGCCCGAGCCGGTGTAGCAGAGCACCAGACTCTCCTCGAGCTCGGCGATGATGTTGGGATCGAGCCGAAGCGGCACGATGGTGTTCTGGTCCGAGAAGAACTCCATGTGATTGAAGCCGCCGAACACGGTGGCGTACTGATCCTGCCAGCCGCCGGGAATGTTGAGCATCAGCCGCTCGGCCTGGAACGCCATCTCGGCGATCTCGTGACGGTCCCACTGGTCGCCGCGGAATTCGTTGAAGCAGCCGATGATGGCCGATGAGACCACCGCCGAGCCGCCGAGGCCGGAACCGACCGGGAAATCGGCGGACACTTCGAGCTCGAATCCGTAAGTCGGCTTGATCAGGCGCACGACCGACTTGATCAGCGCCAGATCGCCGTCCGTTCCTAGCTCTGCGAGGCTGCCGGCCTCGACCGTGCGGCGAAAATCGTGCGAATAGATCCGGATGCTGGGATCGTTCCTTCGCCGCAGTGTCGCGTGGGCGTACATCTTGATCGTGGCGCTGATGACCGCACCGCCGTCATTCGCCACGAAATAATGGGTGAGGTCGGTGCCACCCCCGGAGAAGCTGATCCGCACCGGCGAGCGGGCGCGCGCGAACACCTCGCTCTCTTCCGACAGGTTGAACAACTCGCGGCTGAACACGTCGACCAGTCGCCCTTCGCCATCGAGGATCGGCACCACGTGCACGCGCTGGTCGAGCAGCTTGAGGATCTGTTCGCGCGGCCCGCCGCTCCGCGCCCAGACGAAGTTGCGATTGACGCAGGTCGCAACCCGGTCCTGGATCGTGGTGCCGGCCAGCATGCGTCTGCGGATGTCGCCGTCCGTCACCGCGCCGACGATTCGTCCGCTCGCGTCCTGAGCGAACAGGATACCGAGCATGTTCGCATTCAGGCGCCGGAAGGCTTCCTCAATGGTCTCGGTCTCGGCGATGGTGACGAGTGTTCGTTCAAGCACGTTTTGGGGTCCAGGAAGGGCCAATTCCAGGCCATTTCGTAGCAGGGTTGGTAATACGGGAGCGACAGGGACGATGCAAGGTTCCTGCGCCCCGGTGCATCGCGCCAAAATGGCTGCCCTCAAGCGCTTCGGCCGGGCGCAGCCGATTTACATTGGCCGCGGTTTCTATAGAAGGCTCCCGAGGGGTCTACGCGACATGTATGTGATCGGAATCAGCTCGGGGATCAAGCACGGGCACCATGACGGCGCGGCGGTGTTGCTGCGCGACGGCGAGTTGGTCGCAGCCGCCGAGGAGGAGCGTTTCACGCTGGCGAAACATGCGCGTGGCGAGCTGCCGCGCGGTGCGATCGGCTTCTGCCTGAAGCAGGCCGGCATCACCATGCGCGACGTCGACTGGATCTGCTCGCCGCTGAAGACCTACACGAACTACACGCAGCGCCTGACCGAATATTTCAAGTATCAGTTCGGCCACAGCCCGAAGATCGAGCTGTACGACCATCATCTCTGTCATGCCGCAAGCTCGTTCTACGGCTCCGGCTTCTCGGAGGCGACGGTGGCCTGTTTCGACTTCTCGGGGGATTCCAGCTCCGGCCTCGTCGCCCATGCGCGCGGCAACGACTTTCGTGTGCTGACGCGGTTCGCGCGCAACAACAGTCTCGGGCTCTATTACGGGATGCTGACCCAGTATCTCGGCTATCAGATGACCAATGACGAGTACAAGGTCATGGGCCTGTCGTCCTATGGCAGCCCGGACTATCTCGACAAATTCGCCAAGCTGCTTCGTCCGAACGGCATCAACTACGAGCTCGATCCCGAGCTCGACAAGCGCCGGCGCGACGCCGACATCTTCACCAGCGATTTCTCCACGCGGCAGGAACGCATCTTCACCGAGAAGATGGAGGAGATTTTGGGACCGCGCCGCCTGCGCGGCCAGCCGCTCGACCAGCGGCTGACCAACATCGCAGCCAGCGGCCAGAAGCAACTCGAGATCGTAGCCACCGAGGTGATCCGTTCCGCGATCGCCGAGACCGGCTGCGGCGATGTCTGCATCGCCGGCGGCGTCGGGCTGAACTGCAAGATGAACATGGAGATCGCGGCCGAGCCGTCCGTGAAGCGTCTCTACGTTCCGCCGGTGCCGCACGATGCCGGCGTGGCGCTGGGGGCCGCGATGATGAAATGCGCGGAGGCGGGCCACGCGATCGCGCCGCTGACCCACGCCTACTGGGGCCCGGAATATTCCAACGACACGATCCGGGAGACGCTGGACAAGATCGGCGCCCGATTCGAGCCGCTCGATGATCCCGTGGCGCGCTGCGTCACCGACCTGACGGATCAGAAGACGGTGGGCTGGTTCCAGGGGCGGATGGAGTACGGTCCGCGTGCGCTCGGCAACCGCTCGATCCTGGCCGATCCGCGCCATGCGGGCATGAAGGACCGCATCAACCTCACCATCAAATATCGCGAGGAATTCCGTCCGTTCTGCCCGTCGGTGCTATACGAGCGCCAGGCCGAGTATTTCGAGGACACGTTCGACGCGCCGTTCATGGTGGTGACGTTCCCGGTCAATGAGAAGGTCGCCGAGACCATGCCCGCCGTGGTTCACGTCGACAACACCGCGCGTATCCAGAGCGTCCATGCGGACAGCAACCCGCTCTACAGCCACCTGATCGGCGAGTTCGCGAAAGCGACTTCGCTGCCGGTCCTGATCAATACCAGCCTCAACATCAACGAGCAGCCGACGGTGAACGCGCCGCTGGAGGCGCTGCACACCTATTTCTGCTCGGGGCTCGATGTGCTGTATCTCGGCAATTACCGGCTGTCGAAGGCGGGCTGAGGCTACCGCTCGTCCGCGATGATCTTGCCGTCGTTCGGCAGTGCGCCGGGGCTGACCAGTTCTACGCTTCCGCCGAGCTTCGTCACCGCGCGCAAGCTGGCCGCGATCTCCTCGCGCAACGTGTCGCTCGCCGCAGCCGTTTCCGCTTTCAGCGTCATTGCATCGCTCTCGCCCTGGCGGCTGACGACGAGGCGCAGTCTTCCGAGCGGGGAATGGCGCTTGCCGATCTCGGCGACCTGCTCGGGCCGGACGAACATGCCCTTGACCTTGGTGGTCTGGTCGGCGCGGCCCATCCAGCCCTTGATGCGCATGTTGGTGCGCCCGCACGGGCTCGGGCCCGGCAGCGCCGCGGTGAGGTCGCCGAGCGCCAGGCGGATCCAGGGATGGTGCGGGTCGAGCGAGGTCACCACGATCTCGCCCACGTCGCCCGGAGTCACGGGATCGCCGGTGCCGGGCTTGACGATCTCCATGACCAGGTCCTCGTTCACGACCATGCCGTCGCGCGCTTCGGTCTCGAAGGCAATGAGGCCGAGATCGGCGGTGCCGAAAGCCTGGTAGGCGTCGATGCCGCGGGCCTTGATCTCGGACTGGAGCGAGGGCGGGAATGCCGCCCCTGAGACCAGCGCACGCTTGATCGAGGAGACGTCGCGGCCCGAGCTTGCGGCAGCATCGAGCAAGATCTTCAGGAAGTCCGGCGTGCCGCTATAGCCAACCGGCCGGTAGGCCTCGATCAGCTCGAATTGCTGCTCGGTGTTGCCGGGCCCGGCCGGGATCACCGCGCAGCCAAGCGCGCGGGCAGAGGAATCGAAGATGAAGCCGCCGGGGGTGAGGTGGTAGCTGAAGGTGTTGAGCACGATGTCGTCAGGGCGGAACCCGGCCGCGAACAGCGCCCGCGCGCCACGCCAGGGATCGGCCTGCCGGCCCTCCGGCTCGAAGATCGGGCCGGGAGAGGAGAACAGGCGGGCGAACGATCCCGGCGCCGCCGCCACGAAGCCGCCGAACGGCGCTGAGGCCTTGTGCAGGGCGGGCAGTTCCGACTTGCGCAGCACCGGCAGGGCCGCCAGCGCCGCCCTGGAGGTCACGGTAGCCGGATCAACGCCTTTCAGCCGCTCGGCATAGGCGGGTGCGGCCAGCGCGCTGCGCAGCACGTCCGGCAGGCGGCCGAACAGCTCAGCCTCGCGCGCGGCCTGTTCGCGCGTCTCGCGGGCGTCGTAATGGGCGGTCATGGCTGGACTTTCCGGGTTGGCATCCGTTGCACGCCGCCGCCAGCATGGGTATCAGACGGCCATTGGCGGGGCTTGAAGAGGACGCGATGGCGGACGAAGGAATCATTGCGGCGGACGGGGCGGCCGATGTCGTCGCGCGCCTGAAGCGCCGCATGATCGACGAAGCGCTGCCGCTGTGGTCGACGGTCGGCTGGGACCGTGGCGCGGGTGGTTTCATCGATCGGCTGCACCGTGACGGCACCGCGGACGTGGCCGCGCCCCGGCGCGTGTTCGTGCAGGCCCGGCAGATCTATTGCTACGCCAAGGCTGCGCAGATGGGCTGGTACCCCGAGGGGCGTGCCATTGCACTCAAGGGGCTGGAGCATCTGCTGGCATGCGCGAAGGCACCCGACGGCCGGCCCGGCTACGTGCACCGGCTGACGCCGGAGGGCACGGTGCTCGATGCGAGGCGCGATGCCTACGATCACGCCTTCATCCTGTTTGCGCTCGCAACCGTGTACGCACTGGACAAGGACGCACAAATTCGCGCCGAGATTGACGCGTTGCTTGCCTTCCTCGACGGTCATCTGCGCTCGCCGCATGGCGGCGTCCACGAAGGGCTGCCGGTCTCGCTGCCGCGCCGGCAGAACCCGCACATGCATCTGTTCGAGGCGATGATCGCTTGCTTCGACGCGACCCACGATCTGTCGTTCCAGAACCGCGCCGGCGAGTTCTTCGCGCTGTTCCTCGCCAATCTCTACGACAAGCAGAAGCGCGCGCTCGGCGAATATTTCGAGGAGGATTGGTCGAAGATCGCGCCGGTCAGCGTCGAGCCTGGCCATCAGGCAGAGTGGGTCTGGCTGCTGAAGGGGTTTGAACGCATCACGGGCTGCCCGACCGGACAGCGGCGCGCCGAGTTGCTCGCTACCGCGCTGCGCTATCGCGACGCGGCCACGGGCTGTCTCGTCGACGAGGGCGATGACACCGGCAATATCCGTCGCAGCACGCGCCGGCTGTGGCCGCAGACCGAGATGGCGAAGGCGTGGATCGCGCAGGCCGAGTCCGGCGAGGCTGGCGCGGCGGACGAAGCGCGCGCGGCGCTGGTGCGGCTCGAACGGCATTATCTCAGCCATCCCGTGAAGGGCGGCTGGTACGATCAGTTCGACCGCGACGGCAAATCGCTGATCGACACCATCCCTGCGTCGTCGTTCTATCATGTTCTCTGCGCAGTCACGGAAGCGGAGCAGGTGCTGGGTTAAAGCCAGCGCTTGCGTCGCTTGAAGCTCTTGAGGTTCTTGAAGCTCTTGCGCTGGTCGCCGGCGCCGCCGAGATAGAACTCCTTGACGTCCTCGTTGTCGCGCAATTCGTCCGCTGTGCCGTCGAGCACGACCTTGCCCTGCTCCATGATGTAGCCGTGGCTCGCCACCGACAGCGCGGCGCGCGCGTTCTGCTCGACCAGGAGGATGGTGACGCCGAGGTCGCGGTTGATCTTCTGGATGATGGAAAACACCTCCTTCACCAGCAGCGGCGACAGGCCCATCGAGGGCTCATCCATCAAAATCATCTTCGGGCGTGCCATCAGCGCACGGCCGATCGCGAGCATCTGCTGCTCGCCGCCGGAGAGATAGCCGGCAAGGCCGGTGCGCTCCTTCAGGCGCGGGAAATAGTTGAAGACCATGTCGAGGTCGGCATCGACCTCGCGATCGCGGCGGGTGAAGGCGCCGAGCTTCAGATTCTCCAGCGAGGTCATGTCGGCGATGATGCGGCGGCCCTCCATCACCTGGAAGATGCCGCGGCGGACGATCTTGTCGGGGTCGATGCCATTAATCCGCTCGCCTTCGAACAAGATTTCGCCGCGCGTGACCTCGCCGTCCTCGGTCTTGAGCAACCCCGAGATCGCCTTCAGCGTCGTCGACTTGCCGGCGCCGTTGGCACCGAGCAGCGCCACGATCGCGCCTTTGGGCACGTCGAGGCTGAGGCCGCGCAGCACCAGGATGACGTCGTCATAGACGACCTCGATGTTGCGCACGGCAAGGAGAGCTGGCGCGGGGACAATACTTGGAGCGGTGCGAGCAGCTTCTGCGATCTGGGTCATGCTTCATGGCTTTCCGCTGTCGCCGCCCGGCCTGTGCGCAATGGCGCACAAGCCGGGGATGACAGTTGCGTGTATGGGAACGGTGAGGGTCACCACCCCAGCAATTCCGGCTTGCGCGGCAACTCGACGGTCTTGACCTTCTCGAGCTTGATCGCGCCCTTGGCCATGAGGTCGTTGAGGTCACCGTCAGTCGCGCCTGATATCTTGGTGCGATAGAGGTCGACCTTCAGCGTGCCGCGGTGGTCCTTGTCGGTCCAGGTCGAGGGATTGCAGACGCCTTCCATGCCCGCCGGCACCCAATCCTTCTTCTGGTAAAAGCCCTTGGCCACGTTATCGCCGGTGGCGCCGCCGTTCTTGGCGGCCCAGTCGAGCGCCTCCTTCATGTAGAGCGCGGAGCAGACCGCCGCGATGTAGTGCACCGGGCGATAGACCTTGCCGGTCGGGTCGGACATCTTCGAGATGTCCATTACCGTCGTCATGCCGGGCGCATCGCCGCCCCAGCTCACGGCGGTGCGCAGCGGGAAGATCACGCCGTTGGCTGCATCGCCCGCGGTCTTGGCGGCGTTCTCGTCCATGCCCCAGACATTGCCGAGGAACTGGATCTCGACGCCGGCGGTCTTGCAGGCCTTCATCACCGAGATGTTGGAGGCCGCGGTGTTGCCGAGATAGGCGTAGTTGGCGCCCGAGGATTTCAGGCTCAGGCACTGCGCGCTGTAGTCACCCGGCGCGAGCGCGAACACCAGCGGCGGCAGCACCTCGAAGCCGAGTTCCTGCGCCATGGCTTCGCCCGCGGCCTTCGGCGCGTTCGGATAGGGGTGGTTGGCGCCCATGTGCACGAATTTCGGCTTGCCGGACTTGCCCTTGGCCTTCCAGTCCTCGGCTGCCCACATCAGCATCGCCCGCAGCGAGTCCGAATAGCTCGGGCCGTAGAAGAAATTATAGGGCGCGGGCTTGGCCTTGCCGCTGACTCCTTCGGGATCGGTGAGGGCGGCTGCGTAGGAGCCGGACATGTCGGGGATCTTGTCCTGCGCGAGGAAGCCGGTCAGCGCCTCGGTGTCCGCGGTGCCCCAGCCCATGATCGCGGCGACCTTGGAGTCCGGGGCCGACCATTTCTTGTAGAGTGCGATCGCGCGCGGAACCTGGTAGCCGTAATCGTTGGTGTCGACGTTGAGCTGCTTGCCGCCGACCCCGCCGTTCTTGTTGACCCAGGCGAAGGTGTCGGCGACGGCCTGGCCGTAGGGAGTGCCGACGTCGGACGTGCCGCCGGAATAATCGGCGAGATGCCCGATCGCGATCTGCGCCTGCGCGCTCGCCGAAAATGCTGCGATCGCCAGCGCGAGCGATGCGGTGCTCAAAAGGGATTTTGTCTTCATTGGTTGCCTCCTCCTGTTTATTGGTTGGTTAGAGAGTAGCCCGCGCTCAATGCGAGAACGGGTAGAGTTTCCAGTAGGCCTTGATCTGCCGCCAGCGATGCGCGAGCCCGTCCGGCTCGAACATCAGGAACGCGATGATGATCACCCCGATCGCGATTTCGCGCAGGAAGGTGATGTTGTTGTTGAGCGACAACGCCTTGTCGATCGCGCCGCCCTTCAGATAGATGCTGAGGAATTCCATCGTCTCAGGCAGCAGCACCACGAAGGCGGTGCCCATCAGCGTGCCCATGATCGAGCCGGTGCCGCCGATGATGATCATGGCGAGGAACAGGATCGAGCGCTCGATGCCGAAGCCTTCCTGCGACACCACGAGCTGGTAGTGCGCATAGAGCGCGCCTGCGATGCCGGCGAAGAAGGCGGCGAGGCCGAACGACAGCGTGCGGTACTTGGTGAGATTGATGCCCATGATCTCCGCGGAGAGGTAGTGGTCGCGGATCGCAACCAGCGCGCGGCCGTCGCGGGTGCGCATCAGATTGGTGACGAGGACGTAGCTTGCGATCACATAGGCAAGCACGACGTAGAAATATTGCCTGTCGCCTCGCAGGGTAAAGCCGAAGATCGAGAATGGATTGGCGCTGGCCGGCACCGAGCCGCCGGTGAACCACTCAGCGCGGGAGAAGAAATCGAGCAGGATGTATTGCGCCGCCAGCGTCGCGATGACGAGGTAGAGTCCCTTCAGCCGCGCAGCCGGGATGCCGAAGATCAGCCCGACCAGTGCGGTGACGATGCCGGCGAGCGGGATCGCGAAGAACACCGGGATCGGTGCGTTGTTGGAGATGTAGGCCGATGTGAACGCACCGAGCAGGAAGAAGGCCGCGTGCCCGATCGAGATCTGGCCGGTAAAGCCGACCAGGATGTTCAGCCCAAGGGCCGCGATCGAGAAGATGCCGATCTGGATCAGGATGCTGAGCCAGTAGCCGCCAAGGAATTGCGGCACGAGGCACAGCGCCAACACGCCGGCGATCGCAAAGTTGCGGCTCGTCGTAGTCGGAAAGATCGTGGTGTCCGCCGCGTAGGAAGTGCGGAAATCGCCAGCAGGAATGAGGGCAGGGCCGGCCATGGGTCAGATCCGCTCGATGTCGTGGGTGCCGAACAGGCCGTAGGGCTTGATCATCAGCACGATGATGAGGACGTAGAACGGTGCGATCTCGTAGAGATTGCCCCAGTGCAGATACTCGCTGTCGACATACTGCGCGATGTTCTCGAGCAGCCCGATGATGATGCCGCCGAGCACGGCGCCGCCGACGGAATCGAGTCCGCCGAGGATCGCCGCCGGAAACACCTTGATGCCGTAGGCGGCGAGCCCGGAGGATACGCCGTTCACCACGGCGACCACCACGCCCGCAACCGCCGAGACGGTGGCCGAGATCGCCCAGGCCATCGCGAACACGCTCTTCACGGAAATGCCGAGCGATTGCGCCACCTGCTGGTTGAACGCGGTCGCGCGCATGGCAAGGCCGTACTTCGAGGCGCGGAAGAACCAGGCCATGCCGATCATCATCGCGACCGACACCACGAGGCTCATGATGTAGACTGTCTGGATCTGGAGCCCGAACAGGCTGACCGACTGGCTCTCGAACACGCGCGGGAACGGCTGCGGGTTGACGCCGAACATCCATTTCAGCGTCGCCTGCAGCACGGTGGAGAGGCCGATCGTCACCATGATCACGGAGATGATGGGCTCGCCGATCATCGGCCGCAGGATCAGGACCTGGATGGCGATGCCGAAAACGAACATGAACACCAGCGTCATCGGCATGCCGATCCAGAACGGTACCTGGTACTTCGCGAGCAGCGTCCAGCACACCCAGGCGCCGACCAGCAGCAACTCGCCTTGCGCGAAATTGACCACCTGCGTCGCCTTGTAGATCAGCACGAACGACATCGCGACGACGCCATAGAGCGTGCCGACCACGAGGCCGTTGACCAGGAGCTGGATGAGGAAAGCGGTGTTCATGTGATATGCTGTCCTTCGCCTCTCCCCGCGTGAGGCAGGGCTATCGCATAGGGTGTGCACGATGCGGCGGCATTGGCAGTCGGCTCTCTCTCCTGCTTGCGGGAGAGGGCTGGGGTGGGGGCTGTCTCCGCACTGGGATTGCTGAGAATTGCGGAGGTTGTCCCCGAGTGGTGAGAACCCTCACCCGCCGCGCTCTGCGAGCGCGTCGGCCTCTCCCGCAAGCGGGAGAAGCGGGGCAAGCCCGCGGTCCTCGTGAAATCCATATGCGATGGCACTGCCGCAGACGGGGAGAGGCGAAGGGCAGCAGCGTGCTGAGTGACAGACTTCCTCACTCCGCAGCCTCCGCCAAATGCCCGTGCCCGCCGAGATCCACCACGCGCAACGTCGTACGCACCCGCTGCGTGGTGCCGTCCTGGAAGCGGATCATTGTGTCGACGGGGATGTCGGCATCGCCGCGATAGATCGCATCGATGATGCCTTCGTATTTCTCGTTGATGACGCTGCGGCGCACTTTCCGGGTGCGGGTGAGCTCGCCGTCGTCGGCGTCGAGCTCCTTGTAGAGCAGCAGGAAACGCGAGATACGCTGTGCCGGTGGCAGAGTGGCGTTGACGGTCTCGACTTCCTTGCGCAGCACCGCATAGACCTCGGGCCGCGAGGCGAGATCGCTATAGGTCGTGAACGACAGGCGGTTCTTCTCGGCCCATTTCGAGATGATGGAATAGCGGATGCAGATCATCGCGGCGAGCGCGTCGCGGCCGGCGCCCAGCACAACGGCTTCAGCGATATAGGGCGAGAATTTCAGCTTGTTCTCGATGAACTGCGGCGAGAAGCGCTCGCCGCGCGAAGTTTCCGCAAGGTCCTTGATGCGGTCGATGACGACGAGCTGCTTGTCGTCATTGAAATAGCCGGCGTCGCCCGACAGCATCCAGCCGTCCTTGATGTCGGCAACGCTCGCCTCGGGATTCTTGTAATACCCGAGGAACATGTTGGGATGCCGCACCACGATCTCGCCGACGCCATGAACGTCGGCGTTGTCGATGCGGATTTCGACGCTGTCGGCCATTGGTACGCCGGTGGTGTCCGGATCGACCTTGCCTTCGGGATGCAGCGTGTAAGCACCCAACAGCTCGGTCTGGCCGTAGAGCGTACGCAGTGGCACGCCCATGGCCTGGAAGAACTTGAAGGTCTCAGGCCCGAGCGCGGCACCGCCGGTCGCGGCCGAACGCAGGCGGGTGAAACCGAGGCGGTCGCGCAAGGCGCGGAACAGGATTGTATCCGCAAAACCGGAGCGCTTGCCCTGTTCGAGCGCGGCGAGGCCTGACTTCATGCCGATATCGAACAGGCGTTGCTTGAAGGGTGTGGCGTCCATCACCCTGGCCCGCACGTCGGCCGCGATCGATTCCCAGACGCGCGGGGCAAAGAGCACGAATGTCGGCGCGATCTCGCGCAGATCGTTCATCATCGTCTCGGGCTCTTCGACGAAGTTGATCTTCATGCGGCAGAGCAGGCCTTTGCCGAGCACATAGACCTGCTCCATGATCCAGGGCAGCGGCAGCACCGAGACGTATTCGTCCTCCGGTCCCTTCGGATCGAAGGCGAGATAGGTCGCGCAGTGGCCGAGCACGCGGCCGGCGGCGAGCATCGCGAGTTTTGGATGCGAGGTGGTGCCCGACGTGGTGCAGAGGATCGCGACATCCTCGCCCTTGGTCGCATCCACCAGCCGATCGTAAAGCTCAGGCTCGCGCGCAGCGCGGGCACGGCCGAGCTCGGCGAATTTTTCCGCCGACAGCAGCCGCGGATCGTCATATTTCCGCATGCCGCGCGGATCGGAATAGATGATGTGCTTCAGCTTGGGCACGCGGTCGGCGAGGGTGAGCAGCTTGTCGACCTGCTCCTCGTCTTCGGCGAATACGAGCTGCGCCTCGCCATAGTTGAGGAGATAGGAGGCCTCTTCGTCCAGAACGTCGCGATAGAGCCCGAGGCTGAGGCCACCAATCGCATGCGTCGCCACTTCCGCCGCGACCCAGTCCGGCCGGTTGTCGCCGATGATGCCGATGACGTCGCCGCTCGCCAGGCCGAGTTCGATGAGACCGAGCGCGAAATCGCGCACGCGCGTCTGGTAATCGTTCCAGGTGAACGGGCGCCAGAGGCCGAGATCCTTTTCGCGCAGCGCGATCTCGTTGCCGTGCTCCCTGGCATTGAGCCGGAGCATCTTCGGATAGGTATCGGCCTGCGCGACGCGGCCCGCATAGTCCATCATGCCGCGCTCTCCTGCGCCGGCGGGGCATCGTCGGGGTCGACCAGCACCTCGTCCTCCTCGCCGAGATAGGCGCGCCTGACATGGGGATCGGCGAGCACGGCGGCCGGATCGCCTTCGGCGATCTTGCGGCCGAAATCCAGCACCATGACGCGGTGGGAGATGTCCATCACCACGCCCATGTCGTGCTCGATCATCACCACCGTCATCCCGAACTCCTCGTTGAGGTCGACGATGTAGCGGGCCATGTCCTCCTTCTCCTCGAAGTTCATGCCGGCCATCGGCTCGTCGAGGAGAATGAGGCGGGGCTCCAGCGCCATGGCGCGGGCAAGCTCCACGCGCTTGCGCAGGCCGTAGGAGAGGGTGCCGGCCTGCGCTTTTCGCACCGATTGAAGGTCGAGGAAGTCGATGATCTCCTCGACCTTGCGGCGATGCGCGAGCTCTTCCTTGCGTGCGCCGGTGAGCCAATACAGCGAGCCGGTGAGGAAATTGTTCTTCAACAGGTGATGGCGGCCGACCATGATGTTGTCGAGCACGCTCATGTGGTGGAATAGGGCCAGGTTCTGGAAGGTGCGGCCGATGCCGAGCGAAGCGCGCGCGTTGGGCGTCAGGCCGGTAATGTCGCGGCCCTGGTAGAACAGCTGGCCTTCGGTCGGCTTGTAGCGGCCGGAAATGCAGTTCACGATCGAGGTCTTGCCGGCGCCGTTGGGGCCGATGATCGAGAACAGCTCGCCTTCCCTGATGGCGAAGCCGACGTCGGTCAGCGCACGGACGCCACCGAATCGCAAGGACACGCCGCGCACTTCGAGACTGGTAGCCACCAAACGAATCCCTCCCGGTGATGGCGCATTCAGTGGCGCTCTTCGTCCGTTTCTCTCGGGCGATCCTAGTACGGCCGTGCCGGTGAGGCCATGCAGCAGATGGTCCCGACCGAGCCTCGCCACTTTCGTTCCCGTTTGGGATCAAAAGCCGCAGCGCCCGAGGTGGTCCTCAATAGGGGAAAGCGCTATTTTGAAATGTCTCCTGACTGACAATTCTGCGACAAAGTTTTTCGGGCGGCAGCGGCCTTCATCTTTCGTTGGATGACGGTCGAGATAGCTATGTTGCAATGCAGCAGAAGAGCGGAGTGACGAGAACAGTGCGGCTGGCTTCGGGATCATGATTTCAGAGGATCAACTGAAGCGCGTCGCCGCCTGGTCGCGCGAGCTCACGGATGCCGAGATCGAGGTCGCTCGCGCCGGGATCACGGAGCGGTCCTACGGCACCGGCGAGAGCGTGTTCATGCGCGGTGACACGTTCGACTATTGGGCCGGCATGGTCTTCGGCCTCGCCCGGATGGGCGGGGTCTCGCGCGACGGCAAGGAGGCGAGTCTGGCCGGGCTGACGGCGGGGGCCTGGTTCGGCGAGGGCAGCGTGCTCAAGAACGAGCCGCGGCGTTATGACGTGGTCGCGCTGCGCAACAGCCGCGTCGCGCTGATGGAGCGCAGCGCCTTCATGTGGCTGTTCGAGAACAGCGTCGGCTTCAACCGCTTCCTGGTGCGCCAGCTCAACGAGCGGCTCGGCCAGTTCATCGGCATGCTCGAGGTCAACCGCACGCTGGATACGACCGCGCGTCTCGCCCGCGGCATCGCCTCACTGTTCAACCCGATCCTCTATCCGGAATCGACCGCGCATCTGGAGATCACCCAGGAGGAGATCGGCGCGCTCTCCGGCATGTCCCGCCAGAATGCCAACCGTGCTCTGAACCGGCTGGAGAAGGAGGGGCTGCTGCGGCTCGAATACGGCGGCGTCACCATCCTCGATGTCGAGAAGTTGCGCGGGTACGGGGACTAGGTCCCCGTCATCGCGCATTGGCGGGAGCGTGGACCGGCCAGAGGTCCGCGCGCCAGCGCACCACGATCGCCAGCATCGCGATGAACCCTGCGGCGGCATAGAGCGAGCCCGTCGCGGAATAGCCGATGATGTCGATCAGGCTGCCGGCCGCGAGCAAGCCGAGCGGCAGGCCGTAGATCACCATCATGCGCACGCCCATCACACGGCCCCGGAGATGCGCGCTGGCCGTCCGCATCAGGATCACGGCCGCCGAGATCATCGACATGCTCTGGGCGATGCCGGCGAGAACGAGGCAAGCCATCGCCACCGGCATGGTCCTGATCTCGACGAACACCAGCAGCATGGCGTACCAGGCCAGCGTTGCGCCGATCAGGAGCCGGGCAATGCGCAGTCCGCCGACCAGGCTAAGCGTGATGGAGCCGATCAGCGAGCCGACGGCGAAGCTCGCCGAGAGATAACCGAGACCGGTCTGGTCGGTATGAAAGATTTCGCGCGCGATGTAGGGCAGCAATCCCCCGGTGAAGGGAAATGCGGTGAGATTGGCGAGGAAGGCGACGCACAGCGCTGCCCCCATTCCCGGGCCATTCCAGGCGTAGACGATCCCTTCCTTGAGGTCGCCCAACAAGCGCGAGACGGCGTGGCTGTTCGCCGGAAGATCACTCGTGGCGACGGACCTTTCCGGCCGGGTCAGGCAGAGCATCAGAAGCGCGGCCGTGAAGTAGAGACAGGCGATCATTACATAGACGAGGCCGATGCCGAGGACGGCGAACAGCCCGGCGCCCGTCAATGCTCCGGCGATGCGCGCGCTGTCCTGGGTCGTGCGTGCAACGCTGATGGCGCCGACCAATTGCTCGGCCGGCATGATCTCGGCCAGCAGCGCGCCCCGGACGCCGAGATCCGAGGGGCGGATCATCCCCATGATCGTCACGATGATCATGACGCTGAACGGCGTCAGGTGACCGGTCAGCGCCAGAACCATGATGGTCGACGAGAGCGTTGTATAGGCAAGGCGCATCGCGACCAGGAGATCGCGATGACCCATGCGGTCGCCGATCATGCCGAACACCGGCGCAACCAGTGTCCCGACGAATTGCAGCGACCCGAGCACGGTGAGCAGCAGTACCGAGCCGGTCTCGACCATGATGTACCAGCCGAGCACCAGCGTCTCGACTTCGAACGCCCAGGAGGTGAGCAGGTCGGACGGCCACTGGAAGCGATAGTTGCGGATGCGGAATGGCGCGAGCGCCGACGGCCGTGCGGCTGCGCTCACAGCGCGATGACTCGTATCACGGCGATTCCCTTGCCCTTGTTGTTTCTTATGTCCGTCGGCAACGTATCGCCGGTGATGGTCGTGTCAATTGGAACTGCCGCAGGCCGCCCTTGCGCTTCGCTCTTACCTCGCCGTGGTTCTCGGCTTCCGCTCCGCCAGCGCCGCTGCCATGGCCGAGATCAGCGGACGCATGAAATAGGCGTCGTCCGCCGGCGAGACGTCGGTGCGAAGGCCGTGTCCGGCGAGTTCGCCCGAGACTGCCGGCCCCACCGAGGCAATCAGCGTCCGTTCGAGGCCGGCACGCAGGCGCGCCTCGCTGCCATGTGTCTTGGCGGCTTCGATCAGGCGGCGGACCTGGCCGAGATTGGTCAGCGCGATGCAATCGATCCGTCCCTCCGCCATGTCGTCGATGGCGGTGATGATGTTGGCATCCGCTGCCTTGGAATCGTAGGTGTAAGGCAGCACGGTATCGAGCTCGGCGCCTTGCGCGGCAAGCGCGCCGGTCAACGCGCTGTGGTCCTTGTCGGGATAAAGCTGGACGCCAAGGCGACGTCCCCTCAGCTCGAGCTTGCCCAACATCTCGATCACGCCTTCGGTGGTCGGTTTCTCCGTAGTCTGCTGAGTCTCGAGCCCATTCTCGCGCAGCGCCTTGCCGGGCTTCGGCCCGCGGCTGAATTTACGCGTTTTGGCAAGCGCCGCCACGAGCGCCTGGTCGAGCCCGCGGGCGACGGCGAGCTTCATGATCCGCCGCAGGCCTTCGCCGGTCATCAGCACGAGGTCGTCAAGGGGCCTGTCGATGGCACGGCGAATCCAGGCCTCGACCGGGGCGGGGTCCGGCGCATCCTGGATGGTGAACATCGGGCATTGCACGACCTCTGCGCCTTGCTCGGCCAGCAGCTTGGAAAATTGCGCCTCCTCGCGCGTTTCCAGGATCAGGATGCGGGTGCCGTTCAAGCGGTCGGCCATGGGCGTGCTCCGGTCGGTAAATCGCAATGGTACGTTCATCCTGACTCTACGGTCGGGATTGGCGCAAGGGCGGGGTCGGTGATAGAGCAGGCCGCAAATCGCGGCTCGTTCCGCGGCCCAGTGCACAAACCTTCATCAAGAGCCATTTCTTCAACAGCCATGCCCGATCATCAATATGTCCTGACCCTGTCCTGTCCGGATCGCCCCGGCATCGTCTCGGCGGTGTCCACCTTCCTGGCCCATAACGGACAGAACATTCTCGACGCGCAGCAGTTCGACGACGTCGAGACCAAAAAGTTCTTCATGCGCGTGGTGTTCACCGCGGCCGATCTCGCCGTGGAGCTGTCGGCGCTCCAGACCGGCTTTGCCGCGATTGCCGAGCGCTTCGGCATGGAGTGGCAGATGCGCGACCGCGCCGCGCATCGCAAGGTGATGCTGCTGGTGTCGAAATCCGACCACTGCCTGGTCGACATCCTCTATCGCTGGCGCACCGGTGAGCTGCCGATGACGCTGGCCGCGATCGTTTCCAACCATCCGCGCGAAGTCTATGCCGGGCTCGATTTCGGCGGGGTCCCGTTCCACCATCTGCCTGTTACCAAGGAAACCAAGCGCGAGCAGGAGACGCAGATCCTCGATCTCGTCGCCAAGACCGGGACCGATCTCGTCGTGCTCGCCCGCTACATGCAGATCCTGTCGGACGATCTGTCGGGGAAACTCTCGGGGCGCTGCATCAACATCCACCACTCGTTCCTGCCGGGCTTCAAGGGCGCAAAGCCCTATCACCAGGCCCATGAGCGCGGCGTCAAGCTGATCGGCGCCACCGCGCATTACGTCACGCGTGACCTCGACGAGGGCCCGATCATCGACCAGGACGTCGAGCGCATCAGCCATCGCGACACGCCTGAGGATCTCGTCCGCAAGGGTCGCGACATCGAGCGCCGCGTGCTGGCCCGAGCGATCCGCTACCATCTCGATGACCGCGTCATTCCCAATGGCCGGAAGACCGTGGTGTTTATGGATTAGCGAATGGCGAGAGGCGAATAGAAGGGCCTTTGTTCGCCACGCCCCATCCGCCTCTTCAGCGCACCGCGCTCCCCGACGTCGACCCAGCCGCGGCCTTCTGCGCCTGCTCTTCCTTCTCGCGATCGGCGGCCGGCAGCAGCCGTTTGCGCTCTCGCTCCTTCATGTAGGCGTCGTATTGCGGCGTGCCGGCGCGCGGCGGGGCGTCGGCCGGCAGACCGCCGGCCCATTGCGGGACGTAGTCGCCCATGCCGGCCGAAAGCTTTTCGTTGACGGTGCCGCAGCCGGATAGCCCCGCGGCGAGCACAGCGAGGGTAAGGACGGAGCGGAAAGGTTTGAGCATTTTGGCGCGCGCGGGTTCGGTCGTTGGACGCCAGCTCAGGCTGGCGCCGGGAGACTAGCCTTCAACAGGTAAAATAGACTTATTCGAGGTAGGTATTTTGTTACCTATAAAGGGGAGGAGATAGCCTCGCCGAGTCCGAATTCTGCAAAAGAAAGACGAAATTCTCCATCCACGCGGCCAGCTGCTTTTCTAGACTGCGGCCTGACCGCTCGCGACAAATTGGCTTGGTCGCGGGAGAGGCTTTCTCGTTGACAGGTCCATTATATTTGTACAATCGTACAAATTGGCGTGCGAGGTCGCGGTGTTCGGGTTACCCGGATGTAACCGCGATAGCGCCGCTGAATGTCTGCAGTCGGAACGCTCGGCTTGCGCCGAATGGTCGCCAAACGTCCGATTGACAAGAAGGGCGCGAAAGACGCCATGTGGCGCGCGATATCACTCGCGCGTGAGCGAAGTTTAAGGCAAGGACCGGGCGCTCGATCCGCCGCACAAAAGGTCAGGAATGAAGGGGAGGGACATCTGATGTTCGAACGCAAACAGCTTTCTTGGGCTGCCGCAGCAGCCGCCATCGCGGGCCTCGCGGCCGTCGCGCCTGCCAAGGCCGAGGACACTGTCAAGGTCGGCCTGATCCTGCCGATGACCGGCGGTCAGGCTTCGACCGGCAAGCAGATCGAGAATGCGATCAAGCTCTACATGCAGCAGAAGGGCGACACCGTCGCCGGCAAGAAGATCGAGATCATCCTCAAGGACGACGCTGCGATTCCCGACAAGACCAAGACCGCCGCGCAGGAGCTGATCGTCAACGACAAGGTCAACTTCATCGCAGGCTTTGGCGTGACGCCGGCGGCGCTCGCCGCCGCACCGCTCGCGACGCAGGCCAAGATTCCGGAAGTCGTGATGGCGGCCGGCACCTCCATCATCACTGAGCGCTCGCCCTATATTGTGCGTACCAGCTTCACGCTGGCGCAGTCCTCGACCATCATTGCCGACTGGGCGGTGAAGAACGGCATCAAGAAGGTGGCGACGCTCACCTCGGACTACGCGCCGGGCAACGACGCGCTCAACTTCTTCAAGCAGAATTTCACCGCTGGCGGCGGTGAGGTGGTCGAGGAGGTCAAGACGCCGCTCGCCAACCCGGACTTCGCTCCGTTCCTCCAGCGCATGAAGGACGCCAAGCCCGACGCGATCTTCGTGTTCGTGCCGGCCGGTCAGGGCGGCAACTTCATGAAGCAGTATGCGGAGCGCGGCCTGGACAAGGCCGGTATCAAGGTGATTGGACCCGGCGACGTCACCGACGACGATCTGCTCAACAATATGGGCGACGCCGTGCTCGGCACGGTCACCGCGCATCTTTATTCTGCGGCGCACCCTTCGCAGATGAACAAGGACTTCGTCGCGGCCTACAAGAAGGCCTACGGCAACCGTCCGGGCTTCATGGCAGTGAGCGGCTATGACGGCATCCACCTCATCTACGAAGCCCTGAAGAAGACCAATGGCGACACCGACGGCACCAAGCTGGTCGAGGCCATGAAGGGTCAGAAGTGGGAAAGCCCGCGCGGCCCGATCTCGATCGATCCGGAGACCCGCGACATCGTGCAGAACATCTACATCCGCAAGGTCGAGAAGGTCGACGGCGAGCTCTACAACGTAGAGTTCCAGACTTTCGAAGCCGTCAAGGACCTCGGCAAGACCAAGAAGTGACGCGCGAAAGCGCGTTATCCCCGAGCGCGCTTAGCGCGCATCGGGGATCTCGCCCCCCGCTCTCGTCATGCCCGGGCTTGACTCGGGCATCCACGCGAGAGCCGAAACAAGAACGTGGATGGCCGGGACAAGCCCGGCCATGACGACAACACCAAGCTGAGACGATGACCTCTATCCTCACCAATTTGTTCGATGGCGTCGCCTACGGCATGCTGCTGTTTGTGCTCGCCTGCGGGCTTGCGGTCACGCTTGGCCTGATGAACTTCGTCAATCTCGCCCACGGCGCCTTCGCGATGGCGGGCGGCTATGTCTGCATGGTGCTGGTCAACCGGATGGGCTGGCCTTTCTTTGCCGCGCTGCCACTCGCCTTCGTCTCCTCTGCGGCGATCGGAATCGCGCTCGAGCGCACGCTTTACCGCCATCTCTATGCGCGCAGCCATCTCGACCAGGTGCTGTTCACGATCGGGCTCACGTTCATGTCGGTCGCGGCCGTCGATTACATCCAGGGCTCATCGCGCGTCTTCATCAACCTGCCGGCTGCGCTCCAGGGCCAGTTCGACGTGTTCGGCGTCGGCATCGGCCGCTACCGGCTGATGATCATCGCGATCTGCGGCCTGCTCACCATCGCTCTCCAGATGGTGCTGGCAAAGACGCGCTTCGGCAGCCGGCTGCGCGCCGCGGTCGATGATCCCCGTGCCGCGAGCGGCCTCGGCATCAACGTGCCGCAAGTGTTTGCCTTCACCTTCGCGTTTGGCTGTGGTCTCGCCGGCCTCGGTGGCGCGCTCAGCGCCGAAATCCTCGGCCTCGACCCGTATTTCCCGCTGAAATTCATGATCTACTTCCTGATCGTGGTCACCGTCGGCGGCTCGTCTTCGATCACCGGGCCGTTCCTGGCCTCGCTGCTGCTCGGCATCGGCGACGTCGCCGGCAAATATTACGTGCCGAAGATGGGCCCCTTCGTGATCTACACCATGATGATCGTGATCCTGATCTGGCGCCCGAACGGCCTGTTCGGCCGCACGGCCGCGCGTTGAGTTCGCCGATGAACGCCGCTTCCGACGTCGGTTTTCACGCCCAGCGCCAGGCGCGCTGGCACTACGGCGAAGTCGCCTTCTGGCTCATCGTGCTGGCCTGCGGCTTCGTATTTCCCACGCGCTATCTGATCATGACCGACATCCTGCGGCTGGCGCTGTTCGCCATGTCGCTCGATCTGATCCTCGGTTATGCCGGCATCGTCTCGCTCGGCCATGCCGCTTTCTTCGGTGTCGGTGCCTATGCCGCGGGGCTGCTTGCCTTGCACGGCATCATCAACGAGCCCGTGCTCGCGCTGATCGTCGCAGGCCTGGCCGCGATGGTGCTGGGCTTTGCCACCAGCTTCCTGGTGATCCGCGGCGTCGACCTGACCCGATTGATGGTGACGCTCGGTATCGCGCTGTTGCTGGAGGCGCTGGCCGAACGCTTTTCCAATATCACCGGCGGCACCGACGGCCTGCAGGGCATCGAGATGCAGCCGATCTTCGGCGAGATATCGTTCGATATGTTCGGCAAGACCGGCTTTTTCTATTCGCTTGCCGTGCTTTTCGTCCTGTTCCTGTTCGCCCGCCGCGTCGTGCACTCGCCGTTCGGGCTGTCATTGCGCGCGATCAAGAACAATCCGCTGCGCGCGGCCGCCATCGGCATTCCCGTCAACCGCCGGCTGATCGCGATCTACACGCTCGCGGCATTCTATGCCGGCATTGCAGGGGCGCTGTTCACCCAGACCACCGCGATCGCCTCGCTCGACGTGTTCGCCTTCGACCGCTCGGCCGATCTGATGCTGGTGCTCGTCATTGGCGGCACCGGCTATCTCTACGGTGGGCTGATCGGCGCGGTGATTTTCCGCATGCTACAGGAAGTGTTCGCCACCATCACGCCGCAATACTGGCAGTTCTGGATCGGCCTCGTGCTGGTCGTGATCGTGCTGGTCGGCCGCCAGCGCCTGCACCGCTGGGTGCTGTATGTGCCGAACCTCGTGATCAAGCAGTTTGCCGGACGCAAGGCCGTCGTCGCCGTGCCGGAGAGCGACGCATGACCATCGCGCTCGAAACCCAGAATCTCGAAAAGCAGTTCGGCGGCCTGCGCGTCACCCGCGATCTGTCCTTGAAGATCGAGCAGGGCGCCCGCCACGCGCTGATCGGCCCGAACGGCGCCGGCAAGACCACGGTCATCAACCAGCTCACCGGCGTGCTCAAGCCGAATTCAGGCCGAATTTTGCTCGAGGGCCAGGACATCACCGACCTTGCCGTGCACAAGCGCGTGCTGCGCGGCCTGTCGCGCACCTTCCAGATCAACCAGCTCTATCCCGACCTGACCCCGCTGGAGACCATCGGCCTTGCCGTCTCCGAGCGCCTCGGTCATGGCGGCGACTGGTGGCGGCGGATGGGCACGCGCAGCGACGTCAACGGCGAGATCGCCGATCTGCTCACGCGATTCCACCTGCTCGACGTCATGAACGAACAGACCGTGACGCTGCCTTACGGCAAGCAGCGCCTGCTCGAGATTGCGGTCGCGATCGCAGCCAAGCCGCGCGTGCTGCTCTTGGACGAGCCCGCCGCCGGCGTGCCCGAGAGCGAGCGCCACGACATTCTCGCGGTCGTAGGCAGCTTGCCGCGCGACGTCACGGTGCTGCTGATCGAGCACGACATGGATCTGGTGTTCTCCTTTGCCGACCGCATCTCGGTGCTGGTCTCCGGCGCGCTGCTCACCGAAGGCCCGCCCGAGCAGGTCGCGCGCGACCCGCAGGTCAAGGCGGTCTATCTCGGCGAGGAGGCAGTCAATGTCTGACCTGCTCGCGATCGACTCGCTTCGCGCCGGCTACGGCGAGGCGGTGGTGCTGCCGAACATGTCCCTGCGTCTCGCCGAAGGGCAGGTGCTGGCGCTGCTCGGGCGCAACGGCACCGGCAAGACCACGCTGATCAACTCCATCGTCGGCGTCACCCGCCGTTTCTCCGGCACCGTCGCGCTCGCCGGGACCGACGTCACGGCCTTGCGGCCCGACCAGCGAGCACGGGCCGGCATCGGCTGGGTACCGCAGGAGCGCAACATCTTCCGCTCGCTGACGGTGGAAGAGAACATGACCGCAGTGGCGCAGCCGGGACCCTGGACCTTCGAGAGGGTCTACGAGATGTTCCCGCGGCTGAAGGAGCGGCGGAGCAATTTCGGCAACCAGCTTTCCGGCGGCGAACAGCAGATGCTGGCGATCGGGCGCGCGCTGACCCTCAACCCGAAGGTTCTGCTGCTGGACGAGCCGACCGAGGGCCTTGCCCCGATCATCGTCGAGGAGCTGCTCAAGGCGATCGGGACCATCACCCGGGCCGGCGGCATCTGCTCGATCATCGTCGAACAGAATGCGCAAAAGATTCTGGGGCTGGCCGACCGTGTTGTGATATTGGAGCGCGGAACGATCGTCCACGACGCTCCGAGCGCCGCGCTGAAGGCCGACCCCTCGGTCCTCGAGCGCCACCTCGGCGTCGCAGGGGCGGCGGCCCACTAAGATATTCCGGGAGTCGACAATGCAGCGAACCAAAGCCCCCTTCCGCGCCGACGAGGTCGGCAGCCTCCTGCGTCCGGCCAAGATCAAGGAAGCCCGCGCCAGGCTGGAGAAGGGTGAGATCTCGGCCGACGATCTGCGCAAGATCGAGGACATGGAGATCGAGAAGGTCGTTCACAAGCAGGCCTCGGTCGGCCTGAAGCTCGCAACCGACGGCGAATTCCGCCGCTCCTGGTGGCATTTCGACTTCCTGGCCAAGCTCACCGGCTGCGAGCTGTTCCATCCCGACTCCGGCATCCAGTTCGCAGGAGTGCAGACCCGTCACGACGCGGTGCGCGTGATCGGCAAGCTCGACTTCCCCGACGACCACCCGATGCTGGATCACTTCCGCTTCCTGAAGAAGTACACTGACCAGGCTCACGTCACCGCCAAGATGACGATCCCCTCGCCGGCGGTGCTGCACTTCCGCGGCGGCCGCAAGGCGATCTCGAAGGACGTGTACCCCGATCTCGACGCTTTTTACGAGGATCTCGGCAAGACCTACCGCAAAGCCGTGAAAGCGTTCTACGACGCCGGCTGCCGCTATCTCCAGTTCGACGACACCGTGTGGGCCTATCTCTGCTCGCCGGACGAGCTGCAGAAGGCGCGGGAGCGCGGCGACAATCCGGACGGCCTCCAGCAAATCTATGCGCGCGTCATCAACTACGCGCTGGCCGAGAAGCCGGCCGACATGGTTGTGACGACGCATGTCTGTCGCGGCAATTTCCGCTCGACGTGGATTTCCTCGGGCGGTTACGAGCCGGTGGCCGAGACCATGCTCGCCGGCACCAATTACGACGGCTATTTCCTCGAATACGACAGCGACCGTGCCGGCGGCTTCGAGCCGCTGCGCTTCCTGCCCAAGGGCAACAAGGTCGTCGTGGTCGGCGTCATCACCTCGAAGTTCGGCGAGCTCGAGAAGAAGGACGACATCAAGCGTCGTCTCGAAGAGGCCTCCAAGTTTGCGCCGCTGGAGCAGCTCGCGCTCTCCCCGCAATGCGGCTTCGCATCGACGGAAGAGGGCAACATCCTCTCCGAAGAGGAGCAGTGGGCCAAGCTGAGCCTGGCGGTCGAGATCGCGAAGGAAGTGTGGGGCAACTAGGCCCGACGCATCCCGTCACGTGAGTGACGGATAGACCTCGCCACACTCCCAGTGTCGTCCCGGCCTTCGCCGGGCCGACGCCGAATTTTGGCGTCGTCAACGCATTGCGTCGCCAGCCTCCTCACTTCTCCGCCAGATAGACCTCGCCCAGCAGCGACGAGTTCGACCACGGCACCTGCTTGCTCTTCGTGGACGAGACCACCTCGGCCCGCACCCGCGTCAGCATCTGCTGCACTTCGAGCCCGGGCGTGCCGAGATGGCGTGACAGCGCGGCGGAGAAGGGCGAGTTGGCGCCTTCGCCGTCGAGCGCGACCTGGCCCGGTGCGGTGGCGAAGGCGATCAGCGTGCCCGCGCCGAGCGTCGCGCCGGCCCCCAGGCTCGTTGGCGCTGCGAGGCCCGAGGCACCCTCGATGGCGCGGTTGTTGCCGGCGGCCGCGACCTGCTGCGCCATCGGATTGTTGCGGCAGGCATCGAAGATCAGAATATTGGTGCGGACCTGGTCGTCGAGGCCGGCCATGATCGTGTCCATGTCGATCATCGCATCCGTCATGCCCGTGCCCGGCTTGAGCTCGACGTCGACGGGTATGAGATAGTTGCGGCCGTCGACCTGAACGCCGTGGCCGGCATAGTAGACCAATGCGACCTGTGCCCGCGCCGCCTCCCGCAGAAAATCGCGCGTCATCTTCTGCATCGTCGCGTGATCGAGATCGACGCCTTCTGATACCGTGAAGCCGATGTCGCGCAGGCTCCTGGCGACGGCGCGCGCGTCGTTCGGCGGATTGGGCAGCGCCTTGACATGCGCATAGGCGCCGTTGCCGATGATCAGCGCCATGCGCGTGCCGCGAGCGGCCGGAGCAGGCGAGGGCATTGGCGCCGCGCCGGTCTGCTGCGGAGCATGGGCCGCGCTCGGCTGCGTCGTCGGTGCCGGCGCATCGCGCGGGATCGGCGCGCCCGCATCCGTCACCAGCGACAGTCGCACCTTTGCGGTGGCCTGGTTGGCCTTGCTGCCGGCATCGGAAGCCACGATCGCCAGCGTCGCCTTGTAATCGTCTTGCGCGTGCGCGTAGTCGCCTTTGGCTTCATAGGCCAGCGCGCGATGGGTGTAGCCCGAGATCAGCACGCTGTTCGGGGGCGTCATGATGTTGACGGGCGGCTTCTCCTTTGCGAGCCGGATCGCCTCGCTGCCGTCGGCGATCGCGCGATCGAAATCGCCTCTGGCACGCCAGATCGCGGTGCGGTTGATCAGCGGTTGCGGCAGCGTCGGGTCGAGCCGGATCGCCTGGTTGATGTCGGCCAGCGCCCCGTCGAGATCGCCGAGGGCCTCCTTGGCGATGCCGCGGTTCTGGAACGAAAACGCCGACCCGGCGTCGGCCTTGATCGACATATCGTAATCGGCGATTGCCTTGGCGTAGTCGCCCTTGCCTCGCCAGGCGTTGCCGCGATTGTGGAAGATGATGCCGCTTGGCGGGCCGAGCTTCAGCGCATCGTCGAAATCGGTGATCGCGATCTCGTGCTCGCCCCTGTCGTAGTAGGCCGATCCCCTGAGATTGTAGGCCGCCTGGCTCGGCTGGAGCCGGATCGCTTCGGTGGCGTCAGTGATAACCTTTGCGTAATCGCCCTTCTTGTTCCAGCCCACCGCGCGCCAGAAGTAGACCGTCGCGAGCTGCTCGCCCTTGAACACCTTCAGCGCGATGATCCTGGTGCAGGCGTCGATCATCTTGTCCGCAGGCGTCGTGTCGGTGGTGCAGAGCGGCCCGAGCTGGCTGCGCGCCTGCGCGAGACAAGGTGCGGCCCACAGAGGCGCGGCGAGCAGGCAGAGCGCGATGAGCAGGCGGCGCATGGCGGAAACCCCGTAACAGGAGAAGCGCTTGTTTGTTGCCCGGCGGCGCGTCGGGGTTCACGCTCCCGTCATTGGACGTGGGGTAAAGCGATTGTGGGTATTCCCCCGGTGGGCAGAACTTGCTAATGGTCTGGTCCCAACCCACCTGCCCACCGTATTCCCACTGATGAAGAACGACGAAATCCTGAGCCAGATCACCGAGTTCTGCCGCAAGGCGGACATGGCTGAATCGACATTTGGCCGGCGTGCGGTGAACGATGGGAAGCTGGTGCACCGGCTGCGCGAGGGAAAGCGCATCACCGTCGATACCCTGGAGCGGATCCAGGCCTATATCGCCGCATCGACGACCGGTGGCCTGCCGCCGCCGCGGGGGCTTCAGGTGCCGCCGGAAAAGCGCGATCCGCGCGGCAATTTCCGCTTTTTCGAGAATCGGCAGAAATACCTGCTGTTCGTCCACACCTGCAGCGAGAAGCGGGTGGTTGCCGAGCGCGTGGCGCTGGAACTCGCCAGCATCCATCCGCGCCCGCCGGCTCTGCGCATATTCGACGCCGGCGTCGGCGACGGCACGGTGCTGGCGCGGGTGCTGCGCGCAACGCACCAGCGCTATCCGCACATGCCGTTCTATGTCGCCGGCAAGGAGCTCAGTCTCGAAGATTTGCGCCTGACGCTGGAGAAGGTGCCGGATCGCATTTTCGAGCATCCGGCGTCGGTGTTCGTCTTCACCAACATGTTCTACTCGGAGGCGCCCTGGCTGACGCCGGCATCGCCGGCGGCGGCGGCGGCCACCGTCTGGCACGAAGTCCCGCTCCGGGGCGCATCGTCAGGCGAGTTCGAGCAGCAGATCGCCGAGCTGAGGCCGTTCCTGGAGCAGAACTGGCGCGCCGCGATCAGCCCGCGCACGGCCATGCCCCTCTACGAGAGGCCCGTCGTGCTCGTGCTCTACCGCGAGGATCACAGGTTCCTGCTGGATTCGACCATTCCGAGGCCAGGCCAGACCGAGGCCAATTTCGACCTCGTCATCGCATCCCAGCCCTACCGTGCGCTGTCCTCGGTCAATTTTCGGGCAAAACGGATCATTGCACCGCTGGCGCGGGCGCTTCGGCCCGGGGGGCGGCTGATTGGAATCCACTCCCACGGCCAGGATCCGGGCATGGAAATGATCCAGGCGATCTGGCCGGGAGAAAATCCTTTCTCGGTCAGCCGTCATGAGCTATTGCGCGCCGTGAAGTATGAACTCGGATCGTTGGGCCGCGACCTAAATTTTAATGCTTATGCGGATAACCGCTCGATCTTCAGGTATGATATGGAAGCGCTGCCCAACGAGGTGACGGGTACCATCGGAACCTCGACGGCCTTTGCAGCGTGGAATGCGGCGGTGTATGTCGCTCAGATCGAGGACGATCGATTGACAGAAATGACTCAAAACGGCCGCACTCTGGATGCCGCCAGGGATGTGCTGCGAAAGTACAACGGGCTCTGGTTTCTCGACGAATCCTACGTCATCTCGCGACGTCGTGATTGACATATCCAAGGCTAAACATCGCAAACGCCCGCCGGCTTAGCGGCGGAACAAGGGGTTACTGATGCGCGCGTCCTATCTCTTCACCAGCGAGTCCGTGTCCGAGGGCCATCCCGACAAGGTCTGCGACCGGATCTCCGATGAAATCGTCGACCTGTTCTACCGCGAAGGGCCGAAAGCCGGCATCGATCCCTGGCAGATTCGTGCGGCCTGCGAGACGCTCGCGACCACCAACAAGGTGGTGATCGCCGGTGAAACCCGCGGCCCCGCATCCGTCACCAACGAGCAGATCGAAGGCGTCGTCCGCGACGCGATCAAGGACATCGGCTACGAGCAGGACGGCTTCCATTGGAAGACCTGCGACATCGAGATCCTTCTGCACCCCCAGTCGGCCGACATCGCGCAGGGCGTCGATGCGCTGCAGCCGGGCGAGGTCAAGGAAGAGGGCGCGGGCGACCAGGGCATCATGTTCGGCTACGCCACCAACGAGACGCCCGACCTGATGCCGGCACCGATCTTCTACGCCCACAAGATCCTGCGCCTCATCTCCGAAGCGCGCCACTCGGGCCGCGAGAAGGTGCTGGGTCCGGACTCCAAGAGCCAGGTCACCGTGCAGTACGAGAACGGCAAGCCGGTCGGCGTGCGCGAGATCGTCGTATCGCACCAGCATCTGGTCGAGGACATCTCGTCCAAGCAGATCCGCGACATCGTCGAGCCCTATGTGCGCGAGGCGCTGCCGAAGGACTGGATCACGCCGAAGACGATCTGGCACATCAACCCGACCGGCAAGTTCTACATCGGCGGTCCCGATGGCGACACCGGTCTGACCGGCCGCAAGATCATCGTCGACACCTACGGCGGCGCGGCTCCGCATGGCGGCGGCGCGTTCTCCGGCAAGGATCCGACCAAGGTCGATCGCTCGGCGGCCTACGCTGCCCGCTACGTCGCCAAGAACATCGTCGCGGCCGGTCTTGCCGACCGCTGCACGCTCCAGCTCGCTTACGCCATCGGCGTGGCGCGTCCGCTGTCGATCTACATCGACACCCACGGCACCGGTAAGGTGTCGGAGGACCAGCTCGAGAAGGCGGCGGCGCAGGCGATGGATCTCACGCCCCGTGGCATCCGCAGCCATCTCGATCTCAACCGCCCGATCTACGCACGTACTTCGGCCTACGGCCATTTCGGCCGCACACCCGATAACGAGGGCGGCTTCTCCTGGGAGAAGACCGATCTCGTCGAAGCCCTCAAGCGCGCAGTCTGATCACCGACGTCATTCCCGGGCGCCGCGACGCGGCGAACCCGGGATCCTTATCCATCATGTCGAGAATCCGGGTTCGCCGCGTCGCGGCACCCGGAATGACCAATTCAACAACAGGACCTCCGCTATGAATGCGAAGCCCGGCTTCTCCGACTACATCGTCAAGGACATTTCGCTCGCCGATTTCGGCCGCAAGGAGCTCTCGCTGGCCGAGACCGAGATGCCCGGCCTGATGGCCACTCGCGAAGAGTATGGCCCGAAGCAGCCGCTGAAGGGCGCGCGCATCGCCGGCTCGCTGCACATGACGATCCAGACCGGCGTGCTGATCGAGACGCTGGCCGCGCTCGGCGCCGACATTCGCTGGGTCTCCTGCAACATCTATTCGACGCAGGACCACGCCGCGGCGGCGATCGCGGCCGCCGGCATTCCCGTCTTTGCCGTCAAGGGCGAGACGCTGGCCGAATACTGGGACTACACCGCCAAGCTGTTCGACTGGCACGGCGGCGGTCACCCGAACATGATCCTCGACGACGGCGGCGATGCCACGATGTACGTCCATCTCGGCCTGCGCGCCGAGAACGGCGACACCGCCTTCCTGGACAAGCCGGGTTCGGAAGAAGAGGAGGTCTTCTTCGCGCTTCTGAAGAAGCAGCTCAAGGAAAAGCCGAAGGGCTACTTCGCCGAGATCGCCAAGAGCATCAAGGGCGTTTCCGAAGAGACCACCACGGGCGTGCATCGTCTCTACGACATGCAGAAGGCCGGCACGCTGCTGTGGCCTGCGATCAACGTCAACGACAGCGTCACCAAGTCGAAGTTCGACAACCTCTATGGCTGCCGTGAATCGCTGGTCGACGGCATCCGCCGCGGCACCGACGTGATGATGTCGGGCAAGGTCGCGATGGTCGCCGGCTTCGGCGACGTCGGCAAGGGTTCGGCCGCCTCGCTGCGCCAGGCCGGCTGCCGCGTCATGGTCTCCGAAATCGATCCGATCTGCGCACTGCAGGCGGCGATGGAAGGCTACGAAGTCGTGACCATGGAAGACGCCGCGCCGCGCGCCGACATTTTCGTCACGGCGACCGGCAACAAGGACATCATCACGATCGAACACATGCGCGCGATGAAGGATCGCGCCATCGTCTGCAACATCGGTCACTTCGACAACGAGATCCAGATCGCGGGTCTGCGTAACCTGAAGTGGACCAATATCAAGCCGCAGGTCGACGAGATCGAATTCCCCGACAAGCACCGCATCATCATGCTGTCGGAAGGCCGCCTCGTGAACCTCGGCAATGCGATGGGCCATCCCTCCTTCGTGATGTCGGCCTCGTTCACCAACCAGACGCTGGCGCAGATCGAGCTTTTCGCCAACAACAAGGACGGCAAGTACAAGAAGGAAGTCTACGTGCTGCCGAAGTCGCTGGACGAGAAGGTGGCCCGGCTGCATCTCGCCAAGATTGGCGTCAAGCTCACCGAGTTGCGCAAGGACCAGGCCGACTACATCGGCGTCAAGCAGGAAGGCCCGTTCAAGTCGGACCATTACCGCTACTGAGACGCAGCCTACCTCAGGAACGGACGAAGCCCCGGAGCAATCCGGGGCTTCGTTGTTTCTGGACCCCAGGGGTGCGCTACGGGCGCCTCAGTCGCCGACATTACGGGGCGACGACCTTGACCGTAGTCCTGAAGACGTCCTTGTTGGGGTTGACGACGACGATGGCGAGATCGCCGACGCTGAGGACGTCTTCGTTGAGCAGGGTGATCTTGCCCTCCGTTGCGCTGGACCTTTTGAAAGCCCTGTCCTTGCCGTTGATGGTCGCCTTGGTGTCCGTCTGGAAGCCGCTGCCGGTGACGGTCAACTCTTCCAGCTTTCCTTGCGTGAGCTTGGCCGGGGCAACCTTGAGATCGGTCTCTCTCGCGTTGAGGGGGTTGTCGCGGTCCACCGGTTTCCTCATAGCAAAGACGGCGTCGAACACGGCGGCAAGCTTGTCGGTTGCCTGCTTGGAAAACATCCCCGCCAACGCTGCGAAAGCGGCCATGCCGTAGGGGTTCAGCTGCAGGGTCGAATTGGTTGGCACCTGCGTTCCCGCGGGCGGAGTCGAAAGAGTCGGGAGCAGAAGGCCTCCCCGGACGATGAAGTAGAACAGCACGGCGAGCGTCATTCCGATCGGCACGCGCAAGATCATGAACCACAGCCAGTTGGTGCTGAGCTGACGGTTGCCGACGTAATCCCCGAACGACGTCATGGTGTGCGTGAGGCCGCCGAGTGCTCCGGCGACAATTACGGTGAACAGCATCTGCTTGTCCGGCTCCCAGGAATGCCGCGAGAAGAAGATGTGGAAGTCCTTGAACGCACCGCCACCCGTTTCAAGGACAGGCCAGGTCGCTATGAGCAGGTAGAAGAACAGCACGGTTATGAACAGGTAGAGCCCACCCATCAGGTTGATCGCGTGGATGGAGGGAGGCGTGATCAGTTCAGTCTCGCCGTCGCCATGGTCGGGCGAGCCATCAGCGCTGTGATCTGTCATCAGAACCCCAATAGGAATGAATTGAAAGAGCAGCCTGAAATAATTCGCGTTATAGTAGATTTTAAGTTCTGATGCAATCGCGGGCCCATTGCAGCGCCCAACGGACGCTCTGGCACTCCGTTGTCGCGCCGCACCCAACGGACGAGTCCGCGGCTTATCGATTGACTGGCTGAGAAGCAGGCCAGACAATCCGCACGGCGGAGGAAACCATGGCCCAGGAACATTTTGACGTGCTGATCGTCGGAGCCGGCTTGTCCGGCATCGGCGCGGGCTATCATCTTCAGACCAAGTGCCCGGGCAAGAGCTACGTCATCCTGGAGGGGCGCGACTGCATCGGCGGCACCTGGGATCTGTTTCGCTATCCCGGCATCCGCTCTGACAGCGACATGTTCACGCTCGGCTATTCCTTCAAGCCGTGGACTGATCCGAAGGCGATCGCGGACGGGCCGCAGATCCTGAACTATGTGCGCGAGACCGCGGCCGAGAACGGCATCGAGACCCACATCCGCTTCCGCCATCGTGTCAAGCGTGCGGCATGGTCGACGGCTGACGCACGCTGGACGGTCGAGGCCGAGCGCATCGCAGGCGAGGGTGCGACCGAACTCGTGCGTTTCACCTGCGATTTCCTGTTCATGTGCTCGGGCTATTACAAATACGAGGCAGGCTACACGCCGGAGTTTTCGGGTGCGGCGGATTTCGCCGGCCGCATCGTGCATCCGCAGAAATGGACCGAAGACATCGACTATGAGGGCAAGCGCGTCGTCGTGATCGGCTCGGGCGCGACCGCGGTGACGCTGGTGCCGGAGCTAGCCAAGAAGGCGGCGCAGGTCACCATGCTGCAGCGCTCGCCGACTTATGTTGTGTCGCGCCCGGCGCAGGATCCCGTCGCCAACAAATTGCGCCGCAATCTTCCGGCGCGGCTCGCCTATCATCTGATCCGCTGGCGCAACGTGATGTGGGGGATGTTCTTCTTCCAGCTCAGCCGGCGCCGCCCCGCCAAGGTGAAGGAGCTGGTCCTCAAGGGCGTGCAGATGGCGCTGGGGCCGGACTACGATGTCGCGACCCATTTTACGCCGCGCTACAATCCCTGGGATCAACGGCTATGCCTCGTTCCAGACGGTGACCTGTTCAAGGCGATCCGTGAGCAGCGCGCCTCCGTGGTCACCAACGAGATCGACACTTTTACGCGCGACGGCATCCGCCTGAAGGACGGCAGCAAGCTTGACGCCGACATCATCGTCACGGCGACAGGGCTGGTGCTCCAGGTCGTCGGTGGCCTCGAGGTCAGCGTCGACGGCCGCGCCGTCGATTTTGCCAACACGCTGACCTACAAGGGCATGATGTATGTCGACGTGCCGAACATGGCGTCGGCGTTCGGCTACACCAACGCGTCCTGGACGCTGAAATGTGATCTCACCTGCGAATATGTCTGCCGGCTGATCAACTACATGGACCGGCACAATTTCCGCCAGTGCATGCCGCACAATGACGATCCGACCATCACCGCGCAGCCCTCGCTTGATTTCACCTCCGGTTACGTGCAGCGCTCGCTCGCAAAGATGCCGAAGCAGGGCTCGAAGCAGCCGTGGCGGCTGTACCAGAATTACGCTCTCGACATCGTCACCTTGCGGTTCGGTCGCATCGACGACGGCGTGATGCGATATTCCTGATCACGCCGCCGTCTGCGGCTATGCCTTGCGCGTCGTGAGCGCCAGCCCGAGATCGATCGCAAGTGCAAGCACAACGGCGCCGCCGCCGAGCCCAAACAGGACCAGATAGTCGCCGCCGGTCTGCGCGTAGATCCAGGAGAAGCCGTAAGCGGCGGCCGCCTGGAACAGCGCAAAGCTCGTGGTGGCGTGGCTCCATGTCGCGCGCTGCTGCTCGGTCGAGTGCGGGACGAGCTCGTGGATGCGTCCGAGCACCAGCGGCACGATGCCGGGCGTGAAGCCGCCGACCACGACGCTCGACACGATCAGCGAGACCGGCGCAGTGCTGACGGTCGGCAGCAGCACGGCCGCCGCCTCGATCAGAAAGGCTGCCCGCAGGGCCGGGCCGAAGCCCGAGCGGTCGCCGAGATGACCGGTGACGAGCGGGCCGACGATCGCGCCGAGGCCGTACAGCACCCAGTAGCGCGATCCCGCGGCGATACCCTGGCCGAGGCCACGCGCGACGAAATCGACGATGAAGACCATGTGCGGCACCAGCGCCACCGCGTTGAGGCCGTACTGGACCAGCAGCGCGCGGGCCGCCGTCGATGCATGCTGGTGCTTCGCGTAATGCAAAGGCGCAGCATCAGCCTTGGCTTCCGCAGGCCAGTTCCGCCAGCTCGCAAGAGTGAGCAGGGCAGACAGGGCGCCGAGACCATACCAGCTCTGCTGCAAGCCTTGTTGCAGGAGCAGCGGCACCAGCGTGCCCGAGGCGGCGACGCCAAGGCCGACGCCCGCAAAGATCACGCCGCCAGCGATGCCGCGTCTCGCGGCCGAAATGTGCGGCAGGATGACGGAGGCCGCCAGCACCATGATGATTCCGCCGACGAGACCCGACAGGAAGCGCCAGGCGAAGAACCAGGCGAACGACACCGGGGTTGAACTGGCGAAGAAAGAGAGCGTGGCGAGCAGCATCATCGCACGCAACGCGCGCACCGCGCCAATGCGGGCGGCCACAGCGCGTGCCGCGAGTGCGCCGGCAAGGTAACCGGCAAGATTCGCCGCACCGAGATAGACGACATCCGACGCGCTGAACCACTTTGCCGCGATCAGCGCCGGGATCAGCGGCGTGTAGGAGAAGCGGGCAAGGCCCAGTCCGACCAGCGATGCGGACAAGCCAGCCGCGGCGTATCGCCAGCTCATTTGTGAAGTCTGTTGTGAAGCCGGTCCCGGCCGCTGATGCGGCCGGGCCTTAACGTGTTGCTTCGTACCTGTGTTGGTCATTTCATCCTCCTGCGCGCTCGGTCGCGCGCGGATCATCTTGTCCGGGCGGCGCGGCGGCGCCGGAATTCCGGCACGGGCAGGCCGCCCCAGCCCCAATTGTCGGTGTCGACTTCCTCGATCACGACGAAGGTGGAATCGAGCGGCTTGCCGAGCACGTCGAGCAACAGCCGGCTCGACCCCTCGATCAGCGCGGCCTTCTCTTCCGCCGTGAGCGACGCCGCGCCCGGCGTCGTTCCCTCGCGGGTCACTTGAATGGTGACGATCGGCATGGTGTCTCTCCTCTTGCGCTCAGTGGCCGGCGCTCTGGCCGCCGTCGACATGCAGGATCTCGCCGGTGACGAAGCTCGCCTGCTCGAGATAGAGCACGGCATCGACGATGTCGGACATCTCGCCCATGTGGCCGACCGGGTGCAGCGCGCCGAGCTGCGCATGCGTCGTGACGGGGTGCATCGGCGACTTGATGACGCCGGGCGCCACTGCGTTCACGCGGATGCCGCGCCTGGCGTATTCGATCGCGAGCGACTTCGTCGCGGCGTTGAGGCCGCCCTTGCTCAGCGAGGCCAGCACCGAGGGCACGTTCGAGTTGGCCTGATCCACCAGTGTCGTCGTGATCTGTACGACATGACCCGAGCCTTGCTTCTCCATCTCGGCGATGGCGAGCTGCGTGATGTTGAAGAAGCCCGCGACGTTGGTGCCCATCACCGCTGCATAGTCCTCCGCGGTGTACCGGGTGAAAGGCTTTGCGACGAAGATGCCGGCATTGTTGACCAGCGTGTCGACGCGGCCGAAGCGGGCGACGGCTTGCGACACCACGCGCTCGGCGGTGCTCCGGTCGGCTATGTCGCCGGGGACGGCGAGGACATCATCGTCGCCCGACGGCTTGATGGAGCGCGCCGTTGCGACGACGCGATAGTTGCGGTCACGAAAACCCTGGACCAGGGCGGCGCCAATGCCCTGCGATGCACCGGTGATGACGGCAACCTTCTGCTCGATACCCATGACGGGCTCCTGTTGTTGGCTTGAAAACCTGGGCCAGCAGCGGCCGGCTTGGAGGTTGAGCTACGCTCCAGCAGCCCGGCTGCGAATACACGTTGTCCGGCAGACACTGTTACGTGGCGCGAACGAATGCCGGACCGGCCGTTGGCGGCGGTTGTCGCGGCCGGGGCGAACGCTTAGCTTGTCACAGGAATTTGACGGGTGGCGGAAGCGCATGGATCGTCTGGACGCGATGAAGGTGTTCGTCCTTGCGGTGGACGAGGGAAGCTTGGCGGCCGCAGGCCGCAAGCTCGGCCGCTCGCCGGCGGCGGTCAGCCGCGCCATTGCCTTCCTGGAGGAGCGAGTCGGTACCGAACTGCTGCACCGGACGACGCGGTCGATCAAGCTGAGCGAGGAGGGCGAGCGCTATGTCGCGATCTGCCGTCGCGTGTTGATCGAGCTGGAGGAGGCCGACGACATCGCGGCCGGGCCGCGTACGGCGCCGCGCGGCGTGCTCACGATCACCGCTCCGGTGGTGTCGGGCGAGATGGTGCTGCGGCCGATCCTCGATGCGTTTCTGGACGCCTATCCGACCGTATCGGCAAAGCTCCTGCTGTTTGACCGCGCGGTCAACCTGATCGAGGAGGGCGTCGACATCGCGCTTCGCATTGGCCATCTCGCGGATTCGGCGATGGTGGCGATGCGGATCGGCGAGATCAGTCGCGTCGTGGTGGCAGCTCCCCGCTATCTGAAGCAGCATCCGCGCATCACCGAGCCCGGCGATCTCGCCAAGCATCAGATCGTGGCGATGGCGCATCTGCCCAATTCCTGGACCTTTGCTCCACAGGCCGGCTCGTCGGCAGCCCGCACGGTCCAGTTCACCCCGCGCCTCGTCGTCAACAGCACCCATGCGGCCGTGGCGTCCACGGTCGCTGGGCGCGGCGTGGCGCGGATGTATTCGTACCAGGTGGCCGAGCCCGTCGGGCGCGGCGAGCTCGAGATCGTGCTGGCCGCCGACGAGGATCCGGAGATGCCCGCGCATTTGATCTGCCCACAGGGGCGGCTCTCGGTGCCAAAGGTGAGGGCGTTCACCGACTTTGCCGTGCCCAGGCTGAAGAAGCAGTTCGCGCTGCTGAAGAAGAGCATCAATGCGCGTTGAGCGGCCGTGCCCCCGGCAATGCGTTGTTTTGCGTATACGGCCGCCGGGGTGAATCGGCGATGCTGGCCGAACGGTTAACGCCGATTTAACGGATGAGTCCTAGCCTGTCTCGGCCGGGGTTACTCGCAAGGCCGAGGTGAGCCCAATGGAAGCCCAGAAAATCGCGGTCGACGCCGTCGTCGCGCTGACCGATTGCGACCGCGACGCCGTCATCGCCTTCATCCGCCGGCTCTATCTTGCCGGCGTCACCGACCCCAAGCGCCTGACCTTCAAGGGTCTCCAGGCGTTGTCCCGGGTTTGACCGGCACCCACGCAATCGAATTTACTGGACGGTCGGATCGCTGATCCGGATCGAGGTAACGCGGTCCTCCCCCACCTCGAATGAGAAAGGCCAGGGCCCATAGGTCCAGAGTTCGGTCTTCTCGAGCCCGCTCTGCCCGACATGGAACGGGCTTCCGAGCTGCGCCAGGAGTTTTTCCGTGCTGTCGCCGAGATTGATCTGATTGAACCCGTAGGCGGCGACCGGTGCCGGCCCGCTGATTTGAAGTGCGAAGACGCCGTTCGCCTTCACGGCCGCGGCGAGACGCGGATATTCCAAGCAGAAACAGAGCGAGCGTACAGCCCGCCAACGACCGCGATGTCTCCAAGATGCACCCCGACTTCCCAATCCCTGGAACCAGGATAATATGTCGGAAACCGCCCGCAACGCCGGGATTGACGGGGAGGCGGCCGCGATTTGTAATCGTGCGCGGTACGGCTGGGGCCGGCCCGATCACGACCTGCGGAACAGCTTCAGGCTGCACCGCCAATATCTTGCCGCTGGGGCCGGCTCAGAGTAGATCACGTCCCCGGCTGGGTTACTCGGATTTGGGGAAATGCTGAAACAGCTTTTTGCGCCGCAACTTGTCACTCTCTATGTGCTTGCGGCTTCGACGATTTACGTTCACTTCCGTGGCAAGCAGCGGCTGCGCTTTGCGCGCCAGCTCGGCGATCATTCGACCTATCTCGCGCCCTACAACGTGCTGATGTATGCGGGCTCGGCGGTACCGAACAAGCCGGTGATCTCGGTCGAGCAGTTTCCCGAGCTCAAGCCGCTCAGCGAGAACTGGGAGACCATTCGCGACGAAGCGGTGCGCCTGTTCGACGAGGGCTTCATCCGCGCGGCCGCGAAGAACAACGATTGGGGCTTCTACTCATTCTTCAAGAGCGGCTGGAAGCGATTTTATCTGAAATGGTACGACGACTTCCTGCCCTCGGCGCGTACGCTGTGCCCGAAGACGGTGGAGCTGCTCAACTCGATCCCGAGCGTGCACGGGGCGATGTTCGCGATGCTGCCGCCCGGTGGCAAGCTCGGGGCGCACCGCGATCCCTTCGCGGGCTCGCTGCGCTATCACCTCGGCCTCGTCACGCCGAACTCGAACAAGTGCCGTATCCTGGTCGACGGCGTCGAATGCGTCTGGCGCGACGGTGAGGCCTTCATGTTCGACGAGACGTTCATCCACAGCGCGGAGAATGCGACCGACGTCAACCGCATCATCCTGTTCTGCGACGTCGAGCGCCCGATGAGGTTCGGCTTCATGACCGCGATCAACCGTTGGGTCAGCCATCACATCGTCAAGGCTTCGGCGACTCAGAACGTCGACGGCGAGAGCGTCGGCGTGCTCAACAAGGTGTTCGGCAAGCTCTATGAGATCCATCTCGGCAGCCGCAAGGTCAAGGAGTGGAATCGCAACGTGTACTACACGCTGAAATACTCGCTGACGGCGCTGATCCTCGGCCTCATCGTGCTGTCGGCGTTACGGTAAGTGCGTAGGTGGACAAGTCGCTAGTCCGCCCTGCAGTTCTCGGTTTTGATCCGGCGGCGAAGACGACGAGCCGCCAGTCTTGCTGGACAGTTCGGGCCATGGCAACAAGGATTGCCGTGATTGAGTTGCCGAATATGGAGCAGGCAATGGCCTCCTTGCCGACCGCGAATACAGAGACAACGCAGTTCTTCCGTCAGTGGCTGGAAACCTTCGCCGGCTATGTCCGCGAGGTCGACTACGCTTCGGCGAGGCCGCTCTTTCATCCCGAGGTGCTTGCCTTCGGCACGCATAACGACGTCATCCCCGGCCTCGATCAATGGGTCTCAACGCAATGGGACAACGTCTGGCCGAAGACGAGCGACTTCCGTTTTGTGCCCGAGCAGATCTCGATCCTCGCGTCTCCCGACGGCACGATGGCGACCGTGGTCGCGCCGTGGACGAGCACGGGCTATCATCCCGATGGCAGCGCGTTTCCACGTCCGGGCCGAGCGACGATGGTGTTCTCGAGGAGCGCCGATGGCTGGCTGTGCGTGCATTCGCACATGTCGCTCAACCGCGGCGTCCCGCAGGTGAGTCACGCCAATCGAACGGTGAAGGCCTGGTAGAGGCGATCTGAATGGAAAAGGCCCCGGACATGTCCGGGGCCTTTCGATGTCGAGATGTCGTGCAGCCTATTCCGGCTGGCCGATCGAGACCTTCAGCGTGCCGACGCCGTCGACGCCGCATTCGAGCTTGTCGCCCGGCTGGAGCTGCGACACGCCGGCGGGCGTGCCCGTCATGATGATGTCGCCGGCGGCGAGCTTCACCTGCTGCGAGAGCTGCCAGATGATCTCGGGCACGTTCCAGATCAGTTCGGTGAGATCGCCCTTCTGGGCCTCCTTGCCGTTGACCGTGAGCCAGATCTTGCCCTTGGCGGGATGGCCGATCTTCGAGGCCGGCTGCACCGCTGAGCACGGGGCGGAGCCGTCGAACGACTTGCCGATCTCCCACGGGCGCTCCTTCTTGCGCGAGGCGATCTGGAGGTCGCGGCGGGTGAGATCGATGCCGACGGCGTAGCCGTAGACATGGTCGAGCGCCTTTTCGGCCGGGATGTTGAGGCCGCCGCTCTTCATCGCGACGATCAGCTCGACCTCGTGATGCAGATCCTTGGTCAGCGGCGGATAGGGGATGGTGGCGCCGTCGGGCACCAGCATGTCGGCGTGCTTGGCGAAGAAGAACGGCGGGGCGCGCTCGTCGTTGCCCATCTCGCGGATGTGTTCGAGATAGTTGCGGCCGACGCACCAGATGCGGCGCACCGGATAGCGGCCGCTTTCCCCGACGACGGGAAGAGACGGCTGGGCTGGAAGCGGGATGACGTAGGAGGCGGCGTTCATGTATCGGTCTCGCTGCTCGTGAGGTGAAACGAACTCTATGCGGTTGCGCTGATCGGCGCCAGAGCGCCGGCGTCGCGATGTTGCAGGCGGAAGAACGAGGCGTAGCGGCCGGAGCGGCGCAGCAATTCGTCATGCCGGCCCTGCTCGACGATCTCGCCGCCCTCGACCACCAGGATCGCGTCGGCGTGCATGATCGTGTGCAGGCGGTGCGCGATCACGATGGTGGTGCGGTTCTGGCAGAGATGCTCGATCGCCTCCTGCACCTGCTTCTCGGACTCCGAATCGAGCGCGGCGGTGGCTTCGTCCAGCAGGATGATCGGCGCGTTCTTGAGCAGGGCGCGCGCGACCGCGATGCGCTGGCGCTGGCCGCCCGACACCTGGGTGCCGTGCTCGCCGACCGGCGTGTCGTAGCCCAGCGGGAAGCCCATGATGAAATCATGAGCGCAGGCCGCCTTGGCGGCATCGATGATGTCGTTCTCGGTTGCGCCCGGCTTGCCGAAGGCGATGTTGTTGCGGATGGTGTCGCGGAACAGATAGACGTCCTGGCCGACATAGGCGGTCTGCGCCCGCAGCGATTTTCGCGAGATCGCGCCGATCGACTGGCCGTCGATCACGATGTCGCCTTGCGTCACCTCGTAGAAGCGCAGCAGCAGCGCCAGCACGGTCGACTTGCCGCCGCCGGACGGGCCGACCAGCGCGGTGACCTTGCCGGGCTCGGCGACAAAACTCATGCGGTTGAGCACGGTCTCGCCAGTCCGGTAACAGAAGCTGACGTCGCGCAGCTCGATCCGCGCGTCGGACAGTTTCAGCGCCGGCTTGTCGTCGTCGGAGTGCTCGGTGGCCGGGCTGTCGACGACTTCGAGCAGCATGCGCGCGCCGACGAGCTGGCTGTTCAGATCGATGTTGAGCCGCGCCAGCCGCTTGGCCGGCTCGGTCGCCATCAGGAACGCAGTCATGAAGGAGAAGAACGCGCCGGGCGTGGCGTTGAGCGCGACCACGCTGTAGCCGCCGTAAAGCAAACAGCCGGCGACCGCGAAGCCGCCGAGCATCTCCATGAGCGGATTGGAGCGGTTGGCGACGCGGGCCATCTTGTTGGCGTTGCGCTCGACGATCGCGATGTTCTCGTCGATGCGCCTCTGCATCGTGTCTTCGAGCGTGAACGCTTTCACCGTGCGGATGCCCTGCAGCGATTCCTGCATGGTCTCCATGATGTCGGCGGTGCCGGTGAATTGGTTGAAAGCGAGGCCCTTGATGCGCTTGACCAGCTTGCGCAGCACCAGCATCGCCGGCGGCACCACGACGAGGCCGATGAACGACATCACCGGGTCCTGCCACACCATCACGCCGATCATGGCGAGCAGCATCATGAGGTCGCGTCCGACCGCGTTGACCAGCATGTTGAGGACGTCGGTGATCGATTTTGCGCCGGCCGTCAGCCGTGCCAGAAATTCAGACGAATGCCGTTCGGAGAAGAAGCCGACGCTCTCGCGCATCAGCTTGGCGAACAGTTGCCGCTGGTTGGTGGCGAGGATGGCGTTGGAGATCTTGGTCAGGATCACCATGTGGCCGTAGGTCGCCACGCCCTTGATGAAGAGCAGGATCACCGTGATGCCCGAGAACATCGCGATGCCCGGGATGTTCTTGTCGACATAGGCCTGGTTGATGACCTGGCCGAGCACGTAGGTCGCGCCCGCGGTCGACCCGGCGGCAAGCGCCATCAGCGCGAAGGCGACGAGGTAGCGCCGCCAGTAGATGATCCCCTGTTCCGTGACCAGGCGGCGAATCAGGACCGCTGCCGCATAGGGATCGTCGGTGATTTTCTTTGGAAACTGCGCCATCCGTAGTCCATTGACGGCGCAGGAAAAGCCTGCCTGCGCGTCAGGGGATCGAACGGCCTCTGTGCCCGCTAAAGCGGCGCTTTTCAAGCCCCATTAAGGACTTGCGCCGGGATGGAATCTAGGCCGAGGCGGCCTGGCGGAGCTCGCCGTGGCGCTCGCGGAACAGCTTGTCCTCCCAGGCCAAAGCGTGGGCGGCGATGGTCTCGAGGTCGTCATATTGCGGCTTCCAGTCGAGCAGGCCACGGATGCGGCTGGTGTCGGCCACCATGGTCATGATGTCGCCGGGCCGGCGCGGGGCGTATTGCACGGCGAAGCTGCGCCCCGAAACCCGGCGCACCGCGTCGATGGTTTCCAGCACCGAATAGCCGCGGCCATAGCCGCAATTGAGCGTCGTCGAGGCGCCGCCATTGCGCAGGTAGGCCAGCGCCGAGCGATGCGCCTGCGACAGGTCCGTGACGTGGATGAAGTCGCGGATGCAGCTGCCGTCCTGGGTCGGATAGTCGGTGCCGAAGACGTCGATCTTGGCACGCTGGCCGGTCGCGGCTTCCACCGCGATCTTGAGCAGATGCGTGGCGCCGACGGTGGCAAGCCCGATGCGGGCCTGCGGATCGGCGCCGGCGACGTTGAAATAGCGCAGGGTCACGTACTGCATGCCGTAGGCGGCGGCGACGTCGTGCAGCATGATCTCGGTCATCAGCTTCGACGAGCCGTAGGGCGATAGCGGCCGCGTCGGCGCGTGCTCGGGCACCGGCACCTGGTCCGGATTGCCGTAAACCGCGGCGGTCGAGGAGAAGATGAAGCGGCCAATGCCGCGCTTGACCGCGACGTTGAGCAGATTGCGTGCGGTCGTGAAATTGTTGCGGTAATAGCCGAGCGGATCGCGCATCGATTCCGGCACCACCACCGAGCCGGCGAAATGGATGATGCTCTCGATGTTGTGTTGGGAGATCACGCCTTCGAGCAGATTCTCGTCGCCGGCATCGCCAATGAACAGCGGCACGCCTTCGGGCAGATATGCGGAGAAGCCGGTGGAGAGATCGTCGATCACGACCACGTCCTCGCCGGCTTCCGCCAGCGCCAGGACCGTATGACTTCCGATATAGCCGGCGCCGCCGGTGACTAGCACAGTCATGATCTCACCCGTCTTCGATCAACGCTGCAAGCTAACGTTTACGTGGTGAAGAGGGGGTATCGGCGCGGCTGAACTGGTCACTATGCTTAATGTTGCGTATAGGGGGCCTGCTAAACGGAGTGTGACGTGGCGAATCCCCCGAGCGATCTGCAAGTGATCGTGCCAAATCTGCACAGACGCTATTCCGGGGTCACCGCGACCAACCGGATGGTCGCGCCGCGGCTGGCAAAGCTCTATCGCGCGGCATGGTTCGGCTCGGACGCTCCGGAAGGCATTGCGCGGCTGAGCGGTGCCGATTTCCTGAAACTGTGGCGCCGCAAGGCGCCGCTGATCTGGCATGCGCGGCGCAACAACGAGATGATCGCGGGCGTCGCCCTGCGCGCGCTCGGCTGGCCGCTCAAGCTGGTCTTCACCTCGGCGGCGCAGCGGCATCACAGCTGGATCACGCGCTGGCTGATCCGGCAGATGGATGCGATCATCGCGACGTCGGATCTCTCGGCCTCGTTCCTGAAGGTGAAGGCGACGGTGATCCCGCACGGCGTCGACACCGACATCTACGCGCCGCCGGCCGATCGCGCCGCTGCCTTCGCGGAAGCCGCGCTGCCGGGCCGTTATGCGATAGGCTGCTTCGGTCGCGTCCGTGCGCAGAAGGGCACCGATGTGTTCGTCGATGCGATGTGCCGGCTGCTGCCGCGCTATCCCGATTTCACCGCCGTCATCGTTGGCCAAGTCACGCCGGAGCAGGCGCCCTTCGCGAACGACCTGAAGAAGCGCATCGAGGCTGCCGGGCTGCAATCGCGCATCGTCATCACCGGCGAACTGCCGATCGAAGAGGTGCAGCGCTGGTATCAGCGGCTGACGATCTACGCCTTCACCTCCCGCAACGAGGGCTTTGGCCTGACGCTGATCGAGGCGATGGCGGCGGGCAGCGCACTCGTCGCCGCGCGTGCGGGTGCGGCTGGGCTCGTGGTCGAGGATGGGGTCACCGGCGTCCTGATCCCGACGGGCGATGCCGAGGCGCTCGCCGCGGCGCTGGAGCCGTTGATGCGTGACGTGCAAGCTGCGACCGCGATGGGCGAGCGCGGTCGGGCGCGGGTGCTTGCGAAGTTCAGCCTCGATGCGGAAGCGGCGCGGATCGGCGAGGTCTATCGGTCGCTGCTCTGAGCAGCGCTTTCAGGCGCCGAAAACAAGAAAACGCGAAAACAACCCCATGCACAGTAGCTGGGGATAACGGAATCAATGGCTTGGCGGCCGGTGCTGTCTCTTGCGGATTTTACGAATTCGATTTGACCCGTCGGGCAAAACAGTGCTAGACAGGTATCGTCCCGAAATGCCCGATCACCCGCGGCTGCGGGCCCGTAGTCCGCGCGCTGTGGCGCATGGACCACTCCCCGTTTGATCAGACCGGCGTCTCGCCGCGCGGCTTCGTCGGAGCGTGCCGCTGAACTGTCCGCTCCTGAAGGCAATCCGGAAATGGCAAGGCAGCCGCCTAATCGACGCTTTTGACCCAAATCGGATATTGGCCTGGACAAAAGACAGACCTGTGGCAACTGAGTAACAGCAATCCGCCGCTCAGCTGTTAGTTTCGCGGAGTTTCAGGCGCACTTTTATTGGGGACCCAATGAAGAAATTCGCTATAGCGCTGAGCGCGCTGGCGTTGGGGATATCGGCGGCTTCGGCCGCAGACTTGCCAGCCCGCACTTACACCAAGGCTCCGCCGCCTTCCTTAGTTGCTGTTTACGACTGGTCCGGTTTCTACATTGGCGTCAATGGTGGCGGCGGCGGCGGCGAGAATTGCTGGAACTTTGTATCTGCAGGGTTCGACGCTGGCTGTCACAACGTACGCGGCGGCGTAGTGGGCGGCCAGATTGGCTACAATTGGCAAGCAAGCAATTTTGTAGTTGGCGTGGAGCTTTCCGGCGATTGGGCGAACCTGAGGGGAAGCAACGTGCCCGTGTTGGCTACCTCGGGTACCGACAATTCTCACGTCTCAAGTATCTTCATGGCGACAGCGCGCGCTGGCTATGCTTGGGACAGAGCTTTGCTCTACGTCAAAGGCGGCGCCGCTTGGGTGCACCAAGATTACTTCCGTACCTGCAATGGGATCACCGCGACCGGCGCCTGCCTGCCCGTTGGCTTCACACCGACCACCGGAAGTGAAACGCGTGTCGGCGGCGTGGTTGGCGCCGGCTTTGAATATGCAGTGACCAACAACGTGATTCTGGGTATCGAGGGAGATTTTTTGCCGTTAGGCACGAGAGACAACACCTTCAATGCTCGCCCGACCTATAGCTGCGGCGCGGGCCCTGGGCAGCCTTGCACCATCGCCGTCAAAGAAAATCTTTGGACGGTGACTGGACGGCTTGGCTGGAAATTTGGCGGCCCGGTGGTCGCGAGGTACTGATCGCTTCCTCCGACTTCCGAAATTGGCCCATCGCGCCATCCAGCTGCGTTTCAGAATTGGGTGCAATCGGTGCATAGCGCACTTTGGCGAGGCGCTTGCTGCCGGATTTAAGAGTTCAACTTTGGCGCTCGTGCGCCCCCGCCTCACCCAGCACCCGCTGCGCGATCGCCACGACCTCCGTAGCGGCGATATCGCGCATGCAGCGGTGGTCGTTCATCTTGCAGATCGTGCTCTGGCAGGGCTGGCAGGCGAGCACGCTCTTGTCCTGGACCACGGTGGCGGCGAGGCCGTTGAGGGGGGCCCAGAGATAGGGGCTGGTCGGGCCGAAGATGCCCATGGTGGGCGTGCCCAGCGCGGCTGCGATGTGCATCAGGCCTGAGTCGTTGGAGATGGCAACGCCCGCCGCGGCCATGGCCAGCACACCGTTGCGCAGATCGTTTCCGGTGAGATCCCGCACCGCCGGGCCGCCCGCTGCGACGATCTGCTGGGCGAGGCCCTTTTCCGCGGGGCCGCCGACCACCCAGACCTCCAGGCCGCGCTCGACCAGCAAGCGGGCGGCTTCCGGATAATAGGTCCAGCGTTTCGAGGCGCCGACCGAGCCGGGGGCGAGCGCCACCGCGGCGCCTGCGCTGAGGCCATTGGCCTGCCGCCAGCGGACGATCTCCTCGGCCGGCACGCGAAGCTGCGGCACCGGCCATTCCGGCGGCAGGGGGGCGCCGTCGGGCTGGGCGAGGACGGCGTTCTTGTCGATGAAACGGGGCAGCTTTTTCTCGCCCCAGCGCCAGCGGTTGAGCAGGCCGAACCGGAACTCGCCGACGAAGCCGACCCGTTCAGGGATGCCCGCCAGCGCCGGCGCGATGGCCGCCTTCCAGGTCCGGGGCAGCACCAGGGCGGTGCCGTAGTTGCGCTCGCGCAGCAGCTTTGCGAGGCCCAGCTGGCGCCCTATGGCCAGCCGGCTGCGAGGCAGGTCCCAGGCGATGCCAGCGCGCACGCCGGGCATGTAGTCCACCAGCGGGGCGCACAGGGAGGTGGTCAGGAGATCTACCGGCCGGTTCGGCCAGCGCTCCTTCAGGACCCGGATCACGGTGTGACCCCGAACGAAATCGCCGATCCACATATAGGGGATAATCAGGATCGGGCGGGTGTCGCTCCGGTCCGTATATCCACTATATTGCGAATCTTGGTTCATTCGTTAAACAAAGCCGGGGGCGATCGGATCCGGTGGTTCGGTTAGCCGCTCCGGGCCGGCAGGTAAAGCCGTCAGAAGCGCCAATCCCAAAACCGCTTACACTTTGGCGGATCATGCGCTACGGCAGGACCGGGCCGCAAAACATCGGGCAGGGATTTCAAAATGTTGCTGGTGACCGGCGGGGCCGGTTTTATCGGATCGAATGTCGTGGCTGCGCTCAATGAATCGGGCCGCGGCGACGTCGCGGTCTGTGACTTCCTTGGCAGTGACGGCAAGTGGCGCAACCTCGCCAAGCGCCAGCTTGTGGATATCGTCCCCCCGGGCGAGTTGCTCGACTGGATGAAGGGCCGCAAGCTGGATGCCGTGATCCATCTCGGGGCGATTTCCGCGACCACAGCGACCGACGGCGATCTCGTGTTCGAGACCAATTTCCGCACGTCGATGCGTCTGCTGGACTGGTGCACGGCGGGCGCCGTGCCGTTCATCTACGCCTCCTCGGCGGCGACCTATGGCGACGGCACGGAGGGCTTCGACGACGACGCCTCGGTCCCTGCGCTGAAGAAGCTGCGGCCGATGAATCTCTACGGCTGGAGCAAGCATCTGTTTGATCTTGCCGTTGCCGAGCGAGTCGCGAACGGCGATCGGCTGCCGCCACAATGGGCGGGCCTGAAATTCTTCAACGTGTTCGGCCCTAACGAATACCACAAGGGCTCGATGATGAGCGTGCTGGCGCGGCGCTTCGACGACGTCAAAGCGGGCCGCGCCGTGCAATTGTTCAAGTCGCATCGCGAGGGCATCGCCGACGGCGATCAGCGCCGCGATTTCATCTATGTCGACGACGTCGTGCGCGTCGTCATGTGGCTGCTGGCGACGCCATCGGTGTCCGGCCTCTTCAACGTCGGAACCGGGAAGGCCCGCAGCTTCAAGGACCTGATGCTCGCGGCCTATGCCGCGCTCGGCGCCAGGCCCAACATCGAATACATCGACATGCCCGAGCAGATTCGCGACAGCTACCAGTACTTCACCCAGAGCGAGGTCGATCGCCTCCAGCGCGCCGGCTACAATGGCGGCTTCACGACGCTCGAGGATGCGGTGAAGGCCTATGTCGGGGATTATCTCGACCGGCCCGACCGCTTCCGCTGAGGCTCCTTGACCATGGCGACGCCCATTCTCGATTTCGATGCCCTTGCACAAGCCATCTCGGGTCGCACGGTGCTGTGCATCGGCGACATCATGCTGGACGAGTTCGTCTACGGCGAGGTGTCGCGGATCTCGCCGGAAGCGCCGGCGCCGGTCATCGCCGCCCAGCGCAGCGAGATCCATATCGGCGGTGCCGGCAATGTCGCGCGCAATGTCGCGTCCCTCGGCGCGCGCTGCATCTTCGTCGGCCTCGTCGGCGAGGATGCCGCGGGCAAGCAACTCGCCGCGGCGCTTGCGGAGCAGGGTGGGATCGAAAGCGTGCTGGTGTGCGATCGGTCGCGGCCGACAACGCGCAAGGTTCGCTTCGTCTCCGAGCATTTTTCCACGCACATGCTGCGTGCGGATTGGGAGCAGGCGGTTGCTGCATCCGATGACGTCGAGGCCAGTCTGATCGATGCGATCCTGCCCCAGATCGCGCGCGCCGACATCGTATTGCTCTCCGACTACGCCAAGGGCGTGCTGACCGCGCGCGTGATCCGGCACACGATCGACGCCGCGCGAAAACTCGGCAAGCCGGTGATCGTCGATCCCAAGAGCCTGAACTGGGCGATCTATCGCGGCGCGACGCTGCTCACGCCCAATCGCAAGGAGTTTGCGGAGGCCACGAGAAGCCGCGCCGATACGCCGCAGAGCATCGTCGATGCCAGCGAGGACGTGATGCGGCTCGCCGATTGCGAGGCGATTCTCGTCACGCAAGGCGAGCACGGCATGACGCTGGTGCCGCGAAACGGTGAGGCCGTTCACGTTCCGGCCGTTCCGGTGAAGGTGCGCGACGTCTCCGGCGCCGGCGATACCGTCGCCGCCGCGCTCGCGGTGTCGCTCGCCACGGGCGCGGACTGGGATACGGCGCTGCGCATGGCCGCTGCCGCAGCCGCCGTCGCCGTCGGCAAGCAGGGCACCGCCAGCGTGACTGCGGCCGAACTGAAGCGAAAGATCCTGCCGCATGCCTCCCTCGCCGCCGAGGAGAAGATCGTGCTCGAGCCGGGCGCGCTCGAGGCGCAGCTTGCGGAATGGAAGCGGCAGGGCCAGCGCGTCGGCTTCACCAATGGCTGCTTCGACATCCTGCATCCCGGCCACGTCAAGGTGCTGACCGCGGCGCGCGCCGCCTGCGACCGCCTGATCGTGGGCCTCAACAGCGATGCCTCGGTGCGGCGGCTGAAGGGCGCCGATCGCCCCGTTCAGGACGAGCGGGCGCGTGCGGAAGTGCTGGCGGCGCTCGAAGCCGTCGATCTCGTCGTCATCTTCGAGGAGGATACGCCGATCGACCTGATCACCCGGATCAAGCCGAGCGCGCTGGTGAAGGGGGGCGATTACACCCGCGAGCAGGTGGTCGGCCACGAGGTCGTCGAGGCGGCGGGCGGGACGGTCGTGCTGGTCGACGTTCTCCAGGGCTTCAGCACGACGGCGCTGGTTCATCGCGCGCGGGGAGGGGGCAAGTGACGACGCTGGCCGGGGAGACGACCGGCCGGATGCTGTGGCGGCGCCTGCGCAGTCCGGCGGCCTGGGGCGAGACGGTCGACCTGTTCGCGATCCTGACCGCGGCCTCGCTGCCATGGTCGACCTCGCTTGCGGGGATATTCAACGCCCTGATGCTGCTCTGCATGGTGCCTTTCCTCGACGTTCGCGAGTTCCTGCAATCGCTCAAGCGTCCGATCTGCGCCGCGCCGATCGCGCTGGTCCTGCTCGCGCTGGTGGGGACATTGTGGTCGGACGCGGCCTGGGGGGCGCGTTTCTACGCGGTCAATCCCACCGTCAAGCTGCTGGTGCTGCCGGTTCTGCTCTTTCACTTCGCGCGCTCGCCGCGCGGGCACTGGGTGTTCGTCGCCTTCCTGGTGTCCTGCGCGCTGTTGTCGGTGATGTCGTGGCTGGTCGCCTTCGACCCGAACCTCGCGCTCAAGACCGATCCCGCCGAACGCGGCATCTTCGTCAAGAACTACATCGACCAGAGCCAGGAGTTCACACTCTGCGCGGTCGCGCTCGCTTATCCGATCGTGCTGCTGCTGCGCGAGAAGCGCTACTGGATCGCCGGCCTGCTCACGGCGCTGGCGTTCAGCTTCTTCGTCAACATGGCTTTCGTGGTGGTATCGCGCACCGCGCTCGTCACCATTCCGATCCTGTTCGGCGTGTTCGCGCTGCTGCACCTGAGATGGCGCAGCATCGCGATCATCGCCATCGCTTTGCTCGCCGGTGCGGTTCTCGCCTGGCAGGCCTCGCCGCAATTGCGCAAGACCGCCGAGACCTTCGCCAGCGACTACACGCGCTATGTGGAAAAAGGCGAGCCGACCTCGCTTGGCCTGCGGCTCGAATTCTGGCGGAAATCCCTCGGCTTCTTCGCGGAGGCGCCGGTCGTGGGGCACGGCACCGGCTCGACGCGCGGTTTGTTCGAGCGTGTCGCAACACCCAGTGGTCGGTACCAGGCGTCCGCCGAGGTGATCGGCAACCCGCATAACCAGACCTTGAACGTTGCCGTACAATGGGGCGTCATCGGCATCGCCGTGCTCTATTCGATCTGGATCCTGCACCTGCTGTTGTTTCGCGGCGACGGGTTTGCCAACTGGGTCGGCCTCCTCGTTGTGGTCCAGAACGTCTTCACCTCGCTGTTCAACTCCCACCTGTTCGACTTCCACGAGGGCTGGATGTACGTCATCGGCGTCGGCGTCGCCGGCGGCATGGTGCTCCGGGCGCAGCAGGTCGAGGTGAAGGTGGGGGAAGCCGGTTCCTGAACGGCCGCGCGGCTGGCAAGCCTTGTACTGGCAGCCTTGTACTGGCAAGTCCGGTCGAGATGGGCTATCAGCGCGGTCAGGTTGCACCCAACGGGATTTTCATCGGTCCGCGGATGACGCGTCTTTCGCATCTCACCTTGCGCAATTTCCTGATCGCGCTCCACGACCTGCTGGCGACCACGGCGGCGCTGTTCGCTGCCTTCTATCTGCGCTTCGAGGGCGGCGACGGCTTCTACGATCGCCTGCCGCTGCTGTTCGAGATCCTGCCCTATTTCCTCGCCTTCAGCGTGGTCGTGTTCTTCATCTTCAACCTGACCACGACGAAATGGCGCTTCATCTCGCTGCCCGACGCGATGAACATCATCCGCGTCGCAACCGTGCTGACGGTTGCCCTGCTCGTGCTCGATTACATCTTCGTCGCCCCCAACGTCCGCGGCACCTTCTTTCTCGGCAAGGTGACGATCGTTCTGTACTGGTTCCTCGAGGTCTCCTTCCTCAGCGCATTGCGCATGGCCTATCGCTATTTCCGCTACACGCGGGTGCGGCGTCACGCCCGCACCGATGATGCCGCGCCGACGCTGCTGATCGGCCGCGCCGCGGATGCCGAGGTGCTGCTCCGCGGCATCGAGAGCGGGGCGATCAAACGCATCTGGCCGGTCGGCGTGCTGTCGCCGTCGAGTTCCGATCGCGGCCAGTCCATCCGCAACGTGCCGGTTCTGGGCGGCGTCGAGGACATCGAGGACGTCGTCGCCGACTTCGCCAAGCGCAGCAAGGCGATCGCGCGCATCGTGATGACGCCGACCGCGTTCGATCCGGAGTCTCATCCCGAACAGATACTCATGCGGGCGCGCAAGCTGGGGGTGATCGTGAACCGCATGCCCTCGCTGGAAAGCGGCGATACGCCGCGGCTCACGGCCGTCGCGGTCGAGGATCTGCTGCTGCGGCCGAGCGAGACGATCGACTATGCGCGGCTCGAAGCCCTGATCGAGGGCAAGGCCGTGATCGTCACCGGCGGCGGCGGCTCAATCGGTTCCGAGATCTGCGAGCGCGTCGTCGCGTTCGGCGCCGCGCGCCTCCTGATCGTGGAAAATTCCGAGCCGGCGCTCTACGCGATCACCGAAGCGCTCGCGGCGCAGGGCACGGCTGCTGCGGTCGAAGGGCGGATCGCCGACATTCGCGACCGCGAGCGCATCATGCGCCTGATGGCCGAGTTCAAGCCGGACATCGTGTTCCATGCCGCCGCGCTCAAGCACGTGCCGATCCTCGAGCGGGACTGGAGCGAGGGCGTTAAGACCAATATCTTCGGCTCGATCAACGTCGCCGATGCCGCGCTCAGCGCCGGCGCCGAAGCCATGGTGATGATCTCGACCGACAAGGCGATCGAGCCGGTGTCGATGCTCGGCCTCACCAAGCGCTTCGCCGAGATGTACTGCCAGGCGCTCGACCACGATCTTGCGGCAGGGAGCGGCGGCGCCAGGCGGCCGATGCGGCTGATCTCGGTCCGGTTCGGCAACGTGCTGGCGTCGAACGGCTCGGTGGTGCCGAAGTTCAAGGCCCAGATCGAGGCCGGCGGCCCCGTGACGGTGACGCATCCCGACATGGTCCGCTACTTCATGACCATTCGCGAGGCCTGCGATCTCGTCGTCACGGCGGCAACGCATGCGCTCGGCACGCAGCGTTCGGACGTCTCGGTCTACGTGCTCAACATGGGCCAGCCGGTGAAGATCGTCGATCTCGCCGAGCGCATGATCCGTCTGTCGGGCCTGCAACCCGGCTACGACATCGAGATCGTGTTCACGGGCATGCGGCCCGGCGAACGCCTGCACGAGATCCTGTTCGCCTCCGAGGAGCCGACCCGCGAGATCGGCGTCGCCGGCATCATGGCGGCGCAGCCGAACGAGCCGCCGATGCAGACGCTGCGCAAATGGATCGCTGCGCTGGAGCAGGCGATCGCACGCGACGATCGGGCCACCATCAGGACGATCCTGAAGGACGCGGTTCCGGAATTCGGGTCGACCGCGGCCTGACCATGCAATCTGGAGGCAAGATCGTCGTCGCGAGCCAGCATTATCCGCCGGATCCGAGCACGACGGCGGCGATCATGGCGGAGATCGCCTGCCGTCTCGCCGTCGGCCACGAGGTCGTCGTGCTGTCGGGCTCGCCCGGCGCACTGCCGGCGTCGCAGAGCGGTCCGGGCAAGCCGCGCGTTGTCGCTGTCAAGAACCGGATGGCAGGCAAGGCGGCGCTGGTACGGCGCGGCGCCTCCGAGCTGCTGTTCGCGGCGCGCACATTCTTAGCGCTGCTGCGTGAGCTCAGGCGAGGCGATGTCGTGCTCACCGTCACCGCACCGTTCATGCTGCCCTATGCGGTCGCGGCCGCCGCGCGGTTCAAGGGCGCGCGCTCGGCGCTGATCATGCACGATCTCTTCCCCGACGTGCTGGTGATGGCGGGTCTGCTGAAGCCCGGCTCGCTCGTGACGCAGACGATGCGCTTCGCCAACGGCCTGATGTTCCGCGCGCTCAACGCCGTCATCACCATCGGCCGCGATGCGGAGCGGCCGCTGCTGAGCTATTCCGGCATGAGGAGGAACAAGATCCGCTTCATCCCGAACTGGGCGACGCTCGTGCCCGGGCCGCGACCGCTCGCAACGGACAGTCCTTTCCGCAAGGCAATTTCTGCGCGTTTCATCGTCGGCCTGTCGGGCAATCTCGGCTTCACCCATGATCCGGACATCGTGTTCGAGGCGGCCCGCCTCCTGAAGGACGAGCCGGACATCCACTTCCTGCTGTCCGGCTGGGGCATCGGCTTCGCGCGGTTGCAGCAGTTGCAGGCCGCAGCGAACCTCTCCAACGTCTCCTTCGTGGCGCGGGTCGAGGACGCCGAGCTCGAGGCGTTCCTGGCGGCTGCCAATCTCTGGATCATTCCGTACCGGAAGGACGTAGCGGGCGTGTCGGTGCCGAGCCGGTTCTACAACCTGCTGGCGGTCGGCCGTCCCGTGGTGCTGGTCTCGGAGCCCGAGGCCGAGGCCGCCTTGACGGTGGTCGAGAACGGGCTCGGCTGGGTCGTGACGCCGGGGCGCGCCGATCAGCTCGCCGAGGCGATCCGTACGGCGTCGCGCGCCGACGACGGCGCCATGGCGGAGCGCGCGGTGAAAACGGCTTCGAAGTTCGACCGTACTGTCGCGATGAACGCCTATGCCGCCGTGATCGACGAATTGTTGCGCAACCCGGACCTTTCGGAGCAACGATGAGTGAACACAAGCCAGTCGTGCTGGTGACGGGAGCGAGCGGCTTCGTCGGCCGCCATGTCGCGCCTGCGCTGGCGCGCGAGGGATGGTCCGTCCGCCGCGCGGTGCGCATCCCGGAAGGCGTGGGCGATGAGGTCGTCGTCGAGACGATCGGCCCCGAGACCGATTGGCAGGCGGCGCTCGAAGGCGTCGACGCCGTGGTCCATCTCGCCGCGCGCGTGCATCACAAGCACGAGGAGCATGCGGTCCAGCTCTACCGCAACGTCAACATCGCCGGCACGCTGCACCTGGCGCGCGGTGCGGCGGCAGCCGGCGTACGCCAGTTCATCTTCGTCAGCACCGTTCTCGTGCACGGGCGCAGCAATGAGGGCCGCGCGCCGTTCAGCGAGGACGACATTCTCACGCCGCGCGGCCTCTACGGCATGTCCAAGGCCGCGGCCGAGGCGGGCCTGAAGACGCTGGCGCGCGACACCGACATGAACATCTCGGTGATCAGGCCGCCGCTGGTCTACGGCGCGGGCGCCAAGGGCAATTTCGCGCTGCTGACGCGTGCGGTGAATCTGGGGATGCCGCTGCCCTTTGCCGCGATCCACAATCAGCGCGCGTTTCTCGCCGTGCAGAACCTGTCGTCGTTCATCGTGCGCCGGCTCGCTCATCCCGATCCCGCCAGCAATTTCGAGATATTCCTGGTGGCCGACAGGGAACAGGTCTCGACGCCCGAATTCATCGAGCGGCTGGCGAAGGCTGCGGGCAAGAACTCGCGGCTGTTCGGGATGCCGTCGAGCCTGCTCAGCACGCTGCTCAGCGTGATGGGCCGGCAGGATACGCATGACAGCCTGATCGGCTCGCTGGAGCTCAACCTCTCCAAGGCGATGGCAACCGGCTGGCAACCGGAGATCTCGCTCGACGAGGGCCTGCGGCTGGCGCTGTCGGCTCAGGACGCCTGAGGGCGGGAGAAGCGCCGCAGCACGAATCCGACCGCGATCGCGCCGGCGAGCAGGCATGCGATCGTGATCGCCATCGAGCCGGCGCGAACGGTGACGATGGCAAGCAGTGCCAGCACGAGGTTGAGCGCGAACACCTCGCCGGTCACGCGGGAGACGGTGAAGCCGTTGTCGGTCGCACGCTGGTAGAAGTGCGTGCGATGCGCCGACCAGAATTGTTCGCGGCTGCCGATGCGGCGAAGCAGCGTGATGGTGGAATCCGAAAGGTAATAGGCCGGCAGCAGCAGCGCCGCGGCGGGCTGCCCGCGCCAGGCAAGCTCGAGCAGGCACCAGCCGAGCAGGAGGCCGATCGGCAGGCTGCCGACATCGCCGAGAAACACCTTCGCGATCGGCTTGTTGAACGGTGCAAAGCCGAGCATGGCGCCGCACAGGGCCGCGGCGATCAGCGCGGCCGGCCAGGAGAGATCACCGAACCATCCGAGCAGCAGCAGCGCCGCGGTGACCGGCACCACTTCCGCCACCGTCATCAGGTCGAGCCCGTCCATGAAATTGACGAGGTTCACGAACCAGACGCCAGCCAGCAGGATGAGGCCGCGCTCGAGCGGAAGCGGCAGCGCCGGAGCGATGCGCGCGGTCTCGGGCGCGGTGAACACGACGGCTCCGACGCAGACTGCCTGCAGCACGAGCCGCGCAAGCACCGGCAGCGACACGATGTCGTCGGCAAATCCGACCAGGGCGATCAAGACGGTCGCACCGATCAGCGCCGGCGCGATCGCGATGTCCGTCCAGGCTGCCCAGGCGGACGCGACCAGCAGCGTCGCCGATATCACCGCGATGCCCGCACCCTGCGGGGTCGGGATGCGATGCGAGGACCGCGCGTTCGGCCGCGCCAGCGCGTAGCGCTGGAGCAGGGGACGGCTGCCCCAGGTGATGACGGCCGACACCAGCGCGGCGATCGCAACGGCCAGCAGCGAAGGTACGGCGAGCGCGTCGGCGGCCGGGTTCACTCCGGCACTCCGATCGGCGCCGATCCTTGCGCGGCTTTCTCCGCGCTGAGAATCCAGACCAGTCCGCCGACGGCGCCGACGATGAAGTAGACGGTGCCGAACAGCAGCGAGATGTTGACGCCCTCGTTGGCGGCAAGTCCCGCAAAGCCGAATGCCAGGCCCATGGTGGCCTCGCGCACGCCCCAGCCGGCGATCGAGATCGGCATCATCGTGATCAGCATCACCGGCGGCACGAGCAGGAAGACGTCGCTGAAGCCGACCGGGGCCGCAATCGACTGCACGACGCACCAGGCGATGACGACGGTCAGCACATGCACCGCGACCGACAGGATCGTGACGATCGGTCCGCGCGAGCGGCTGAAGATCACGCGATTGGCGATCACGGCACAGGCGTGAACGTGATGCGTGACCCACCAGGTCTTCAGCCACCGCCAGTTCAGCGCGCCGAAAATCAGGAAGCCGAGGCCGCCTGCGAGCGCCGCAAGGTCGACGAGCAGCAGCGCCGAGCGGCCGTGCGGATCGGAGATGAGGGAATAGCTCCAGGGCAGGCTCGCGACGATGAGGATCGCCACCGCGATCAATCCGATCGCGCGGTCGACGAAGATCGAGTAGGTCGCGGCGCGCCAGCCTGCGCCGGCGCGCGCGACGAGCCACAGCCGGACCGCATCGCCGCCAATGGCCGATGGCAGGGTCTGGTTGAAGAATGCGCCGATCACGTTGTAGCGCATCGCGCGGGCGAGCCCGAGCGGCGCGCCGCATTCGGCGCTGATCTCGCGCCAGCGCAGCACGCCGACGAAGATTTGCAGGAACGTGATCGCGATCGCCAGGCCGATCCAGAACAGGCTGGACACGGTGAAGCGCGAAAACAGTTCGGACAGATTGACCTTGCGCAGCGCCAGATAGAGCAGCGCCGCGGAAATCAGGATTTTGGCCGTCGACAGCAGGATTCGGCGCATCTCGCCCGCATGAACAGGGGTTTTTGAAGCAACCCGACGCACGGCGCCGAATTCGGCCGCTTTGGTATGGTTTTGGCGCCGATCTTGCAATAGCTGTTCTGAAGTCGTTCTGAAGCTGTGTTCCGGGCCGTTCCGAATGGCCCTCGTGCAGGGGCAGGGCTATTGCGAGCCCCTCGACAGGATGGCTAAAGAAGCGCTGCGGACGCAAGACTGAGCGAAGACCGGACGAACGATTGGCGAAGGATTCCTCGGGAACAGGATGACGGATCAGGCGATTTTGGTCACGGGTGCCGCCGGCTTCATCGGCTTTCACGTCGCCCGCCAGCTTTTGGGCGAAGACCGGCCCGTCGTCGGGCTCGACAATCTCAACAGCTATTACGATCCGGCGCTCAAACAGGCGCGCCTTGCGCTTTTGCGCGGCGATTCCCGCTTCTCCTTCGTCGAGGCCGATCTCGCCGACCGCGAGACGATCGCAGCGCTGTTTGCGCGACATCGATTTGCCAAAGTCGTGCATCTCGCGGCCCAGGCCGGCGTGCGCTATTCGATCGAGCAGCCGCAGGCTTATGTCGATTCCAATCTCCAGGGCTTTCTCAACGTGCTGGAGGGCTGCCGCAACAATGCCTGTCGTCATCTCGTCTACGCCTCGTCATCCTCCGTTTATGGCGCCAACACTAAACTGCCCTTTGCCGTGCAGGACCGCACCGACCATCCCGTGAGCTTCTATGCTGCGACCAAGAAGGCGAACGAATTGATGGCGCAGTCCTACAGCCATCTCTACCGGCTGCCGGTCACGGGCCTGCGCTTCTTCACCATTTACGGGCCGTGGGGACGGCCCGACATGGCGTTGTTTCTGTTCGTGAACGCCATCATGGCCGGTCGGCCGATCCGGCTCTTTAACCATGGCAAAATGCGCCGCGACTTCACCTATATTGACGACGTCACCCGTGTAGTGTCCAAGCTGATCGATCTTGTGCCCACGGATGACCCGGCCGCCGCAAATGCGCCGTCTAAGGTCTACAATGTCGGCAATCACCACCCGGAAGAGCTGATGCATGTCGTCGGGCTTCTGGAGCGGGAGCTGGGTCGGACGGCGATCAAAGAATTGCTGCCGATGCAGCCCGGAGACGTCTTGGAAACGTTCGCGGATGTCGAGGATCTGATGCGCGATACCGGCTTTGCACCGTCAACGCCGATCGCGCACGGGGTCCGTAATTTTGTCACCTGGTATCGGGACTACTTCAAGGTTTGAATGACGATGGACAAACGCATTATCCCCCTGATCATGTGCGGCGGCGCCGGCACGCGGTTGTGGCCGGCTTCGCGCGAGGTGCGCCCCAAGCAGTTCCTGCCGCTGTTCGGCACGCGCTCGACCTTCCAGGACACGCTGCTGCGCGTCTCGGATGCCTCGCTGTTCGAACGTCCGATCGTCATCACCAATGCGTCCTACCGCTTCATGGTGCTGGAGCAGCTCGCCGAGATCGGCATCGAGGCCGACGTGATCCTCGAGCCGATGCGGCGCGATTCCGGCCCCGCGATCGCCGCCGGCGCGGTGTTCGCGCAGAACCGCGCCAGTGAAGCCATCGTGCTGGCGCTCGCCGCCGACCACGTGGTGCAGGACAAGGCCGCCTTCGTCGCCGCATGCCGCGAAGGGCTCACTGCCGCGAGCACCGGGCGCATCGTCACCTTCGGCGTCAAGCCGGAGCGGCCGGCGACCGAATACGGCTATATCAGCCCGGGCGAGGCGATCTCCGGCACGGTGCACGCGGTTGCGCGCTTCGTCGAGAAGCCCGACGCGGTGAAGGCCGCCGACTACGTCGAGTCCGGCTATCTCTGGAACAGCGGCAACTTCATGTTCCCGGCCAGCGTGCTGCTCGACGAATACCGCAAGGTCGACGCGGCGAGCGTGGAGGCGGTGTCCAACGCGGTCGCCAATGCCGGCCGCGATCTCGGCTTCGTGACGCTGGAGCCGGAGGCGTTCGGCGCCGCCAAGGCGATCTCGATCGACTATGCCGTGATGGAGAAGACTGCGCGCGCGGCCGTTGTGCCGGTGTCCTGCGGCTGGTCCGACGTCGGCTCCTGGCACGCGGTGTGGGAGCTGTCGGCGAAGGACGCGCAAGGCAATGCCGCGCACGGCGCCGCCGTGTTCGAAGACTCGCGCAACTGCAACGTCACCACCGATGCCGCGCTGGTCGCGCTCGAGGGCGTCGACGATCTTGTCGTGGTGGCGACTGCGGATGCCGTGCTGGTGTCGCGCCAGAAGGACGCCAACGGCCTGAAGCGGCTCGTGACCAAGCTCAAGGCGGTCGCTCCGAAGGTCACCGAGGAGCATCTCAAGGTGCACCGGCCCTGGGGCAGCTACCAGTCGGTCGACAATGGCGAGCGCCACCAGGTCAAGCGCATCGTAGTGAAGCCGGGCGGGCGGCTGTCGCTGCAGAAGCACCATCATCGCGCCGAGCACTGGATCGTGGTCCGGGGCGCTGCCCGCGTCACCGTCAACGAGACCGTCAAGACGGTGCACGAGAACGAGTCGATCTACATCCCGATGGGCGCCGTGCACCGGATGGAGAACCCCGGCAAGATCATGCTGGAACTGATCGAGGTCCAGACTGGAAGTTATCTCGGGGAAGACGACATCATCCGGATTGAAGACGACTATCAAAGGTCGTAACCAGCACACTCCGAATCACGTCATTCCGGGCCGAAAGAGCGGTATCTTTCAGCCACTTAAGGCCCGGGGAACGTGTAACTTTTTGAATCAAATCGTGTCCGGTCAGTCAGGCCGGCATTCGCCACAAATGTGGCGTCCGTGCTAGAAGCAGCCCGGGGATTTGCGCTGAATCGGGGTTTGCTCACATGAGTTCCAAGGGATCTGCACCGGCAAAGGCCGGTCTGCGCGTCGGCGTCATTGGCGCGGGCGTGATGGGCAGCAACCACGCGCGCGTGCTCAGCGGTCTGCCGGGCGTCAGTCTCGTCGGCGTCGTCGATCCTTCGGCGGCCCATCGCACGCGCGCCATGGAACTTGCCAATTGCGCGAGCTTCGAGACGCTCGACCAGCTCCTTGCCGAAGGCGTCGACGCCGTCACCATCGCGGCGCCCACCCATCTGCATCACGAGGTCGCGCTCGCCTGCATCGCCAAGAACATCCACGTGCTGGTCGAGAAGCCGATCGCCTCCACGGTTGCGGAAGGCCGCGAGATCGTTGCCGCCGCGCAGAAGGCCGGCGTGACGCTGATGGTCGGCCATGTCGAGCGCTTCAATCCGGCGGTCGCCGCCGTCAAGCAGGCGATCGCGGGCGAGGACATCCTCTCGATCGCGATCACGCGCGTCGGTCCGTTCCCGCCGCGCATGTCCAATGTCGGCGTCGTCATCGACCTTGCCGTGCACGACATCGACCTGATCCGCTGGTTCACCGAATCCGACATCGTCGAGGTGCAGCCGCAATTGTCGAGCGCGGTCGCCGAGCGCGAGGACATCGCGCTGCTGCAATTCCGTACCGCCAACGGCGTGCTCGCCCACATCAACACCAACTGGCTGACGCCGTTCAAGGCGCGCAGCGTCACGGTCGCGACCCGCGGCAAATACGTGATGGGCGATCTGCTCACGCGCCAGGTTACCGAATGCTTCGGCTTCAAGCCGGATGGCAGCTACTCGATGCGGCATCTGCCGGTCGGCCATGACGAGCCGCTCCGTGCCGAGCTGATCGCGTTCCTCAAGGCCGTGCGCAACGGCGAGATTCCGGCGGTCACCGGCGACGAAGGCGTCGCCAGTCTCGAGATCGCCACGCAGTGCCTGGAAACGCCGTCGCGGCCCGCAGCCAAGGCACCCGCCCGTACAGGCCCGCGGCGCGTCGCCGGCTGAACCCTTTCCATGTCGACCATTCAAGAAGGCGCCATGAACCAGCATCTTCGTTCCGAACCCATTCCCTTCATCGATGTCGCTTCGCAGCGTCGCCGGCTCGGCGCCTCGCTCGATGCCGCGGTGAAGCGCGTTCTCGACCATTGCCAGTTCGTCAACGGTCCTGAAGTCGCCGAGCTCGAGAAGCAGCTTGCGGCCTATTGCGGTGCCAAGCACGTCATCGGCTGCGCCAGCGGCACCGACGCGCTTCTCATGGTGTTGATGGCGAAGAATGTCGGTCCCGGCGATGCCGTGCTGTGCCCGTCGTTCACCTTCATTGCGACCGCGTCGCCGGCGGCACGGATGGGCGCCACCCCGGTCTATGTCGATGTGGATGAAACGACCTTCAACATGAGCCCGGAGTCGCTGAAGCGGGGCATTGCGGCCGCTCGCAAGGCTGGTCTCAAGCCCGTTGCGGTCATTCCAGTCGACCTGTTCGGCCAGCCTGCAGACCACGATGCCATTGCCGAGATCGCCAGGGCCGAAGGCCTGTTTGTGATCGACGACGCCGCGCAAGGCTTCGGCGCAAGCTATCATGGCCGCAAGCTCGGCACCTTCGGGCTCGCAACCACGACCAGCTTCTTCCCCGCAAAACCGCTCGGCTGCTTCGGCGACGGCGGCGCGATCTTCACCGATGACGACGAGCTCGCAGCCACGCTGCGCAGCATCCGCGTGCACGGGCAGGGCGTCGATAAATACGATAACGTCCGCCTCGGCCTGACCGGCCGGCTCGACACCATGCAGGCCGCGATCCTGATCGAGAAGCTGAAGATCTTCGACGACGAGATCGCTGCCCGCAACAAGGTCGCTGAGCGCTACGCGCGAGGCCTGTCGAATGTCGTCACCGTGCCGCGCCTTGCGCCCGGCAACACCTCGGTCTGGGCGCAGTACACCATCCGCCTCCCCAAAGGCACCGATCGCGATGGCTTTGCCGCGGCGCTGAAGGCTCAGGGCGTGCCGACCGCGATCTATTACGGCAAGTCGATGCACCAGCAGACCGCCTACAAGCAGTATCCGGTCGCCGACGGCGGCCTGCCTGCTTGCGAGAGCCTGTCGCAAGACGTCATCAGCCTGCCGATGCACGCCTATTTGACCGAAGCCGACCAGGAGCGAATCATCGCAGCCGTGCGCGGCGCGGTTTCGGGCTGATCTTCCTGTCACCTCTCCCGCTTGCGGGAGAGGTCGCCGCGAAGCGGCGGGTGAGGACTCTCTGCCTCTTGGGAATTCTCGCTTGCGGAAACACCCTCTCCCCAACCCTCTCCCGCAAGCGGGGGAGGGGCGACCTTCCTCGCGGTTTGCACCTAGACCTGATCTCGCCATGCACTAAAACAGACGCATGCTCGGACGCATCTTCACGGTTGGCGGATATACGCTGCTCTCGCGGCTGACGGGATTTGCCCGCGACATCATGCTCGCGGCGATCCTGGGCGCCGGCCCCGTGGCCGACGCCTTTTTCGTGGCGCTGCGGCTGCCCAATCATTTCCGCGCGATCTTCGCCGAGGGTGCCTTCAACGCCGCCTGGGTGCCGGCCTATGCCCATGTCCATGGCGAGAAGGGGGAGGGCGCGGCAAGACTGTTCGCCGACCGCATCTTCACGCTGCTGCTGGCCTCGCAAGTGGTGCTGCTGATCGTCGCCTGGCTGTTCATGCCGCAGGCCATGAGCATCCTGGCGCCGGGCTTCAGTGAAGACGCCGAGCAGCGCAAACTCGCGATCGAGCTAACCCGGATCACCTTTCCTTATCTCTTGCTGATCACGCTGGTGACGCTCTATGGCGGCATGCTCAACGTGATGCAGCGCTTCGCCAGCGCCGCCGCGGCGTCGATCTTCCTCAACATTTCGATGATGATGACGCTGGCGCTGGCCGCCTGGTTTCCCAGTGCGGGCCACGCCGCCGCCTGGGGCGTCCTGATCTCGGGCTTTTTGCAGTATTTCCTGCTCGCAGGCGATCTCGCGCGCCACGGCGGCCTGCCGCGCTTTGCGCCGCTCAAGCTCGATGAAGACGTTCGCGGATTCTTCAAGGCGCTCGGGCCGGCGACGCTGGGCTCGATGGGCACGCAAGTCGCGCTGTTCGCCGACACCATCATCGCGACCTTCCTGCCCGCGGGCGCGCTGTCGGCGCTCTATTACGCCGATCGCCTCAACCAGCTGCCGATCGGCGTGATCGGCATCGCCATCGGCACGGTGCTGCTGCCGGAGATGTCGCGGCGAATCACGGCCAACGACCATGACGGCGCGATGAAGGCGCAGCGCCGCGCCTTCGACTTCACGCTGCTGTTCTCGATTCCGTTCGTGGCCGCCTTCCTCACCGTGCCCGACGAGATCATGCGCGCGCTGTTCGCCCGCGGCGCGTTCTCCAAGGCCGATGCGGCCGCCGCAGGCGCCACGCTAGCGGCCTACGCCATCGGCCTCATTCCCTTCGTGCTGATCCGGAGCGCGGTCGCGACCTTTTATGCGCGCAAGGACACCGCGACACCGGTGCGGGCGTCGCTGACCGGCATCGCCGTCAACGTTGCCCTGAAGGTCGCCCTGATGGGATCGCTCGCCCAGATCGGCCTCGCACTGGCCACCGCCGTCGGTGTCTGGACCAATCTGCTGATGGTGCTGTTCTTTGCGGTGCGGCGAGGCTTTCTCGTGCCGGACCGCGCCTGGCTGTTGTCCCTCGCCAAATTCCTGCTGACCGGGTTGATCCTGGCCGCAAGCTTCTGGCTGATCGCGCGCTTTAGCACGACCGCGCTTGCCGCGCTGCCGGCCTTCCGGGACGAAGCAACGCTGGGGGTGTTGGCGGTGGGTGGAACGATCGTTTACACGCTCGCAATCCTCGTGCTGTTCGGCCGCAGCTGGCTGGTCTCGCTGGTGCGCGGCTAGGCGCGTATCGATAGGTTCGTCATATCCGCTCGACCCGCGAGAAGCGGATCGCTGGGCCGCAACTAACATCATGCGGCCCAGAAGTCGCCCTTGATCAGATCGATGTCACGCTGCTTTCACCAGCACGTCAGTCAACCAATCCGGCTCGCCGATCATGACCGAGTGGCCAGATGTCGTGTTTTCGAGGACAGTCCAGGAATTGTCCGACTTGCACTCCGCTGCCGCTTTGTCCAAGGCGGCTAACTGGAATTTGGGTAAACGGATGTAGGTCTTCTTCGCGACCTTTTCGCGTGCGCCGGAGAGCTTCGCCGGTTGCAGCCACGTCCCAATCGGCTGCGGTGTTACTTTTGATAGAACCCAAGCGACGTCGTTGGGATCGCTAAAGGCCGTCGGAGGGAGCGCTTTGGGGGCCGGACGGCTGATCGCGCCCTCCTCGATCGGGAAGGGCACCAGGTCTCGAAATGACTGGCCGTCGGCGGGCTTTATTGCATCAACCCAAACGATAGATGATACGCGGTTTCCGATACGTTCAAGAGCACCCGACGCGGGACATCCGGCATACGAATGGGCAACGAGGCAAATGTCCGTGAGGTCTTCCCATTCGAACAGATTTGCGATGTCACTAATGTGCGTGTCGAGATTTATGTCTTTGCTGAGGAGGTGCGAGCGTTCAGCCAATCCCGAGAGCGTAAACGCATAGACTTTATGGCCCTGTTTTTCGAGCCTCTCGGTCACACGATGCCAACACCACGCGCCGTAAAAGGCGCCACCAATCAGAACAAAAGTCTTTGGCGCGGATTGAGCGCGCGCACTGCCGATGCCTGATGAAGTTACCGAGACTGCACTTATTCCGGCCGCGACGCCGCCGATCAATCTGCGGCGGGTGACATTTTGCAAAGTCATGAAATCCCTCCCGTGCAAGAATATGAGTTCAATATCAGTGCGACTATCTAATCGCCAAAATTGGATTGGGGGAAGACGAGTGCCGCCGGCTTGGAAGGAATTTTTTGATCCAGTCGGTGACTTCTGAATGGGGTATTTGCGGCCGAACGGACAATCCTCTCCATGTCCGATTTATCCCCGATAACGACCGGCAGACGTGCCCGGACTTCGGTTAGCTGAGCAGTCCGCTGATGTTCAGATGCCGGGAAATGCCCAAACATTTATGGTAGCGGCACCCTCGCGCAGCTTCTTGATGGGCACATAGTCTGGAGAATTCCAGAAGGCACGGATAGCCTCCATCGCGGGAAACTCGAACATCACGACTGGTCGCGTGTCGTGCTCGCCTTCGAGTACTTCCACCTTTGCGCCTCTCGCGACAAGTTTGCCGCCAAAGGAAGCGATGAATGGAACGACCGCCTCGCGGTACTTCTGATATTTGGGTTCGTCGGCAATGGTCGCTTGAACAACAAGATATGCAGGCACAATCGACCTCCATTTTTCATTTGCGCCGGGAAAATTGAACGGTCCAAGCGTAGTCACTCTCCGGGCCGCCGTCCATGATGCCAATGTGTGCTTGGCAGCAAAATCTGCTACTGGTGCTGTCCTTCGCCGTGCGGCGAGGCTTCCTCGTGCGGGACCGCGCCTGGCTGTTGTCCCTCGCCAAATTCCTGCTGACCGGGTTGATCCTGGCCGCAAGCTTCTGGCTGATCGCGCGC
>NZ_JALJRE010000007.1:0-78861 GCF_024519855.1 Bradyrhizobium sp. Bra78 | reverse complement strand
CAAATTCCTGCTGACCGGGTTGATCCTGGCCGCAAGCTTCTGGCTGATCGCGCGCGTCAGTGGTGTCTATTTTGCTTCGATGCCTTTCCGGGACGAATTGACGCTCGCGCTATTGGCCGTCGGGGGCACGATCGTCTACGCGCTCGTGATCCTCCTGCTGTTCAGCCGTCGCTGGTTGGTCTCCCTGGTGCGCGGCTAGGCGAGCTTCAATAGACGGACGCGCGGGAGCGGACGCTCGCCCCCAGAGTGTAAGCAGCATCCGCACATCTCTTGATTTTACACGATTGCCGTGGTACTGGTATCTCATGATTAAATCGTCGCGCAAAATCAACTCGGTGCACATGACCCGCTTCGGCTGGGCCGTGGAAGGAGTCGCGCGCTAGGAATTCGACGACGACATCTCTTCCACCAGGCCCCGCCGGCATCGGACGGGGCCTTTTGTTTGGCCGCGCTCCCTGTCGGCACAACAGCAGGAGCATCCGATGCCACCTCAATTGACGAGCAGCACATCCGCGACGGAGGGCGATGCCGCGAGGCTCCGCCTCGACCTCTCCACCGTCTTGAGCCTGCTCAAGCGATACTGGTTTGCGTTTCAGGCGCGGCGCCGAGGCCAGCGAGTTACCTTGCAGGACCTGAGCGACAGGGAGCTGATGGATATCGGCCTAACGCGTTCCGAGATCGACCACATCACGCCTGAACGGGCTATCGACAGGCTGAGAGATCGCGTCGCGGATCCATGGAGTCGAGGCGTGATGTGAATGATCAAACGGCCGGAAGGGGACATGCGCTTTGCGAACGAGCGGCGGGCAGCACGCTGCCTGTTCTGCATTGCGAGACGAGTTCGGCAACTATCGTGCCATCAACCGGACCGGTCCTCACAGGGAAATGAGCGGGCTGCGACCTTTCCGTCATGACGGGCGTGGGTGCTGGGCGATCCATGCGCCTAAACTCGTTTGCCTTGCCAGTTTTTCCACGGCAATATGCCGGCAAAACAACCATAGGACGGGACAAGAAAATGGCGGCTCCCATCAAGTTCGGCGTTGGCCAAAGCGTGCTGCGCAAGGAGGATGACGCGCTCATCCGCGGCAAGGGCCGCTATACTGATGATTACGCGCCGCAGGCCGCGCTCCGCTGCCTGATGCTGCGCTCGCCGCACGCGCATGCCAAATTCACCATCGATGCGAGCCGCGCCCGCGGCTTGCCGGGCGTTGCCTTGATTCTGACCGCTGCCGACGTCGCCGATCTCGGCGATCTGCCCTGCCTGTTCAATCTCGAGACCGACCCGTTCAAGGGGCCTCCCTATCCGATCCTTGCCAAGGATGAAGTGCGCCATGTCGGCGATTCCGTCGCCTTCGTCGTCGCCGAGACCATCGACCAGGCCCGCGACGCGATCGAGGCGATCGACGTCAAATGGAGCCCGCTGCCGGCGGTGACCGGCGTCGTCAATGCCGTCAAGAAGGGTGCGCCGCAGGTCTGGCCGGACAAGGCCGGCAACGTGCTGTTCGACGTCTCGATCGGTGACAAGAAAGCGACCGAAGCCGCGTTCGCCAAGGCGCATGCGGTCGCCGAGATCTCCATCGTCAATCCGCGCGTGGTCGCAAGCTTCATGGAGGCGCGCGCGGCCGTCTGCGAATACGACGCCAAGCGCGACCATCTGACGCTGACCGTGGGCAGCCAGGGCAGCCACCGCCTGCGCGACATCCTGTGCCAGAACGTGCTCAACATCCCGACCGAGAAGATGCGGGTGATCTGCCCCGATGTCGGCGGTGGGTTCGGCACGAAACTGTTCCCTTATCGCGAATACGCCTTGCTGGCTGTGGCGGCCAAAAAACTGAAGAAGACGGTGAAGTGGGCGGCGGACCGCACTGAGCACTTCATGGGCGATGCGCAGGGCCGCGACAATGTGACCACCGCCAAGATGGCGCTGGCCGAGGACGGCAAGTTCCTCGCGATGGATTGCGACCTGATGGGCGACATGGGCGCCTATCTGTCGACCTTCGGGCCCTACATCCCGCATGGCGGTGCCGGCATGCTGCCGGGCCTCTACGACATCCAGGCGTTCCACTGCCGGGTGCGCACCATCTTCACCAACAGCGTGCCGGTGGATGCCTATCGCGGTGCGGGCCGGCCCGAGGCCGCTTACGTCATCGAGCGCCTCGTGGATGCCTGCGCGCGAAAGCTCGACATGACGGTGGATGCCATCCGCCGCAAGAACTTCATCCAGCCGAAGGCGTTGCCGTACAAGACGGCCACGGGCAAGGTCTATGATTCCGGCGACTTCGCCGCGCATCTCAAGCGCGCAATGGAGATCGCCGAGTGGAAGGAATTTCCCAAGCGCGCCAAGCTGGCCAAAAAGCACGGCCTGATCCGCGGCATCGGGCTTGCGAGCTATGTCGAGGTCTGCGGCACCATGGGCGAGGAGACCGCCAATGTGCGGATGGATCCGAACGGCGATATCACCGTCCTGATCGGTACGCAGTCGAGCGGGCAGGGCCACCAGACCGCCTATGCGCAAATCGTCGCCGAGCAGTTCGGCGTTGCGCCCGAGCGCGTGCACATCCATCAAGGCGACACCGACGAGATCGCGACCGGTCTCGGCACCGGCGGTTCGGCTTCGATCCCGTCGGGCGGCGTCAGCGTCGAACGCGCCACGCGCGAGCTTGGGCAGAAGCTGAAGGAGATCGCGGCGCAGGCGCTGGAAGCCAGTGCCGGCGACCTCGAGATTACCGACGGCGTTGTGCGCATCGCAGGTACCGACCGTTCGATCTCGTTCGCCGATATCGCCAAGCGTCCCGGCGCCGATCCGTCGAAGCTCAATGCGAGCGCGACCTTTGCCAGCGCCGACGGCACCTATCCCAACGGCACCCATGTCGCGGAAGTCGAGATCGACCCTGCCACCGGCATCATCAAGATCGTCAACTACGTGATCGTCGACGATTTCGGCAAGACGCTCAATCCGCTGCTTTTGGCGGGGCAGGTGCATGGCGGCGCCATGCAGGGCATCGGCCAGGCGCTGATGGAGCAGGTGGTCTACGGCGCGGGCGACGGCCAGCTGATCACCGCGACCTTCATGGACTACGCGCTGCCGCGCGCGGCGGACGGGCCCGACTTCGTGTTCGAGACCGCCAACGTTCCCTGCACGACCAATCCTCTGGGGGTGAAGGGGGCGGGCGAGGCCGGTGCGATCGGCTCCTGCCCCGCCGTCGTCAACGCCATCGTCGACGGCCTCTGGCGCGAATACAAGATCGACCACATCGACATGCCGGCGACGCCGGAGCGGGTCTGGGTCGCCATCAACGAGCACCATCGCCGTCACAGCCTCTAAGCTGCGACCTTCGGCGGCGGGAATAAACGCCCGCCGCCGGGTTCTATCCATGATGGCCCCCAACCTCTGCGACCCGGAGAAACATTCCGATGAAACGGACCATGATTGTCGTGAGCATCCTCTTGCTGGGTGCGGGCGCCGTGATGGCGCAGCAGGAGATTGCCGTGCAGCAGGACAACCTGATGCGTTCGATCGCCAAGAACCAGTATGGCGTCATCCTGAAGATGACGAAGGGCGATATCCCCTACGACCAGAAGGCCGTCGATCAGGCCATCGCAAGCATCGAGGCCGACGTCGCCAAAATCGCAAAAACCTTCGAGGTCAATCCCAAACAGGACGTGGTGAACGCCACCTACGGTGCATCATCAAAAGTCTGGCAGAACAAGGCCGATTTCGACTCCAAGATTCCGCCGGTGCAGAAGGCGATCACCGAGGTCAAGGGCAAGATCAGCGATGTGGCGAGCCTGAAGGCCGCCTACACTGCGATCAACGACCGCTGCAACGATTGCCATGAGACCTATCGGGTCAAATTGAAGTAGCGGTTGCAGCTTGTAGTCTGGATGGAGCGGCTTGTCCGCCGTAGCTCGTAGAGCGAAGGCGGAAGCGAAATCCGGGCTACCAGGAACTCAGAAAGGGCGGCCTGCGTAAGCAACCGCCCCTTTTTTGTTGTGTGACGTGACCAGCGGCCGCAACGGCGGCGCGCGGCGCAGCAGGAAATTCTGTTCGCAAGGCCTGACGGATCGTCGTTGGAGCAGCTATCTTTGCTCCAGCCGCCGCGACAGTGATGTGAGCCATTGGATGCTGGCGCATCTCGCTCCCTTACCGCTCCACTCGACGGAGTTCCAGCACGCGGCGAACAGCTCAATCAGGAACAGCGAGACAGGCCATGGCAAAACCGTTCCCGTCGAAGACTCACATCGGCAACCATATGCTGCATCCGGAAACGCTGATGCTGACCTATGGCTATGATCCGCAACTGTCGGAAGGCGCCATCAAGCCGCCGGTGTTCCTGACCTCGACCTTCGTGTTCAGGACGGCCGAGGACGGCCAGGACTTTTTCGATTTCGTCGCCGGCCGGCGCGAGCCGCCGGAAGGGATGGGCGCGGGCCTGGTCTATTCGCGCTTCAATCATCCCAACAGCGAAATCGTCGAGGACAGGCTCGCGATCTACGAGCGCACCGAGAGCTGCGCGCTGTTCTCATCCGGGATGGCGGCCATCGCAACCACGATCCTGGCTTTCGTCCGCCCTGGCGATGTCATTCTGCACTCCCAGCCGCTCTACGGCGGGACGGAAACCCTGCTGACGAACACGCTCTCGCGCCTGTCGATCGGCGCCGTTGGCTTCGCCGATGGCGTCGATGAAGCCGTGGTCAGCCAGGCCGCGGAGGAGGCCATGGGCAAGGGCCGGGTTTCGATGATCCTGATCGAAACCCCGGCCAACCCGACCAACGGGCTGGTCGACGTTGCGATGATGCGCCGTATCGCCGAGGCGATCGGAAAGCGCCAGGGACACGTTCCGATCATCGCCTGCGACAATACGCTGCTCGGGCCGGTGTTTCAGCGGCCGATCGAGCACGGCGCGGACATCTCACTGTACTCGCTCACGAAATATGTCGGCGGTCATTCCGACCTGATCGCGGGCGCCGCGCTCGGAGCGAGGGCGGTCGTGAAAGGCATCAAGGCGCTGAGAGGCGCCATCGGCACCCAGCTCGATCCGCATTCCTGCTGGATGATCAACCGGTCGCTCGAGACGCTGAGCCTGCGCATGGAGAAGGCCGATACGAATGCGCGTGTCGTGGCGGACTATCTGCGCGATCATCCGAAGGTGGCCAAGGTCCACTACCTCGGTCATCACGACGAAGCTTCGCCGGCCGGACAAGTGTTCGCGCGGCAATGCCTGGGGGCGGGATCCACGTTCTCGTTCGACATCGTCGGCGGCAAGGGGGCGGCGGTGAAATTCCTCAACGCGCTGCAGATACTCAAGCTGGCGGTGAGCCTTGGCGGCACGGAATCGCTGGCGAGCCTGCCGGCTACCATGACCCATTCCGGCGTTCCCGCCGACATCCGCCGGAAGATCGGCATCCTCGATTCCACGATCCGGCTGTCGATCGGCATCGAAAACCCGTCGGACCTGATCGCCGATCTCTCGCAGGCGCTGAACGCGGCTTGAGCGCAATCGGGTCCTGTCGAATCGAAAAGGCCGGACGCCCTCTCCAGCGTCCGGCCTTCGCCGACGAAACAGCCTCGAGAATTACTTCGTCACCTGGCCGCGGATCTCGCCGCCCGGATTGGCCGCGGTGTGGATGTTGACGTAGAGCTTGCCGGCGAGCAGATCGGCGGCCTGCGCGTCGGTCAGCGTTGCGGAGCCCTCGACCGGGCTTTTGGCGGCGCCCGGGATCGGGACCGCAACGCCGGCGTTCTTGCCGGCTTCGGCAGGTCCGTGGAAATGGGCGGCGGTGGCGGGGCCGGACAGGCCCGAATAAGTGAGCTTCCAGGACAGTTTCTTGCTGGCGGCGTCGTAGTCCAGATCGGCCGTTCCAGTGCCGCTGCTGGTCGTTGCGGGCACCTCGGACTTGGCGTCAAGCGTTGCTTTCAGCTTGTCCGCGTTGGCCGAACCGGCAAACGCAACGGCGCCTAGCACTGACATGGCGATAGCGGTCTTGTTCATGACTCTCTCCCTGCTGAACCCGTTTGGGCTGCCAAACTTCCAACAGCCGGCATCTCACTTTATTCCCGTTTCAGGCCGCGGCGAGCTAAATTCTTCGTGGCTGGAGCGGCGAAGACATCGATCATAAGGTTCTCCGCAAGGTTTGAAAGGACTGCATGTTGCGACGAACAATTTCCGTGGTGCTGCTCGCCGCACTCGCCGCCGCCGGCGTCTATTGGTGGCTCAGCGCGCCGGTGGTGGCCGCCGCCGGCACTGCGCCTGCCCATGTCCCCAATCTCGCCAACGGCGAGGTGATGTTCAACGCCGGCGGTTGCGCCTCATGCCATGCCGTTCCCGGCCAGCCCGACCGCACCAGGCTCGGCGGCGGCGTTGCTATCAAGTCGCCGTTCGGAACGTTCTACGCGCCGAACATCTCCTCCGATCGGACCTCCGGCATCGGCAAATGGAGCGACGCCGATTTCCTCAACGCGGTGATGCACGGGGTGTCGCCGGACGGACAGCATTACTTTCCGGCGTTTCCCTATACGTCCTATCAGCATGCAAGGCGCGAGGATTTGCTCGATCTCTTCGCCTATCTGAAAACGCTGCCGCCTGTTGAGGGCAAGGTACGCGACCACGACGTGCGCTTTCCGTTCAGCATAAGGCGCAACATCGGCATCTGGAAATTTCTGTTCATGGACGGCAAGCCGCTGGTCGCCGACGGCACCAGGTCACCGCAATGGAATCGCGGCGCCTATCTGGTCAACGGCTTGGGCCATTGCGCGGAGTGTCACAGTCCGCGCAACGCGCTCGGCGGCATTATCTCCGGCGAACGCTTTGCCGGCGGGCCGAATCCGGAAGGCGAGGGATGGGTGCCCAACATCACCCAGAAGGGCCTCGGCGAGTGGAGCGCGAAGGATATTGCCTATTTCCTCAAGACCGGCGAATTGCCCGACGGCGACAGCGTCGGCGGCGCGATGACGCGCGTGATCAAGAACACCTCGCAATTGTCGGACGAGGATCTTGCGGCGATGGCGGACTATCTCAAGTCGCTGCCGCCGGTGGACGGCCCGCCGCGCCCCAAGCGCAAGGAGGGCGGCGCCTGACGAGGCCCGCCCCTTTCCGGATGGTTAGCTCGCGCCAAACGCCTTGAAGGTGATGATGGTGAGGGTGTCCTGGATGCCCGGGAGCACCTGCACCTTCTCGTTGATGAAGTGACCGATGTCGGTGTCGTTGTCGACGTAGAACTTCACCAGCAAATCGTAGTGGCCGGCCGTGGAGTAGATCTCGGAGGCGATCTCGGCTTCGGCAAGCGCATTGGCGACCGTATAGGACTGGCCGAGCTTGCATTTGATCTGGACGAAAAAGGGAACCATTGCAGTCACTCCGAAGGCATATCTGACGGCTAATAGGCCAAACCCGGCCGGATTTAGCAAGCGGCCGGCCCGGATGCGGGGATAAGCGGCCCGCGGCCATCCTTCGAGACGCCCGCCCTTGGCGGGCCCTCAGGATGAGGGCGGAGTGGGTGGCGGCAGTTTCAAGGGGCAATGATGGCAGTTAGCCTCGCCCTGAGGAGACCGCGCAGCGGTCGTCTCGAAGGGCGAGGCGTGCTACCAAATATCAAGTGCATTTCTCCGCGATCCCCTATGAGGTCACCGTCGCCGCGGCAAAAGCGTCCCTGAGCCGCTGCGCCAGCTCGGCCTTGCGGTAGGGTTTTGTCAGGACGACCGCCTGCGCCTGCGTACAGCCTTGCTCGACCAGGGTCTCCAGCGCGTAGCCCGATGTGAACAACACGGGCAGACCGGGGCGAATCCGCCGGGCCTGATCGGCGAGATCCCAGCCGCTGAAGCCGCCCGGCATGATGATGTCGGTGAACAGCATGTCGATGCCGGGATCGGTGCGCAGCCGCTGCAAGGCCTCCTTGCCGTTGACGGCGGCGACCACGCGATAGCCGAGCGCTTCCACCCTGACGATGACCGAGGACCGCACGAACGGATCGTCCTCCGCAATCAGGATGGTCTCGTGGCCCAGCGGCACCGCCTCTTCGCTCTCCTGCACATCTGCGAGGGAATGTGCGGCGCCGGCGCGCGGCAGGTAGATCCGGACCGTCGTTCCCAGGCCCTCTTCGCTGTAGATCGAGACATGGCCGTCGGATTGCTTTGCGAAGCCATAGACCATGCTAAGCCCGAGGCCCGAGCCCTTGCCGACCTCCTTGGTGGTGAAGAACGGCTCGAAGGCGTGTTCGATCACGTCGGACCTCATGCCTTCGCCGTCATCGGTGACGGAGATCAGGGCGTAACTGCCGGACATCACCTCCGGGTGCAGGGCGCGATAGTCCTCGTCGATCGCGGCCAGCTCCGTGCTCAGTGTCAAGTGCCCGCCGGCCGGCATGGCGTCCTGCGCGTTCAGCGCCAGGTTCAGCACGGCGGATTCGAGCTGGGCGCGGTCGGCGAAGGCCTGGATCGTGCCGGGACCGAACGCGGTCTTGATCTCGATGTTCTCGCGCAAGGTACGCTTGAACAGTTTCAGCATGGATTCGAGCAGCTCGCGGCAATCGATCGTCTGCGGCTGGAGCAGCTGGCGGCGGCTGAATGCGAGCAGCCGCTGCGTCAGCTCCGCGCCGCGCTCGCCGGACTCGCAGATGTCGTCGGCAAACTGCCGCAGATCGGGCCGGGCCTTGAGCTGCTCGCTCAGATGCTCGGCGTTGCCGATGATGACGGTGAGGAGATTGTTGAAGTCGTGGGCGATGCCGCCGGAGAGCTGGCCGACCGTCTCCATCTTCTGCGCCTGCTGGAGCTGCTGCTCGGTCAGCTTGCGCGCGGTCAGATCGTGGACGATGCCGACGTAGATCAGCTCGCCGTCCTGCCATGCCTGGCCCACCGACAGATTCATCGGAAAGGTCGAGCCGTCCTTGCGCAGGCCGGCGGCTTCCCCGGTTGCGAAACGCCGCGTATGACCCGTGGGTGAGGGTCTCTTCTCGTCGGTCATCAGCATGCCGATGTCATGATTCATGACCTCGTCAACGCGATATCCGAACAACCGTTCGCAGGCGGGATTGAACAGGAGAATGCGGGCTTGCGCATCGAACAGGATGACGCCGTCGACCGCGGTGTCGACGACGGCGGTGAGGCGCGTCATGCTCTCGCGCAGCGCGCGCTGGGCTTCACGGACCTGGCCGAGAAGCTGCGCCGCATCCCGGCTCTTGATCTCCTCCTCCTCGAGCGCGGCCTGGACCTTTTGAAGCTCGAACGGGGAGGGGATGGCCAGGATCTTCGGCAACAGCGGCCAAAGCGCACCGGCAGTGACCACGGACGCAACGGCCGTCGCCGCCTTGACGATGCCTTCGATGCCGTAGATCGGAACCCACAGCGTGTAGATCGACAGCACGTGCGTCAGGCCGCACGCCATGATGAAGATTGCGAAGGCCCAATAGACCCAGCCGAACTGGAGGTCGCGCCGTTTGGTGACGAGGATCGTGAGGGCGAACGGGATCGAGAAGTAGGCGGCCGCGATGAGGGCGTCGGAAACGACGTGCAGCCAGATCAGCTCGGGCTCCCACAGCAGGCAGATGCCGTGCGGTGAAAACATCGAGGAGTCGAGGATGCGTTCGAAGTAGGCCCACATGATTCCACTCCGACCGGCTTGCGGGCCGGGGCGGCCTGCAACATTGGTGTCGCTGGATGATTCCAGCACCAACGTCTCACTCCGCGATACGGACGCCAAGGGTCAAGACGATATAAGGACATATTTTGCAATCTGTGCACGATTGCGGGACGACAGCGCGGCACCGGGCCAAGACCTGCTGATTCGCCGGCCGGCCCGGCTTGCTGGCGTTCCGTGGTCGCGCTAGGACAGATCATGGCGATGCCCCTCTCAAGCGAATGGTTCCGGCGATGACGACGCCTGTCGCTCTCACCATTGCCGGCTCCGATTCGAGCGGCGGCGCCGGCATCCAGGCTGACCTCAAGACCTTTGCCGCGCTCGGCGTCTATGGCGCGTCCGCCATCACGGCGTTGACGGCGCAGAACACGCGCGGCGTCACTGGCATTCACGCGGTGCCCGCCGAGTTCGTCACAGCGCAGATCGACGCGGTGTTCTCCGATCTCGACGTCGGCGCGGTCAAGATCGGCATGGTGGCCCAGGTCGCCAGCATCGATGCGATCGCAGCCGCGCTGTCGCACTGGGCGCCCCGGCATATCGTGCTCGATCCCGTGATGGTGGCGACGTCGGGTGATCGCCTGCTCGCGTCCGAAGCCATCGACGCCCTGCGTACGAAGCTGATGCCGCTGGCCTCGGTGATCACGCCCAACCTGCCCGAGGCCGCGGCGCTGCTCGACGAGGCGGTCGCGGCAAGCGAGACGGAGATCGAGAGCCAGGGGCGCCGGCTGCTGGCGCTGGGCTGCCGGGCGGTCCTGATCAAGGGCGGGCACGGCGAGGGCGCCGAGAGCATCGACTATTTCGTCGATGCCGAGAACACGATCGCGCTCGCCGCGCCGCGCATTGCCACCCGCAACACCCATGGCACCGGCTGCTCGCTGTCCTCGGCGGTCGCCGCGGGGCTGGCGAAAGGCGAGGACCTCGAACACGCCGTGCGTAGCGCCAAGGCCTGGATCAGCGCCGCGATCGCGGCCGCCGACCGCTTCGGCGTCGGCCACGGCCACGGGCCGATCCATCATTTCCACAAGTTTTACTGAGACCGGCTCCGAGCGGCGCGACGGCTGCTGCCGTTAACCAATAGGGCCACGGGGCCCGGGCTTTTTGCGGGCAGCCATTGCCGCTTCATGTCGCCTGATTGTCGCATGCGACTGATATTCGCGGGGAGGGCGAGGCAAGGCGTGATTCGTATCTGAGGGTGCCTCAAAAGTTCAATCGGTCATCCCCCTGTCACGGGATCTTGTTACAGGCATGTCGCATGGGAAGTTACGATGTGAGTGACGAGAGCCCTGAAAGGCGCTTTCGCACCTTGTTCATCTCCGACGTTCATCTCGGAGCCCGCGGTTCTCAAGCCGACCTTCTGCTCGACTTCCTGCGCTACCACGATGCCGATACGATTTATCTCGTCGGAGACATCGTCGACGGCTGGGCGCTGAAATCGAGCTGGCACTGGCCGCAATCGCATAACGACCTGGTCCAGAAGCTGCTGCGCAAGGCACGCAAGGGCGCCAAGGTCATCTACATCCCCGGCAATCACGACGAGTTCCTGCGCAATTACTACGGCACGCATTTCGGCGGCATCGACGTGGTCGAGAACACCGTCCACACCGGCGCCGACGGCAAGCGCTATCTCGTCATCCACGGCGACATCTTCGACCTCGTGGTGCAGAACGCGCGCTGGCTCGCCCATCTCGGCGACAAGGCCTACGACTTCGCGATCCAGATGAATCGCTTCGTCAACTTCTTCCGGCGCATGTTCAAGGTGCCGTACTGGTCGCTGTCGCAATGGGCCAAGCAGAAGGTCAAGAATGCGGTCAACTATATCGGCGCGTTCGAGCAGGCGCTCGCCGCCGAAGCGCGGCGCCACGACGCCGACGGCGTGATCTGCGGCCACATCCACTACGCCGTGATCCGCGACGAGGGCGGCATCCGCTACATGAATTGCGGCGACTGGGTGGAGAGCTGCACGGCGCTGGTCGAGCACGACGACGGTCATTTCGAGATCATCACCTGGGCTGATCAGGTGCAGAAGCCGTCACAAGTTCCGCAGGTCGCAGCAAGGGCAGCCTGAATGCGCATCCTGGTCGCGACCGACGCCTGGCACCCGCAAGTCAACGGGGTGGTTCGGACGCTGACCAAGCTTGCTGACGCCGCCAAGGGCTTTGGCGTCGAATTCACGTTCTTGACGCCGCAATCGTTCCGCACCTTCGCGATGCCGAGCTACCGCGACGTCCGGCTCGCGATGCCGCGCCCGGCGCGAATCGCAAAGCTGATCGAGGAAGCGCGCCCCGACAGCATCCACATTGCGACGGAAGGGCCGATCGGCCTGATGGTTCGCCGCTATTGCCGCCAGCGCAAGCTGCCGTTCACGACCAGCTTCCACACCCGTTTCCCCGAATACGTCCGCGCCCGGGTGCCGGTTCCGGAATCCCTGATCTGGCGGGCGCTGCGCCGCTTCCACGGGGCAAGCCGCGCCGTAATGGCGGCAACGCCTGCTCTCGCCAGCGAGCTGACCGAGCGCGGCTTTGCCAATGTCGTGCTGTGGCCGCGCGGCGTTGACACAAAACTGTTCCATCCCCGCGCGATCGATCTCTGCCTGCCGGCACCGGTGTTCCTCTCGGTCGGGCGCGTTGCGGTGGAGAAGAATCTCGAGGCTTTTCTCGAACTCGATCTGCCCGGCACCAAGGTGATCGTCGGCGACGGTCCGGCGCGTGCCGTGCTGGAAGAAGCCTATCCCGATGCGATCTTCCTTGGGCAGAAGCACGGCGACGAACTGGCCGACATCTATGCCGCCGCCGATGTGTTCGTGTTTCCGAGCAAGACCGACACCTTCGGCCTGGTCCTGCTGGAAGCACTCGCAAGCGGCCTGCCGGTAGCCGCCTTCCCGGTGAAGGGGCCCCGCGACGTGATCGGCGATGCGCCGGTCGGCGCCCTCGATCCCGATTTGCGCAATGCCTGCTTCGCCGCGCTCGACATCTCCCGGCAGGCCTGCGTCGAGTTTGCCGCCGACTACACCTGGGAGGCCTCGGCCCGGGCGTTTGTGGACAGCATCAGGGCGGTCGGAGCCATGCTGCCAGGGCGAAACGGCGCGGAACAGCCACGTTTCGTTGCCTAAGAGGTGGAAACCCTCGCGCGGAGGTGTCTTGCCCACGCCTCATCCGCCGGGATAACATCTGCCATGACCGAACAGCTCCTCCCGATCGGCCCTGCCGACATCGATGCCGCAGCGCGCGTGATTGCGCCCTTCGCCGTCCGCACCCCGCTGTTGTCCTTTCCCGTGCTCAATGAGCGCGTCGGTGCCAAGGTGTTCCTGAAGCCGGAGATGCTCCAGCGCACCGGCTCCTTCAAGTTCCGCGGCGCCTTCAACAAGGTCGCATCGATCCCGCAGGACAAGCGCGCCGGTGGCGTCGTCGCGTTCTCCTCCGGCAACCACGCCCAGGGCGTGGCGGCCGCCGCAAAAATCCTCGACATGCAGGCGACCATCGTGATGCCCGCGGATGCGCCGCTGTCCAAGCGCGAGCGCACCAAATCCTACGGCGCCGAGGTCGTGCTGTACGATCGCGACCGCGACGACCGCGAGGCGATCTCGCGCGGCATCGCCGAGAAGCGCGGCGCGACGCTGGTCAGGCCCTATGACGATCCCTTCGTGATCGCGGGGCAGGGCACCGCCGGCCGCGAGATCGCGGAGGACATGGCGGCGCTCGGCCTCAGCCCCGACATCGTGGTGGCTCCGGCCTCCGGCGGCGGCCTTATCGCCGGCGTCGCGACCGCCGTGAAGGCGCGCTATCCGCTGGCCCAGATCGTGGTGGCCGAACCCGAGGCGTTCGACGATCACGGCCTGTCGCTGACGGCAGGTCATCGCGAGCCGCATGCGCCGGCCGGCCGCACCATCTGCGATGCGCTGATGGCCTTGATCCCCGGCGAGATGACGTTCGCCATCAACAGCAAGCTGCTCGCACGCGGCGTCACGGCGTCGGACAAGGAAGTCGGCGCGGCCGTCGCCTTTGCCTATCGCGAGCTGAAGCTCGTGGTCGAGCCGGGCGGCGCGGTGGGCCTGGCCGCGCTGCTCGCGGGCCGCCTCGACGTTGCCGGGAAGAACGTCGTCATCGTGCTCTCCGGCGGCAACGTCGACGCCGATCTGTTCGCCGAGCTGGTGGCCTGAGAACAATTTCCTGTGGCCCATCCATCCTTCGAGACGCCCGCTTTGGCGGGCTCCTCAGGATGAGGACGAAATGCGCAGCAGCACTTTCAGCCGGTACCGATGCCTTCGAGCCTCATCCTGAGGAAACCGCGAAGCGGTCGCCTCGAAGGACGAGGCGCGCGCTCAGGCCGCCCAAAGGCCACCTGGTAAGGACAGGCCGCGATGCAGCTGATCACGTCTATTCCCCGAACATGAAAGGGGCAGAGCGTTTCCGCTCTGCCCCTTTGTCGTTGTGTGGCCGACCGCGATCAGTGCATGAAGCCGCGATGGTTGTTGCCGCCGCCCATGCTCGGCGACTGGTTCATCGACTGGCGGAAGTTGTTGCCGTTGTTGTTGACCATCCGGTTGGTCGTGTTGAACTGCGGCCGGCTGTTGTTCTGGACCTGCACCTTGTTGACCGGGTTGGTGTTGATCTTGACGCCGTTGTTGACGCGGATCGGGTTGTTTTGGGTCTGAACCTTTACGGGCTTGGTCTCGACGGTCGAACCGCCCTTGCCGACATTCACCGGCATGCTCACGATCTTGCCGGGAGTGCCATTGGTCGTGCCGTTGCCAGTGCCGGCATTGTTGCCGCCGTTCTGTGTAATGTTGGTCGCCGGCAGCGTCACGATCTTGCCGATGCCGCCATTGGTGTTGGTCGTGTTGGTCGGCGCAGGCAGGGTGACGATCTTGCCCGGGGTCTGCGACGGCGTGCCGTTCTGCTGGTTGTTGCCCGCCGGCAGGTTGACGATCTGACCGCCGTTGCCGAGCTTGCCGATGCCGTTGTTGTCGCCCGGCTTCTGCATGATCGGCAGGTTGCCGCCCATCTGGCCACCGCCATTACCCTGCTGCATCAGTGGCATGTACTTCGGCTGGCCGAGATTGCCGACCTTGAAGGTCGGGTTGACGTTCTGCGGCGCCAGGAACCTGGTCGCCTGCATCAAGGGGACCAGCTTCGGCTGGGCTTCGAGCTTCAGCGCGACTTGCGCATAGGGGGTGTTGCCGTAGCTGTCGTAGAAGTTCTTGTAGCCGATCGGCGAGTTCGCGAGCACCGCCTTGTGCCAGGCCTGCGTGAGCAGCAGGTTGTTGAGCAGCCAGCGGACGTGGTCGCACAGCGGATCTTGCGGGTACATCTGGATGAACTCCTGATAGTACTCCGGCCGCGCCTCGGACACCACGTAATCATAGGCCTGGCGGGTCGAGCGGCTCGGCAGGTTGGAGGCCATCTGCACGACAGGCGCATTCACCGGCGCGCGGTTGGCAGCAACGGCGGTGTCGCCGAAGAAGGTGAAGTCGGAGGTCAGCGACGAGCTCTCCCACGGGATCTGCGCGCCGCTGGTGCTCTGGTTCACTTCGAGACGCACGCGCTTGAAGAGTTGCTCGATCGGCACGTTGGGCTCGCGCGCGACGTTCAGGAAGGCCTGGGTGTAGGGGCTGTGGCCACCGGTGCCGTCCTGCGCTTCCGCGCCCGGCGCGGTCGAGTAGCCGACGATCGAACCGTTCGGCGCATCGACGATGGCAAGGCCACGGCCGGCGTCGTTGACGTTCGGGAACGGGTTGTTGCGGCAGGCATCGAGGATGACGATGCGCATGCGGCTCGGGATCGTCTCCAGCGTCGACATCACGTCGACCAGGCGAACCGAGTTGTTGACGAGCTCGGTCTGGCTCGAGACCTTGGCGTCGACGGGAACGAGGTAGTTCTCGCCGGCGAGCTGCACGCCGTGACCGGCGTAGTAGACCATCGCCACCGTGTTCGGACCGCGCGCGGACACTTTGGCGGAGAAGTCCTGCACCACGCGGAGCATGTCGTTCTGGCCGAGATCGGTTGCGGCCACCACTTCGAACCCGGCCGAATTCAGGAACTTCGCCATCGACTCCGCGTCATTGTCGGGGTTGGCGAGCTGCGGCGCGTTCTGGTAGTTCGAATTGCCGATCACCAGCGCCACCCGCTGTTCCGGGCCTTGCAACGCGGTGGGGGCCGGCTCGACCGGGGCGACTTGCGCGGAAACGGGGCCGCAGGCGAAGCCGAACAGGCTTCCCAGCAGGCTAGCCGTCATCAGGAAAGGCTTTAGGCGGAACATGGCGTGCTCCTTTGGCACTGATCTCGATGCGAGATTGGTTGCGAGGAAGCTTGGCCGCGTTCGAGCTTGTGGTCCGTGATCGTGATCACCATGATAGGCTGCGTGATCTGAATCACGTTTGGAACCTGGTCAGGTTGGCGCCCGATGGGAGGACAGTCCGTCACATGCTGAAATCGATCGATCCGATCCTGACGCCTGATCTGCTCTGGCTGCTGGCTTCCATGGGCCATGGCGACGACCTCGTTTTCGTCGACGCCAACCACCCGGCCACCCGCATCGCGCAGAGCACCACATCGCAGCTCCTGATCCATCTGCCGGGCATGAGCATGGAGACCGCCATCCGCGCCATCATGTCGGTCTATCCGCTCGACGATTTCGATCCAGATCCGGTCCGCGTGATGATGCCGGTCGACGACCCCGACCGCGTCCCCGACGTGCAGCGCGCGGTGCTGGCCGAGATCGAACGCACCGTCGGCCGCCCAGTCGTTCCCGGAAAGCTCTCACGCCCTGACTTCTATCGCGCGGCAGCGGCGAGCTTTGGCGTGGTCCAGGTCGGCGACTGCAGAGGCTATGGCTGCTTCCTGATCAGGAAGGGCGTGATCAGCTAGGGTCAGTCATCAATTGGGACGGCCAGCCGATGCGCACAAGAAGACCGTCAGGCCGGATATTCCGACCTCGTAGAGCCCCCATTCGCGATGGCGCAGCACGCCGCCGGGCCGGATGATCAAATCGTCCACGCGGGCGGCGACGGCATCCACCTCGGGCGTGCGAATGATCGGCCCCGGTGCTCTATAGTCGTGGCCCGTTTCCCGATCCGCAAGGGCGCCGGCCGCAGAGATCGTCGATGATATTGTGACGCCGGACGAGATCAGCTGTGCCTGAAAGGGCCGACTTCGCGGATCACCTTGCAGATCTGCAGAAAGCCGCTGGCGTAGAACTCGGCATGTCCCCGCTTCATCGTCTCGACGTGTTCGGGGTGGGTGCGCCAGGCTTCGAGCGCTTCCTCCGAGGCAAAACGGAACACGGTGAGTTCCTCGCCGTCATCGGCCTTGAACGACTTGATCGACAGAAAGCCCGGAAGACGGCTGACGATATCGTACATGCGCCCGCCGAGGCGGTCGTGTTCGTCGACAGAGGCGCCGTCCCGCAATTGTAGATCGCCAATGACAATCACTTCGCCAATCATGTGTCCTCAACCTTCGGTGATGGAATTTCCGTCCCCGACCTCTTCGGTTTCGCGGGGGGCTTTGTTACATCGCGCCAGGCGAGATTGTTTTCGTGCACGGGTTGTTTCGGCGTGTGTCAATTCCTCGTCGTCGAAACATCGATCGTCGGATGTCGCCCGAAATTCCCGGTTGCGATGAACTTCGCCCCGAATTTGAATGGCCTGCCGGCATCCGACTGTCTATGATCGGTCCATGTCTCGCCTTATGTGTCTATCTGTCGCTATTGTCCTGTCGCTGCTGCCGGCTGTCGCCCCCGCTGCGTCAATCCAGAAACGCCACAAGCAGGCCTGGCAAGGCTACGGCTTCCTGCCGGGCTATCGTCAGCCGCTGAGCAACAGCATTCCGCTCTACAAGCAGAAGGACGCGATGCGGCGCCTGTCGCGCAACGACCGGCGCCACTGGTACATCGACCCGGTTCCGCAATATTACGGCTGGGATGGTGATTGGCATTATTTCGGCCGGCCCGGCTTCGGCGGCGGCCGCTACAACGGCGGCAGCTTCGGTCCGTGCTGGACTCGAACACCGATCGGCGCGGTCTGGAATTGCGGGTGATGGGGCGAGCAGGCGGCGGCTAGTCCGTTATTGCGAGAGCGCGCGCCTCACTCTCCTTCTGCGCCCCGGACGCAGTGTAGCGCTACTTCAGCGGTGCGCTGCAAAGCTGCAGCCCATCTTGCACAGGAATTCGTTGCTTGCGGGATCCCGGCTCTGCGCAGCGACGCCAAGGGCGTTGCAGCGCGTCCGGGACACGAGACCGAGTATGCTGCGTTCCCTTACGAGAAGAACGCGATCTTCTCGGCCTGGGTCATGCGGCGGATCGGCGCGAGGGGGTCGTTCGCTGCCGCGCGGGGCTTTTGCAAAATGCCGCTGGCGAGGATGGTGGCGCCGAGCGAGGCTTCCGGGACCGGCGAGGGCATCGGAAGCGATGCGGTCGGCGCCGCGGCGAATGTTGCCGTGGCGGCCATCGCAGGGGCCGGCTGCTCCATCACTTCGGCGGCGGCTTCCGCGATGGCGTTGGTGAGGCGCGCCAGCGATTCCATCGCGATCGGCGCTTCCTCGGCGGGCTCTTCCATCACCGGTGCGATCGGTTTCGGCATCTCGGCGGCAATGGGCGCTGCGGCCTCCGCAACCATCGGGTCCGCAACGGCCGCTTCCATCTCGACGGGCTCGATGATCTCGTCGAACTCCGGATCGGGTGCAGCCATCTCCAGCGCGATGGCGTCAAGTATGGCTTCGTCCTCGGCTTCCGCGGCGGCATCCGGCGCAAACGCGTCGGTCACCTCCGTGAAGGCGGCGGGCTCTGCAATAGCGGTGTCGTCAGGCGCGATCTCGCTCTCGGCGGCGATCTCGGGCCCGGCGGCGGCGTTCATTGCCTCCTCGGCGACGACGAACGCTTCGGCGGCGCCGGCCGTCTCCACGGCCGGTTCGGGCTCGGGGGCCTTGGCGATGTCCTGCGGCGGCTCCGTAAAAGCCACGGGCGCTTCGCTTGCCATCGCGGCAGGCGCGACCTCCGCAGGCGATGCGTCCGCCACGGGCGATGCTGCGTTCTGCTCCGCAGCCGGCGAGGGCCGCACCGCAGCTTGCGGCTTCGTGTCGCCGTCGGCCTCCAGCTGCTCGATCCGATCCCTGAGCAGATCGAATGCGGCCTGGAGCTCGACGCGGGGATCGATGGTCGAAACCTGTCCGCAGGCCGCCTCGATGGAGGCGAGCTGCGAATCAATCAGGTCGCAGATTCGCCCGTCGGCGCCGATCTCGCGCCAGCGCCAGGAGATCTCCTTGATGATGCGCACGCCGCGCGGGATCGCAGCGAGGATCGCCTCGATCGCCGCGGGATCGACGGCCGCGATCGCGATAGTCTCGGCTTCGCGAATGGCGCGGCGGATCTCGACCAGCGCTTCGGGCAGGCGGTCCTCGACGACGGGTTGTCGCTGTGCCGCAAGGGTTTCTTCGATTTTCGCGACCGCATCGAGCACCATGGCCGTGTCGGCATTGCGGTTGCGCTTGGCATATTCGCCGAGGAACCAGCGGCCGCGCGCGGTCTCCATGAAGGCTTCGCGGATCGCGTCGTAATCCTGCTCGTTCGGCTCGGCCGCGCGGGCAGACATGGGCGAGAGGGCGAATGCTTCGTTGGCCATGACAATCTCGTCGCGCAAATCACCGCGCGTTACTGTAACGATCACCACGATATCGACCGAATCGCAATTGGTTTGATGGCACCCGAATCACAAATCCCCATCGCAGCGCCCTCGGGGCGGCGATTCGCACGCTACCTTGCGCTGTTCTACAGCACGTCATTCGCTGTCATGGGCACCCATCTGCCGTTCTTTACGGTGTGGTTGAAGGCCATCGGCATCGAGCCGGCATGGATCGGGATCATCGGCGCAGTTCCAGCCGTCACGCGCTTCACGACGTTGCCCTTCGTGACGAGCCTTGCCGAACGGCGCCACGCGTTGCGCGGAGCGATGATCCTGACGGCGTCGGCCACCGCGCTCTGCTTTGCACTCGTCGGCACCCAGCAGCAGCCTTGGCCGGTGCTGCTGCTCTACATTGCGACCTGCTGCTGCTGGACTCCGTTGTTGCCACTCACCGATGCTTACGCGTTGCGCGGCGTCGCCCGTTACAAGCTCGATTACGGACCCTTGCGGCTCTGGGGATCGGTCGCGTTCATCCTCGGTGCGCTTGCCTGCGGTTTTTTGGTCGACATGATCGCCGCGCGTCAGCTGATCTGGGTCATCGTTGCGATGGCGACAGTCTCGGCCATGGCCACGCTTTCGCTTCGTCCGCTGGAGGATGCGCCGCGATCGACGAGGGGAACGCAGGCCGGCAAGGCCCTGCTGCGCGATGCGGGCTTCCTGGCCATCATCTCTGCGTCCGCGCTGATCCAGTGCAGCCACGTCGCCTTCTACACGTTCGCCTCGATCAACTGGCAGAGCCAGGGTCTCGGCGGGGTGACGATCGCGGGACTGTGGGCGCTCGGCGTGCTTGCCGAGATCGTCGTCTTCGCGCTGTCGCCACGCTTCTCGCTACACCCGTCGCTGCTGGTGGTGATCGGAGGCTTGAGTGCCGTGGTGCGCTGGCTGATCACCGCGCAGGATCCGCCGATCGCCATGCTCGCGCTCGCCCAGCTCGGGCACAGCTTGAGCTTCGGCCTCACCCAGGTCGGCGTGATGAATCTCATGGTGCGTCACGTTCCCTCGCATCAGATGGCGCGCGGGCAGGGATATTACGCGGCAACCAACGGTCTCCTGAGTTCGGCGACGTCGATCATCTCGGGCGTGCTCTACGCGCGCTATGGCGAGGGGTTGTACTACGTCATGGCCGCGATGGCCGCTGCCGGTGCCCTCGTGATGTGGTCGGTGAGGCACCGGCTCAAGGCTCATCCCCACAGCGAAGCGTCCGGCGGATAGACCAGGCTGTCGTCATAGCGCAGGGCGTGATCGCGATCGCGCGCCAGCAGCAGCGGGCCGTCGAGATCGACGAAGCGCGCCTGCGGCGTCACCAGCATCGCCGGGGCCATCGACAACGAGGTTGCCACCATGCAGCCGATCATGATCTCGAAGCCGAGCGCCTGCGCGGCGTCCGCCATCGCGAGCGCCTCGGTGAGGCCGCCGGTCTTGTCGAGCTTGATGTTGACGGCGTCGTAGCGCTCGCGGAGCGGCGCCAGCGAGCGGCGATCGTGCACGCTCTCGTCGGCGCAGACCACGAGCGGCCGCTTGATCCGCGCCAGCGTGCCGTCCTTGCCGGCCGGCAGCGGCTGCTCGACCAGGGTGACGCCGGCGGCGGCGCAGGCGCTCAGATTGTGCTCCAGATTGGCCTCGGTCCAGGCCTCGTTGGCATCCACGATCAGCTCGGATTCGGGGGCGACCTTGCGCACCGCGGCGATCCGCTCCGGATCGCCGTCGCCGCCGAGCTTGATCTTGAGTAGCGGCCGGTGCGCCGCCCTGGCGGTCGCCGCCGCCATGGCGTCGGGGGTGCCCAGCGAGATCGTGTAGGCCGTGGTGCGCTCGCCCGGCACCGGGCGGTCGAGCAGGCTCCAGGCGCGCAAGCCGGCCGCCTTGGCTTCCAGATCGATCAGGGCGCAATCCAGGGCATTACGGGCCGCGCCGGGAGGCATGGCCGCCTGGAGAGCCTGGCGGGTGAGGCCGCCGGCCACGGCCTCCCGCATGGCCTGGATGGCCGCGAGCGTCGCCTCGGGCGTCTCGCCATAACGGGGATAGGGCACGCATTCGCCGCGGCCGGTCAGGCCGTCCCGGCTGACCTCGGCCGTGACGGTCACGGCCTCGGTCTTGGCGCCCCGGCTGATGGTAAAACTGCCGGCGATGGGGAAGCGCTCGATTCGCGCGGCGAGAACCGGAACTTTGCTGGAAGTCATTTTGAACTCTGGCGAAATCTGAACCTGCTAGTTACCTCTAGCAACTAACGTTAACCAGTTGGGGATACCTTCTCCGGGTAAGGGCGCGTGCGCAACGATCTGATGAGTCTATCCGTTTCTTGCGCCCCGGCACGGGAGCGGACATCTTGAACGGCGATCCGAAGCTGGAACGGATTGCGAAGGGTAATGCGCTGGCACTCTGCGCCACCGGAACCTGGACCGCGAGCTTCGCCCCGGTCCTGGAGCGGATGGTGGCGGACGCCGAAAAGCTCGCGGGCGGTTCGCAAAGCGTCTTCATCGACGTCTCCGAGGTCGCCAAGCTCGACACTTTCGGTGCCTGGCTGATCGAGCGGCTGCGCCGCAGCCTCACGCAAGGCGCCGTCGAGGCGCAGATCGCCGGGCTTTCCACCAATTATGCGAGTCTCGTCGACGAGGTGCGGCGGGTACGGGCGACGCCCGTCGTCGACGGCAGCACGATCACCATCACCGGCATGCTGGAGCAGATCGGCCGGACCGTGGCCGGCGTCGGCGGCACCGTGGCGAGCCTGATCGACATGCTCGGCGCGGTGCTCGCGGCGGGTTTTCGCGTGCTGATCCATCCGCGTTCGCTGCGCCTGACCTCGACCGTGCATCATCTGGAACAGGTCTGCTGGCGCGCGGTGCCGATCATCGTGCTGATCACCTTCCTGATCGGCTGCATCATCGCGCAGCAGGGTATCTTTCATTTCCGCCGCTTCGGCGCCGATATCTTCGTCGTCGACATGCTCGGCGTGCTGGTGCTGCGCGAGATCGGCGTCCTCCTGGTCGCGATCATGGTGGCGGGCCGCTCGGGCAGCGCCTACACCGCCGAGCTCGGTTCGATGAAGATGCGCGAGGAGATCGACGCGCTGCGCACCATGGGGTTCGACCCGATCGAGGTCTTGGTGCTGCCGCGCATGCTGGCGCTGGTGCTGGCGCTGCCGATCCTCGCCTTTCTCGGCGCGATGGCCGCGCTCTATGGCGGCGGTCTCGTCGCCTGGCTCTATGGCGGCGTCGATCCCGAAGCCTTCCTGCTGCGCCTGCGCGACGCCATCTCGATCGACCATTTCATCGTCGGCATCGTCAAGGCGCCGGTCATGGCCGCGGTGATCGGCATCGTCGCCTGCGTCGAGGGCCTCGCCGTGCAGGGCAGCGCTGAATCGCTCGGCCAGCACACGACGGCGTCGGTGGTGAAGGGGATCTTCTTCGTCATCGTCATGGACGGCGTGTTCGCGATCTTCTTCGCCTCGATCGGGATGTGACGATGGCGCAGGAGGTTCAAGGCGGGATTCAAAACCCCATCATCCGCGTCCGCGACATCACCGTGCAGTTCGGCGCGACGCGCGTGCTCGACGGCCTCAACCTCGACGTCAAGCGCGGCGAGATTTTGGGCTTCGTCGGCCCCTCCGGCGCCGGCAAGTCGGTGCTGACGCGCACCATCATCGGCCTGGTGCCGAAGGTCGCGGGCTCCATCGAGGTGTTCGGGGTCGACCTCGATTCCTCCAGCACGTCGCAGCGCCGCAACGTGGAGCGCCGTTGGGGCGTGCTGTTCCAGCAGGGCGCGCTGTTCTCCTCGCTGACGGTGCGGCAGAACATCCAGTTTCCGATGCGTGAGTACTTGCGGGTCTCGCAGCGGCTGATGGACGAGATCACCATCGCCAAGCTGACAATGGTCGGCCTCAAGCCCGAAGTCGCCGATCGCTTCCCCTCGGAACTGTCCGGCGGCATGATCAAGCGCGTGGCGCTGGCGCGCGCGCTGTCGCTCGATCCGGATCTCGTCTTCCTCGACGAGCCGACCTCGGGCCTGGACCCGATCGGCGCCGGCGACTTCGACGAGCTGGTGAGGACGCTCCAGCGCACTTTGGGGCTGACCGTTTTCATGGTAACGCACGACCTCGACAGCCTTTACACAGCATGTGACCGCATCGCCGTTTTAGGGAACGGTAAGATCATTGCGGCAGGCTCGATCGCCGACATGCAGGCCTCGCAGCATCCCTGGCTGAGACAATATTTCCATGGCAAGCGCGCTCGCGCGGTAATGAGCTGAGGTGCTGGAGTAGCTGATGGAAACGCGGGCGAATTACGTATTGATCGGATCGTTCACGCTGGCGGTGATCGCCGCGGCGATCGGCTTCGTGCTGTGGTTCCAGTCGCTGCACACCACCAAGCAGCGCAGCCCCTTGCGCGTCGTGTTCGAGGGCCCGGCGGCGGGCCTGCGCAACGGCGGCAGCGTCAACTTCAACGGTATCCGGGTGGGTGAAGTGGTCTCGGTGAAGCTGGACAACCCGCGGCGGGTCGTCGCACTCGCCATGGTCGAGAACAACGCCCCGATCCGCAAGGACACGCTGGTCGGCCTCGAATTCCAGGGCCTGACCGGCGTTGCCGCGATCTCGCTCAAGGGCGGCGAGGAGGCGGCCCCGCCGCCGCCGCTCGACGAGGACGGCATCCCGACGCTGACGGCTGATCCCAACAAGCTCCAGGACGTCACCGAGGCGATCCGCGGCACGCTCCAGAACATCAACAGGATCGTCGCCGACAATCAGGAGTCGGTGAAGAACTCCCTGAAGAACCTCGAGACCTTCACCAACTCGCTGGCGCGCAACTCCGAGAAGATCGACGGCGTGATGGCCAGGGTCGACGGCGTCATGCTCAAGGCCGACAGCCTCATGCTCGGCCTCAACACGCTGGCCGGCGGCAAGGACGGCGGCGAGCTGTTCCAGGCGGTGAAGTCGATCCGCGAACTGGCTGACGATTTCGACAAGCGCTCCGGATTGCTGATCACGGACGGCCGCCGTACCCTCGGCGACATCAGCCGCGCCGTGAACAATTTTGATCGCAACCCGACCCGCGTGCTGTTCGGCGCCAGCAACAGTGCGCCAGCGGCCGCTCCGCCGCCGCCCGAGCCGCCGAAGCCGGCAGCGGCGCCCAAGCGGCAATAGTAGCTGGTTCGCGCGCTTCTCACCGTCGTCATTGCGAGCGAAGCAAAGCAATCCAGACTGCCTCCGCGGGGACAGTCTGGCTTGCTTCTTCGTAAGAGCTCTCGCGATGACGGTGCTTGTAGGGGCCGTAATTCCCCGATGCGCAGTGAGCTGCTCGTGCAATGACAATCCAAAACAAAACGGAGCCCGCGAGGGCTCCGTTTTTCATTCGCTATTCGCTACTCGCCATATCGCAAGTTGCGTCTTACCCCAGCCGGCCTGCCGCGTGCGCCAGCAGCGTGTACACCAGGCCCGTTTCCGAGGTCAGGTGGTTGCGCAGCTCCTGCGGGCCGCGGCCGTCGCGAGCGACTTCGTCCAGCAGGCGTTCGAACTCGGCGACGTAGCGGTCGACCGTGCCCTTGAAGTTGCGGTCGGCGCGGTACTTGCGGGCGACCTCGTCGAAGGCCTTCTGGCCGGCGGGCGTGTAGAGGCGCTTGGTGAAGGCCTTGTTCTCGCCGCGCTGGTAGCGGTCCCACATCTCGGCGGCAAGGTTGCGGTCCATCAGCCGGCCGATGTCGAGCGACAGCGATTCCAGCGGATTGCCGCCACCCTGCGGAGCCTGCGGCTGCGGGGCCGGCGCAGCCTGGCGGCCGCGCGGCGCTTCACGCCCCGCGGGCGCGCCCTGGTTGGCGTCCGTGCGGTTCAGCAGGTCGGACAGCCAGCCGTCGCGGCCCTGATCGTTGCCCGCGGGTGCAACCGGCGGAGCCTCGGTGCGGCGCGCGGCCGGCATGCCGAGGTCGGGCGGCGGCAGCGTCGAGGCGCTGCCGGTGTCGCGCACGCGCGTCTCGGTGCTGCGCGCGCCGACGGTCGCCAGCATCGGCTCTTCCTGGCGTTGCACGCTGGCGCGGCCCGTCGTGGTGACGTCGAGGCCGCGGCCGTGCTGAGCCACGATGCGGTTGAGCTCGGCGAGGGCCTCGATCTGGTCGACGATCACCTTGCGCATCTGCGCGGTGCTCTCGGCGGCCTCCTGCGGCATCTCGAGCACGCCGCGGCGCAGCTCGTTGCGGGTGGCTTCGAGCTCATTGTGCATCTCGAACGCCATCTGCTTCATGCTGGAGACGAGGTTGCCGAACTTCTCAGCCGACTGCTTGAACATCGCATCCGCCTCGTCGGTGGTCTGGCGGTAGATGTCCTGCATGGCCTCGATGGTCTGGCGGTGCTCCTCCTCGGAGGCCGACCGCACCGCCTCGAACTGGCGGGTGATCGCGGCCGAACCTGCGCCGGCGGTCTCCGCGACGACGCGGGCGATGTCGCGGGCACGCTCTTCGGCGGCTGCCAGCGATTCATCGAGCAGGCCGGTGAAGCGCGACAGACGCTGGTCGAGATCGGTCGTGCGCAGGTCGATCGTGGTGACGAGCGATTCCAGCGCCTGCTTGCGTTCGGCCAGCGAGGCGGTGGTGTTCTTGTTGCTCTGCTCGACGACCTGGGCGGCCTCGACGAGCGCCTTGCCGTGCGCGTCGAACTGGGTCGACAGCTCGCCGAGATCCTGCAGCGCCCGGGTGGTCTTCGTGTTGAAGACGTTGAGCTGGTCTTCGAGGTTCTGCGTCGCAGCCCCGTTGCGCGAGGTGACGTCGTTCATCGCCGAGACGAAGTCGGCGACGCGCGTCACCAGCGCCCGCTCGAGCGAGTTGAGGTTGTCGTGCGCGCCGGTCAGCACCTCCTGGAGCAGGATGTTGCCTTCGCGCAGGCGTTCGAACAGGGCGACCGTGTCGGTGCGCAGGATCTTGCTGGTCTCCTGCATCTCGGTGACGGCCGCGATCGAGACCTGGCGCGACTGGTCGATCGCCGCGCGCGAGGCCTGCTCGAGATCCTTGAGCGACTTGTTGACGGCACCCGTCGCCATCTCGCTCGCCGAGTTGATGGTCCGCGCCACCTCGGAGCCGTTGCCCATCATCGTCTGCGAGAACGCGTGGCCGCGCGTCTCGATCGACTTCAGCGCGTCCGACGTGACGCGGTCGATGTCGAGCGTGAGCTGGCTGGTCTTCGAGCCGATCGCGTCCACGAGCGAGCCGCGCTTGGCGTCGATCATGTTCGCGAGACGGTCGGACTGCTGCTGCACATAGGTGACGATCTCGTCGGTCTTGCCGGTCATGGCCTGGCCGAAGCTGCTGCTGGCGGCGAGCACCGAGCGCTCGACGTCGGCCGAGCTCGACTTGACCCGCGAGCTGGCCTCGTTGGAGGCGTTGATCAGCGCGTTCTGGGCGTTGAGCGCGCTGGTCTGGATGTCGTTGGTCGCGTTCGCGGTGGCCGCGCTCAGCGTGCGCTCGATCTCGGTCGAGATCGTGCGGATCTGGCTGGCGGCATCCGCCGACGTCGAGGTCAGCGAAGTCTGCGCCTCACGCGCGCTGTTGAGGATGGTCGAGGCGGTGTCGGCGCCGACCGAGGTCAGCGTGCGCTCGATGTCCGTGGTCAGAGACTTGATCTGGCTCGCCGCGTCCGTCGAGGCGGAGATCAGCGTGCCCTGGGCCTCGCGCACGCCGCTGGTGAGTGCCTCGATGGTGGCGCCGCCGGCGGTCGCCAGCGCGCGCTGCATCTCGGCCGCCAGCGAACGGACCTGGCTGGTCTGTTCGGCCGAGACCGACAGCAGGGTGGTCTGGGCGTCGCGGGCGCTGGTCGTGATCGTCTCGGCGGTGGACTGGCCGACCTGCGAGAGCGAGCGATGGACCTCGGCCGCGAGCGACTTGACCTGGCTCGCGGCATCCGAGGACGCCGTGACCAGGGTGCTCTGTGCCTCGCGCGCACCGGTCATGATGGACTCGGCCGTCGCGGTGCCCGCCATAGAGAGCGAGCGCTGCACGTCCGAGGACAGCGCCTTGATCTGGTTGGCGGTCTCGCTCGAGGCCGCGATCAGCGCGCTCTGCGCGTCGCGGGCGCCGGCGGTGATCGATTCCGCCGTGGTGGTGCCGGCCATCGAGAGCGAGCGCTGCACGTCGGCGGTGAGGGTCTTGACGTGGTTGGCCGCATCGGACGAGGCCGTGACGAGCGTAGTCTGCACCTCACGGGCGCCGGCCAGGATCGAGGCTGCGGTCGCCGAGCCTGCCGCCGACAGCGTGCGTTCGACGTCGGCCGACAGCGACTTGATCTGGTTGGACGCATCGCCGGATGCGGCGACCAGGGTCGACTGGGCCTCGCGGGCGCTGCTCAGGATCGAGTTCGCGGCGCCGGTGCCGACCGCGGTCAGCGCGCGCTCGACCTCGGAGGAGGTCAACTTGAGCTGGGCGTTGACGTCGGAGGAGACCGTCATCAGCGACTGCTGCGCGGTGCGCGCACCGGTCTGGATGGTCTCGCTGGTGTTGACCACGAGGTTGGTGAGCGAGCGCTCGGCGTCCTCGACATGCGAGCGGATCGCCGTCGAGATCATCTCGGCGCGGGACATCATGTCCTCGCTGGCCTGGCGGCCGCTGCTCTCGATGCGGCCGGCGACGGCCTCGACACGCGAGCCGAGCAGGTCCTCGAACTGCGCCACGCGCACGTCGATGTCGCTAGCGACCGAGCCGACCTTGGTCTCGATGGCCTGGTGGATGTCCTGGAAGCGTGCCGTGACCGTGTCGGTCAGATGCATGCTGCGGCCGTCGATCAGCTCGGCGACGCTGGTGATGCGGCGGTCGACCGCCTCGATCGCCTGGGCGGTGCCGTCCGTGAGGGTCGAGGTCAGGATCGTGAGGCGCGTGTCGATCGACTGTACGGCCTGCGAAGCGCCGTTCGTCAGCGCGGTGTTGAGGTAGGTGAGGCGGGAGTCGATGGACTCGAGCGCCTGCGAGGCGCCACCGGTGAGGGTGGTCGTCAGATGCGTCAGGCGCGTATCGATCGCCTGGATCGTCTGCGAGGCGCCATCGGTCAGCGTTGTCGTCAGGTTGGTGAGACGGGAGTCGATGGACTCGAGCGCCTGCGACGCGCCGCCGGTGAGCGTCGTCGTGAGGTGCGTCAACCGCGTATCGACCGACTGGATCGCCTGCGCGGCACCGTCGGTCAGCGACGAGGAGAGCGTGTTGAGGCGTACGTCGATGGTCTCGGTGACGGACCTTGCGCGGGTATCGAACGACTGCTCGAGCGCGCTGACGCGGCTGCCGAGCTGTTGGTCGAATGTCTTGATGTGACCTTCGATGGTGCTGTCGAGGCTGGAGATCTTGCCGTTCAGCGAGGCATCCAGATTGGTGACACGTTCGCCGATCGTGGTCTCGAACTGCACCAGGCGCTGATCGAGCTTCGCGGTGATCTCGCCTCCGTTTTCGGTGAAGCGGGTGTCGAAATTGTCGACATAGGTCTTCAGCGACTCATGGATGTCCTGCGTGCGCTGGCCCATGCGATCGACGATTTCGCCGCCGAACGTCTTCACGGTGCGGTCGAACTCGGAGATGTGGCGGGTGATCAGCGCGCCCAGCGTGCCCGAGTCGCGGGCGAACTTCTCGACCAGCTCGGTGCCCTGGTTCTTCACCAGCTCGTCGAAGGCGCTCATCTGCAGCGACAGCGAGTCGTGCGCGGTCTCGGTCTGACTCACGACCTTGGCAACGAGGGTGTTGACGGTGGCGTCGAGCGCCTCGCTCGCCTTGTCGCCGCTCGTCATGATCTGGTTGGCGAGCCGGCTGCCGGCGTCGTCGATCTTGGCCGAGATGTCGTTGGAGCGCAGCTCGAGCTCGAGCAGCAGCGAGTCCGACGAATTCTTCAGGCTGTCGTGCACCTGCTCGGTGCGCTCGGAGATGCCGTCGACGATCGCGGCGGAGCGCTGCTCGAACTCGCCGGTGATGCGGTCGATGCGCTCGTTCAGCATCTCGTGGACGCGGTCGGCGAGGTCGACGAACTCGTCGTGGACGTGGCCGGTCTTGAAGTTGAGGCTGGTGGTCAGCCGCTCGCTGGCGTCGAGCACGGCGCGCGTGGTCTCGTTGCTGGCCTCCTCGAGGCGGTCGAGCAGGTCGCCGCCGCGCTCGCCGAGGGCGAGGATCATGTTGTCGCCGGCATTGCTCAGGGCGCCGGTGATGTGGGCGCCGCGCTCTTCGAGAGCGCCGGTGATGGACTTGGCGACCTCGTCGACACGCGAGGCGATCGCGTCCGAGATCAGCGCGATGTCGTGGCGCAGATCGATCTGCACACCGGAGATGGCGCTGCGGACCTGCTCTGCCTGGCCGACCAGGTTGTCGCGCTGATGCGCGATGTCCTGGAGCAGGGCGCGGATGCGCACTTCGTTGTCTGAATAGGCGCGTTCGAGCGCCGCGACCTCGTTGGCGACCAGCGTCTCGAGTTCGCCGGCGCGCGCGATCGCGCGCTCGATGCCGTCGCCCATCGCCGCGACCTCGCGGCGGATGGCCTGGCCGACGGTGACCATGGAATCGGAGGCCGAGCCTTCCGGCTCGGAGAAGCGAATCGCGACCTGCGCCATCGCCTGCGCGATCATGCGCATTTCCTGGCCGCGCCAGACCAGGCTCGCGAGGAAGTAGAACAGCATGATCGGCGCGAAGAACATCGCGATCAGGCCGGCGATGACGAGCACGCCGCCGCTCTGGCCCATGGCGGCCTGGATCGAGGGCAGGAAGCCGACCGTCAGCGCCGCGCAGGCTGCGAGCCATACGCCGGCGAAAATGGTGGCGAAGGTGTAGACGCTGCGGGCAGGGCGGCCCTTCTGAAGCGCCTGGAGCAACTGGCCGATGGTCTCGCGGTCGTCGTTGGCGGCACGGCGCGAGGAGCGCGGCTCCTCGATCGGATCGAACACCGCCCGTTCGTTCGCGGCAGGACGCGGCTCGAAGCCCGGTTCGTCGAACATCGGGGGAGCCGGCGGGGCTACCGGAGGTGGCGTTTCGCTGCGCATCGAGGCGTTGCGGCTGGTGTCCGCAGCGGTGTCGCTGATGTTCAGGGCTTCCTGGATCGCAGAAAGCGCAACTTCTGTGGGGTCTTTGACCTTTTTCGGAGTGTTCGCCATGTTCAGTCCGAGCCCTCGTTACTTTTACGCGTCCCCCCGCGAGCCCTGCGCGCTACGCAAGCCCACAGACCGGATCATGCCGCTTGCGCGGATCTCCGAGCCATCCCCACCCGGACGGCTTGTCCGCCAATTTCCGCAACATCCTATTGGCAGAGCGTCGCGAATGAAATGCCTGCGATTAAGACAATCTTAATCATCGTTAACAGGATCGCGCCGTAACGCCTTAGCAATAAATGCAATTCTCCACGGGACTCGCCGGATTGCGGCAACTTTTCGTCAATAAACGGGCGGATTTACGTAAAACGGCCCGAACACTTCGTTAACCATTTCCGTGCTTCGGTGAGAGGAACCTGACCGCCGGACCGGCGGACATCGCGCGATGCCGGGGGCCTGCGCCATGACGCCTGAACTGCAACGGATGGACTGGATGCCCTCGCCCCCGCTTGCACCCATCGACAGCCCGCTCGACCTCGATCACCTCTCCCGCATGACGCTCGGCGACCCTGAGCTGGAACACGAAGTGCTGGCGATGTTTGCCGAGCAGGCGGTCCGCCTGATCGCGGCGATGGCAGCGCTGCCGGCCGAGGCCGGCGCACTCGCCCACAAGCTGAAGGGCTCGGCGCGCGGGATCGGCGCCTTTGCAGTGGCGGATGCTGCAGCCAGCCTCGAGACCGCGATCCGGACCGGCCAGAACCGGCCCCACGCCTTCGCCGCGCTGAAAGAAGCGGTGACCGAGGCTCGCACCGCCATCGAGGCGATCCTGAAGCCTTGAGGCCGGCGCGGTCAGAACCGGGCTCTAGCGTCTTGTTTTGACGTATTTTCTTCCCGTAAAGCGGGATTCATTTCGCCTCAAAACGCTATGGCGCCGGGCTAATCGACCCGTTATAGGACAGCCCGGACCCTCCTTCATTCACAGCACCGCGGCAGCACGAGCACACATGGCCAAGATTCACTTTGTCGACCACAAGGGCGAAACCCGTACGGTGGAAGTCGAGAACGGCGCAACCGTGATGGAAGCCGCGATCCGCAACAGCATTCCCGGCATCGAAGCCGAATGCGGCGGCGCGTGTGCCTGCGCAACCTGCCATGTCTATGTCGACGAAGCCTGGCGCGAGAAGGTCGGCAGCCCGACGCCGATGGAAGAGGACATGCTCGACTTCGGCTTCGACGTGCGCCCGAACTCCCGCCTGTCCTGCCAGATCAAGGTTTCCGACGAGCTCGACGGGCTGGTCGTGGCGACACCGGAACGCCAAGCCTGATCTTTCCTGTCTTTCTTGCAAGCCTGATTTTTCCAGCAGGCCCGATCCTCACTGATTGAATCATGGGCCCGGCATCGCGACCTCGATGCCGCGCTTGTGCCAGGGCCTCAGCTTCGCGATCACCTCCGCAGTGAGCGGCGTCGGCCGCCGCGACGCTTCGTCGATCGTCACGCCGACCGAAATCGCCGATGCGATGCACTTTCCTTCCGAAAACACGACCTGCTCGAACGTCACCGACGTTCGCCCCAGCTTCACGACGCCGAGGCCGAGCTCGATCGTGTTCGGCCAGTGCAGTTCGGCGCGGAAATGGATGTCGAGCCGCACCATGATCCAGGCGAGCCCTGGCGGCGTCAGCCCGTATTCCGGGCTCTTCATCAGCGTGACACGGCCGGTCTCGAAATAGGTGGCGTAGACCGCGTTGTTGACGTGCTGATTCGGATCGAGATCGCCGAAACGGACATTGTCGGCGAGGCGATAGGGATAGTCCTCCAGGCGCGGCGTCGTATCGAGGCGGCTTGGTGCGTTCACCGATTGATCTCCGTCATATCCTTGATCGTTACAGCCCAGTTATCCTGACCCGGCAAGTGGGCGCGGCTGCGGGGCGCTCCCGCTTTTATGCCTTCCCTGATCCATCCCCGTTGGCTAGACAGGCAGGGTCACCTCTGCCCGCCGGGCGCCGTCCAACCGATAACGACCGATAAAGAGACGACATGAGCGACGTGATCAAAACCGATGTGCTGATTATTGGCGCCGGCCCTTGCGGTCTGTTCGCCGCCTTCGAGCTTGGCCTTCTCGATATGAAGGTGCATTTTGTCGACATCCTCGACAAGGTCGGCGGCCAGTGCGCCGAGCTCTATCCGGAAAAGCCGATCTACGACATTCCCGGCATTCCGCAGGTTTCGGGGCAGGGCCTCACCGACGCGCTGATGGAGCAGATCAAGCCGTTCCATCCGACCTTCCATCTCGGCGAGATGATCGAGACGGTGGAGAAGATCGGCGATCCCGCATTTCGCTGCACCACGGACGCCGGCAAGGTGTTCGAATGCAGGGTGCTGGTGATCGCGGCCGGCGGCGGCTCGTTCCAGCCCAAGCGTCCGCCGGTACCGGGCATCGAAGCCTATGAGGGCACCTCGGTGCACTATGCCGTGCGTAAGATGGAGACGTTCCGCGACAAGAACGTGCTGATCGTCGGCGGCGGCGATTCCGCGCTCGACTGGACGCTCAATCTGCATCCGCTGGCCAAGCGCATCACGCTGCTGCACCGTCGCGACGACTTTCGCGCCGCCCCTCACAGCGTCGAGCAGATGCGCGCGCTGGTCGCAGGCGGCAAGATGGATCTGCGGCTCGGCCAGGTCACCGCGCTCTCGGGCGCCGAGGGCAAGCTCACCGGCGCCACCGTCAAGGGCAACGACAACATCGTGAGCGAGATTTCCTGCGACACCATGCTGCCGTTCTTCGGGCTGACCATGAAGCTCGGTCCGGTCGCGAACTGGGGCATCGCGCTCGAGAACAATCTGGTGCCGGTCGAGACCTCGGCATTCGAGACCAACGTATCAGGCATCTTCGCGATCGGCGACATCAACACCTATCCCGGCAAGATCAAGCTGATCCTGTGCGGCTTCCACGAAGGCGCGTTGATGTCGCAAAAAGCCCATCGTTACGTCTATCCTGACAAGCGGCTGGTGTTTCAGTACACGACCTCGTCCTCCAGCCTGCAAAAGAAGCTTGGCGTCAACTGACACGGCAGGACGGGGCGGCGATGCCCCATGTTTCTGGTGCTAGCGCTTCTGGTGCTGGAACCGTTCGCGAAATCGCCGTAGTCTGCGGCCATTGCGGTGGCGGCTCGGCAAGGCGATTGGCTCAGCAAGGTGATGATGATGCGGATTTTCTTTTCCAGCTTTCGGCTGCTCTCGCTCCTCGCGCTGTTGCTCGGTGCGGCAAGCCCGGCTGCGGCGCAAATGTCGGCTGCAGCGCCGGCCCAGCCGACCGCCGCGGGCCTCTGGCAAAAGGTCGAAGACGGCAAGACGGTGGGATGGTTCCTCTTCATCGACCACAACGGCATCTTCGAAGGCGTGATTGCAAAGACCTTCCCGCGGGCCGGCGATGATCCGAACGAGGCCTGCACGAAATGCACGGACGATCGCAAGAACGCGCCGGTGCTCGGGCTCTCCTTCATCCGCGACATGAAGCGCGACGGGTTGAAGTATGATGGCGGCAACGTGGTCAATCCGCGCGACGGCAACATCTGGAAGGCCAAGATGACCGTCAGCCCGGATGGCCAGACCCTGACCATGCGTGGCTTCCTCGGCATTTCGCTGTTCGGCAAGGACGAGACCTGGACGCGCCTGCCCGACGCCAACATCGCGCAGGTCGATCCAGCCATCGTCGCCAAATATCTTCCTGCCCAGGCGACCGCGGCGACGAAGCCGGTGCCCGCGCCAGCGGCGAAGAAGGGCGGCGCGATGATGGCGCCGGCGCAGAAGCAGTAGGGTTGCTTGCGCATTCTCTTGTAGCCCGCATGAGCGAAGCGACATGCGGGGCAGCCGTTATCGCTGCGCTCACCTGGGCTACAGGACCGTCAGTACGTTCGTGCCTTCCTGCACGGTGCATAGAAGGTGCCGCCGGCGACGACCCGCTCGAGGCATTGCCGGGGATCGGTGATCTCGCCGTCGACCCGGAAGTAATAGGCCTGCGTGCCGAGGCTCAGAACGTAATGTCCCGGCGGAAGTTCGAGCTCTGAATCGCCGGCGTGGAGCTCAAGCATCTCGGGCGCCCCGGGAATCGGTGACACCCGGAACGGATAGGCGAAGTTGCGGATGACGCCGACGTCGTCTCCGCCACTCAGCGCCTTGCCAGCGGCGTCGTTCGAGAACTCTCTGGCGATCCTTGCCACGACCCGAACCTCGACCCGTTCGGGAATCGCGTTTGCGACGTCGCGGCGGAATACGATGAATTTGACGCGCCCGTTCGGCAGATGCGGCCGGTCGGGGTTCTTGAACTCCGGTGAAATCGCGATGCGAATGTCCGGCGCCATGATGCCGGTCGCATTCAACTCCGCCAACGACTTGTCATCGATCAAGGCGTAGACGCCGTAGTCGGTTGGAAGCACGCGCGCCGGTTTCGCCGGCGGCGCGACGGCGGTCACCATTTCAGGCTTGCTGACCGCAATCGTCGTCTCCGGTTTGGGCGGGACCAGCGCGATCTCCTGGGACTGGGATGAAACCAGCCGGCGCAGCGCGGCGATATGGTCTCGCTGCGAAATGAGGAGAACGATGGCGACGGCGGCAAGCAGGATGGCCCCTGTACGCTTCATCACCGGCCAGAGCGGGCCCGAGATCGCAGGCCGCTTGGACGCCTCGATCCCCGAGCGCAGCACCGGAGTGTCGGCGGACAAAAGCGGGCCGCTTGTCTGACCCGCCTTCGACGAGGTGAGTTGATGTTGCGGCAACCGCTCCAGCGGCGGCGCTTCACGCGAGAACTTCTCGACCTCCTCGATCGCGACCTCGAGCGCCCGCTTCATCTGGTCGATGTTCTTGGCGTCGGCGTAGGTGAACTGCTCCTGGAGCTTGTAGCGGGCAAGATCGTAGACGAGCTGCCGCCGGAATTCCGGATCGTCCTTCACCGTCTCCAGCATGCGCGAAATCACCAGCGCAAACTGCACTTCGTTTGCGGGCAAATCGGTCGCGTCCTGCTGGCCAGGGAGCAACTCTCTGGAACTCATAGCGCTGACGGTCCGATGCCTGTCACGCCAACATCCGATTTCTCTAATCCAAACAGTCTGTTAAACAATGCGACAAGGTTCGCGGCAACGTTCGTACACGTCCCGGCACGACAAGGAAAGCCTCCAAAAATAGCTGCGGCAGATCGCGGGCGTGCTCAGCCTGAAGCAATGTGTGCACACAACAGCTTGCGGCAGTAGTTCCCCGGAATGCGTGCTGGCGCCGGATTTGCATAGCTGTTGCAAAGCCGCTGGGGAGCGAGTCGCCGTCTTCACGCCTGCCGCCACCGTGCGGAAGGCGGACGGCGGCGTCTGTCCCTCGCGGCGCCGATTGCGATCCGCAGGAAGACGACATGCGACTTGCCAGACTATGTGCTGCCTCGCTGTTGGGGCTGACGGCGCTGCTTGCGACTTCGGCGCTCGCGCGCGACGACGGCCGCTACGCGAATTCACCGCTAAAACCCTGGTTCGAGAGCCTGCACAGCGAATACGGCCAGTGCTGTTCCGATGCCGACGGCTATGTGGTCGCCGATGTCGATTGGGAATCCGACAAGGGCCGTTATCGCGTGCATCTCGACGACGAATGGGTCATCGTGCCCGACGGCGCCGTGATCACCGAGCCGAACAAGATCGGCCGCACCATGGTGTGGAAGCACTATATCGACGGCCATCCGCGCGTGCGCTGCTTCATGCCGGGCAGCATGACCTAGCCGTCCGGTCCGTCATCTGGGACGAGGCGCACCTCAATCGGTGATGACGACGATCTTTCCGCCGGCCGCGTTGGCATCCATGCAGCGGTGCGCCTCCGCGATCTCCGTGAGATGAAAGACCCGCCCGACCTGGACGCGAAGGGCGCCTGTTTCGATCTGCCGTACCAGTTCCTGCAGCGGCGTCTGCATGAAGTCGTCAGGGCCTCCGGAGTAAACCGTGAGGCTGACGGCATTGGGGATGACGTCCATCGGGCTGAATTGATCGAACCACCATTTGTCTCCGACCATGCCCGTCATGCAGACGATGCCGTTCGCCCGCACGCATTGCAGGGAGTCGGTCAGCGTCGTCGTGCCGACGAGCTCGAGCACCTTGTCGGCGCCGCCTCCGCTTGCAGCCTTGACCTTCTCGGCGATCCGGCCGTCATCGATGATGGCAAGGTCCGCCCCGGCGGAGCGCATCAGGTCCGTGCGCGCGGGATTGCGCGTGGTGGAGATCACCTCGGCGCCGTGCTTGCTGGCGATCGCCGCGGCCGCAAGGCCAACCGAGGTCGTCCCGCCGCGGATCAGAAGCCGCTCGCCGTGCTTGAGCTGCAAGGCGGTGAACAGCGAACCCCAGGCGGTCTGGAGCATCTCCGGCAATGCGCCCAGCCTTTCCCACGACAGCGCGGTCTCGAGCGCCTGGACCTGTGCGGCCGGCACGCACACATATTCCGCGTAGCCGCCGTCGAACTGCCGTCCCATGCCGCCCATGGCCGTCGCGACGATCTGGCCCTTGCGAAACCGGCCGCTCGGCGCCTGCTCAACGAGGCCGACCGCCTCGATGCCGAGCACGCGCGGGAAGCTCACGCCCGGCGATAGCCCGCGCCGGGTGAAGAGCTCGGACCGGTTGAGGCCGAAGGCCTTGACGCGAATGAGAACCTGATCCGGGGCAGGCGTCGGCACGGGCCAGCTCTCGATGCGCAGCATCTCGGGTCCGCCGGCCTCGCGTATCACTGCTGCCTTCATCCGGGTCATGGCATGAAAATCCTGCGAGCTTTGGCCAACTGGCTTGCAGGAGAAGGCGCAAAGATTCAAGCGCTGGCTCAGCGCGCGCTGTTGTGCGGCTACCTCATGCGCGGGGGTATGACGTCAACCTCCTTGCTAGAATTTGTAGGTCGCGCTGCCGAGTACCGTGCGGCCGATGCCGAGGAAGCAGTCGCCGCGTGCGAGGCAGGTGGTGACGTGACGCTTGTCGAAGAGATTGCTGGCATTGACCTGAAATCGCCAGGGGCCGGTCTCGTAACCGACCATGGCGTCGAACAGGGTGTAATCGGGCGTGCGGATCGTGTCGGTGCCGTCCCATGACGTGCCGATATAGCGCACGCCGCCGCCAAGCGTGACGCCGGGCAGGCCGAGCAGGGAGAGACGGTACTTCGCCCAGAGCGAGGCCTGGTGGTCCGGCACGGTCTCGACATGCTTGCCCGTGTTGTCGCCGCTCTCCACGCGGGCATCGAGATAGGTGTAGGCTCCGATCAGGTCGAGCTCCGGCGTGATGCGCGCCAGCACCTCGAGCTCGGCGCCGCGGATGCGGACCTTGCCGGTCTGGATCGAAATCAGCGGATTGTCGGGGTCGCTGGCCAGCCGGTTCCGTTCGGTGGTGTCGAAGATGGCGCCGTTGATCGCGTTGCCAGGTGTCGGATTGTACTTGAAGCCGAGCTCCACCATCTCGCCGCGCTGCGGCGCGCAGACCGTGGCGCAGACGCCGCTGCCGAACACCGGATTGAACGACTGCGCATAGGTCACGTAAGGCGTGACGCCGAACGGCAGCTCGTATATCAGTGCGGCGCGGCCTGTGGTCGCCTGGTAATGCTCGACCGGAGAGCCCTGCGTGGCGCTGGTGACGTCGTCGTGGCGCAGGCCGAGCACTGCGAGCCATGGTCCGAGCCGCAACTGGTCCTGCGCATAGAGGCCGAGCTGGCTCTGGCGGAGATCCGGCTCCGCCGACATGACCGGCGGCGTGACGCCGGTGTAGACCGGCGCGTAGAGATCGAACGGCGTCGCATCGTAGCCTGCGCCGGACGAGGCACGCTCCTTGTAGCCGCGGTAGTCGATGCCGAACAGCGTCTTGTGCAAGAGCGCGCCGGTTGCGAACTTCAGCTCGGCATTGCTGTCCGAGGTGAAATTGTCCTTGACGCTGTCCCGGGCCCAGATGTAGCGCGCCACCGTGCGACGTTCGGCATCCAGGAATGGATTGTCCGGCGTGGAGTACACGTCCGGATACAAGCCGTGATAAATACCCTCGACACGAGTATAGCGCAGGTTCTGCCTGACGGTCAGAGCGTCGTTGAAGCGATGCTCGAACAGGCTGGAGACCGCGCCGGTCTCGGTCCGGTAGCGATCCCACCCCGGCTCGCTGGTGAAGCGTTTGATCGGAATGAATCCGTTGGGGCCGGGATAGAGCGTGCCTTCGTGCGGCAGGAAGGCGGTCGACGAGCCCGTCTTGTCCTTTTGATAGCTGCCGAGCACGGTCCAGCTGGTGTTGTTGGTCGGCCGCCACGTCAGTGACGGCGCCAGCACGATCCGGTCGTCCTTGACGTAGTCGGTCTGCATGTTGCTGTCGCGAAAGACGCCGACGAAGCGGTAGAGCCACTCGCCATCCCTGGTCAGCTTTCCCGTGGAGTCGAGCTGCACCTGCTTGCGGTTGAAGCTGCCATATTGCACGCCGATCTCGTTGGCGGCTTCCGCCTGCGGGCGCTTCGAGATCAGGTTCAACAGGCCCGCCGTCGAGGTGTCGCCGTAGAGCACGGAAGAGGGGCCGCGCAAGACCTCGATGCGCTCCAGCGTGTAGGGCTCCGGCCGCCATTCGTTGAAGTTGAAGGTGTTCACCACACGGGTGCCGTCGAGATAGATGTTGGGGTCCTGGCCGCGGATGCGCGGATAATCGCCGCGCGAGTCCGCGCCGTAGGCATCGGCGAACACGCCGGGCACGTAGCGCAGCGCTTCCTGCACGGTGGTTGAGCCCTGGTCGGTGACCCGGTCGGCGGTCACCACGCTGATCGATTGCGGCGTCTCGCGCAACGGCGTGTCGGTCTTGGTGCCGGTGCCGCTGCGGGTCGCGACGTACCCGTGGACCGGGCCTGTTGCGGTCTCCGTCACCGTGCTTGCGCCGGCTGACGGCGCATTGGCATTCGACGGCATCCGTTCGGCCTGACGACGGCGGCTCGCCGCCTGCGCAGCCTGGCGGGAGCGAAGCGGACGCGGACGTGCCGCCGGCCGCGATGATGACTGTTCGACGACGACGGCGGGCAGCTGTTGAGACGATGATTGCGCCTCGGCCGGTGCGGCGTCCACCAAGCCTGCCAGCAGCGGCAGGACGCCGCCGATCAATCCCGCCGCCGTCCGTAGATATGTTGTCATTTGCGACCCCATCATTTGCGGGGCGACGACTAACAAGTGTAGTCGGAAGCTTGAAGTGCAGGAGGGACGCAATAGTCCCGCAATCATCGGATTTGGAATTAGTATTCATATAAATCGAGCGCGCGCCGATTGATGTCGGCGCGCGAATGCGGGAATGAGATAATGAGGTGGTGCGCCTCGCTCAGCGCCGATCAACGCTGCTCGCTGGTGGCGTTGGCGGCCGCAAGCCGCTTGACGCGCGGCGACAGCACGGACATTTGCGTGGGCGAGGCGGGCATGCCGGCGACGACCATCGCGGGCGCAGTCGGCTGCTGCTCGACGCCGGCGCCGCCGAGCACCTGGACTTGCGTCGTCGAGATCGGAAACGAATTCACTCGTAAGAGGGAAGCTCGCCGGCGAATGCACCGGCCGAACCCGCCATCATCGCACCGGCAGTGGCAATCATCGAGAGAATACGCATTGAAAAATCTCCGTTGAAAAATATCAATCGGAGGTTTGGTCGCGGCGCTGCCGCCACAGGTTCGCTCGTGGACGAACATTCGCTCGCCGCCGCCGGACATATTTGATTGCGTGGTGCGACGGAACGAAGCGAGGCGGAAACGCATCGCTTCTGTGTTTCAGGACGGTTTCGCCGGCGCGGCGATCTTCAGGTCACCGGCGCCGGATTGAACAGCGTCAGATCGTTGTGGATGCCCCAGCGGTCCGACCATGGCTTTGTCCGGCCGCTGGCGACGTCGAGGATCAGGCGGAACAGGTCCCAGCCGGTTTCCTCGATGGTCTTCTCGCCGGTGGCGATGCCGCCGGCGTCGAAATCGATCAGGTCTTTCCAGCGGCGCGCAAGCTCGCTGCGGGTCGCGACCTTGATCACAGGCGCGGCCGCAAGCCCGTAAGGCGTGCCGCGGCCGGTGGTGAACACTTGCAGCGTCATGCCGGAGGCGAGCTGGAGCGTGCCGCAGATGAAGTCGGAGGCAGGAGTGGCCGCGAACAACATGCCTTTCTGCGTTGCCTTCTCGCCGGGCGCGAGCACGCCGGTGATGGCGGACGAGCCGGACTTGACGATCGAGCCCAATGACTTCTCGACGATGTTGGCAAGACCGCCCTTCTTGTTGCCGGGCGTGGTGTTGGCGCTGCGATCGGCGCCGCCGCGCGCCAGATAGGAATCGTACCAGGCCATCTCGCGCACCAGCGCGCGGCCGACGTCCTCGTTGATTGCGCGGCGGGTGAGAAGCTGGATGGCGTCGCGCACTTCGGTGACTTCCGAGAACATCACGGTGGCGCCGGCGCGCACCAGCAGGTCTGCGGCGAAGCCAAGGGCGGGGTTGGCCGTGACGCCGGAAAACGCGTCGCTGCCGCCGCATTGCAGGCCGATCACGAGATCGGCCGCCGGGCAGGTCTCGCGGGTGCGCTTGTTGAGGATCTTCAGGCGCGCTTCGGCCTGCGTCATGATCGCCTCGACGATCGCGCCAAAGCCGTCGAAGGCTTCGTCCTGCATGCGGACAATGGCGTCGCTGACGCCTTCCGGCACCAGCCGCTCGGGCGCGAGCTTCTCGCATCCCAAGCTAATGACCAGGATCTCGCCGCCGAAATTCGGGTTCAGCGCGATGTTTTGCAGCGTGCGGATCGGCACAACCGCGTCCGGCGCGTTGATCGCGACACCGCAGCCATAGGCGTGCGTCAGCGGCACGACGTCGTCGACGTTCGGATATTTCGGCAACAGCTCGGCGCGGATGCGCTTCACCGCGTATTCCATCGTGCCCTTGACGCATTGCACGGAGGAGGAGATGCCGAGGATGTTCTTGGTGCCGACCGAGCCGTCGGTGTTGCGAAAGCCTTCGAAAGTAAAGCCTTCGAGCGGCGGCAGCGGCGCGGGGACGGCGGTGGAGATTTCCAGCTTGTCCAGCGCTGGCGCCTCCGGCATGCGGATGCGCGCCTCGTCCACCCATTCGCCGGCCTGGATCGGCGCGAGCGCGTAGCCGATCACCTCGCCATAGCGGATGATCGGCTGATCTTGTGCGATGTCGACCAGCGCCGTCTTGTGGCCTTGCGGCACGAAGGCGCGCAGCGTCAGGCCGCAGGCAAAGCGCGAGCCGGCAGGAAGCCCGAAATCATTGACCACGATCGCGACATTGTCGCGCTCGTTGAGCTTGATGTAGCGGGGCTGCTCTTTCGCTGCCACTGACTGGTCCATTTGCTTTGCCTCAGAAGCTGAAGTCGTAGGGTGGGGCAAAGGCGCAACGCGCCGTGCCCACCATGCTTCACACCGAACCCAAGCGGTGGGCACGCTTCGCTTTGCCCACCCTACGATATCTTGCCCTTGGTTAGCCCGGATAGGTATAGGCGGTCTTCACCGTGGTGTAGAACTCGCGGGCATAGGAGCCCTGCTCGCGGGCGCCGTAGCTCGAACCCTTCCGGCCGCCGAACGGCACGTGATAATCGACGCCTGCGGTCGGCAGATTGACCATCACCATGCCGGACTCGCTGTTGCGCTTGTAGTGCGAGGCGTATTTCAGGCTGCTGGTGCAGATGCCGGAGGCGAGGCCGAACTCGGTGTCGTTGGAGATTGCCAGCGCCTCCTCGTAGTTCTTGGCGCGGATGACGGCGGCGACGGGGCCGAAGATCTCCTCGCGCGCGATGCGCATGTTGTTGTTGGCCTCGGTGAACAGCGCCGGCTGCAGATAGTGGCCGGGCGTCTCGCGCTTGAGCAGCTCGCCGCCGAAGGCGAGCTTGGCGCCCTCGTCCTGGCCGATCTTGATGTAGCGCAGGTCCTGGTCGAGCTGGCTCTGGTCGACCACCGGGCCGATATGGACGCCGGCCTTGAGCGCGTCGTCCACCGACAGGCCTTTCAGGCGCTCGGCCACCGCCGCGACGAAGCGGTCATGGATGCCTTCAGTGACGATCAGGCGGGAGGAGGCGGTGCAGCGCTGGCCGGTCGAGAAATAGGCACCGTTGACGGCGACCTCGACGGCGGTCTTGAGGTCGGCGTCGTCGAGCACGACCAGGGGATTCTTGCCGCCCATCTCGAGCTGGAACTTCTTCATCGGGTTCGACAGCACGCAGGCCTGCGCGATCTTGCGGCCGGTCTGCACCGAACCGGTGAAGGAGATCGCGGCGACGTCGGGGTGATCGAGCAGGGTCTGGCCGACGACCGAGCCGGAGCCGACCACGAGGTTGAATACGCCGGCGGGAATGCCGGAACGGGTGATGATCTCGGACAGAGCGTGCGCCGAGCCCGGAACCAGTTCAGCGGGCTTGAACACCACGGTGTTGCCGTAGCAGAGCGCCGGCGCGATCTTCCAGGCGGGGATCGCGATCGGGAAATTCCAGGGCGTGATCATGCCGACGACGCCGACCGGCTCACGGGTGAGCTCGACGTCGAGGCCGGGACGGACGGAGGCGCCCTTCTCGCCGATCAGGCGCAGCGCCTCGCCGGCGAAGAACGCAAAGATCTGGCCGGCACGCGCGACCTCGCCAATGCCTTCCGGCAGGGTCTTGCCTTCCTCACGGGCGAGCAGGCGGCCGAGCTCTTCCTTGCGGGCGATGATCTCGAGGGAAATCTTGTTCAGCGCGTCGTAGCGCGCCTGCGGCGTCGACTGCGCCCAGGCGGGGAAGGCGGCCTTGGCGGCGGCGATCGCTTTTTCGGTCTGCGCCTTGTCGGCCTTGGCGTATTCGCCGACGAGGTCGTTGGTGTTGGAGGGGTTGATGTTCTTGGTGACGCCGGAGCCGTCGACCCACTCGCCGCCGATGAAGTTCTTCAGGATCGCAGTCATGTATTCCTCCAGAGTTTCTTAGCGAACGAGGCAGGGACGCTTGTCGTCGAAGGTCCAGCCGGGGATCAGGTCCTGCATGGCAATAGCGTCATCGCGGGCGCCAAGTCCATGCTGCTTATAGAGGTCATGCGCGGCGTCGATGGCGGCCCTGTCGATTTCGATACCCAGGCCCGGCCGGTCGGGCACGGCGATCTTGCCGCCCTTGATCCGGAGCGGCTCTTTGGTCAGCGCCTGGCCGTCCTGCCAGATCCAGTGCGTGTCGATCGCGGTGACCTTGCCCGGGGCGGCAGCGCCGACATGGGTGAACATGGCGAGCGAGATGTCGAAATGGTTGTTGGAGTGCGAGCCCCAGGTCAGGCCGTTGTCGCGGCAGGTCTGGGCAACGCGCACCGAGCCCTGCATGGTCCAGAAATGGGGATCGGCGAGCGGAATGTCGACCGCTCCCAGACGCAAGGCATGCGAGAGCTGCCGCCAGTCGGTTGCGATCATGTTGGTCGCGGTCGGCAGCCCGGTGGCGCGGCGGAACTCGGCCATGATTTCTCGGCCGGAGAAGCCGGCTTCGGCGCCACAGGGGTCCTCGGCATAGGCGAGGATGCCGTGCATGTCCTTGCAAAGCCGGATAGCCTCGTCGAGTGACCAGGCGCCGTTCGGGTCCAGGGTCACGCGCGCGTTCGGAAAGCGCTTGGCGATGGCGGTGACGGCCTCGATCTCCTGCTCACCGCGAAGCACGCCGCCCTTGAGCTTGAAATCGGCGAAGCCGTAATGATCGTGGGTGGCTTCCGCGAGCCGCACCACGGTCTCCGGCGACATCGCCTCCTGATGGCGCAAGTTGAACCATTCCGGCTTGCCGGTCTCGCCCGCGACGTAGTCGAGTTTGCTCTTGCGGCGATCGCCCACGAAGAAGAGATAGCCGAGCGTCTCGACGCTTTTGCGCTGCTGGCCCTCGCCGAGCAGCGCGGCGACGGGCAGGTTGAGATGCTGACCGAGCAAATCGAGCAGCGCGGATTCGATCGCCGTGACCGCATGGATCATGACGCGCAGGTCGAATGTCTGCTTGCCGCGGCCGCCGGCATCGCGGTCGGCGAAGGCGGTGCGGATGTCGGCGAGGATGTTGTTCATCGCGCCGACGGTCTTGCCGGTCACGAGATCGCGGGCATCCTGGAGCGTCTGCCAGATCTTCTGCCCGCCCGGCACCTCGCCGACACCGGTGTGACCGGCATTGTCGGTGAGGATGACGATGTTGCGGGTGAAGAACGGCGCGTGCGCGCCGCTCAGATTGAGGAGCATGCCGTCGCGGCCTGCGACCGGGATCACCTGCATCGCGGTGACGACCGGTGCGCCGGTGATCTCGGTCCTTGCCATCGTCCGCTCCTCCCTGTTGTCGTTTGTTATTCTGCAGCCTGTTGTGACGATCGGATGGCGGGCAGATCCTTGACCAGCGCCGTCACTTCCGCGATCTCCTGCTCGGTGAGATCGGTGAGGGGCGGGCGGACCGGGCCGGAATCGCGGCCGATCACCTTCATGCCGGCCTTGATGATCGAGACCGCATAGCCCTTCTTGCGATTGCGGATCGCGATCAGCGGCAGGATGAAATCCTTCAGCCCGGCATGGATCGTCGCGTGATCGCGCTTGCGCACGGCGTCGTAGAAATTGGTGGCGAATTCCGGAACGAAGTTGAACACGGCCGAGGAGTAGGTCGTCACGCCCATGTCGAGATAGGGCAGCGCGAATGTCTCCGCGGTCGGCAGGCCGCCGATATAGGTCAGGCGGTCGCCGAGCTTGGTGTGGACGCGGGTCATCAATTCGATGTCGCCGATACCGTCCTTGTAGCCGACGAGGTTCGGGCAGCGCTCTGCGAGACGCGCCAGCGTGTCGGGCTGGAGGATGGCGTTGTCGCGGTTGTAGACGATGACGCCGATCTTCACCGAGGCGCAGACCGCCTCGACATGGGCGGCAAGGCCGTCCTGCTCGGCATGGGTGAGATAGGGCGGCAGCAGCAACAGGCCGTCGGCACCGGCCTTCTCGGCCCCGATCGCGATCTCGCGGGCGATCGCGGTGCCGTAGCCGGTTCCGGCGAGCACGGGCACGCGGCCCTTGGTCTCTTCCACGGCGATCTTGACGACCTGCGGAACTTCGGTCGGCGTCAGCGAGAAGAACTCGCCGGTGCCGCCGGCCGCGAACAGGCCGGCGACGTCATAGCCGCAGAGCCAGTCCATGTTGGCGCGGTAGGTCGTTTCGTCGAAGGAGTAATCCGCCTTGAACGGCGTGACGGGGAAGGACAGGAGGCCGGATCCGATCTTATGGGCCATCTCCTGCGGGGTCATCTTGCTCATGGGCGCTGCTCCCTTATTGCGTGTTGTGGAGGACGCAACCAAGGCCTGCGCGTCCATGCGCCGTTGTTTAGGCAACCGTTCTATGCGCGTCCAAGCCAAAGCCTATATCGACCGATGCGAAATCAGCATCAATCTTCCATCGTCTCCGCGGAGGACAATTCACCTGCGATTTTGACGAGCGCCGACAGCAGCGGATTCTCGTCGTCGCGGCGCCAGACCATGAACAGCTCGACAGGCACGCGCGTGCGCAGCTTGAGCGGCCGCAGCCGCACGTCGGAGATCTTCAGGCTTGCCGCGGCCGCCGGCACGATAGCAAGGCCGAGGCCGGCGCGGACCATGGCGAGGATCGAGTGGATCTGGCTGAGGTGCTGCACATAGCGCGGCAGCACGTCGGCGCGAGTGAACAGCGCCACCAGCAGATCGTGGAAATAGCGACTCTCATAGGGCGAATACATCACGAAGGGCTGGCCGTCGAAATCCTTGATGGTGACGGTTTCGGCGTTCGCCAGCGGATGCTTCTTCGGGATCGCGGCGAGCAGGGGCTCGGCGACGACGCGGCGGCTGGCGATTTCCGGGCGCGCGATCGGCGGCCTGAGCAAACCCGCATCGATCTGGCCGGAGCTCAACGCCTCGAACTGGTCGCCCGACACCATCTCCTTTAGCGAGAAGTCGACTTCGGGCAGCTTGGCGCGGCAGGCTGCGACGAGTTCCGGGAGGAAGCCGTAGGCGGCGGCGGCGGTGAAGCCGATCTTCACCGAGCCGGTCTTGCCGAGCGCGATGCGACGGGCGACCTGCGAGGCACTTTCGGCGAGCTTCAGGATGCGCCGCGCCTCGGGCAGGAAGCTGCGCCCGGCAGGCGTCAGCCGCACCGAGCGGCTGGTACGCTCCAGCAGCGGCGCATCGATGATGTGCTCGAGCACCTGGATCTGCCGGGATAGCGGCGGCTGGGTCATGTTCAGCCGCGCGGCGGCACGGCCGAAATGCAATTCCTCCGCCACCGTGACGAAACAGCGGAGCTGGTTGAGGTCGAACATCGATACATGCCTTAGATGAATAAGGCGTTTCCCCGGCACTTCTAGCATCGATTACCCCCAAAACAAAGACGGCGGCTGTGACGCCGCCGTTGAGTTGCCTGGTCAAGCTCCCGCAGGAGCCCTCAGGAGGAACGTTTGAGCACCACCCGCTCGATCTTGCCGACGATCACGAGATAGGCGAATGCGGCCACCAGCGCGTTGGCGCCGACGAAGACCAGCGCGCCGTTGAACGAGCCGGTCGCGGCCAGGATGTAGCCGATCACGATCGGGGTGCTGATCGAGGAGAGGTTGCCGAAGGTGTTGAACAGGCCGCCCGAGACGCCGCCGGCTTCCTTCGGCGAGGTGTCGGAGACGACGGCCCAGCCGAGCGCGCCGATGCCCTTGCCGAAGAAGGCGAGCGCCATGAAGCCGACCACCAGCGCCTGCCCGTCCACATAGTTGCAGGCGATGATCGACATCGACAGCAGCATGCCGCCGACGATGGGGATTTTCCGCGCCAGCGTCAGCGAACCCGTCTTGCGCAGGATGGCGTCGGAGATGACGCCGCCGAGCACGCCGCCGATGAAGCCGCACAGCGCCGGCAGCGTCGCGACGAATCCGGCCTGCAGGATCGACAGGCCGCGCTCCTTGACGAGATAGACCGGGAACCAGGTCAGGAAGAAATAGGTCAGCGTGTTGATGCAGTACTGGCCGAGATAGACGCCGAGCATCATGCGGTTGGAGAGCAATTGGCGGATGTGGTCCCAGCGGGGGCCGGAGTCCGGCGCACGCTCGTGCTTCAGATCGTCCTTCGGCGCGTCGAGATCGACCAGCGCGCCGCCGTCCTTGATGTAGTCGAACTCGGCCTCGTTGATCCCGGGATGCTCCTTCGGGCCATAGATGGTCTTGATCCAGGCGAGACCCATGAGGATTCCGAGCGCGCCCATCACGAAGAACACGTAGCGCCAGCCGTAGTCGTGCGCGATCCAGCCCATCAGCGGCGCGAAGATCACGGTGGCGAAATACTGCCCCGAATTGAAGAAAGCCGATGCGGTGCCGCGCTCGTTACCGGGAAACCAGGCCGCGACGATGCGGGCGTTGGCGGGGAAGGACGGAGCCTCGGCGATGCCGACCAGGAAGCGCAGGCCGAACAGCACGGTGATCGCGGTGCCGGCGCTGAAGAAGCCGACCCAGCCCTGCATCATCGTGAAGATCGACCAGACGATGATGCTGAAGGCATAGACGAGGCGCGAGCCGTAGCGGTCGAGCAGCCAGCCGCCCGGCACCTGCGCGATCACATAGGACCAGCCGAAGGCCGAGAAGATGTAGCCCATGGCGACGGGATCGAGATGGAGCTCCTTGGAGAGCGCGGGGCCCGCGATCGAGAGCGTGGCGCGGTCGGCGTAATTGACGGTCGTGACCAGGAACAACATGGTCACGATGAACAACCTGACGCGAGACCTCCTCACGTCCGTTGCGGACACCACTGCGCTCATCACGCGCCTCCTTAGAACTCGAAATGTTTCCTCACTGCGACTCCTAGAGGCGCGCGCGGCAAAGTGTCCAAGTTCAAGGGGGTATCGATTGATGCCGTTTTTGGATTGATGGAACGGCAGGTCGAGGAAACGATGCGTGGAAATCGTGACCGGGATCGAGTGCTCGAGCCACCAACTCGTCATTGCTTTCGCTGCGCTCGCGATGACGGCGCGGAGAGAGTTCGCTCTTGCTATTTACTGCTGCGCGCCCGGAAGCAGTTGCGGCAGCAGTCCGCGCGTCACGCCGGGCGGCACGGCATCGAGCCCGAGCACTGCGCTCGCGGCCGGCAGCGCCGCGTCCGCCATCGCGGCGTGACCTTCGGCGCTCGGATGCACGGCGCCGCCATAGATGGCGGAGAGCACGCCCCAGGTCGCGTCGTGGATGTCGGTCGGCTGGCTCGCGGCCGGCAGGCCTTGCGGATAGGTCATGGCCGCGAAGTAGCTGTCATTGGCGTCGCGGATCCAGCGCGCGCGCGGCAGATAGGCGCGGAATTCGGAGGCGCTGCGGCCGCACAGCATCGGCTGGCTCGCCGCGCTCACGATATCGGGATTGAAGCTCTGGCCGTTCTCGGCAAAGCAGGTGCGGTCGAACTCCGGATCGTTGCCCGAATGCGCGCAGAAGCCGTGATCGGCGAACGCGGCCTGGTGCGCGTCGACGAAGGTCATGCGGTCGGCTTCCGGATCGCGGCACAGCGCACCGCGGGTGCAGGTGGCAAGGCCCTTCAGTTGCGGCAGGAATTCCGTGTCGACGAAGGTCGAGACGCGGGCGAGGCGCTGCGGGTCGGCGTTGAAGGACGGGTGGATGTCGAAGCCGGCGCGGCCGCCGCGGCAGGGCACGCCGCCATCGGCGAGCGCCGGGTTGGCGTAGGAGACATAGACCACGTGCGAGAGGTCGCCGCCGACCAGCGGCTTAAGCGCCTCGCGCAACTTGACGAAATTCTGCGGCAGCTCGCGCGCCAGCGCATCGCGGGAATCATCGACGTTCGCCATCACGCCGGAGCGGCGGAACAGGGCGCGCTCGGTCGCGGTGTCGACGATGACGTCGGCGACGAGGCCGGAGAAATAGACGTCGTTGGCGCCGACCGAGAGCAGCACGAGGTCGAGCGTGCGGTCGGGCTGGCGCTTCCTGGCGGCGGTGAGCGCTTCACGCAACTCGGCAACCTGCGCGTTCACGCTGGTGTTGCAGACGCCGGTCTTGCCGGGCGGACATTCGCGGGCGCGCTGCGAGCCGAGCAGTCCGTCGCCAATGCTGGCGCCGGTGCAAGCGAGCGGCAAAAAGGTCACCGCGACGTGGGTGTAGCGCACAGCGAGCGCCAGCGCGGTGCGGGCCTGGTAGCTGTAGAGCGAGCGGTGGCAGGGTGAGTTGAACCAGAGCGCGCCGTAGCGCTGCCAGTTGGCGAGCGAATCCGGCGCCTCGCAGGCGCGGCCGCCTTTGTAGCCGGCGCGGCTCGGTCGGTAGTACTGGCCGCCGGCGGCGGTGCCGAGATAGGAGCGGAAGCAGAAGCCTTCGTCGGACAGCGCCAGCGGCCGGTCCGGATTGCCTTCGCCCGAGGCGATGCTGTCCCCCAAGCCGGCCACGAAGATGTCGCGAACCTGGATCTCGGCCTGGACACGCTGGGTCGGATCGGAGCCGGAGGAGACGTCCACGCTCGCGACCGTCTGCTTGCCATAGCGGACCCGCAGATTGACCGGCTCGGCGCAGTCGAAAGTCGAGGTCTGCGGCCCGTCGCCGTCGTCGAACGACCAGGCGCAGGTAGCGCCGACCGGCACCGCGCCGGTGAGACGCACGGTGACGGGGTGATCGACCGGGGTGAGGTAGTTTTCCTTCACGTTGTCCCGGGTGCAGGGCTGGTTGACCCGGCCCTGGAGGTCGATGCAGAGGCGGTTGACCATGTTGCGGGCCCAGCCGCGACCCTCGCTCTGGAGTTCCAGCGATTGTTCGGCGGCGAGAATGCTGCGGTTGCCCGCATTCTCGACATGGAGCAGGAAATCACGCTCCTCGCGGAACAGCCGGAAGCGGTTGCGCACCTCCCAATTGATCTGCAGGGCGCCGGAGTCCTGCGCGGCGGCGCGCTCGGGCGGCAAGGCGGTCAGGATCCCGGCAAGCAGCAGGGCGCCTGCGGAGAGAGTGCGAAGGGATGCTCGGATCATGGCCCGCGTCTTCAACGGCAAAGTTGAGGCGGAAATAAGAGAGCATTGCTCCCCCGCCTGCAACCTTTGTCTGGACCGTCCGCGTCAGCGCTTGTTGGCCTGCCGCAGCAGCCGCTCGCGCTCCATGGGCGTCACCTGCTTGGGCAGGTTGGCCTGTGCGCAGGCCTCCGCCAGCCGCCGCCGCTCCTGCCAGGGCTCCACCACGTTCATCCAGAGCTCGCGCGCGCCCATGATGGAGATGGCGAGGCCGAACGGGATCACGAAATAGAGAATGCGGAACACCAGCAGCGTCGCCAGCAGCTGCTCGCGGCCGAATTCCGGCAGCGCCACCAGCATGGCGGCGTCGAACACGCCGATCGAGCCGGGGGCATGGCTGGCGAAGCCGAGCAGGGTCGCCAGGATAAACACCACGGCAAGCGACAGAAAATCGATCTGCGGACTGGCCGGCACCAGCAGATACATCGCCAGCGCGCAGAAGCCGAGATCGACCACGCCGATGAGGATCTGCACCAGCGTCAGCGGCGCCGAGGGCAGCACCACCTTCCAGCCCTTTTGGCCGAGCTCGCGCCGCTTCTCGCCCATGCAGAGCCAGACCAGATATGCGGCGATCGAGGCGAGGCCGCCGAGCGCGATCAGCCGATTGATCGATGACGGCAGCTGATCCATGTAGGACGCGGCGTCGGGATGGATCGCCATGCCGATCGAGAGCACGAAGATGTTACCGAGCCAGAAGGTCAGCCCCGACAGGAAGCAGATTTTCGCGACGTCGATCGCGTTCAGCCCGTAATCGGAATAGATCCGGAAGCGGATCGCGCCACCCGTGAACACCGTGGCGCCGATGTTGTGGCCGATCGAATAGGACGTGAAGCTGGAGAGCGCCGCGATGCGATAGGGCACGTGCTTCTTGCTGATCGTTCGCAGTGCAAAAAAATCGTAGAAGGTCAGCGTACAGAACGCGAAAAAGACGCAGATCGCCGCCAGCCCGATATTGCCGCGGGGAATCTCGGTCAACGCGGTCAGGATGACACCGGTATCGATGCCCTTGAGGGTCCGCACCAGCGTGGTGATCGCGAAGGCGATGATGAAGACGCTCGCGGCAATGCCGAGCCGTCGCCAGCCGATCCATCTCTTGAAGCCGCGTTTCAGCGCGGGCAGCAGTCCGTGCATTCGTCCTCCCGGCGGGGGGCAAAACCGACCGGGCCAGAGATTGGCCGGTCGGGTGCGATCACTGCCCGAAATGGGCTTCGATCGCTAGGCATGATGTAGCTCATTTAAGGCAAAAACAGTAACTTGTGCAGCCCTTGACAATGATAGGTTCTGCGCCGGACCGGCCACTTTTGTCATACGCGGTTCACATCGGGCGGGCGTTAAGCATATGAGTCGTGGGACCGGTTCGGCTCTCGCGTCCGTGTCTCGGCATGGTTTCAAATCCTGGCGCGGTCGGCATTGTTCCAGCTCAAGCGATGCGGGCTTTTTTGGAACGCCGATGCCGGGTGCCCGTTAGGCCACCATCAGCAATCGAACATGGCGGAATACGCGGCTTTTCTTGCAGGCCGCTGCGTCCGTGTTCCCGAAACCTCGAGAGGATCGGACCGATGGGACTGTTCACGAAAGACATCAAGACCATGAACGACCTGTTCGTGCACCAGCTTCAGGACATCTATTATGCCGAGCAGCAGCTCGCCAAGGCCCTGCCGAAAATGGCCGACAAGGCCACCGATCCGCAGCTGAAACAGGGCTTTTTGACGCACCTCGAAGAAACCAAGCAGCACGTCAAGCGGCTGGAGGAAGTGTTCAAGATGCACGGTGCTCAGGTGAAGGCGGTCGACTGCCCGGCGATCGACGGCATCATCGAGGAGGCCGACGAGACCGCCGGCGAGGTCGCGGACAAAGCGGTGCTCGACGCCGCCCTGATCAACGCAGCGCAGGCCGCCGAGCATTACGAGATCGCCCGCTATGGCAGCCTGATCGCCTGGGCCAAGCAGCTTGGCCGCAATGACTGCGCCAGCGTGCTCGCCAAGACGCTGGAGGAAGAGAAGGCGACCGACAAGAAGCTGACCACGCTCGCCGAGAGCAAGGTGAATCTCCGCGCGGCCAGCTAAGGTGAGGTAATCAAAAAAAGCGCCGCGCGGCCATCCGCGCGGCGCTTGCATGTGACGCATCCATCATTCGGTCATTGTCGAAACATGACGGCGGGATGGAAGCGTATGTTTCGCATGGGGCTGCAACCGAGTTGGCAGCATGCGAGCAAGCACCATCAAAAATGAATCCTTCGACGACGGAGCCGGCGCGCCGCGTGCCGGCTCGCGTCTTGCAACCTCCCTCACGCTCGCCGCGATGAGCCTCGGCTATGGCGTGGTGCAGCTCGACGTCACCATCGTCAACACCGCGCTCGGTGCGATGGGCAGGACGCTCGGCGGCGGCGTCGCCGAGCTGCAATGGGTGGTCAGCGCCTACACCATTGCATTTGCCGCGTTCATTCTGACGGCCGGCGCGCTCGGCGACCGGATCGGCGCCAAGCGCATCTTCATGGCGGGCTTCGCCATCTTCACCGCGGCCTCGCTCGCCTGCGCACTGGCGCCCAATGCGGCCGTGCTGATCGCAGCGCGGCTGGTCCAGGGCCTGGCGGCGGCGATCCTGGTGCCGAATTCTCTCGCGCTGCTCAGTCATGCCTATCCGGACGACCGCGAGCGCGGCCGTGCCGTGGCGGTCTGGGCCGCCGGAGCGAGCCTTGCCCTCACCGCGGGCCCGTTCGTCGGCGGCGCGCTGATCACGCTGGTCGGCTGGCGCGCGATCTTCCTGGTCAATCTGCCGATCGGGCTTGCCGGCCTGTGGCTGAGCTGGCGTTGCGCCAGCGAAACCACGCAGGCGCGCTCGCGCGAGATCGATCTGCCCGGGCAGCTTGCCGCGATCGGTGCGTTGGGGGCGCTGGCCGGCGCGATCATCGAAGGCGGTTCGCTCGGCTGGGAACATCCAGCCGTGATCGCGGCCTTCGTCGGAGCCGCCATTCTCGGCGCGCTTTTCGTCTGGCGCGAGAGCCGCGCGGTACAGCCGATGCTGCCGCTGTCGCTGTTCGGCCACCGGCTGTTCGCGCTGACTTCGCTCGTCGGGTTGCTCGTCAACATTGCGATCTATGGCCTGATCTTCGTGCTCAGCCTGTACTTCCAGAGGATCAACGGGCTGTCGGCGTGGTGGACCGGTCTCGCCTTCGTGCCGATGATGGGGGCGGTGCTGCCGTTCAATCTGCTGGCGCCGCGCCTCGCCGAGCATATCGGCCCGTGCCCGACCATCGTCGTCGGCGCCTGCGTCTCGGCGCTTGGCTGCCTCGGCCTGCTCTGGATCGAGGCCGGGACGAGCTATTGGGCGATCCTTGCCCAGATGATTGCGATCAGCGGCGGACTTGGGCTGCTGGTGCCGCCGCTGACCTCGACCTTGTTGGGCAGCGTCGAGAAGGCGCGCTCCGGTATCGCGGCGGGCGTCCTGAACGCGACGCGGCAATCCGGCAGCGTCCTCGGCGTCGCGCTGTTCGGCTCGCTGGTGGCCTCGGAGGGGGCGTTCGTGACCGGCATGCATCTGTCGCTGATTCTGTCGGCGGCGGTGCTGCTGCTCGCCGCCGCCGTGATCGGCCTCGGTGCACCGGCGCGCGGATGAACAATCCGAGCGAATGGACACACCTTCCGTTCACCATCCCCGAAGGGGGCACGTAGCCAGTTACCGACTATCCACCTCTGTCGGTTCAAGTGCGGGTCGATAGGGGCCTGCAATGTACCAAGTATTCTACTGTCTCGCCGAAGAGCACGACTGGCGGCTTGTGGCGCTTGGCGGCGCTGTGTGTCTGCTCGCAAGCGCGGCGGCGATCAGCCTGTTTCACCGGGCTCGGGCGTCGAACGGCCCCGGTCGCCTGGCCTGGATCGCCCTGGACGCCGCCGTCAGCGGATGCGGCATCTGGGCGACGCATTTCATCGCGATGCTCGCCTACGGGCCGGGTGGCGCCGGCGCTTACAACATCCCGGTGACGATCCTTTCCCTGGTCTTCGCGATCTCCGTGACCTTCGTGGGGCTGAGCATCGCGGTATCATCCTCACGCGCGCCGTGGATCGTGCTCGGCGGCGCAATCGTCGGCACAGGCGTCGCGACGATGCACTACACCGGCATGGCCGCGCTGGAGATGCCGGCGCGCGTGGACTGGATCGGAAGCACGGTTGCCGCCTCCGTGCTGTTCGGAGTTGTGTTTGCAGCGCTCGCGCTGTTCGTCGCAGCGCGGCGCGACAACCGCTTCCATGCGCTGGCCGCGACCGCCCTGCTGACGGTCGCCATCGTCGCGCATCATTTCACCGCGATGGGCGCGGTGCTGCTGACGCCGGACCCGACGATCGCGATCAGCGGGCTGTCCGTCTCGCCGGCCTCGCTGTCCTTCCTCACCGCAGGTGCCGCTGTTGCGATCATCGCGATTGCGCTCGTGGCCGCGCTGCTCGACCGCCGCGCCAAGGGCGAGCTGGGCCGCCAGCAGATCGTGCTGGACACGGCGCTCGAGAACATGTCGCAGGGACTGTGCATGTTCGACGCGGACGGCAAGATCATCCTGTTCAACGAACGCTATGCCGCGATGCTCGGCCGCACCGACATCCCGCTCGCCGGCCGCCTGCTGGTCGATGTGCTGCGGGAGGAGCAGGCCAGGGGCCAGTGGCAGGGCGATGCGGGCGAATTCTTCGCCCGCCTCGTCGCCGACGCGCGCGAGAGCCGTACCACGACCGATGTCGTCAGCAGGCTGGGTCGGTCCATCCGGGTCGTCAACCAGCCGATGCAGGGTGGAGGCTGGGTCGCGACCTTCGAGGATATCACCGAATGGCTGGAGGCGCAGGCCAAGATCTCGCACATGGCCCGCCATGACGCGCTGACAAGTCTGCCGAACCGCGTGCTGTTCCACGAGCAGCTCGAGCAGGGATTGCTCCGGACCAGGTCGGGCGACCAGCTCGCGGTGCTTTGTCTCGATCTCGATCATTTCAAGGACATCAACGACTCGCTCGGCCATCCCATCGGCGATGCGCTGCTGAAGGAGGTCGGCCGCAGGCTGAAGGCCACCGTCGGCGAGAGCGACACCGTCGCGCGGCTCGGCGGCGACGAGTTCGCCGTGGTCCAGATCGGACGGTCGGAGGAAACCGCGGCAAGATCCCTTGCCGGCCGCCTCGTCGAGGTGGTCTCGGCGCCTTACGAGATCGACGACCATCAGATCGTCATCGGCGTCTCGATCGGCATCTCGCTGGCGCCGCAGGACGGCAACAATCCGGACGAGCTGTTGAAGAACGCCGACCTCGCGCTGTATCGGGCCAAGGCGGACGGCCGCGGCACCTATCGGTTCTTCGAGACCGGCATGGATGCGCGCGCGCAGGCGCGGCGCCTGCTGGAGATGGATCTGCGCGCGGCGCTGCAACGCGACGAATTCGAGGCGTACTATCAGCCGATCCGCGACGTCGCCAGCGGTCGCGTCGTCGCCTTCGAGGCGCTGCTGCGCTGGAACCATCCGCAGCGCGGCCTGATCGCGCCGATCAGCTTCATTCCGCTGGCCGAGGAGACCGGACTGATCGTTCAGCTCGGCGAGTTCGTGCTGCGCGGCGCCTGCGCCGACGCGGCCACCTGGCCCGACGATGTCGACGTCGCCGTCAACCTGTCGCCGGTGCAGTTCAAGAATCCGAACCTGATCGCATCCGTGACCGAAGCGCTGGCCGCTTCGGGACTCGATGCGCGCCGTCTCGAGCTCGAGATCACCGAATCCGTGCTGCTTCAGAACAGCGAGACGACGCTGACCACCCTGCACGAGCTGCGTGCCATGGGCGTGCGCATCTCGCTCGACGATTTCGGCACCGGCTATTCGTCGCTGAGCTATCTGCGCAGCTTCCCGTTCGACAAGATCAAGATCGACCGCTCCTTCGTGTCGGAGCTGGCGACACGGGAGGATTCCATGGCGATCATCCGCGCCGTGACCGGTCTCGGCCGCAGCCTCGGAATCGTCACCACGGCGGAAGGCGTCGAGAACGACGCGCAGCTCGAGCTGCTCAGGCGCGAGGGCTGCACCCAGGCGCAGGGTTATCTGTTCAGCAAGCCGCGGCCGGCTTCCGATGTCGCGATCATGCTGAACCGGCCGCGGCTGCGCGCGACCGCCTGAGGTCAGCCGCGGCGCAGCGCGAAATGCGCGCCGCAGAACGCCATCACGGCGCCGAGGCATAGCGCCGCAAGCCCGGCCAGCACGCCCGAGACCGTCGGGATCGGGCTGGGCGCCGAGGCAACCTGGCCCGCGCCCGCCAGCAGGAGCACGCCGACCGCGATCAGGAACTGCCGCATCCGTTGCGGGATTTGGCCGTCGGCGGCGCTCTGCATCAATGTCGCGGTGAAATAGCCGCCGGAGAAGCCGACCGAGGCGATCAGCCACCACGCGATCGCCGCGCCCGCCGGGATGAACTCATGCGTGTCGGAGTGCCAGAGGCCCCCGAGGTCGAGCCCGTAGCGCGCGCCCAGCATGTGCACCGCAAGCGCGAGCAGCACGCCGGAGATCACGGCGGCGCCGAGAATCAGCCGGCGCGGGAAAAAGATCGTCTCAGCCATGCCCCGCTTGTAGGATGGGGGAGGGCGATGATGCAAGCTGATCGCGGATTGGATTGATTGTGAAGATGCAGGGCGCGGGAGCCGACGCGGCGCCGGTCGCGAGCTATGCCTACAAGGCGTCGCTGATCGGCTCGGCGCATCGCTTCGAACTGACGGACGAGGGGCTTTCCTGGCACATCCCCGGCCGTTCCGGCCTGTGGCGTTATGACGAGATCAGTGCAATCCGGCTGTCGTTCCGACCCGTCTCGATGCAGCAGCACCGCTTTCGCGCCGATGTCAGCCACACCAAGGGCGGCCGTATCGCGATCCTGTCGACGAGCTGGCAGACCGCGGCGCTGATGGCGCCGCAGAACAATGGTTTTCGCGATTTCATCATCGAGCTTCATGCGCGGATGGCGAAAGCGGGCAGCCGCGCTGTGCTGACCGCCGGTCTGGGCCGCCAGACCTATGCCGCGGTGCTGGCCTTCCTGGCGGTGCTGACGGTGGCGATGACGGGACTCCTGATCCGCGCGCTCATGATCGGCGAGCTCGCCGGTGCGCTGTTCATCATCGGATTTGCCGCGCTGTTCGCCTGGCAGGTCGGCGGCTTCGTGCGGTGCAACCGGCCGCAGAGCTACAGCTTCGATCGCGTGCCGAAGGCCCTGCTGCCCTAGCTGCAATCGTCCGCAATCAAACGTGACTTCGCGCGCCGCCGCCGGTGTCGGATCGTGCAGCCATGTCCACCCTGGATCGCAGCGCGCGCCGGCCTACGGCCGATGAGATCGCCGAGATCAACCGCACGCACCTGATCGACACGCCGCTCGCGCCGGCCGATCTGTTGTTCATGTTCGGGACCCGGGAGGATGTCGCACTGCGCGCCGACACCGCGGCGCGGCTCTGGCGCCAGGGCTATTTTCGTTGGTCGATTGTCAGCGGCGGCGTGACGCCGGGCTCGGAGCAATCCGAGTGCACGATCATCAAGGCGGCGATGATTGTGGCGGGTATTCCGGCGGAACTTGTCCTCGAGGAGCATCGCGCCATGAACACCGGGGAGAACGTGATTTTCTCGCTGCCGGTCATCGATGCGGCGCTCGGACTGCAGAACATTCGCAGCGTGATCTGTCTCGGCAACACCTGGACCGCGCGGCGCTACCCGATGACGTTGCATCGGCACTGGCCCGAGGTCGAGAAGATGCTGCTCACCGTCGACAGCTTCGCGACGCCCCGCGCGCTCTGGCATACCGATGCCGAATTTTGCCGCCGCATGCTGCATGAATGGGACAAGATCGAGCCGTACAGGGCGCAAGGCTTCATCGCTGAATGGCCGAAGACCTGAGAGCTACTCCGTCGAGTCGAAATCCTCTTCCTTTGTGCCGAGCAGCGACACGAGCGTGCGCAGGCCGGCATCGAGCTGCTCGAACGTGGGCGGGGCGAGCGCGAGGCGCACCGCATTCGGTGCATGGCCATGAGCTATCGCGAAGGTGGAGGACGGTGTCAGCGCGATGCCGCGCCGGGCCGCCGCGGCGACGAAGGTCTGTGAGCGCCAGTGTGACGGCAGCGTCAGCCAGAGATGATAGGAGCGCGGATCGGCCGAGATCTGGTAGCCGGCGAGCAGCCTTGCCGCGGTCTGCTGCCGGCGCGAGGCGTCGATCCGCTTCAGCCGTGTCAGCTCGGCGACGGTGCCGTCGGCCATCAGCCGCTGCCCGGATGCGAGCGCGTGGCCCGAGGCGATCCAGCCGCCGGTCCTGACCGCGCCCATCACGCTTTCGCGCAGATGCGGCGGCGCCACCAGGATACCGAGTGCAAGGCCCGGTGCGACCTTCTTGGACAGGCTGTCGATCACGATGCAGCGCTCCGGCCCGAGCGCGGCCAGCGGGGTGTCGTCGGCGAGAAAGCCGTAGACGCTGTCCTCGATGATGGTGAGGTCGAGCTTCTCGGCGACGCGCATGATGTCGGCGCGCCGCGTCGCGTTCATGGTGACGCCGAGCGGGTTCTGGATGATGGGCTGGAGATACAGCGCCGACAGGTGCGCTTCGCGATGCGCTTTCTGAATTGCATCGGGCCGCGCGCCAAACTCGTCCATCGGAATCGGGACCAGCGTGATGCCGAGCCGCGCCGCGATGCTCTTGACGTAAGGGTAGGTCAGCGCCTCGACGCCGCAGCGGCCGCCGGTGGGAACGAGGGCGGCGAGTGCGGCCGCGAGCGATTGCTTGCCGTTGGCGGTGAAGACGATCTGCTCGGCCTGCGGCGCGAAATCCTTGCGCGCGAGATAGGCGGCGGCGGCATTGCGCGCGCTCTTGGTGCCGGTGCTGGTCGAGACGCGCAGCGCGGATTCGAGCGCGTCGACGCGCTCCAGCCCGGCAAGGCTCTTGGCGATCATTGCCCATTGCTGCGGCAGCAGCGGGTAATTGACCTCGAAGTCGATCCGCGCGTCGCGCGGCTCGCTCAGCGCCTCGACCTCGCGCCTGATGTCGCCGGAGATGAAGGTGCCGCGGCCGACCTCGCCGACGACGAGCCCGCGGCGGAGCAACTCCGTATAAACCCGGCTCGCGGTCGAGACCGCAATGCCACGGTCATAGGCAAAATTGCGCTGCGGCGGCAGCCGGTCGCCGGGCCTTAACGTGCCGTTAGAGATATCCGAGGCAATGGCATCGGCAAGCTTCACGTACTCGAACTTGGACATTATTGCACCGAGAGCAATGTTTCACTTGCTCCGAGCAGTGTACTGGAGCATTTAAGTTCCATCAAGGCCCGCGATTGAGCCGAGGATAGCGAGAGCAATCCGACGGCAAATGAGGTGCAAACGCTCAGGCGTCTGCGCCAACGGCATCCGCTTCGCCGCGTGGACCACAGGCCGGAGAAGAAACATGACCACGATTTCCCAAACTGCCGGGCGGAGTTTACGCCCGTCCTCGACGGGCGGATTTTTCAGCACGCTCGTCAACGCCGCCTATGCCCTGTTCGATCGTCTGGAGCACCGCACAGCGGTCAAGACGCTGAACGAGCTCGACGACCGCGCCCTGCGCGACATCGGGATCAATCGCAGCCAGATCGAGGATGCGGTGTACGGGCAGTTCAAGGCCGAGCTGACGCGGTATCTGTAAGCGCATCTTCTCTTGTCCCGGACGCGCTTCAACGCAAAGCGTTGCTGCGCAGCGTCCGGGGCACGAGACCGAGGCTTGGTGCGTAGCTGCTTCTGCTCCGTCATTGCGAGCGCAGCGAAGCAATCCAGCCTGCCACCGCGGAAAGTCTCTGGATTGCCTCGCTGCGCTCGCAATGACGGAGCACGGGGCGTCGGCCCCGCTCTTTCAATTTGCATTCTCGTTTGCGGACGCACCTTCGCCCTCTCGCGGCGCATGTCGCCCGAGCTTTGCTTCATCTCGACACCCTCAAGTGAAAGAGGGCGCAGGGAAGACCGGGTGCCGGCCGGGCACCCACGGTCCACTGTGCGGAAGGTGGCAACAAGAATTTGCACAGCGGCATACAGGTGTAGCCAGACATCCGGCCTTCCCTGCGCAGTGGTTTGACGGCTTATGTCGTACTCTCCCCGGGGAGCGATGCACTATTGCCCCCGTCGCCTTGCGGCTGACGATGCGCGCGCCCGGTCGGGCCCCCACATCACCGCAACGCTTGACGCCAGCCTGCGGGCGCCAGGACCACACGATTTTGCCGTACGCCGATCACACCGATCGTGTGCGCGGTGGCTTCGCTCACGGTTGCCCGCCCTGCAAAACCCTCCGCGCCGACGTGACCCACGTCCACCGCCGTCCGGCCCGCGTTCGTGACGATCGCGATACGCCCCTCTTCGTTGGGCCGGAGTGCGCGCACTATCCGCCTATTCCGAAATTCTGTAAAGGCGAATATTTTTGATGGCGGGCGTTGACCGGTAGGTTGTGTGTTTTGCCCGACGGGCAACGCAAGGGCTTATAGTTGGGATCAGGCGACCGCGACCTGATCCCAGACGCCGCCATAAGCTCGATCGTCCCCGGATTGATCAGGCTTGCGGCGCGGCCTCGTCGGTACGCTGCGTTGGCGCCGATGCCGGACGTCGAGCCGCCGCACATGCGCGACGACGCTGCCCGCGAGCAGGGCGATACGCGCGGCAGCCTGCCTGACCACGAACAGGATCGTCGTGACGCGGCTCAACACGCCGAGCAGGAACAGCGCCGAGAAGATGTCGATATAGGCGAGGAAGTCGCCGACCAGCATCAGCTCCGGCGGGATCGGGATGCTGTGGTAGTAGGCCAGTACGAGGATCACGACGGGGATGAAGGCGATGACCTTCCGCACCGTCAGTCTGTCCAACAGCGCGGCCAGTTGTACGACCAGCACATCCCACAGCGCATCGCCAATCGCGAGCGGGACCTCGTAAGTCCATCTCCGCCACCGTTGCTTCACGACATTGCTCCGAGCTAATGCCTGACCACCAGCACCGAACACTTGGCGTAGCGCACGACGTGACCCGCATTCGACCCGAGGAAATAGGTGCGCATCGCCGGCCGGTGCGAGGTCATCACGATCAAATCGGCCTTCATGTGCACCGCTTCCTCGAGGATCTCGTGGTAGATGCCGCCCTGGCGCACGACGCTGGAGATGCGAGAAGCCTCGATGCCGGATTCGCGCGCGACGATGGCAAGCGCTTCTTCCGAGGTCTGGCGCTGCTGTTCGTCGAAATCGGCCGGAACGTATTCGGCCAGCATGACCGGCGTCATCGGCAGCACGTTGAGCAGGCGGACGGAGCCGCTCCAGGTCTGCGACAGCGTTGCCGCGGTCGCAATCGCCGGCTTTGCCAGGTCCGTGTCGGCGAGGTCGATGGGCACGAGGATGGACTTGAACATCTGCGCCTCCAAATCTTCAGCAGCTCTTGATCGGGCTGGACCGACCGGTCGAGACGGCGCCCGCGCGTCTCAACCCGATCGAAGCAGCCTTCGACTATCGAAGCAGCCTTGGCCTATCGAAGCAACCTTGGACCATCGAAGCAGCTTTGAACTATCGAAGCAGCTTTGGGCTGACGAACTGCACCAGTTTGCCGCGGCGGTAGGCCACGTCACCCCAATCCTTGACGTCAAAGTCGAAGATCGCAAGCCCCGCCGTGGGCAGATTGTCGGCGAGCGCCTTGGCGCTGGCCGGATCGCCGCCGCCCGTCAGCATCAGCGCGGCCTCGTGCATGCCGGGATTGTGGGCAACCAGCAGCAATTGCTTCGGGTCGGCTGGAGCGGTTGCAGTGCGAATGGATTCCAGGATCTGCGCGGGATCGGCGCCGTAGAGTTCCGGCAGGACCTCGACCTGCGGCGCGGCGACGCGGTCTTTCATCGTCTCCCAGGCAATGTCCCAGGTCTGCCGGGCCCGGACGGCATGCGATACCAGCACGGCTTCGGGAAAGGGGGGATGGGCGGCAATCCAGTCGCCGATCTGCGCGGCATCCTTGTGGCCGCGTTCATCCAGGCGGCGGTCCTGGTCACGGCCGCTCGGCGCGTCCGTCTCGGTCTTGGCGTGACGCAGCAGCATCAAACGGCGCATGGCATTCTCGAATCGTTACACGTCCAGAATAAACTAGGGACGCGGGTTGCGGACAAGGTGACAAGCGCCCGATCGGTCCAATATTGTTTGAGCATCATCTATTTGGAAAACCGCTGCACATTTTTCCGGATCATGCTCTAAGAAAACGACATGAGCGAGACTTTCACAAGCGTGTCCCAGGAAGAAGCCGGCTTTCGCGACCGCGCGCGGCTGTCGTTCGATCTCGATGCCGACATCTGCGTGATCGGAGCAGGGCTTGCCGGGCTCTCCATCGCGCTGGAGGCGGCCCGGTCAGGGGCCAGCGTCGCGGTGCTCGAGGGCCGCCATGTGGGCTGGAACGCCTCCGGCAACCAGTTCGGCACCGTGATGCCGGGCTTCGCGCTGCCACTCACCGATCTGGTCGAGCGTATCGGCTTCGAGGACGCGCGCGAATTGTGGACGTTGTCGAAGGAGGGCGCCGAGTTCGTCCGGGCCAACGCCACGGAGGAGAACATGCCGGGAATCGGCCCGAGCAGCGGCGTGCTGGAGGTCTCCAACGTCGATGCCGGCGACCGGCTGATCAGCCGCTTGCAGATGTTGAACGAGGATTTCGACACCGAGGTCGAGGGCTGGCAGGTCGATCGCGTCCGCGCGGTGCTCAAGACCGATCATTACTTCCACGGCGTGCATTATCCCAAGGCGTTCCAGGTCGACGGCCGCAAATATGTACACGGCCTCGCGGCGCTGGCGCGGCGCGCAGGCGCCCGCATCTTCGAGGACACGCCGGTCGTCAGCATCGATCATTCCGGCATCCGCAAGCGCATCGTCACGCCCTCGGCGCGACTGCGCGCGACCCACATCGTGCTCGCCGGCAACATCCATCTCGGCGCGCCTTTGAGGCGCTTGTCGGAAACGCTGCTGCCGGTCTGGCGCTATGCCGGCATCACCGCGCCGCTCGGCGAGCGCGTGCACGAGATCATCGCCTTCAAGGGATCGGTGATGGATTCCGATGGCGTGGACCATTTCCGCGTCGTCGATGGCGACAGGCTGATGTGGGAGAGCCCCGAGACCACCTGGGCGGCCCGACCGCAACGCTTTGCGGGCGCGATCAGGCGACGGGTCCGGTCCGTTTTCCCCGAGCTCGGCAATGTCGAGATCACCGAAACGTTCGGCGGCGTCACCGGCCAGACCGTGCACGGCATGCCGCAGATCGGCCAGTTGCGCAAAGGCCTGTGGGTCGCGAGCGGCTTCGGCCGCCAGGGCATGAACACCTCGGCCATGGCCGGGCAGATGATCGCGCGCAGCATCCTGTGGGGCGACGAGCGATGGCGGCTGTTCTCGCCGTTCGAGCTGGTCTGGGCAGGCGGCGCCACGGGACGTGTGGCGGGCCAATTGGTCGGGGTCTGGGGCAGGGCGAGTTCCGCCGCCGCAGGCTCGCTTGCCCGCTATCGTGAACGCGGGCGGGTCAAGGACAGGGAACGCGAGGCGCGGCTGGCCGAAGCCAACCGGGCCGCCGGGACCGGTCCGCGCCGTCCGCCGCCCGGGGTTCGGCCGCGGCTGGCCCAACCGCCGAAGCCTGCGGCCGAAGCCGTGGAACCCGTGTCCCAGGATGACGGCGTCTCGCGATAAGGTGAGAAAAACTCCGCCCGGAAGTGTAACGTCGGCCGTTAGAGCCCGTATCTCAGGGCGTGGACTCCTCGCGCACGGAGAATGAGATGTTTGACCGCCGCATCCTGCTAACGACTGTCGCCGGCCTGTTCGGCCTTTCGGCCTTCCGCTGGCTGAGAGGGACGCCTGCCGAGGCTGGCGAGAAGGCCGCCCAGAAATTCGAGATCGAGAAGACCGACGCCGAGTGGCGTGCCCAGCTCACGCCGCAGCAATATGAAATCCTGCGCAAGGAAGGCACCGAGCGGCCGGGCTCCAGCCCGCTGCTCAAGGAACACCGCAAGGGCATCTTTGCCTGCGCCGGCTGCGACCTGCCGCTGTTTGCGTCCGATACCAAATTCGAGAGCGGCACCGGCTGGCCGAGCTTCTACCAGCCGATCGAGGGCAATGTCGGCAAGACCGAGGACCGCACCTTTGGCATGCTCCGCACCGAGGTGCATTGCCGGCGCTGCGGCGGCCATCTCGGCCACGTCTTCGACGACGGTCCGAAGCCGACCGGATTGCGCTACTGCATCGACGGTTTCGGGCTGGTCTTCCACCCGGCGGCGGCGTCGGCGACGTGAGGCCTGGGTGAAGTTTGGGTGAGGTTTGATCCCGGCAATTGTTGCCGGCCCGGCAATTGTGCCCCGGTCATCGGACCGGGGCCTTCCTATCCAAGTCATTGATTTTTCGATGATACCCGCATTGGCATAGCCCTTGCGACAGTCTCTCCCGACTGCGGCCATGGTCGACCGGCCGCCGAGATCGGATCTGGAGACAAAGTTATGGGTATCTTCGATGCAATGAACACCTCGGTGGGTGGCCTGCAGGCGCAGTCCTACGCGCTTCAGAACATTTCCGGCAACATCGCGAACTCGTCCACCACCGGTTACAAGGGCATCGGGACCAGCTTCGTCGATCTCATTCCCGACTCCTCGGTGCCGAGCAAGCAGGTCGCCGGCGGCGTGACCGCCAACGCGAAGGCCACCATCACCACGCAGGGCACGATCTCGGGCTCCACCGTCGCCACCAACATGGCGATCACCGGTGACGGCTTCTTCTCGATCCAGAAGGCGACTGGCATCGTGGACAACGTGCCGGTGTTCAGCGGCGTCACCTACTACACGCGGCGCGGCGACTTCCAGCTCAATGCCAACGGCAATCTGGTCAACGGCGCCGGCTACTATCTGATGGGCGTCACGGTCGACCCGAAGACCGGCAACCCGCAAGGTAACGTGGCGACGGTCCTGAAATTCCAGAATAACTTCATCCCGGCGCAGGCGACCACCTCGATCCAGTACGCGGCGAACCTGCCGACCCAGCCGAACACGGCGGCGAGCACGACCGCGTCGACCGGCACGCTGCTGGCAGAAGGCGGCCTCAATCCGTCCGACTTCTCGGCCAACCCGCTGCCGGTGGGCACACCGCCCGCGCCCTACACCAACGCGACGGTGTCCGGCGCAGCCGCCACCGGCAACATCCGCACGGCCTATTCGTCGACGACGGGGACGGGCACGGTTGCGCTTCAGAACAATTCGTCCGCGGTGGCTTCGACCACCACGTCCCTCGACAACACCGTGGGTACGCATCTCGCCTCCAGCATTCTCACCGCGCTGAGCGGCCAGACCCTGACGATCAACGGCAACACGGTCACGTTCGACAACAGCACCACCGTCACGACGGTTGGCAGCAACACCACGATCGGTCTCGGCGCGGGCACGACGGCCACGGTGGCCAGCATCCTGAATGCGATCCAGACCGCCGGCGGCGCCGGCGTCACGGCCTCGCTCTCCGCCAGCGGCAACATCCAGATCTCGACGGGTACCGGCGTCGATGTGGCGGTCAACAGCGGCACGGCAGCCACGGCCCTCGGCATCAGCAGCGTGACGCGCGGCGGCAACGTGCTGTCCTCGCCCGCGATCACCGGCTCTACGGTGCTGAGCGGCAGTGCAAGCGCCGGCGGCGCCGAGGTGCTTTCGTCGGGCTTTGCAGCCGGCGACACCATCACGGTCGACGGCCAGACGCTGACCTTCATGGCCTCGGGCGCCTCGGGCGCGAACCAGATCAACATCACCGACAACATCACGACCCTGCTCGGCAAGATCGACGCGCTCTCCGGCGCGTCGGGATCGTCGGTCAGCAGCGGCGGCGTGATCACGCTGAACACCGGCACCGTCTCCAACCTGTCGGTGTCCAGCTCCAACAGTGCGGCCTTCGCCGCGCTCGGCTTCACCTCCACCATCACCAAGAACCGCGACGGCGGCGGCACCGCCGGTACCGGCGGTGTGGTCGGCAACGACATCTCGACCTTCACCAAGGAATCGATCAGCGGAGGCGCGGTGACCGCCTACAATGCCGCCGGCACGCCGGTGAACCTGCAGCTGCGCTGGGCCAAGACCGACAGCGCGTCGCTGGGGGCGGGGCATTCCGATACCTGGAACCTGTTCTACCAGACCGACCCGAACGCGACCGGCACGACGGTCGGCTGGGTCAATACCGGCCAGGCCTTCACCTTTGCCGCCGATGGCTCGCTGACCTCGCCGAGCGGCTCGGGCATCACCATCAACAACGTCAGCGTCAGCGGCCAGTCGCTCGGCTCGGTCGCCTTCAACATCTCCTCGGGCGGGCTGACGCAATATGCCAGCACCAGCGGCGCGGTGACGATCAACACCATCACCCAGAACGGCTACGCCGCGGGCCAGCTCCGCTCGGTCGCAGTCAACAACAACGGCCTCGTGGTCGGCACCTTCTCCAACGGTCAGAACCTCGACCTCGCACAGGTCTCGTTGTCGCACTTCAACGGCACGAATTACCTCAAGGCGCTCGACGGCGGCGCCTATGCCGCGACCGAACAGTCTGGACCGGCGATCGACGGCGCTTCGGGCACCATCAGCGGCTCGTCGCTGGAAGGCTCGAACACCGACATCGCCGACGAATTCACCAAGCTGATCGTGACCCAGCAGGCCTATTCGGCCAACACCAAGGTGATCACGACCGCGAATTCGATGGTGCAGGACCTCCTGAACGTGTTGCGCTGATCGCGCGTGACGTAACCAAAGGCGGCATGTCAACATGGGTTTGAGTTCAGCCCTCGCCAGTGCGATGAGCGGTCTGCGTGCCAACCAGGCCGCGCTCTCGATCGTCTCCTCGAACGTCGCCAATTCGCAGACGCCGGGTTACGTCGTCCAGACGCCGAACCAGATCGAGGTCACCACCGGCGACTTCGGCTCGACGGCGATGACGACCGGCGTCAGCCGCGAGCTCGATACCTACGTGCTGAACCAGCTGCGTACCGAAACCGGGGGCAGCGGCTACGCCGACCAGATGGCCAACATCCTGAAGCAGCTTCAGAATGTCTACGGCACGCCCGGCAACAGCGGTACGCTCGAAACCGCGCTGAACAATTTCACCACGGCGTTGCAGGCGCTCTCGACCAGCGCGGGCTCGTCGTCGGCGCAAACGGTTGCCCTGGGCGCGGCGCAGACGCTGGCACAGCAGCTCAACCTCACCACCAAGGGCATCCAGTCGCTGCGCTCCAACGTCGAGCAGGATCTCGGCACCTCGGCACAGCAGGCAAACGCCGCGATGCAGCAGGTTGCCGACATCAACACCAGGCTCCAGGGCCTGTCGGCAAACGACCCCTCGGCCGCGACGCTGATGGACCAGCGCGACCAGGCCATCAACACGCTGTCGAAATATGTCGACGTTCGCGTCACCACCGACGGTTCGAACCAGGCCAACATCTACACCACCACCGGCATCCAGCTGGTCGGCGCCGGGCTCGCCTCGCAATTCACCTTTGCGTCCGCCGGTGCGCTGTCGGCAACCTCGCTCTACAACATCAATCCGGCCCAGTCCGGCGTCGGCGCGCTCAATATCAAGCTGCCGAACGGTTCGCAGCTCGACGTCGTCGCCAACAACGTGGTGTCTTCGGGCCAGATCGCGGCCGATCTCAAGCTGCGCGACCAGACGCTGGTGCAGGCGCAGAACCAGATCGACCAGCTCGCCGCGACGATGTCGAGCGCGCTGTCCGACAAGACCACGGCCGGCAGCACGGTCTCCGGTCCGCCGGCCGGGTTCGATCTCGACCTCGCCGGTGCGCAGCCGGGCAACAGCGTCAACATCACCTACACGGACACGACCACCAACACGCAGCGCCAGGTCACGCTGGTCAACGTGACCGATCCGGCGGCGCTGCCGCTTCAGAACGCGACCAACGCCAACCCGATGCAGATCGGGGTGAATTTCTCCGGCGGCATGGGCGCAATCGCCTCGGCGCTCAACACCGCGCTCTCCGGCTCGCATCTGTCGTTCGCTGCAGCTCCGTCGCCGGCGACGGCCACCACGCTGCGGGTGACCGACGACAACACCGGCCTTGCCAAGGTCAATTCGTCCTCGACCACCAAGACGATCACGTCGCTGACCTCGGGCAATCCGCAACTGCCGCTGTTCACCGACGGCGGACAGGTGCTCTACACCGGCGCGATCACGGCGTCGGGTTCGCAGATGACGGGCCTCGCCGGGCGCATCGCCGTGAACACGCAGCTCGTCACCGACCCGACCAGGCTGTCGGTCTACAGCACCTCGCCGGTGACGCCCGCAGGCGACACCACGCGCTCGGACTATCTCTATTCGCAGCTCACCTCGGCGGTGTTCTCCTATTCGCCGCAGAGCGGTCTCGGCTCGGCGAGCCAGCCCTTCACCGGCAGCGTTTCGAACTATCTGCAGCAGTTCCTGAGCATTCAGGGCAATGCCGCGACCCAGGCCACCCAGCTCCAGCAGGGCCAGAGCGTCGTGGTCTCGACGCTGCAGGCCAAGTTCAACTCGACCTCCAGCGTCAATCTGGACTCGGAGATGTCGAACCTGATCCAGCTCCAGAATGCCTATGCCGCCAACGCCCACGTCATGTCGGTGGTGCAGAGCATGATGAACACGTTGCTCCAGGCTCAAGTGTAACAAGTAACAGGGCTCTGAAACATGTCGATCAGCAGCGTCAATTACTCCTCGTCGGTTCTCGGCTCGCAGATCCGCAACATCAACCAGCAGCTCACCGACCTTTCGACGCAGCTCTCGACCGGCAAGCTGTCGCAGAACTATTCCGGGATGGGCACCAACGAGGGCTTTGCGATCGCCGGACGCGCGCAGCTGTCCAACATCGCCGCCTATACCGACACGATGACCAACGTCAACGTCAGCATCAACCTCGCCAACACCGCGCTCCAGTCGCTGACCACGATCCGCAACACGGTGCAGACCGGCTCCGCCAACACCGCGCAGGATCTCAACGTCAACGGGCAGACCGTTGCGCAGAACACCGCCGCCGCCCAGTTCGGCTCGATGGTCGGCGTTCTCAACACGCAGTCGGGCAACCGCTATCTGTTTTCCGGAACGGCCTTCAACACGCAGTCGGTCGCGGATGCCGGCGACATCATCAACGGCACGACGACGCAGGCGGGCTTCAAGACCGTCATGGCGGAGCGCCAGGCCGCCGACCTCGGCGCGGGCGGCATGGGCCGACTGGTGCAGACGCAGCCGACGCCGAGCTCGGTGCAGGTGTCGGAGGACGCCGCCGGATCGCCGTTCGGGCTCAAGATCGCCGCGGTCTCCTCGACGCTGACGGGGGCGACCGTCACCGGCCCGAGCGGCTCGCCGGTGTCGTTCTCGGTCGATCTCAACGGTGTCAATCCGAACAACGGCGACAAGCTGAGCGTGCAGTTCACGCTGCCGGACGGGACGACCGAGCAGATCGACCTGACCGCGTCGACGGCGACACCGACGCCGCTCGGCAGTTTCGCCATCGATGCGAGCACCCCCGTCAACCCGACCAACACGGCGACGAACCTCAACACCGCGCTGAACACCGCGATCAAGAAGCTTGCCAACACCTCGCTCGTGGCGGCATCCGCGATCGTTGCCGGCGACAATTTCTTCAACACCGCAAGTTCCGCGATCGGCACGCCCGTCAACAATCAGGCGGCGACGGCGGCGCCCGTGACCGGCGCGACGACGCTGTCCGGCGCGAGCCCTTCGGACTCGATTTCACCGGGCTTCGTCGCCGGCGACACCATCACCGTCAACGGCACCACGCTCACCTTCGTCAACTCCGGCGCGACCGCCAACCAGCTCAACGTCGGCGACAGCATCCAGACCCTGCTCGGCAAGATCGACCAGATCACGGGGACTTCGAAGCCCTCGACGGTTCATGGCGGCGCGATCACGATCAACACCGACGACGCTGCGAGCCTGAACATCACGAGCTCGAATACGGGAGCGCTGGGCTCGCTCGGTTTCGCCTCGACGCCCGTGACCGCCACGCAACCGCCGCTGCGCGTCGGCACCTCGCCCGCGAGCTCGGCGACAACGCTGGTCAACGGCTCGGCCACGACCGTGAAATGGTACCAGGGCAATGACGGGCCCGGCTCGCCGCGCTCCACCGCCGTGGCGCGCGTCGACGATTCCGTCACGGTGCAATATGGCGCGCAGGCCGACGAGGACGCGATCCGCCAGCAGTTGCAGGCGATCGCGGTGTTCGGGACGTTCTCGACCTCGCCGACCGGGCAGTATTCAGGCGGGCAGGTCGCCGCGCTGAGCCTGCGGGTGACGCAGGCCCTGACGAAGCAGCCCGGCCAGCAGCGCATCGAGGACATCCAGACCGACCTTGCGATGGCCCAGAACACGATGAAGGACGCGGGCACGCGCCAGACCCAGGCCAAGGCGCAGCTCCAGACCATCATCGACCAGGCGGAATCGGCCTCGCCGGATCAGGTCGCGAGCGAGATTCTGGCGCTCCAGAACGCGCTCCAGGCGTCCTACCAGGTGACCTCGAACCTGTCGCAGCTCTCGCTCGTCAAGTTCCTGTAAGGATGCGTTAAGGCGCCGTTAACCATGCCTCTTTACCTCTTGGTGAGGATTGGAGCGGGGCGGAGCGGGCGATGTCGGACAAGATGCAACTGGTGGTGGCGACGCCATGCTTCGGCGGGCAGGTGTCGAGCATCTATGCAAGCTCGATCTTCGCGCTCCAGCGCGCCGTGCACGGCATGGCCAATCTCGAGCTCAAGGTGCTCCTGCGCGACGGCGATGCCTTGATCACGCGCGCGCGGGCCAACCTGGCCGCGATGTTCCTGGACGATCCCAGGGCGACGCATTTCCTGTTCATCGATGCCGACATCGGCTTCACGCCGGAGCAGGTGTTCCGGCTGATCGAGTGCGGCGCGGATGTCGTTGCCGGCTGCTATCCGATCAAGCGGGTCAACTGGGACAAGGCGAAGCGGGCGATCGAAGCCGGCCGCCCCGACGTTCCGGCGGCCTCGCTGGACTACGTGCTCGAGATCGAGGACCCCGACCGCATCGTGGTGGTCAACGGCTTCACCCGCGTGCGCTACGCCGGCACCGGCTTCCTGATGATCCGCCGCCACGTGCTGGAGGCGATGTGTCGGCATCCGGACTACGCGGCGCTGCAATTCTTCCGCGAGCATTCGCACGATACGTTGGCGGCGAGCCAGAACCGGTTTGCATTGTTCGAATGCATGATCGATCCTGCGACCGGCACCTATCTCTCCGAGGACTTCGCCTTCTGCAAGCGCTGGACCGACATCGGCGGCGAGATCTGGGCCGACATCCAGAGCTCGCTCGATCACGTCGGGCCGTCGGTGTTCCACGGCGACATCACTTCGCAATTCACAGCGGCGCCCGCGGCGGCGGCCGATGCGGCGTGAGCCTTTCGGGATGAGCGCCGGCGCATCCCGTCTGTCGGCCACCGAGCACGCGTCCGACGGCGGCTCGCGCTACCGCCTGCGGGATCTCTTCACGCCGCTGGACACGCTGCTCGCCTCCGGCGGAGATCCGCGACTGGCGCTCGATCCGAAGGAGCGTGTCAACGCCTATGGCTGCGCGCCGTCGCCGGAGCCGGAGCTCTGGAATTTCGCCTCCTCGACAGCATCGACGATCTCGCAGATGGCCTACGATCGCGCCGCGCTGGCGCGCGAAGAGCTGATGCACAAATGCCTGTTCGACGAGGTCGAGGTCGCCTTCGACGCGCGCTGCGAGGACATGCGCGACGAGCTGCGCGGCCACCTTCAGCTTTCGCCGCGCATCGATGTCGTGTTCTCGCCGTCCGGCACGGATTCGCAGCTTCACGCCCTGTGCGTGGCGCGCGCGGTGCTCGGCGCACCGCCGGTGACGATCGTGGTCGGCGCCGACCAGACCGGAAGCGGAACCACCCATACCGCACGCGGCCACCATTTCAGCACGATGACGGCAAGCGGCATCGCCGTGCGCAAGGACGGCGCGGTGACGGGGCTCGCCGGCGATAGCATCGCGGTGCCGCTGATCGACATGGCGGCCGGCGTCGCGATGCGCCAGGATGCCGATGACGCAGTGCTGCGCGCGATCGAGACCAGCCTCGCGCAAGGTCGAGGCGTTTTGTTGCAGATCATGGATTGCTCAAAACTGGGCTGGCGCGCGCCGACCACAGCCTGCCTCGACGAGATCGCGCGACGCTGGCCCGGCAAGGTTCAGGTCGTCGTCGATGCCTGCCAGGCGCGGCTCGGCCGCCGGCGGCTGCGCTCCTATCTCGACCGCGGCTACATGGTGCTGATCACCGGCTCGAAATTCTTCGGCGGGCCCGCCTTCAGCGGCGCGCTGCTGGTGCCGAAAGGCCGCTCGCGCTCGCTCGACCGGATGGGTGCGATCGCGCCGGGCTTGTTCGACTATGCCGGCCGCAGCGACTGGCCGACGGCCTGGACGGCGCTGCGCTCGCGCTTCGAGCGCCGGCCGAATTTCGGCCAATGGCTGCGCTGGGAGGCGGCTCTGGCCGAGATCGGCAGCTACTACGCCGTGCCCGAAGCCTTCCGCGCCAAGGCACTGTTCGAAATTGCCGCCGGCGTCGACAGCATGATCGCGCTGTCGCCGTCGCTTCGCCCCGTGCCGGCTGCGGTCGAGAACACCGGCGCGGACGACGAGGAATTCGCGCAGGCCACGATCTTTCCGTTCACGCTGCTGCGCGGCGGCAAACCGGTCTCGATCGCCGAGACCGGTGCCGTCCATCGGGCGCTGGCGCGCGACATGAGCGAGGAGATCGGCGGCAGCGCTTCAGACCGGCAGGTCGCCGCGCAGCGCTGCCTGATCGGCCAGCCGGTCCGGCTGGAACGGCAGGACGATGCGCCGCAGGCCGCGTTGCGCCTCTGCGTCGGCGCACGGCTCGTAACCGAGGCTTGGTCGCCGGATCCGGCGCAGGCGCAACGCAATGTGCAGCACGTTCTCGATCGCATCGCCCACGTCCTGGTGAAGATCGAGCTGCTGCTTGACCGCGGCATGGCCGCAACCGCGCTGGACAAGCCCGCGTTCGAGGTGTGAGATGCAACATCCGGTTTCCGCGCCGATCGGCATGACCGTGCCGAACCATGCCGACCGCATCGGCTTTGCGCAGCTGACGCGCCGCGCCTTCGAGGGCGGCGATCTGCATCCGTTGCGCGAACAGCTCCTGGCGCGGATCGCGGAAGGGACGGCAGAGGCGGGCGAAGGCCTGGACCTGTCGTTGATTGCCCAGCTTCTCGGCGAGAAGGAGGCCGGGCTCGTGATCCAGACTGAGGTGCTCTCCTTCCACCAATTGTTTCGCACGCCCTGTGCGGTTTCGAAACCCCGTCTGCGCGTGCTCGCGCTCGCGGCCGATATCGACATGGGCGGCAACACGCCGATCGACTTCCTGCTGGAAGACTCCGACATCGAGCTGTTGACGCTCTACGTGGTCAAGGGCGTCGGTCTGCCGGAGAATCTGCCCGAGCACGACGTCGCGATCGTGATCGCATCCGATTCCGAGGAATGCCGGGATGCGCTCGCGTTGATCGAAAAGGCCGCGCCACGCTGGCCGCGGCCGCTGCTCAATCGTCCCGATCTCATCGGCAATCTCGATCGCGACAAGCTCTATCGATTGCTGGCCGGTGTCCCGGGTCTCGACATTCCCGCGACCATCCACGCGACGCGCGCGCAATTGTCGGATCTTTCGCAGGGACGAAAGGCCTGCAAGGACATCGCGGACGAACTGCACTTCCCGATGATCGCGCGGCCGCGCGGCTCGCATGCCGGCGTCGGCCTAGCGAAGCTCGACAATGCGCCGGCGCTCGCGGCCTATCTTGCCGAGCGGCAAGAGCAGGACTTCTTCGTCGCGCGTTTCGTCGACTATGTGAGTCCCGATGGGCTCTACCGCAAATATCGTCTCGCCATGGTCGACGGCAAGCCCTATGCCTGCCACATGGCGATCGCCGACCGCTGGGACATCTGGTATCTCAACGCCTACATGGCGTTCAGCGAGGAGAAGCGGGCGGAGGAGGCCGTCTTCATGCTCGACTTCGATCATGCTTTCGCTGCGCGCCACAAGGTCGCGCTCGACGAAATGAGCAGGCGCGTCGGCCTCGACTATTTCATCGTCGATTGCGCCGAGAACCAGAACCGCGAACTCCTTGTCTTCGAGGCCGACAACACCGCCGTCGTGCACAACATGGATCCGCCGATCGTGTTTCCGTACAAGCCGCCGCAAATGCGCAAGATATTCGCGGCATTCACGGCGATGCTGTCGCGGCATGCAACAGCGGGCGAGGGGAGTGCAGCATGAACGAGATCGTCCGCAAGACCTATAGCTCGGTCACGCACAGCTCGCTCGATCCTCAGGACTGGAGTGAATTTCGCGCGCTCGCCCATCGCATGCTGGACGAAACTATCGACGGTATTGCCAACATTCGTGCGCGCCCGGTGTGGCAGCCGATCCCCGACGGCGCCCGCGCGGCATTCAAGGCCGACGTGCCGCGCGAGGCAAACGATCTCGCCGAGGTCTATCGCGAATTCGCCGAGCATGTCGCGCCGTATGCGACAGGTAACGTCCATCCGGGTTTCATGGGCTGGGTGCATGGTGGCGGCACCGCGGTCGGCATGCTCGCGGAAATGCTCGCGGCGGGCCTCAACGCAAATCTCGGCGGCCGCGACCACATGCCGATCGAGGTCGAGCGCCAGATCGTCGGCTGGATGCGGCAATTGTTCGCGTTTCCCGACGGCGCGAGCGGCATCTTCGTCACGGGCACGTCGATGGCCAATCTGATGGCCGTGCTGGTGGCGCGTGCCAGCGCGCTCGGCACGCTGGCGCGGCAGCACGGCATCGGCAATGACGGTGCGCTGCTCACCGCCTATACGTCGCAGGCCGCGCATGGCTGCGTCTCGCGGGCGATGGACATTGCCGGGCTCGGCACCGATGCGCTGCGCAAGATCGGCGTCGATGCCGACCATCGCATCGACGTTGCCGCGTTGCGCGCCCAGATCGCTGTCGATCGCGAGGTCGGTTTCAAGCCGTTCCTCGTCGTCGCGTCCGCCGGCACGGTCGACATCGGGGCGGTCGACGATCTCAAGGCGATCGCGGAGCTGTGCCGCGAAGAGGGAATCTGGTTTCACGTCGACGGCGCGTTCGGCGCGCTTGCGATCCTGTCGCCCGAGCTCGCGCCGCTGCTCGGCGGCATCGAGCTCGCGGATTCCATCGCGCTCGACTTCCACAAATGGGGGCAGGTGCCTTACGATGCGGGCTTCCTGCTGGTGCGCGACGGAGAGCAGCATCGGCAAGCCTTTGCGCAGCCGGCGGCCTATCTGCGCCGCGAGGCGAGGGGGCTCGCCGCGGGCGCGGTCTGGCCCTGCGATCTTGGGCCCGATCTGTCACGCGGCTTCCGTGCGCTGAAGACCTGGTTCACGCTGAAGACGTTCGGCACCGACTGGCTGGGTGCGGTGATCGCGCGTAGCTGTGCGCTGGCGAAATATCTGGAGACGCGCGTTCTCGCCGAGCCGCGGCTGGAGTTGCTGGCACCGGTCAATCTCAACATCGTCTGTTTTCGTTACCGCGCCGCCGACGAGGTCAATCGCGAGATCGTTGCAGACATCCAGGAATCCGGCGTTGCGGCGCCGTCGAGCACGACGCTGAACGGCGAGTTCGCGATCCGGGCCGCGATCGTCAATCATCGCACCGAGGAGTCGGACATCGACGCGCTGGTCGCGGCCGTGCTGGAGTTCGGCGCACGACGGATCGGCGACGCAGTGGTCGAGGTCGAGGCGCCACCGCTCGCAGAGCATTAGTATCTAAGCATTCCTGCAACGACAACGGCCCCGGAGGCGATCGGGGCCGTTATCTTTCGAGAGGCTGGTCTTTCGAAAGGCTGGTATTTCGAAAGAGTTGGTCGTGCGTGAGGCCTGCTCGTTCGCGCGGCGTGACCGCGCGAGAGCGGATCAGGCGGCGGTGCTGACGTCGTCCTTGACCGCTTCCGTCTTGGGATGCGTGGCCTCGAACTGGCCGCGCAGCTTCTCTTCATAGGCGATCAGCTTGCGGGCGTCCTTCAGCGCCCGGTAGAGGTCGCCGTTCAGGATGTTGTTGTTGATGCCTTCGATGATCGGCCAGGAGCTCGGCACCGCGGTGACGATGTCGCGCACCAGGTTGAAATAGGTGCCGTGCTGGGTCTGCGGATCCGGCGAGATGTACATGAGCTGCACCGCCAGATAGACGAGCTTGGCCGGCGTGTCGGCGGTCTCGGGCGTGAGGATGTCACGCTCGCGCAGGATCGGCACGTTGTCGCCGTCGATCAAAAGGCGGGCGCGCTGGTCGGTGTTGGTTATCACGCAGTTGCCGACGATGATGCGTTCGTGCGGTCTGAGCTCGACCTTGAGGGCCATGCCTGTTCTCCATCAACGCTTTCGTAACCGAGCGTGTGTTGCGGCGGATCAGGGCGCAATACTCCATCAAGATTAGTTAACGACTTGTGAATCCTCGCCACGAGCGCGGAAAAGATCAATCATATCAACGTCGAAATTGCCCGGCGGAGCAGCGTCGCGGATCTGTGGATCGGCCGAATCACGCGCCGACTCGGCAAAACTGCCGGTTTCATTTCATGCTTCGTTAGATTCTCGGAGCCACGGTCCGCCGGTCGCTGGGTCAATCTCGATCCAAGCAGACGCGTAGCAGTAGCGTCGTTTACCAGAAAGGTAACAGAGTCATGTCCGGTATTGTTCTCTCGTCCTCGGTTCGCCAGAACCTGCTTTCCCTCCAGTCCACCGCTGATCTTCTCGCCACGACCCAGAGCCGTCTGTCGACCGGCAAGAGCGTCAACTCCGCCCTGGACAATCCCACCAACTTCTTCACCGCCCAGTCGCTCGACAACCGCGCCAGCGACATCAACAACCTGCTCGACGGCATCGCCAACGGCGTCCAGGTGCTGCAGGCTGCCAACACCGGCATCACCTCGCTGCAGAAGCTGATCGACAGCGCGAAGTCGATCGCCAACCAGGCGCTGCAGACCACCGTCGGCTATTCCACCAAGTCCAACGTCTCCGCCACGATCTCGGGTGCGACGGCGGCCGACCTGCGCGGCACGACCTCGTTCGCCAGCGCGACCGCGAGCAGCAACGTTGTGTATAACGGCACGGCCGGCGGCACCACGGCGGCGAGCAGCACCACGACGCTCGGCGCCACCATCGGCACGTTCACGGGCACTGCGGGAACGGCCGGCGACGGCACCACCGCTCTGGGCGGCACCATCACCCTGATCGCCACCAACGGCACGACCGCGACCGGCCTGCTCGGCAACGCCCAGCCTGCCGACGGCGACACGCTGACCGTGAACGGCAAGACCATCACGTTCCGCAGCGGTTCTGCTCCGGCGTCGACCGCGGTTGCGTCCGGTTCGGGCGTCAGCGGCAACCTCGTTACCGATGGCAGCGGCAACACCACCGTGTATCTCGGTACCGCGGGCACTCCGGCTGCGACCGTCAACGATCTGTTGACCGCGGTCGATCTCGCCAGCGGCGTGAAGACGGCGTCCATCAGTGCGGGCGCTGCGACGCTCGCCACGAGCGTTGGCCAGACCGCTTCGAGCGTTGGTGCGGGTGCCGTCACGCTGAAGAGCTCGACGGGTGCGGATCTGAGCGTCACCGGCAAGGCCGACCTGCTCAAGGCTCTCGGTCTGAGCTCGGCAGTGGGCGGCGGCAACGCCACCGTGAGCGTCAACCGGACCACGAGCGCTGCCTCGCTGGGTGCGACGATTGCTGACGGTTCGACGCTGAACGTCGACGGTCACGTCATCACCTTCAAGAACGCGCCGATCCCGGGCTCGACCGGTGCTCCGAGCGTTCCGAGCGGCTATGGTGCGAGCGGCAACGTTCTCACCGACGGCAACGGCAACTCGACCGTCTATCTGCAGGCCGGCACGGTTGCCGACGTGCTGAAGGCGATCGACCTTGCCACCGGCGTGCAGACCGCGACGGTCAATGCCAACGGCACCGCGACGCTTGCGACCGCAACCGGCCAGACCAACTCGTCGATCAACGCCTCCGGTCAGCTCAAGATCTCGACCGGCGTCAATGCCGACCTGTCGATCACCGGCACCGGCAATGCGCTGAACGCGCTCGGCTTCGCCGGCAACACCGGGACCTCGACCGCATTCACCGCGGCGCGTACCTCGGGCATCGGCGGCATCGCCGGCAAGACCTTGACCTTCTCCTCCTTCAACGGCGGCACGGCGGTCAACGTCACCTTCGGCGACGGCACCAACGGCACGGTCAAGACGCTCGATCAGCTCAACACGCAGCTTCAGGCCAACAACCTGACTGCCACGATCGACGCCAACGGCTTGCTGACGGTTTCGACCACCAACGACTACGCGTCCTCGACGATCGGTTCGAGCGCCGCGGGTGGTTCGATCGGCGGTACGCTGACCTCGTCGCTGACGTTCTCGACGGCTTCCAGCCCCGTCCAGGACACGGTTGCCCAGACCTCGCGTGCGAACCTGGTGTCTCAGTACAACAACATCCTGAACCAGATCGACACGACCTCGCAGGACTCCTCGTTCA
>NZ_JALJRE010000006.1:0-410461 GCF_024519855.1 Bradyrhizobium sp. Bra78 | reverse complement strand
GTTTGAGCATGATCTTTTCGGAAAACCGCTTCGCACTTTTCCGGATCATGCTCTAGCGCTTCCGCCGCCGATCCAGATGATACGTGAGCGCTAGCGATAGACAGACCGATAGCGGCTGCGTGGACAGCTTGCCCGACATCGGCAACAACAACGCCCTGGTCTGCCGATATTCGAACTGATCGGGAAAGCGCTCGCGGAACGTATCGACCAGCGTCGTCCTGCAATTGAACAGAATGGCGGCGTGCTCGGAATCCTTTACGCGGCCGAGCCGGATGGTGCTGCCGCTTCCGGACTGCTCGGTAAGATAGGCCGGTTCGCCCCATTTCAACGTCTCGGTCAGCGGACCGACGTCGCCATGCGCCTTTGCTGTCGCAAAGATGAGCTTGCGCACGTCGAGAAGGCGCCGGCGGATCGGCAATGGAAAGTCGTCGAAGGCCCGGCTCACCTCGCGCGGCAACAGCGGCTCAGTCACGTTCTCACTCTCGATCGATCGCCAATCGGTCTCCGCTGCGCGCCGGATCGAGCCGGCAGGCCTGCCCTGAGAAGGCCCGCCTCGTAGCGCTGACGATCTACGTCGCGCTTATAATGCTGGGTAGAGAGATGATTGGCCACCGAAAATGCCGGTTCACGCTTGAGAACTTCGGCTGCGTGCGCGCCAGCGGCAATTGCGTTGCCCATTTGCGCGAAGATGCCCGCAAGGAACGCGTGATGGGTGTGATCGGGGCGTGTGATCCGTGAGAGGGCCTCGGCGGCTTCGGCGTATTTCTCGGCACAATAATAGGCGCGCCCGAGATGGCTCCAGAAGCGTTCCGGGTGATACGGGTTGAGCCGCATCGCCTTCTTGATCCAGTCGACGCCCTCTTCAGGTCGGCCCAACCAGGTCAGGAGTTCGCCCTGTTGCACCACGACCAAGTCGTAGTTCGGGTTGAGCGCAAGCGCCCGCTCCTGATGGTAGGTGGCCTTCTCATGGTCGTCGCGGTTCAGATTGAGCGCCGCGAGGATGCGGTGGACGTCGCTGTCATTGTCGTCGAGGACCAGCGCGGTCTCCAGCTCTGAAGCGACCTGCTGGAAGGTGGCTTCGCGATCCGCGCACCCGCTATAGACCCAGGTCTGGCCCAGGACGCACGCCTTCCACGCGTGTGCGTGAGCATAGTTCGCATCGAGTTCGAGCGCCCGGTCGAGCAGAAGTTGCGCCCGCGCATTGTCTTCGCGATTGGAACGATGATGCAAGACCTTGGCGGCCAACACGCATTCATAGGCCGCCATGTTGTCCGTGGGCTTGCGGTTCGCCCGATCGTGCGTCGCCGCCTCGACGCGGCCGGGCAACGTGGCGACAATCGCCCGTGTCATCTCGTCCTGGATGGCGAAGATGTCTCTGAGCTCGCCGTCGTAGCGTTCGGCCCAAATGTGCCGGTCGGTTTCCGCATCGATCAGCTGTACGGTGACGCGAACGCGATCTCCGGCCTTTCGCACACTGCCCTCGATGACATAATCGACGCCGAATTCGCGGCCGACGTCCTGCACCTTGACCGCCTTGCCCTTGTACACGAAGGTCGAGTTGCGGGAGATCACCAACAGGTCGTGGAAGCGTGAAAGCTCGGTGATGATGTCTTCGGTCAGGCCGTCCGCAAAGAACTCCTGCTCCGGGTCGCCGCTCATGTTGGCGAAGGGCAGCACCGCGATGGACGGCTTCTTCGACTTGCCTGTCGTCTTTGCAGTGCCCTTCGTGCCGACTGGCGTGCTTGCCGGACCCTCCTCCAGCCGTATCCGGTAGACGCGGATTGGACGGGCGATGTTCTTGACGTTCTGCTCGCCGATATCCTCGAATGCAACGCCATCAAGGCGCTGGCCGAGTTGGTCGCGCACCGCGCTCGAGATGCAGATACCTCCAGGCTCGGCCAGTGCCTCCAACCGTGCCGCGACGTTGACGCCGTCGCCGAAAATATCGTTCTGGTCGACGATCACGTCGCCCAGATTGATGCCAATGCGGAATTGCATCCATCGCGGCGGCGTGACGTCGGCATTGCGTCGCCCCATCCGGCCCTGAATTTCAGCGGCACACAGCACGGCGTCGACGACGCTATGGAATTCGACGAGCATGCCGTCACCCGTCGTCTTGATGATGCGGCCGTGATTTTTGGCAATGGCCGGATCGATGAGCTCGATCCGGTGGGTCTTGAGGCGTGCGAGCGTACCAGCCTCGTCCACCTCCATGAGCCGACTAAAGCCGACCATGTCAGCCGCGAGGACGGCTGCGAGCCTGCGCTCTGGTCCAGGCACGTCCATTGCTCGGTCCCTTCACCGAGCACTCTAGCAGACGTGCGGATTTTGCCCAAGCCGGGTGCGCTGCAAATTGCGGCGGGACGAGGTCCTCCTACCGCTGACGCAGCGGCCTCATCGCCTCAGATCATCCCCAGCGCCTGCATATAGGTTTCGAGAATCGTCTCGGCCTCGGCGCGCTCGTTGGGATCCTGCTTGCGCATCCGCACGATGGCGCGCAGCGCCTTGACGTCGTAGCCGTTGCCCTTGCTCTCGGCATAGACGTCGCGGATGTCGTCGGAGATCGCCTTCTTCTCTTCCTCCAGCCGCTCGATGCGCTCGATGATGGATTTGAGCTGGTCCTTGGCAAATTTCGTCGCGGGCTCGTCGTCGCGGACGGCGGCGGAGGTGGCCATCTTGGTACTCCCAATGGAACTGGCAAAACGAGGTGACGCCGGCATCCGTCACCGCGCGTGCTGGGTAGACCCTTAGGGTTGGTGTCCCCTGCGTTCAAGCAAGCATCGCGCTCGTCCACAGCGCGCCCACACCTTCCTTCGGCAAGGCGAAGAAAGCTGTTGTGTGGTGCGACTCAGGCCGCGCGAATTCAGTGCCCGGGATGGACCTTCTTCATGGCCTCGATCTGCTCGGCCGTGGCCGTGCCCTGGTATTTCGACTTCCAGGTCTCGTAGGGCATGCCGTAGACGGCCTCGCGGCTCTCGTCCTTGCTTAAGGGCACGCCTTGCGCGTCCGCAGCATCCTTGAGCCAGTTGGACAGGCAATTGCGGCAGAAGCCCGCCAGATTCATCAGGTCGATGTTCTGGACGTCCGTCCGCGTCTTCAGATGATCGACCAGGCGCCGGAAAGCGGCGGCCTCGAGCTCCGTTCTGGTTTTGTCGTCGATTGCCATGGCTGGATCCCTCGGCTTGCGAATTGGCACTGACCCGGATGGTGGTCACCATTACGGGATCAGGTGGGGCCTTGTCACAGATTTTGCCATATCGCGGGTCAAACGGAGCTCGAACCCGGCTTTGGGGCCGTTCCCTGGGCCCTACGCCAAATCGTCAATGATCTGATATAGCTTCCGCGACAATGATCGCCGAATCTCCCCGCTCCCCCCTTCGCCTGCTCGCCCGGTTGGTCCCGGTGCTGGTGGTTGGCCTGCTGTGCCTCTGGGCCAGCCCGGCCTCCGCCGATTTCCGGCTTTGCAACAACACATCGAGCCGGGTCGGCATCGCGCTGGGCTACAAGGATGCCGAGGGCTGGACCACCGAGGGCTGGTGGAACATCTCCTCCCGCTCCTGCGAGACCCTGCTGCGGGGAACGCTGGTCGCCCGCTTCTATTACATCTACGCCATCGACTACGACCGCGGCGGCGAATGGTCGGGCCAGGCCTTCATGTGCTCGCGCGACAAGGAATTCACCATCCGCGGCACCGAGGATTGCCTGGCGCGCGGCTACGACCGGACCGGCTATTTCGAGGTCGATACCGGCGAGCAGCGGGCCTGGACGGTGCAGCTCACCGACGCCAATGAGCAGCCGTCACAACAGCAGCGCTTGCCCGGCATGCCCGGCCCCGTCGGTCCGGGTGGCGGCGTTCCGGGTTTGCCCAATGGCCCGCCCGGTGCTACCCCCCCGGGCTCGCCCGGCCTGCCCCCCCCGCCTGGAAATAAGCCATGAGGCGTCTTCGCCGTATCAAGATTCTCGCGACCCTGGGACCTGCCTCTTCAGACCTCGCGATGATCCGCCGCCTGTTCGAGGCCGGCGCCGACCTGTTCCGCATCAACATGAGCCACACCCCGCATGACAAGATGCGGGAGCTGGTGGCGACGATCCGCAACGTCGAGAGCAGCTATGGCCGGCCGATCGGCATCCTGGTCGACCTGCAGGGGCCGAAGCTGCGGCTCGGCGCCTTCGCCGAGGGCGCGGTCCAGCTCCAGAACGGCCAGACCTTCACGCTGGATTCCGACAAGACGCCGGGCGACACCACCCGCGTCCAGCTCCCGCATCCGGAGATCCTGGCCGCGCTGCGGCCGGGCCATTCGCTGCTGCTCGACGACGGCAAGGTGCGCCTGATCGCCGAGGAGACCTCGAAGGAACACGCGGTGACGCGCGTCGTGGTCGGCGGCCGGATGTCCGACCGCAAGGGCGTCAGCCTGCCCGACACCGACCTGCCGGTCTCGGCGATGACACCGAAGGACCGCGCCGACCTCGAGGCGGCGCTGGTCACCGGCGTCGACTGGATCGCGCTGTCCTTCGTGCAGCGCGCCGACGACGTCATCGAAGCCAAGAAGATGATCCGCGGCCGCGCTGCTGTGATGGCCAAGATCGAGAAACCGCAGGCGATCGACCGCCTCGCCGACATCCTCGAGGTCTCCGACGCCCTGATGGTGGCGCGCGGCGACCTCGGCGTCGAACTGCCGCTGGAGCGCGTGCCGAGCCTGCAGAAGCAGATGACGCGGATGGCGCGCCGCGCCGGCAAGCCGGTGGTGATCGCGACCCAGATGCTGGAATCGATGATCCAGTCGCCGGTGCCGACCCGCGCCGAGGTCTCCGACGTCGCCACCGCCGTCTATGAGGGCGCCGACGCCATCATGCTGTCGGCGGAATCGGCGGCCGGAAAATTCCCGGTCGAGGCGGTCTCGACCATGAACCGCATCGGCGAGGAGGTCGAGCGCGACCCGATCTACCGCTCCGTCATTACAGCTCAGCGCCCGGCGCCGGAAGCCACCGCCGGCGACGCCATCGCCGACGCCGCGCGGCAGATCGCCGAGACATTGGATCTGCCTGCCCTGATCTGCTGGACCAGCTCGGGCTCCACCGCCGTGCGCGTGGCGCGCGAGCGGCCGAAGCCGCCGATCGTGGCGATCACGCCCAACATCACCGCCGGCCGTCGGCTTGCGGTGGTCTGGGGCGTGCATTGCGTGGTGGCGGAGGATGCGCGCGACCAGGACGACATGGTGAGCCGCGCCGGCCAGATCGCGTTCCGCGACGGCTTCGTCCGCGCCGGCCAGCGCGTGCTGATCGTCGCCGGCGTGCCGCTCGGCATTCCCGGCACGACCAACATGGTGCGCATTGCCTCGGTCGGCCCCGATGGCGGCGCCGATATTTAGGTCCGCCGGCACGCGGCAAGACAAAAACGTCGAAAACAACCCCATGCACAGTAGCCGGCTGGTCCGGCGAAGTTGCCTGGGTTTCACGAAAAGACGCGCTCAGCCAATGGCCTGAGCGCGATCAGGCCTCCAGCCCCGGCCTGCCCGGGCTCTACGCCCCGACCAGCGCTTTCGCCGCCGGCAGCAACGTCTGCTGCACGACAAGACCACGGGCGCGGGCGTCCATGACGCCGACGGCACGCAGCGCCAGCAGCGTCACGGTCTGCACGGCATCGCGCATCCGGGCTGGATCTTCGAGATTATCGGGCGCGAGCGGACCCACCAGGGCCTCCTGCAGCGCACCGAGCAGCGCGGTGGCGGCGAGCGCGGTGTCCTGCGCGGGCAGGTGACCGGCACGCACGGCGGCGTCGATCCGCGAGGCGATCTCGCCGGCGATCTCGCGGCGGCTGGCCAGGCGCGAGGCGCTGACATCGACGTCGACAGGCTCGGCCACGATGCCCCACGCCAGCCTGCGCTGCGACAGGGTATGGACCGCCACGGTGGTCACCGCCGCCGCCAGCGCCGAGGATGGCCCCGGCGCGGCATCGGCCGCCCGGCGGATCGCCGCGAGCTCGTCGCGGGAAACTTCGGCGATCAATTCGGAGATCAGCTCGGCCTTCGAGGGAAAGTAGCGGTAGACCGTGCCCGCCGCGACATTGGCCCGGACCGCCACCGGCGCGATCTGCACGGCGGCCATGCCCCCTTCCGACGCCGCCTCACGCGCGGCCGCCAGAATGGCGCTCCGTCGGGCCGCGAGGCGCTTAACAACTTGATGCGTCCGCCGATAAACCATGGCGCGCTACCTGTCCCCAGCTCCCGGTCCCGTGCAAAGCCCGGCCGGATGCTTCTTCACTTTCGCCCAAATCGCCCTCAAGAACTGAACAACTATTCACGGCGCATGACAAGATGCAAATCAGCATATGTGCGCCACGCAGCTTCGAGGCGCAGGTGCGCAGGTAAACGCATCCTTGCACGGCGCGGCGGCCGCGCGACGCTCCGGTTTACCCCAACTTAAAAGCGATCATGCTCAGGTGCCGATGCTCGCGCGCTGTTGCGCGTTGTCGTTCAGCCCCGAGAGTGCCATGTCGATTTCGATCACAAGCAGCCTGCCTGTCCGCGGCGTTGCGCGCTGGCTTTTGCCGCTCTGCATCGGCGCCGGCGTCTACCTCTTCTTCCTGGGCATCGGCGACATCATGCTGCGGGATTCCGATACGCTGTGGCAGATCACGATCGGGCAATGGATCCTCGAGCACCGCGCACTGCCCTATACCGACATCTATTCGTTCACGCGAGCCGGCGAGCCCTGGATCTCGAGCTCCTGGCTGTCGCAAGTCCTGTTCGCGCTGGCTTACGAGCCGTCGAACTGGTCGGGCGCGGTGATCCTGACCTCGCTCGCGATCGGCGTGACCGCGGCGATCTTCGTCTATCTGCTTGAGCCCTATCTGGAGCCCGCGCGCGCCTTCCTGCTCGTCACCCCGCTTCTCTTCATGTCGATCGGCCACTTTCTCGCCCGCCCGCACATGCTGGCGCTACCTGTCATGGTGGCCTTTGTCGGCGGGCTGCTGGCGGCCGCCGACCGGCGCACCGCGCCCTCCTGGCTGCTGCTGCCCTTGATGGCGCTGTGGGCCAACCTTCACGGCGGCTTCGTCATGGGACTGGTCCTGATCGGACCGATTGGCCTCGATGCGATCGTATCCGCCGATCGCAAGGACCGGTTTGCACTGGCCTCGCGCTGGGCCTTGTTCGGCGTCGTTGCGCTCGCCGCAAGCTGCTGTACGCCCTATGGCTGGAACACGCCGCTCGCATCGGCGAAAATCCTCAGCCTGGGCAAGCTGCTCTCGCTGATCTGGGAGTGGATGCCGGCCGATTTCAGCTCGTTCGATTTGTTTGGCGCCAGCCTGCTCGGATTGATCGCCATCGGCTTTTACAGCGGCTTGGTGCTGCCATGGACCCGTATTCTCCTGCTGCTCGGCCTGGTCTGGGCGGCACTCAACCACGTCAGAAACATCGAGGCCTTTGCGCTGCTGACACCGCTCGTGCTGGCAAAGCCGTTCGCCGAGCAATTGGGCGTGACGAGAGCGGCCGCGCTCGCGCGGACCGAAGCGCGGTCCTCCTTTGCGGTGACCGCGATCGCGGCGCTCGCGATCGTCGCGGCCGCCTGGAGCATCACGCGGTCCTATGCCACGCCGACCCGGTATGCCTTTATCGGCAACCAGTCTCCCGTGGCCGCGGTCGACCTGCTCGAGCGGCGCCACGCACAGCGCATCTTCAGCACCGCTCCGATCGGGGGTTATCTGGTCTCGCGCAACGTCAAGACCTTCATCGACGGCCGCGCCGAGCTGTACGGCGAGCAGTTCGTGCTCGACTATTTCGACGCCGTCGAGGGCAAGAATGCGGAGACCCTGCTGCGCCTGCTCGACACCTACCAGATCGACGCGACGCTGCTGAACGGCTGGATCCCCGCCGCAAGGATCATGGACCATCTGCCGGGCTGGAAGCGGATCTACACGGATGACATTGCCGTGGTCCACGTGCGCGACGACGCAGCGGCGAAGCCCTCCTCCACATCGCGATGAGGCACGAAATCAGGCGTTAACTCGCGCGGCCCTTGCGCGGGCGCGAGGGCTTCGCCGCGTCCTCCAGGCCAAATCGGTTCAGGACGGAGATTTGCCGAGACCCATGCGGCGTAGCGGACCATGGCCACGCGGCGACGACGAGCGCTCACACGGTCGAGGTCACATTGCGGGAAGCTCGCGCGGTCGTCCGGCTCGCAAACTCTCCGCACAAAAGAAGAGAGCCCCGTCCAGGACGGGGCTCTCTCAATTCCCGGTTCGTCCGGCCTTACTTGAGGCTGGTCGAGATCGAGGTGAACTTGGTGTTCAGCGTGGTGCCGAGGTTGTTGACGACGGTGATGATCGCCAGCGCGATGCCGGCGGCGATCAGGCCGTATTCAATGGCGGTGGCGCCGGATTCGTCCTTCATGAAACGCGAAACGAGGTTCTTCATAGACTGCTCCCAAAGAGTACACGAGGCTACAACTGGTCTGGTCATTCCGGCTTCCCAGCGCCGCCCGACCATGGAACCGAACGTAGTGACAAAGAATTGCGCCGCAGTTAATTCGACTGCGTAAACACAGAGCGGATTGCACGTATTCGCCGATGGTAAACCGAAATCTAAAACAACCGGTTAAATGATCCGGACATGAAGCCGGCCCGCCAGACGGATTTACCCGAAGTTATGTCCGCCGTGCTCCACTGCCGACGAACCCGGCAAGAACTACGGCAAGAACAACGGCAAGAATAACGGAACGACGAGGCGGCATGTCCCTTTCCTTTGCCAACAGCATCGCGATGCAAAGCCGCGCGAGAGCCCTGGTGCCTCTATGCGTCGGAGCGGGCACCTATCTGTTCTTCCTTTATGTCGGCGACACGCTGCTGCAGGACTCCGATTCGTTCTGGCAGATCAAGATCGGGCAATGGATCCTCGATCACGGCGCCATGCCGTACACGGACATCTATTCCTTCACGCGGCCGGGCGCGCCGTGGATTTCGACGTCGTGGCTGTCGCAGGCCATGTTCGCGTTTTCCTACGCGCAATGGGACTGGGCGGGTCCCGTCATTCTCACCGCGATGGGCGTCGCGCTCACGGCCGCGATCTTCGTCTATCTGCTCGACGCGCAGATCGAGGCGCCGCGCGCCGTGCTGTTTGCGATGCTGGCGCTGCTGCTGTCGCAGCATCACGTCCTGGCGCGTCCGCACATCCTGGCGCTGCCGGTCATGGTGGCGTGGGTCGGCCTGCTGATGGCGGCCGCCGATCGCAGGCGCGCGCCGTCCTGGACCTGGCTGCCGCTGATGGCGCTGTGGGCGAATTTGCACGGCGGCTTCGTGCTCGGGCTCGCGCTGATCGGCCCGATCTCGCTCGAAGCGGTCGAGCATGCCGAGAAGGGTCGGCGGTTTTCGCTGTTCCTGCGCTGGGTTCTGTTCGGCATCGGCGCACTGGCCGCGAGCTGCTGCACGCCGTACGGCTGGAGGACGCTGCTGGGCGCGACCAACATCCTCAGCCTCGGCGAGCTGCTCTCGCTGATCTTCGAATGGATGCCGGCCAACTTCGCCACCTTCAGCTCGTTCGAAGGCGCCCTGCTCGGCCTGATCGCATTCGGCTATTATCGCGGCCTCGTGCTCTCGGCGCCCAGGATCTTCCTGATCCTGTTCCTGACCTGGAGCGCACTGACCCATGTCAGGAGCATCGAGGCCTTCGCCTTCCTGGTGCCGCTGGTTCTGGCAAAACCGCTCGGCCAACTGGCCTCGCGCCCGCAGCCGGACGCAACCGGTGCCGACCGCTGGCCGGCCCGCTATGTCACCGCGCTCGGCGCGCTGATGATCGTGGCCGCAAGCTGGACCTCGACCTCGCTCTACATGAGGCACCACCGCTTCGCCTTCACGATGGCGCAGACGCCGGCCGCGGCGGTCGACCTGCTCGAACAACGCAAGGTCCAGCGCGTCTTCAACGCCTACCAGTTCGGCGGCTATCTGATCTCGCGCGGCATCCCGGTCTACGTCGACGGCCGCGCCGAGCTCTACGGCGAGAAATTCGTCATGGACTTCTTCAAGGCGACGGAGGGCAAGCAGCCCGAGCTGCTTCCGCGCCTGCTCGACGAATACAAGATCGATGCGACGCTATTGGTCGCCGGCGCGCCGGGCCCGCAGATCCTCGACCAGCTCAAGGGCTGGAAGCGGATCTATGCCGACGACATCGCAGTGATCCATGTGCGGGAGAATACGGACGGCGCGGTGGCGACGACCCCGAAGTGAGGACGAAAGCTCCGGGCAGATGTCCGCTTTCAAATGTGAGGCGGACTTGAGCAGGCACGCCGGGCATTTCGCCAGTTGACCCACAGCAGAAGTAAAGGCGATGTTCGAGGAAATCACTCGGAGCGCTTTCCCCTAATGACACGCCAGTATCCCTCCGCGACGTCAGGGTCAATTTCGATAGGTGCGGAGCTTTCAGCGTAGAGGCGGTCTTTGCCATCTTTTCGCGGACCTGAAATCCAAAACCTCTCTCTAGTGTCGACGTCGAAGAAGTTTGCCTTGAACCCACTACCTTTCAGGCTTTGGAAAGTGCGCCCTCCATAGCTGATGGATTTGCCTGTTTTTGAGAAGGTGACGCGGCCGATCCGCGCCGGTCCATTCATCGATACGGATTTATTCTCGATGTACATGATGCGCGTTTTCGGCACCGACCTGCACTCCGTCCTGCTGTTCGTGCGGGTGAGACTGAATTTCAAAAAGGACCGGGTGGGTAATCGTTCTGGCTTGGCCCGGTATTGGTATTGTTCCGATCTGGAGATACCTTCATCCCTTGACGGAACGCATAACCGATGAACGCCGCGAGCACAGCAAAACAGATGAGAGCGAGGAGCCAGTGCGGCACGTTCAAGCCCTCCATATGCGGCCTCTTCATTCTACGAGAAGCGTCCTGCCACGCTACGCCAATCACAACGTAAACGATAATCCCACAAAAGGAAACGTGAGGCGAGTGGTCACGATTAATGGATTGTTGCTGGCCGCATTTTGGAGTCGCACTTCCGCTGTTGGCCCTTCGGCGAAGTGGCAGCATCGCTCCACGAGGTCCGCTTGTTGAGGCATGGCGGACAAGATTTGCTCAGGTTGAGTTCTTCGCATTTTGACCCGAAGCGGCCCCAGCAGCCAATATCGCTCGCGCCTAAGCGATCACGGCCTCCACGATGCTCGCAGCCGAATTGGTCGGCACGACCCGGGTTAGTCGGAAACCTCCCTTGCTCAAGAGTGACGCGTATTCGACTTCGGTTCGCTCCTGACCTCCCATACTGACGAGCATGGTCATGTCGAGCATCTTCCCTGGATGCGGGATGTCGCCGATGGGCAGTACCATTTCAACGAGGAGCAGACGCCCGACCGAATTCATTGCCTTGCGGACATTGCCGAGGATAGTCAGACACTGATCCTCATTCCAGTCGTGGATGATGTGCGAAAGGACGTAGGCGTCGGCGCCCGCGGGGACGCCCTTGAAGAAATCGCCAGGCTCAATCATCACTCTGTCGCTCACGCCTCTGGCTTTGAGCAAATTTGGTGCATCGGTCACAACGTGCGGCCGGTCGAACAAAATGCCGCGCGGCCCGGCATGTTGAGAGAGGACAGCCGCCAGCATGTTGCCGGTCGCGCCGCCGACGTCGACAATGGTCCTGAAGACCGAGAAGTCATAAGCCGTGGCAACCGCAGCAGGCTCCTGATGATGGATGCCGACCATCATCTCGCTGAATAGCGATGCTTCCTCGGGATGATGAGCAAGGTAGTCGAAAAACGCGACGCCCTGCGCCTTTTCAAACCCGGGCCGTCCCGTTTCAATGGAATAGACAACGTGGTCCCAACCACTTTGAGACGACGGGTTGCCGGAAAAAATTACGGATGCTCGTGCCGAGCCGGGCGCGCCGGTTTTCAGCGCCTCACCCAATGCGGTGAGGGCAAAGCGTTGTCCTGTGCGCTCGGTCAGAATGCCCAGGCTCGCCAGGGCACGCATCAGCCTGTGCAATGAAGGCGCATGTACGTGCAACAGTCCGGCAAGTTGTGCAGCGGTCTTCGGTCCGGAGGCGAGTTGATCTGCCACCCCCAACTTGGCCGCCGCGTAGACGGTTCTCGCGACGACGTGGGCACGACCCATTTGAATTAATTGAATGTGCGGCGGAGGTTCGTCCGGCCCGGTAACTGCCATAACAACTCCCCTCAAAGACGAGCAACATACAAGACAATCCAGGAGCGGGCTACTTCAGCCAATGGCCCCATCTCCGATGTGCTCATCAGAGGTGAAGCTCTCTTGGCGCAGGTAATGAGGTGCGCGATTGCGCCTCTTACAGCGGAGACTTGTGACATTAATGCGCCACAGCGGATGTCCTTTGGACCTATCGGACCGCCGGCATTGCCTTGCGACGCCAAATCATGCGGGAATAACCGGCAATAGGGACGAAGACTTGGAGGACGAATGCAACGCGCCGGTTCTAGATCACAAGGTGCATGGCTGACAGCCTGTCTCGTTAGCGCTGGCCTTCTTGCCGCCTCCGTTGAAAGCGCCAGGGCCGATGAAAACGGCATTTCGTTCTGGCTTCCGGGTCAGTTTGGCAGCCTCGCGGCCTTGCCGATGACACCGGGTTGGTCGCTAGGCACGGTTTATTACCACACCTCCGTCGCAGGCTCGGGTGGTGTCGCTGCATCGCGGGAAATCACGGTCGGCAAACTTCCGGCGACGGTCAATGTCAACCTGAACGCAAGCCTCAATGCGCAAGCCGACATTCTGATCCTGGCGCCGACCTATACGTTCGCCACGCCAGTGCTGGGTGGACAATTGGCCGTGGGTCTCACCGGCACATTCGCGCGAAGCGCAGTCGGCATCGATGGAACACTGACCACCAACGTCGGCCCGTTCGGCACGACGCGGACCGGCAGTCTTTCGGACACACTTGTGTCGGTCGGCGATCTCTATCCAGTGATGTCGCTGAAGTGGCACAACGGCGTTCACAACTGGATGACCTATGCGACCGGCGACATTCCCGTCGGAGACTACCAACCGACCCGTCTGGCCAACACCGGCATCGGTCACGGCGCCATCGATGGCGGCGGCGGCTACACGTATCTCGATCCCGCTACCGGGCAGGAATTCTCGGGCGTCGCCGGGTTCACCTACAATTTCAACAACCCAGACACGCAGTACCAGAGCGGCGTCGATTTCCATTTCGACTGGGGCGTATCGAAGTTTCTTTCCAAGCACGCGTTCGTGGGCTTCGTCGGATATGCCTATCAGCAGGTCACCGACGATTCCGGTCAGCACCCTATTCTCGGGTCATTCCGCTCGCGCGTGTTGGGCGTAGGTCCGCAATTCGGCTACCTGTTTCCGGTCGGAGACATGCAGGGCTATCTGAACGTGAAAGCCTATGGGGAATTTGACGCGGCGAACCGGCCGTCGGGCTGGAATACCTGGCTGACGTTCTCCATCTCACCTGCGCCGCCGACGAGCACGGTCACGCCGACTCGCCACATGGTGACGAAATAAGGATCGATCTACCTTGTTCGACGACGCCGGGTAGGAAGCAGCGACGTTGAGTTCATGGGGCGCGTGCTGCCGCTTGCAGCATCTGGCTGCGATTCAAACGCATCGATTTCCTTGAGTTATCTCAACATTAGCCCGAGGCAGTCCTCTTATAGATGGTCCAAGCGGACGGCTCGCGCCGCGTCCGGACTTACGAGAAGAGATCGTGCCCAAATTTTCCTTATCTGTTGTGGCATTCAGTTTGTTGGCTACGCTGGCGACGGAATCTGCCGCCCAAACATTGCCTGCCGATATTCCTCTCGGAATCGTTTGCTACAGCCAAAAGTCCCAGACCTGGACGGTGGGGTACCTAAATACGATCAACGGAAATGGTACCGCGACCTATCGGGCCTGCACACGGCGACCTTGAATGCAGATCACGTGTTGGAGCCACCCAAGGATCGCGCGACTGTGCTCGATTGCTACGGCAAATCGTTGGATCAGCTCCGGACCATGGGGCGTCTCATTCCTTTGCAGCGCATGCCTGCAAGCCAATGACATTGCCGCTGACATTGGTGTCGGGCAGAGAGAGGATCATAATGCGCAAGCTGTTATCCGCGATGGCATTCCTGTTCATGGCAACGGCCGTCGCCACGACAGGTGCGCAGGCCGCGCCCTGCATGGTCGTCACATTGACCGGCACCAGCGGTCCGCCGCCCTACAACGACCTCGCCGGGCCCGGGACGTTCGTGCGGTACGGTGACGACACAAACGACTGCAGGTCCGCGCTGATGCAGTTCGACGCCGGCCGCGGAACGCTCATGAGACTGGCGCAAATCGGCGTCCAGGCCGCGCAGCTCAACGGCGTCTTCTTCACACACATCCACTCGGACCATACGGAGGGATTCTCCGATATCGTGCAGATGCGCTGGTTCTTCGGCGTCCCTCAAGGCCCGAAGCTCGACGTCGTCTGCAGCACCGACGAGAAATCGCAGCTTGGATTCACCGTGAGTTGCAGCAAATTTGTCGCCCATATCGACGACGCCTATGAGCAGTCAGGTGAGACCGCCTACCGGGCCGCCGAAATGAAGGGCCTCGTCGACGCAGCCGGTCCGGTTGCGGGGATGAAGGTTGTCACCTTCGATCCAAAGGACGACGCACAAGTCGTTTGGACGTCAGGTGACGTGAAGGTCAGCGCGATCCGGACGACGCACATCCCGGGTTCTGCAGCCTATCGCGTCGACACGCCGGCCGGCAGCGTGGTGATTGGCGGGGACGCATCCAACGACGTGCAGGCTCCGCCGCGCAAGACCTCGACGTCGGATCAGGTCGAGAAGCTGGCCAAGGGTGCCGATATCATCGTGCATACGACCATCCACCCCGTGCTTTCGCCGGAAAGAGGCAGTGGAGCGCCGCCTCCGGTCTACTATCGCCAGAGCAATGCGACCGATCTCGGTGCCATGGCTCAACGCGACGGGGTGAAGTACCTCATGCTCACCCATCTCGCGCCGTCACTTGGTGCTCCTACTCAGGGGACCGTGAAGGTCCCCGGTGGCCCGTTGACGGAGCAGGACTACCGGAAAGCCGCCGAGGACGGCGGCTACACCGGCAACATCATCGTGGGCACCGATCTCGCCAGCGTGAGGTTGCCAGCTAAATGAGGAGCACGACACCTAGGTCGCCTATTGGCCCTTAGCTGGACCACGTTGAGCCCGTTATATTGCCTGCTATCGTCGGAACAGCGGACGCGGAATGGCGGGGACGGCGCCTGGGCGCCTTTGCCCACGCTGCTTTATCTTCCGTCATTGCGAGCGTAGCGAAGCAATCCAGAATCCCGCCGCGGTGACAGTCTGGATTGCATCGCTACGCTCGCAATGACGAGGCGCCGAAAGTGTCCACACTCGTAACTCGTCATCGACAATAAAAAAACGCGGCGTTTCCGCCGCGTTTTCCAATTTCATCTGCCGCTTGCGATTACGCCTGCGGCTGCGGCTCCAGGCCGGGATCCGGATCGGGCCGCGGGCGCGACTTGCCGGCCGGGGGCACGGCGGAGGCGCGCGGCGTGGTCGGCTCGAGCACGGATTCGCGGTTCGGCTTCTTGCCCTTGAGCAGATCGACGATCTCGTCGCCGGACAGCGTCTCGAACTCGAGCAGGCCCTTGGCGAGCGCTTCGAGGTCGGCGCGCTTCTCGGTGAGAATGCGCGTCGCTTCGTTGTAGCCTTCTTCGACGAAGCGCCGGATCTCGGTGTCGATCTTCTGAACCGTCGCTTCCGACGCGTTCTGGGTGCGCGACACCGACATGCCGAGGAAAACCTCGTCCTGGTTTTCGCCATAGGAGACGGTGCCGAGCGCCTCGGACAGGCCCCAGCGCGTCACCATCATGCGGGCCAGGCGCGTCGCCTGCTCGATGTCGGAGGACGCACCGGAGGTCACCTTCTCGCGGCCGAAGATCAGCTCTTCGGCGACACGGCCGCCCATCATGATGGCGAGCCGCGAGGTCATCTGCTCCAGCGACATCGACAGCTTGTCGCGCTCAGGCAGCTGCATGACCATGCCCAGCGCGCGGCCGCGCGGAATGATGGTCGCCTTGTGGATCGGGTCGGTCGCGACGACGTTGAGGCCGACGATGGCGTGGCCGCCCTCGTGATAGGCCGTCAGCAGCTTCTCTTCCTCGGTCATGACGAGCGACTTGCGCTCGGCGCCCATCATCACCTTGTCCTTGGCCTCTTCGAACTCGGCCTGCGTCACCATCCGCTTGTTGCGGCGGGCGGCGGTCAGCGCGGCCTCGTTGACCAGATTCATCAGGTCGGCGCCGGAGAAGCCCGGGGTGCCGCGCGCGATGGTCTTGAGGTTGATATCGGGGGCCAGCGGCACCTTGCGGACGTGAACCTTGAGGATCTGCTCGCGGCCGACGACGTCCGGGTTGGGCACCACGACCTGGCGGTCGAAGCGGCCGGGACGCAGCAGCGCGGGATCGAGCACGTCGGGACGGTTGGTCGCGGCGATCAGGATCACGCCCTCGTTCGCTTCGAAGCCGTCCATCTCGACCAGCAGCTGGTTCAGCGTCTGCTCGCGCTCGTCATTGCCGCCGCCGAGACCGGCGCCACGGTGACGACCGACGGCATCGATTTCGTCGATGAAGATGATGCAGGGCGCGTTCTTCTTGGCCTGCTCGAACATATCGCGCACACGAGAGGCGCCGACGCCGACAAACATCTCGACGAAGTCCGAACCGGAAATGGTGAAGAACGGCACGTTGGCTTCGCCCGCGACCGCACGCGCGATCAGGGTCTTGCCCGTGCCGGGAGGGCCGACCAGCAGCACGCCGCGCGGAATGCGGCCGCCGAGGCGCTGGAATTTGCCGGGGTCGCGGAGGAATTCGACGATCTCCTGCAGGTCCTGCTTGGCCTCGTCGACGCCGGCGACGTCCTCGAAGGTGACGCGGCCATGCGCTTCGGTGAGCATCTTGGCGCGCGACTTGCCGAAGCCCATCGCCTTGCCGGCGCCGCCCTGCATCTGCCGCGACAGGAATATCCAGACGCCGATCAGCGCGATGAAGGGCAGCCAGGAGACCAGCAGCGAGACGAACCACGGCACGTTGTCGCCGGGCGGCTTCGCGGTGATCTGCACCTTGCTGTCATAGAGGCGCTTCACCAGCGTCGGATCGCTCGGCGCATAGGTCTGGAAGCTCGAGCCGTTGGTGAAGGTGCCGTGGATGTCCGGCCCCTGGATCACGACGTCGCGCACGTTGCCGCGGTCAACTTCGCTCAGGAGCTGGGAGAAGGCGATGTCCTGCGAGGAGGCGCGCTGACCCGGATTCTGGAAGAGCGTGAACAACGCCAACAGCAGCAAGACAATGATGACCCAGAGGGCGAAATTGCGCAGATTGGCGTTCATCGATCTTCCTTCGTGGTCGCGCGGATCGCGGCCTGATCCTTGGGCGGTTAGCTAGTTGGGGCAGTACGAGGAAATCCCAAGGAATCCTCTCGGTTGGACGCATACAATTTAGGTGCCGCCCCGGTCGCTGCCAAGGGAACGAGATGGGACTATTTATCCCATCTTAGAGCGATTCCCGCTGAAATAATGGCGGCCTGACAGGGGTTTTTCCTGCCTGGTTAAGGTGGCCTGACGGAGCGCCACCGAAACGGCCGGTGCCATGATCCGCGCTCGGCTCCCGTGATCCGCGCTCAGCGCCCCTTGGGCCGCCGGGCCGGCGCCGGCGCGACGTGGATACGCCCCCCGGCAAGGCTGATCAAGGCTCCCGCGAGGGTCTGTCGCAGCACCGGCCGGCCATTTGCGGCCGCGGGCCCCGCAGCCATGGCCTGGTCGAGCGCTGTCATCAGGGTTTCGACCTTGCCCAGTTCCGCCGGCCCTTCATGGCCGAGCGCATTGACCGCCCGCAGCAGGAGCCGCAGCCGGACCTCCTCCGGCAGGGCGGCAAACGCTTGGGCTTCGAAAAAGATTTGGGCCTCGAAGCTTCGAACGCCCGCCTGCGGCGCATCGCCGCGCGCCCGGAGTTGAAGGAAGCGCTCGGCGCCATCGACCATCAGTTCGACCGCCGCATTGGCGCGCGCCAGCCTGCCTGCGAGCCGGGCCAGCGTGCGGGCGTCGCCGCCCTCCGCCGCAAGCTGCGGCAGCAGCGCGCGCAGCCGCGGCCGGGTGAAGGCGGTGTCGCGGTTGGTGGGATCATCGGCAAACCCGATCTTGGCCCGCTGCAGGGTCGCGACCAGCTGCGACTTCGGGACATCGAGCAGCGGACGCGCAAGGACGACGCCGTCGCGCTCGGTGAGGCGGGCCATCGCCGACAGTCCGGCAAGTCCGCTGCCGCGGACAAGACGCATCAACAGGGTCTCGGCCTGGTCGTCGCGGGTATGGGCGGTCAGCACATGGCTCGCGCCGGCCTTGCGCGCAGCCTGCGCGAGCAGGCGGTAGCGGGCCTCGCGCGCGGCCGCAGGCAATCCCGTCTCCGGCTTTGCGCCACGCCAGCGCAGGGTCCGGTGGGTCAGGCCGAGCCCGGTCGCCAGATGCTTGACCTCGCGCGCCTCGCGCGCCGCTTCCGGCCGCAGGCCGTGATCGACGGTGACGACGGTGAGATGCGGACCGCGCGCAAGGCCGCGCCGCCAGCGCGCCGCGAGCCACATCAGGGCAACGGAGTCAGGCCCGCCGGAGACCGCGAGCACCAGTGCCGGCGCGCCTTTGAGCTCGGCGAAGAGCTGCTTCGCCGCGCGCGCCGAGATCGGTGAATTGTCGTCGTCTGACATGACGCGGCCCTGACGGTCGCAAGCGGATGCCGCAATGTTTAGCGCAGCGCCGTCAGCATTGTCAGGACTTAAACGCTACGCGTCAGCACTTCACCCGCTTCTGCTCGCGGTCCACGGCCGCTTTGACGCCGGCGGAGGCGCGCGGATATTTGCGGCCGATTTCGCCGAAGGCGGCGCAGGCGGCCTCCTTCTCCTTCAGCGCGGCCAGCGACTGGCCGAGCCGCAGCAGGGCATCCGGGGCCTTGGCGGACTTGTCGTATTTGGTGGTGACGGCGAGGAAGGCTTCCGCGGAGTCGCGGTATTGCTGGCGCTGGAAATAGCTCTCGCCGAGCCAGTATTGCGCGTCGCCGAGCAGCGGATCGTTCGGAAATTTCTGCGAAAAGTTCTTCATGGTCTGCTCGGCGAGCGCGTAGTCCTTGCGCTGCATGTAGCCGATGCCGAGGTCGAACTCGTCGCGCGGCGTGGCCGAGGGCGGCAGGGTCGCAAGGCCCGTGCCGCCTGATGGCGCGGGATTGCCCTGTTGGGCCGGCGGATAAGCGGGCTGCGCGGGGGCCGCTGCCTGCGGATAGCGGCCGCCATTGTTGGAGAGATCGAGCGGCTCGCCGTAGCCGCGCCCGCCGGGCGCGGCTGCCTGACCACCACCCGCCGCGATCGGCTGCTGCCCGCCGCCGAGCGCGCGCGGCGCACCCGGGGCACCGGGATTCTGGTTCGGGTCAAACGCATCGCCGCGGCGACGACTGCCGGGCGCGCCGGGCGCAGGCGGCTCCTGAACGATCGGCGCGGGCGAGGCGATCTGCGGCTGCTCGTAATTCGGCTGGGCCGGTTGCTGTTGCGGCGGCTGCTGGCGATAGGCCGGCGCGGCCTGCGCGGGCGGCATGGCCGCGACGTTGGGCTGGCCCTGTCCGGGCGCAGCCTGCGCGCCGCCCTCGAGCGCCCGCAGCCGCTCCTCGAGCTGGCGGTTGCGGTATTGCAGCTCCTCGTTCTGGCCGGTGAGCTGGCGCAGCTGGTTCTCCAGCCGCTCGATCCGCATCTCGGGGTCGGCATCATCCGATTGCGCGAAGACGGGCGAGCCGAAAGAGAGCAGCGCGGCGATCGCCACGGTGCCGGTAATTGCCTTGAATCTGGATGACATCTTGCCCTGACGACGAAAGCGAAATGGCCTGCGACGGATCATTCGACGCGCCACACATTGAAGTGGAGTACGCCAAAAATGTGACTGGAACCAAGGGGTTTCTGTCACAGATCGCTGAAACGAAACCGGCGCCCGAGAGGGGCGCCGGCATATTCGGTTTCTGAAGATGAACGGCGCCTGACCAATCGCCAGGGACCTGACTGAGCGTCAGGAGCTCGCGTTCAGCACGGTGACGGCACGGCGGTTCTGCGACCAGCAGGAGATGTCGTTACAGACGGCCACCGGTCGCTCCTTGCCGTAGGAGATCGTGCGCATGCGGTTCGGGTCGATGCCGCGCGAGGCGAGGAACGAGCGCACCGACTGGGCTCTGCGGGCGCCGAGCGCGATGTTGTATTCGCGGGTGCCGCGTTCGTCGGCATGGCCTTCGATGGTGAAGCTGTAGCGCGGGTAGCTCTGCAGCCATTGGGCCTGCTTCTCCAGGGTCACGATCGCCTGCGGGGTCAGATCGGTCTGGTCGCTTTCGAAGAATACGCGGTCACCCACGTTGACGACGAAATCCTGCTGGCTTCCGGGCGTCGCCGCATTGGCCATCGCATCCGTGGCAGAGTTCTTGTTGGCGCAGGCGCCCATCGACAGCGCGACGGCAAGCACCGCGACCAGCTTCAATCCCTGGAGGATACGCATAGGATGTTTCATTCCGGAGCCTCCACGCTCACGTTCAGTCCACTGCTGTCCGGTCTACAGGGGGTTGGTTAAGCGAACGTTCCGTCAACCTTGACGGAACCTTGCCTCAGCCGGTCAAATGCCCCCAACCAGCGAAAAGCAACCGTCATGGTTAATGGGTTGTAAATGTGGCGCGAGGGTGAAGGCAAGCCGCGCCGGCCGGCAAAAACGCTGGATCCTGCCGGAATTTTGGGCCCCGAGGATATGTCAGGCGACCGGGGCCCCCCGCCGAAAGGCGGCGGCCTCGGAACATGCCCAGCCCGCCCTCAGGCGTGAGCGGCGTCCGCCACCAGCACCGGCTGCGGGACGGGCCGCTGCGGGACCTCGCGCTGGCCGCCGCGCCCGAACAGCATCCGCCGCTCGAAGGCGGTGGACCGCATGATCGGATAGCGCTCGAACACTTTCTTGCGGAAGGTCGGGAAGTCCGCCGCCATCAGCCCGAACGGCTTGGTCAGTCCCGGAACCAGCCGGGGCTCGGCGATGGTCTCGTGCAGGAACACCCGCCGGTAGAAGGCCTGATGCTCGGGACGCACGATCGCAAGGCCCAGATCGGCATTGAAATGCTCGCAGGCCATGTAGGCGAGGCGCGTCGTCAAATAGGGCAGTTCCGGAACCCGCTTGACCTGGTCGGGATCGGCGACGAAGCGCGTCGGATCGATCATGACCTCGCCGCGGTCGAGCCGTGGCAGCAGAATATCGGGAAAGACGTCGGCCGAGGTGGACTCGCGCCATTCCGAGGTCAGCACGCTGATGCGCACCGAGCTGCAGAGCTCGCCGTGGAGATAGACACCGAAGGTCCACGCGTTCGGCAGCTCGTCATAGCGGTCGGTGACCCGTGCGTCCGCCGACTCCCTGACGGCGCCTTCGCGCAGATAGGCGCGGTAGCGGAGATTGTAGATCTCCTCCTTCTCGGCAAACGTCTCTGCGAGATGATAGTCGACGTCGGTGAGGAGTTCCGCCCCTCGTCCAACAGCCGAAATGACCGCTCTGGCTGAGGACTGCATTCCAACTCCTTACTCACCGTTCACGACGCGCTGCCCAAGGCAACTCCTGCGGGACAACCTGCGCGCGCGTGATCATTTATTAACAGCTCCTTAACAAGTATGCAAAGCAATCGAAGGGTTAGGGTTAATCACCCGTAGGACTACGGTGCCCGGCAACAGACTGAAACGACAGGAAATTCAGCGAAGCGGCGTCAGGCGAAGGAGCGCGTGCCGACGACCTGGAGCAGGCCGTCGCCGCGCCGTCCATAGGAGGCGTTGAGGAGCTGGCGCATCCGCACGGCGGGCACCGGACGGCTGAACAGATAGCCTTGCGCCTCGGAGACGGTGCCGTCGGCGCTGATCAGCTCGAGCTGCTCGTTGGTCTCGATGCCCTCGACCACGACCGACATGCCGAGATCGGCGGACAGCCGCGCCACGCCGCGCAGCAGCGTCAGCGGCCGGTCGGTGTCGATGCCTTCGAGGAAGGAGCGGTCGATCTTCACCTTCTGCATCGGGAAATTGTGCAGATAGCTGAGGCTCGAATAGCCGGTGCCGAAATCGTCGAGCGAAATGCGCACGCCGAGCGCATGCAGTTGCGACAGGATGTCGTGCGTGAGCTGGGTGTTGCGCAGCAGCGAGGATTCGGTGATCTCGATCTCGAGCCGGTGCGCCGGAAGCCCCGAGACCTCCAGCGCGTAGCGGATTTCGCTCAGGACGTCGCGCTGGTGGAATTGCTGCGGCGAGAAGTTGACGGCGACGCTGACGCCGTCCGGCCATTTCATGCATTCCATGCAGGCGCGGCGCAGGATCCAGCGGCCGAGATCGACGATCAGGCCCATGTCCTCGGCGACCGGGATGATGTCGACCGGCGAGACCGTGCCGCGCACCGGATGATTCCAGCGCAGCAGTGCCTCGCAAGTGGTGATCTTGCCGGACTTCAGATTGACCAGCGGCTGGTAGAACAGCTCGAACTCCTCGTTGGCCAGCGCCTTGCGCAGATCGAGCTCGAGAATGCGGCGCGCCTCGACGGTCGCCGCCATCTCGTCGCGGAAGAAGCAGAAGGTGCCGCGGCCGTCGGCCTTGGCGCGGTACAGCGCCATGTCGGCGTTCTTGAGCAGCGTATCGGCGCTGACGCCGTCCGGCGCGGTCAGCGCGATGCCGACGCTGGCGCCGATCTCGACCAGGTGATTGTCGATGCGGTAGCGCTCGCTGAGCCGCTCGACGATGCGGCGCGCCAGCGCGGCGGCGTCCTCGGGCGACGCGATGTTCTGCTGGAACACGACGAATTCGTCGCCGCCGAAGCGCGCGACGAAATCCTCGGGACGCAGCATCTCGCGCAGCCGGTTGGCGACCGCACACAGGAGCTGGTCGCCGCAGGGATGGCCGAGCGTGTCGTTGACCTGCTTGAACTGGTCGAGGTCGATGAACAGCAGCGCCGAGAGGCGTTCCGAATTGTGCGAAATCGCCAGCAGCCGTTCGATCTCGTCGCGGAAGCTGACGCGGTTGGGCAGCGCCGTCAGCTCGTCGTAACGGGCAAGATGGCTGATGCGGGCTTCCGCGTTGGTGCGTTCGGTGATGTCTTCCAGCAGCAGCACGGTGCCGCCGCCGGCCATCGGCTGGAACGTCCAGGCCAGCGTGCGGCCGCGCGAGGGGTCCGGGTCGGCGGTGACGATCTCGCAGATCCGCGCGTGTTCGATCTCGGCCATGATCTGGTTGCCGCTGTCCGCCGAGATCGACCGCGCGGCGACGCAGGCCGACACGATGTCGGCGGCGGTGGCGCCGCGCTTGACCAGATCTTCAGGCAAGGCCATCAGCTCGCCGAAGCGATGGTTCATCACCGCAAGGCGGCTGTCGGCGCGAAACATGCACAGGCCATGAGGCATGTTGTTGAGCGCGGTGTCGAACTGGCTCGCCAGCGCGGATTCCCGGAAGCTCGAGGTCAGCGCCTTGACGAAGATCGCATGCAGGCCGAGGTTGATGTTCTTCAGCGCGATGAAGAACAGCCCGAGCAGGATCGCGAGCCCGATATAGTAGAACCCGCCATGCAGCATCAAGGCGAGCGACATCGGACCGCAGGCCAGCGCGACGTGCCACTGGATCACCCGGGGCTGGCCGTAATTGCGGGCGGCGCCGCCGGCGGTGTAGCCGACCGTGACGGAGACGCAGAGCATGTTCGCGACCGCGTCGTCGTTGTTGAAGATGACGACGAAACACCACAGGCCGATGATGCCGGCATAGACGAGCGCGCCGAACCAATAGCGCGGCTCCAGATGCTTGGCCTCTGCAAACGTCAGGGCCGGGATCCGGTTTTCGTAGCGCCGCATCTGAAACGCGCGCGCAGTGCCGATGGCGATGATGAGAAACGCGATCGGCCACAGCAGGACGTCGCCGGTCTTCAAGGCAGTCATGACCGCAGCCACGGCGGTGCAGGCCGATCCGAGGAAGATCGCCCAGAAATTCTGCACCATGGAGTTGACGAGAGCGGCGTAGAGTATCGGCTCCAGCTCGTCTCGATCGCTCTGCTTCTGGTCGGCCAGCTGCATCGGCTTGCTACGCGTCCTGTTTAGCGCGTACTTTTACCCAAGCCAGATGAAGCCTTTCTGAGGGAACATCGTTAAGGTCGGGTTGTTTTTCGGCAATAGCGAACCCATTTCTGCTGATATATCAAGCAGCTAGGCAAGCCTTGCCGGGCACAAGGTGAAGGAAACCTTGCATTCTCCGCCGAACGCGAAAAAATCGGCGCGTTTTTTCGGAAACATCGCGTGTCTGGAGACGCGATGTCTTAGCCGCCCTGTGTCGAGGACAACAGCGGCGACCATGCCGGGTCGGAGGCGAAGCCCGGCGTCGGCACCTTCAGCTCGTTGCGGCCCGAGATGTCGACGGAGAACAGCGACGGCCCGCCGCTGCCGCCGGGATCGCGGAAGAACATCAGCACGCGGCCGTTCGGCGAAAACGTCGGGCCTTCGTTGTGAAAGCCGGAGGTGAGCAGCCGTTCGCCGGAGCCGTCCGGCTTCATGACGCCGATCGAGAACTGTCCGCCGCCCTGCCTGGTGAAGGCGATGTAGTCGCCGCGCGGCGACCATACCGGCGTCGAATAGGTGGCGTTGGTGTCGTCCTTGGAGAAGGAAATGCGCTGCGCAGCTCCGCCGCCCGCCGCCATCACATAGATCTGCGACCTGCCGCCGCGATCGGACTCGAAGCAGATGCGGGTGCCGTCCGGCGAGTAGGACGGAGATGTGTCGATCGCCGGCGTATCGGTGAGGCGCGTGGTCGAGCGCGAGCGCAAATCCATCACGAACAAATTGGAATTGCCGCCCTGCTGCAAACTCATGATGACGCGCTGGCCGTCCGGCGAGAAGCGCGGCGCAAAGGTCATGCCCGGGAAATTGCCGACGATCTCGCGCTGGCCGGTCTCGATGTTGAAGAGATACACCTTCGGATCGCCCTGGCCGAACTCCATGTAGGTGATCTCTTGCGAGTTCGGCGAGAAGCGCGGCGTCAGCACGAGGTCGGCGCCGCGAGTCAGATAGCGCACATTGGCGCCGTCCTGGTCCATCATCGCGAGCCGCTTGACGCGGCGCTCCTTCGGCCCGGACTCGTCGACGAACACCACGCGGCTGTCGAAATAGCCCTTCTCGCCGGTCAGCTTCTCATAGATCTGATCGGAGATGATGTGGGCGATGCGGCGCCAATATTCCGGCGAGGTGAAATATTGCTGGCCGGCGAGCTGCTGGCCGGTGACCACGTCCCACAGGCGGAATTCGGCCTTGAGGCGGCCGTCCGGCTGCCGCGTCATGCGGCCGGTGACCAGGGCCTGCGCGTTGAGGGTCTTCCAGTTCTCGAATTGCGGCGCGACGTCGATGTTGCTGATGCGCTCGATGAAGGCGGCCTGGTCGACGGGGGCAAACAAACCCGAGCGCTTCAGATTGTTGGTGATGACCTGCGTGACGCCGTTGCCGACGTCGCCGTCGGCGGGTGAGCCCGGCACGAAGTTGGTGATCGCGATCGGAATCGGCCGAAACTCCGTGGGATCGATGCGGAGCCGCCCCTGCGGCTGCTGGGCGAAGGCCTGTCCGCCCCCCAGCATCGCGAGCGTCGATCCGGTCAGGGTCATGAAGCGGCGGCGGTTCATCGATCGAACGTCATTCATCGCAAAATTCTTTTGTTCGGATGTCACAACATGTCTTTCAGGCCGAAAGTCATCGGAATGAGCTTCCAGCTCTCGTATTGCTGCTTCGGCAGGAACGAATAGACCTGACACTGCACGATGGCGCGCTTGGCGCTCTCGGCCACAGCCTGGGCGATCGAGCGCGACGGCCCTCTCACCGCGACGACGACCGGCTCGGACGCGAGCGATCCGTCGATCTTCATGGGAATGTCGATGTCGGCCTCGTACTGATCGGCGTCCTGGCCGTTATAGGTCGGCGTGAAGCAGCGCTTCACCGCGCCCTGGAACGCACCCCGCCAGGTCGCGACGTTGTTGGCGGCCGTTCCGATCGTCGATCCCAGCGAGGCCGACGCATTCAGCGTCGAGCCGGCGAGCTCGTGCCGGGTCGCGGCGCGCTTGTCGAGGTCACGCTGGATCTGCGCGGGATCGAAGCTGCGCTCCTTGGGCTTCGGCTGCTGCTGCGGCTGCACCGCCGCGACCTTCTGCTCCGGCTTGGGCGGCGGCTTCTTGGTTTCGAGCTTTTTCTGCAGTTCGGCGATCGGATCTTCCTTGGCCGGATCAGGCTTCTTTTCCGGCGGCTTCGGCTCTTCCTTCGGCTTGGCTTCCGCCACGGGCTTGGGCGGCTCGGGCTTCTTCTCGACCGGCTTCTCGACCGGTTTTGGCGGCGGCTCGGGCGTCGAGTTGGTCTTGATCAGCTCTTTCTTCTCGGTGACCTTGCCGACGGCGTCTTCCTCGGGCTTGGCCTCCGCGATCTTCTCGACCTTGGGCTTCGGCTCTTTCTTGTCGCCGGTCTTCTGCCCCGACATCATCTGCGCGAGCTGGTCGGTGGAGATGATGTCGATCGGCAGCGACTCTTCCGCCGGCACGAATGCCCTGCTGCTAAAGGTGACGAGCCCCCATCCCAGCACGAGGACGTGGAGGGCAATCGACGCAACGAGTGTCTTGTCGACCTTCACCTTCACCGCTTACCCCTGATCCGCTTCCGTAACGAGGGCGAGCTTCTTGAATCCCGCGCCGGACAACAGGCCCATGACCTTGGCCACCGTGCCGTAATCCGCCTTCTTGTCGGCACGCAGATAAATGCGCTCCTCGAGCCCGCCGCGCGCGTCGGTGATCGCCTTCAGCTTCGGGATCAGCTCGTTGATCGCGATCTCGGCATCGTTGATGAACACCTTGCCCTTGATATCGACCGACATCTGGATCGGCTTCTGGTCGTTGTTTTCGAGGCTCTTGGCCTGGGTCTGCGGCAGGTCGAGCGGCACTCCGACCGTCAACATCGGCGCCGACACCATGAAGATGATGAGCAGCACCAGCATCACGTCGACCATCGGCGTGACGTTGATCTCGGCCACGACCGGCTTGCGCCGGCCACGGCGCCCGCCGCCTCCGGACGAACTCGCGACGTTCATGCCCATGGTCTGGTGCCCAAATTGCCCTTCACACTATACATGCCGTCCGTCAGCCCCGCTCGTCGATCTGGCGCGACAGGATGGCTGAAAATTCATCGGCGAAACCTTCGAGCCGCTGGGCCTGCCGGTTCACCTCGGACGTGAACTTATTGTAGAAAATAGTGGCAGGAATGGCGGCGATAAGGCCGACGGCGGTCGCAAACAGCGCCTCGGCGATACCGGGGGCCACCACCGCCAGAGAGGTATTTTTCGACGCTGCGATCGACTGGAAGCTCGACATGATGCCCCAGACCGTGCCGAACAGGCCGACGAAGGGGCCGGCGGAGCCGACAGTGGCGAGCACCAGCAGACGCCGCTCCAGCCGCTCGACCTCCCGCGCGATCGAGACGTTCATCACCTTGTCGATGCGCATCTGAAGGCCTGCGACCGAGCGCGCATGGCTCTCGAACGAACGCTTCCACTCGCGCATCGCCGCGACGAAGCAGGCCGCCATCGAATGCGTCGGCTTGGCCGAGAGCGTACGATAGAGTTCCTCGATCGACTCGCCGGACCAAAACGCCTGCTCGAAGCGGTCCATCGAACGCCGGGTGCGGGCGAACAGAAAGATCTTGTCGATGGCGATCGCCCAGACCCAGACCGAGCAGGACAGAAGTCCCAGCATCACCGCTTTCACGATCCAGTGAGCCTGCCAGAACAGCGCGATCAGCGACACGTCCGCGGAAGCGGCAACCGGAAGGGCTGACTGAGCCACGTCGGCCGGATTCATAAGCGGTATCCTCTCAAGGCGATCGTACCTCATGTCCCGGCCAGCAAATGGCCGCCGGTTCCCCAACAGCCGCGCTACAAACCGGCGTGGCCGGCAAGCCCGCTCAAAGCCTTGTCTTTCTGGGGTGCAGGGCTCGTCCAAAGCCGGCCGCCTGCATTCCCTGCCAAGATGTCAAAACTATGGGCCTTGACCGCAGCTTTGGGCGCGATTGTCCGCAATTACCAGAGCCCGGCGATAGTTAATGCGGGGTTACCGCGGACGAATTTGGCTGGCGGAAAGGTAGGCAACGCAGGGAGTTGGGTCACTGCGCCGGGGCGGGCTCGGGGCAATTGGTTAGCCGCGCGGGAATACCGACCGCGGTGCAGCCGGCCGGCACGTCCGATGCCACGACCGTGCCGGCACCGATCTTGGCGAAATCGCCGATGCTGATATCGCCGAGAATGGCCGCACCGGCGCCGATATAGACGCCGCGGCCGATGCGGGGCGAGCGCGCCGGCATTTCGCTGCTGCGGCCGATGCTGACATTCTGGAGGACGGTGGTCCCCTCGCCGATGACCACGTTCGCGCCGATCACGATACCCGTGGCATGGTCGAGATAGACCGACGCGCCGATGCTGGCGGCGGGATGAATGCTGACCTGCAGCAAATTTGAAGACTCGTTCTGAAACAGCAGGGCGGCATCGACATGGCCGCGGTGCCAGAGCCAGTTCGAGACGCGCCAGGCTTGCAGCGCGACATAACCCTTGAAATGCAGCAGTGGCGGCAACAGCTCGGCGATGGCGGGATCGTGGATCGCGATCGCCTGCAAATCGCGGCCGGCTGTCTCGATCAGGTCCGGCGAGTCGCTGAAGGCATCGAGGGCGAAGGCCGTGAAGCGCGCTCGCTCCGCTGCAGAGCCGCCTAGTCTGCGCCCGATCAGATCGGCCAGTGCGGCAGCAAAATCGTCATGGACGAGGACTGTATCGGCGAGGGATCTGCCAAAGACAGGATCGGCCGCGATCGCACGTTGTGCCTCACCGCGAATCTCCTGCCAGAAACTCTCGTTCGCCGAGGTCGCAACCGCCGTCATCGCCGCCTCTTTCTTCTCGCGTCTCGAATATAGGCCGGGGGCCGTCCGCGCGCCACGCCGCGCCGGCGGCACGATTGGTACCCCCGAGCAACATGCCGCAGCCCCTCCGTGAGGCTACGAGCTTGCATGCCAGGCAGCCGGGACCATATAGTCCGGCGAACTTCAGGCCAGCTCTGCTTCGGCCGGGGATGTCCAGGCAAAACATCTCGTTCAAGCCCCCGCGATGGTCCGCCATCCGCGGGTTTTTCGTACCCGGCGGCCTTCGGCGCTGCCGCAACGAATTCCGGATCCCTCAGCCAAGGTCATGCCAAGAAAGGTTACGCCAAGACATGTCGCCCAACGCGCCCGCCGACGACCAGCACGACGACGTCATGTACCCCTCCGCAATACCGTTCGTGCTGGTCCATCTCGGCTGCGTGGCGGCCGTCTGGACGGGCATCACGTGGCAGGCCGTCGCGATCTGCGTGTCACTGTATGGCGTGCGCATGTTTGCGATCGGAGCAGGCTACCACCGCTATTTCTCCCATCGGGCTTTTGCGACCAGCCGGGTGTTTCAGTTCATCCTGGCCTGCCTTGCGCAAAGCACCGCGCAGAAGAGCGTATTGTGGTGGGCGGCCAAGCATCGACACCATCATCTGCATTCCGATACCGAAATCGACGTGCATTCCCCACGACACCGCGGCTTCCTGTACAGCCATCTCGGCTGGATCTTTTATCGGGAGCACGACGGGACCGACCTCGTGAAGGTCGGCGACCTCGCGCGTTACCCGGAGCTGATGTCGCTGCATCGGCTCGAACTGCTGCCGGCGATCGTGCTCGCAGTGCTCTGCTTCCTGGTTGCGGGCTGGTCGGGCCTGGTCGTGGGCTTCCTGTGGAGCACGGTGCTGCTCTATCACGCGACTTTCTGCATCAATTCCCTCGCCCACGTGCATGGACGCAAGCGCTACGTGACCGGCGACGATTCCCGCAACAACTGGCTGCTGGCGTTGTTCACCCTGGGCGAGGGCTGGCACAACAATCACCACGCCTACCAGAGCAGCGTGCGACAAGGTTTTCGCTGGTGGGAAATCGACGTGACCTATTACATCCTGAAGGTCCTGTCCTGGTGTGGCGTCGTCTGGAACATGAAGGCGCCGCCCGAACAGGTGCTGCGCAACGAGCAGCCGCTCGGCGCACGCGTCATCAACCGGGCGGCGCGCGAGCTTGCCGCCCGGTTCGATGCTCAGAAACTCGCGCACGCGATTTCGTCGGCGCGGCGCCGGGCCGACCTCGCCCAAATGCAATTGCCGACGCTGCACGACATCCTCAATCGCGCGCATGAAGGCGTCGACGCGCTGACGCATCTGCATCTGCCGGCGATCCCGACCCGCGACGAGTTTCTCGCCGAGGCCAGGGCGATGTTCGCGCGGACGCGGTCACTCAACGAGATCGTGGACCATGCCTACGAACACTTTTTGACATCGGTTCGCGCGCAGCTCGCCACGGCGCGCTGAACCTCACGGCCGGGTCTGCCGGCGCAGGCTGAGCGCATAGAGCCAGCCGCCTGCCGCGACGAGGACGGGAAGGACGAAGAGCGCGAAATCGCGGAGCAGGATCATGGGGCAAGGTCCGGTGCCGCGAACGAGATGGCGCGCCTGAGCGCGAACGCAGCGAGCTGGTAGAGGGCGAGGCTGAGAAAAACCTTCCACGCGTTGCCGACCACAAGCTCCGGATAGAATTTGATCTCCGTCGGCCATCCGTTGAGGAACGCGATCGCGAGCGGCACCGATGCACCGTACCGGTCGAACAGCGCAGACGCGCGTTCGAGAAGAGCGATCCGCTGCCCGATCGGCTTGCGTCCGGCGTTCGTCATGGCATTACCCGTGGATGCGCGAGCAAAGCGCGCGCTCAGGGCTTAGTCGGGGCTCGAGCTGATCCGGTTCTATCGGCTCCCACTCCCCGTATGAGATCGTCGCGAGACCTGTACTTCCTCACCCGGATTGCATCTGCGATGCAATCCGACCTCTCCCCGCACGCGGAGCGAGGTGAAAAACCAAACCGCCCGCCTGCGGGATGCGCAGGCGGGCGGCTCGGGGCCATCAGGACTTTGGGGGCATGTGCCTGAAGGCTTTGAGAGGTCCCCGGATCAGCCTTGCTGCTGATCGGTCGGCGGCGGGGTCGGACGCGTCTTGTGCTGCGCCATGAACTGGTCGAACTCTTCCTTGTCCTTGGCGTGACGCAGGCGGTCGAGGAAGTTCTTGAACTCGACCTGCTCTTCCTCGAGCCGCTGCAGCGTCTCGGTGCGGTACTCGTCGAAGGCGCGGTTGCCGCTCGAGGGCGGGCCGAAACCAAAGCCGAAGCCGTGGCGCTCCATGCGGCCGCGCATGCGGTCCATCTTGTACTGCATCCGCTCCATCTTGTTCTGCCAGCGATCCTGGTGGCTCCAGCAACCCATTTTTCTGCTCCCGAGTGTGAAAAAGAGAAGGGCGAGTCCGATCGGCCACCAGATGATGAAGCCGAGGATGGTCACGGCGATCCAGCCGGGATGCCATGGCGTGTCGAGCATGCGGGGACGCTCGTAGTATTGGTTTTGGTCCGAAGGGCCGCGCCAGCGATTGACATCAGCGGTGTAGGCCATTTCCCATCTCCATGACGGCAACAGTGCCGTTGTGAATGTAAATAACATTTACATAGCTAAATCATCCCGCGATTTTGTCAAGCCGGCCGCCCGACAGGGTCTCGGAATTATTTGCGCAACTTTATTTCGGCTTGCCCCAGGGACCGCCGGGCGGCACGCCGGAACCGGAGGATGCCTCCGGCGGCACCGGGGGCGGCTCGGCGCTCTTGGCCGGCGGACGGCGGTCGGTCGGGAAACCGAGACCGCGCAGATAGATCAGCACCTCGGCTTCGAGCAGCTCATCCGGCGACATCGGCAGCTTGCGCCGCGCGGCATCGCCGCGCGAGAACAGCGAGGCAACGCCGTGCGCCATCGACCAGATGTGCAGCGCCATCATCATCGCCGGCGGCCGCGGCGTGCCCGGCGGCGCCAGCGCCGCCAGGCGCTCGGCCGCGGCGCGAATGATGTTGAAAGCCCGCTCGCTGGCGGCCTGAAGCGCCGGATTGGCATCGACCGGAAGGCCGGATTCGAACATCGCATTGTAGAACGCGGGCTCCTCGCGTGCGAAGGCGAGATAGGCCCGGCCGACACGCTCGAACGCCGTGACGGTATCGGGCCGCCCGTCATCCCAGGCCGCGGTCAGGCGCGCCTCGAACTGCTCGAAACCGCGTTGCGCGATCGAGGACAGCAGCTCGTCGCGGTCGCGGAAATGCCGGTACGGGGCTGCCGCGCTGACGCCGGCCATCCGCGCGGCATCGGCAAATGTGAAGCCGGCTGCGCCCTTCTCGGCAATCAGCCCGAGGGCGGCCTGCAACAGGGCTTCCTTCAGATTGCCGTGGTGATAGCCGCGCTCGGCGCGGCGCTGCTCCTTGCGCCAGCTCATGTGAACGAGCTTTACATGAGCCGGGCGCGAAGGTCACTAGCGGCGACCGGGATGGTTAACCGTATTCTCCCGGTCCGGGGCGACGGCCGAAGTCCTAGCCGCCCGGGATCGGCAGGACCGGCATGATCTCGACGCGTTCGCCGGGGAAGATCGCGAAGTGCGGATGGTTCTCGAACATCTTCGCCGCGGCTTCATGGGACGCGGCGCGCACCACCGTGAAGGCGCCCATCTCGTTGGCGATGTCGGCGATGCCCTTGCCATCGACCTGCTTGGTCTTGCCGAGCGGACCTCCCATGGCCTGGATCGCGCCCTGGTGCTTTTCGACCCAGCCCTTCCAGCCCGCAATGCCCGCCTGCTCCTTCGCCTTGCGCTCGGCCTCGGGCATCGCGTTCCACGCAGCCCATTTGGGGCTGGTCTTGCTGCCGAGGAAAACGGCGAGATAGGTGTCGGTGCTCATCGGTTCTCTCCTTTGTTGATGGATTGACGAAGCCGCGATTTCTTCGCGACCGCTGTGGTTACCTCTTCAGATCGCCGAAACCGGCGGCGGCCTCCTGCACGTCGGGGGGAAAGTCGCTCATCTCCTGCACCTGGCGGATCTCGATGATTTCGTTCGGCGAGGCCGGGCACTTCCTGGCCCAGGCAATCGCCTCGGCGCGCGAGGCAACCTCGATCATCCAATAGCCGCCCAAAACTTCCTTGGCTTCAGTGAAGGGACCATCGGTCACGAGCGGCTCGCCGGCCGCAAACGAGACGCGCGCGCCCATCGACGGCGGATGCAGGCCGTCGAGCGTGATCAACACGCCCGCGTCCTTCAGCACCTCGTTGTAGCGCATCATCGCCGCGACCCGCTCGGGATCGAGTTGAACGTCGGGCGGCGCGGTCTCGTAGCCGAGCGGGATCATCAGCATCATGAATCGCATGAGCATTCCTTGCTTGCTTTGTCGTCCGGGTTGCACGGCGAGGCGCCACTCCGGAAGGACGGGGAGCGACGGCCCGAGCCGCCTGCCCTCACCTCCAGCCCTCACTTGCAAGACGAACCAACCCTGACGGAACCGACAGGCTGTCGGGAATTATTTTGCGCCGGCCGCTAGCGCGACTGCGGCAGGAAGCGCCCATCCTGCCGGGCAGCGCCGAAATAGACTTCGATGCGGCGAACCTTGCCGCCGGCGAAGGTGAAGAACTCCGTGTTGCGAAAGCTCCTGCCATCCGTCGCCAGACAGAGATAGGTGACGAAGGCCTCGTCGCCCCGGACGAAAATCCGCTCGATGTCGTGCCGCGCGATCCAGCCGGTGTCCTTCCAGCAGCGCCCGAAATAGGCCGTCTTGTCGAGGTCGTCGTCGAACGGGCTGGTGAAGCGAAAATCGTCCGCCAGTGCGTCGGCGACCCGTTGCCGGTCGTTGCCGAGATAGGCGGCGAAGAGGTCTCGAATCAGGCGCTCGGGGTCGGTCATCGATTTGTTCCGTGAGCAGCATCGTCCTGAAGACGATCGAGGCGCGGCCGAGCCGACATCGCGCACGAGTATTCCGGGCACCACGACGCGAAAAATATTGCGATCTGCGCTCCGTACAAATACTGCCCGGCCTATGAACTCCGCCGTGCACATGAATCCGGAATGCCTGCAACCAGAGCGACATGGCCGCGCACGTGGAACTACGGAACAGGCGCAAACTGCTGCAAGGGTTTACAATTGCTCAACACGCTCGTGCAACTTTTCTAAGCAGGCGCGACGGCGCGGCGACCCGCCGCTTCGCTCCGAAGAACATTGCGCGGAGCATCACGTGTTCAATTTCCAAAGCAGCAAGACCCGACACGCGATCGCGGAAGTCGAAGCGCTCGATCGCTCGCAGGCCGTGATCGAATTCGGCCTCGACGGCACCATTCTCGATGCCAATGAAAATCTCCTCAGGATGAGCGGCTATACGCTCTCGGAGATCAAGGGCAAGCATCACAGCATCTTCGTCAGCCCGGCCGAACGCGAGAGCGCCCGCTATCGCGACTTCTGGGCCAGCCTGAACCGGGGCGAATTCCAGACCACGCAATACAAGCGCTTCGGCAAGGGCGGCAAGGAGGTCTGGGTCCACGCCTCCTACGCGCCGCTGCGCGACCCGAGCGGCAAGGTGATCAGCTTCATCAAGTTCGCCACCGACATCACGGCGTACAAGGTCAAGACCATGGAGGATGCCGGCAAGATCGCCGCGGTCAACCGTGCGCAGGCCGTGATCGAATTCAAGATGGACGGCACCATCCTCACCGCCAACGAGAACTTCCTGGGCGCGATGGGCTATTCGCTCGACGAGATCCAGGGCAAGCACCACAGCATGTTCGTGACGCCCGAGGACCGCGCCAGCGCGGCCTATGCCGCGTTCTGGGCCAAGCTGAACCGCGGCGAGTTCGAGGCTGCCGAATACAAGCGGCTCGGCAAGGGCGGCAAGGAGATCTGGATCCTGGCGACCTACAACCCGATCCTCGACGAGACCGGCAAGCCGTTCAAGGTGGTCAAGTTCGCAACCGACGTCACAGCGCAGAAGATGAAGGCGGCCGACAATGACGGTCAGCTCGCCGCGATCCAGAAATCGCAGGCGGTGATCGAGTTCAACATGGACGGGACGATCCGCACCGCCAACGAGAACTTCCTCAAGGCGATGGGCTATTCGCTGGAGGAGATCAAGGGGCGGCACCACTCCATGTTCGTCGAGCCGGATGAGAAGAACGCGGCGTCCTACCGCCAGTTCTGGGAGACGCTCAACCGCGGCGAATACCAGGCCGCCGAATACAAGCGCATCGCCAAGGGCGGCCGCGAGATCTGGATCCAGGCCTCCTACAATCCGATCCTCGACCTCAACGGCAGGCCGTACAAGGTGGTGAAATACGCCACCGACATCACCGCGCAGGCGATCGGCCGCAAGAAGGCCGACAATGCGCGCGGACTGATAGAGGCGGTCGCGGCCGGCAGCGAGCAGATGAGCGCCTCGATCCGCGAGATCTCCGAAACCATGGCGAAGTCGCGCGAGACCTCCAAGGTCGCGACCACCCGCGTCGAGGCCGCGGACGGCCAGGCGCAGCGGCTGAACACGGCGGCGCAGGCGATGAGCGGCATCGTCGAGATGATTTCCGGCATCACCGGCCAGATCAACCTGCTCGCGCTCAACGCCACGATCGAATCGGCGCGCGCGGGCGAGGCCGGCCGCGGCTTCGCGGTGGTCGCCTCCGAGGTGAAGAGCCTCGCCAACCAGGCCAAGCAGGCAACCGACACCATCACCTCCGAGATCGACGCGCTGAACACCATCTCCGGCGACGTGGCAAGCTCGCTCACCGCGATCAAGGTTGCGATCGCCGGCGTCAACGAGTTCATCGCCTCCACCGCCGCCGCGGTCGAGGAGCAGAGCATCGTGACCTCGGACATGTCGGCCAACATGCAGCGCGCCTCGGCGGAGCTGTCATAGGCAAGAACTGTGCACCCGCACTCGCCGTGCGCAGCACGGTGAGCCTCGCAGGGTGACGGACGTGGATCGTCCGCGCAGACGCATTCGTTCGAGGGGTATGATCTGGTCTTCCTCGCCGGCATGAAAGCGAAGTAAAAGGAAGGCGTGCTCACGCGCGACCAGCCTTTTCGACACAGGACAGATCAGCCGATGCCGCAAGCCCCGCAAAAAATTGCCCTCGTCACCGGAGCCGCGCGCGGCATCGGGCTTGCGACCGCGAAGAAGTTCCTGGCCGAAGGCTGGCGCGTGGCGCTGCTCGACATCGAGGGCGAGCTGCTCGGCCGCGCGGTCGCCGGGATCGGCCAGGCCGAGGCGACTCTGGCGATCACCTGCGACGTCTCCGACGCAGCGGCCGTGGGAGCTGCGATGGCCGCGGTCATGAGCCGCTTCGGCCGGCTCGATGCCCTCGTCAACAACGCCGGCGTCGCCGTGTTCGCGCCGGTGCTGGAGACCAGCGACGCCGATTGGAACAGGATCATGGCGGTCAACCTCACCGGCCCGTTCCTCTGCACCAAGGCGGCGGTGCCGCTGATGCGCGACGGCAATGGCGGCGCCATCGTCAACATCACCTCGATCTCGGCGGTGCGCGCCTCGACACTGCGTTCGGCCTACGGCACCAGCAAGGCGGGTCTCGCGCATCTCACCAAGCAGCTCGCGGTCGAGCTCGCCGCCCTCAACATCCGCGTCAATGCGGTCGCGCCGGGGCCGGTCGACACCGCGATGGCGAAGCAGGTACACACCCCCGAGATCCGCGCCGACTATCACGACGCCGTTCCGCTCAACCGCTACGGCCTGGAAGAGGAACTCGCCGAAGCGATCTTTTTCCTGTGCTCGGACCGATCGAGCTACATCACCGGCCAGATTTTGGCCGTCGATGGCGGCTTCGATGCGGCGGGCATCGGCCTGCCGACGTTGCGCGGGCAGCGCCGGAACGGATAGATTATTTGCAGGGATCGAGCTTGTGGAGTGCTCCATGCGACGCGTGTTCCTGCTCAAAGCCCTGACGCTCGCAGCGACCATCCTCGCCTCGGCACCGGCGTCAGCCGAAATCCGCATCATCCAGTCGCCGGGCGGACGGGTCGGACCATTCCTCGATTTGTTCGAGAAGGTGCGCGAGAGCGGCGAGCGCGTGGTGATCGACGGTCCCTGCCTCTCCGCCTGCACGCTGGTGCTGAGCATCGTGCCGGGTGAGCGCATCTGCGTCACGAAGCGGGCCGTGCTCGGCTTCCATGCAGCGCGCTCGGTCGACCGGCATGGACGCTTCTATGCCGAGCCGGAAGCATCCGACGCGGTGCTGGAAGCCTATCCCGGTCCGGTGCGCGACTGGATCAGCCGCCGCGGTGGCCTCTCGTCGCGGCTGCTTTTGTTGAAGGGGCGCGACCTCGCCGCAATCTATCCGCGCTGCCGGTGAGGATCAGGCGAGTCCGCGCAGCCTGACCATGTTGCATCCGCCGCTGTCCGACGATTAGGCAATCTCGCGATATTCCGGCTCTGCGGGTGCCAAATTCGCTCAAGCGCTTCGCAATGCCTGCCAAATTTATGCGGTTTCCGGCCTTTCCTGAATCTCTATGATGGTGCCGTCCAGATTGAGGCCGCTGCCGGATCGCGATGGCCACGGGGCCGTCACAATCCCAGCAGTGGTCGCAGACTACGATGGCTCCGCATTTTCGGGATTACTCATTTTCAAACGGGTCGCAGGCTATGCAGCCCCTCGATTTCCACTACCGCCTCTCGGACCGGGGACGCATCGTCCTTGGCCAACTGAGCTCCGAAGAAACCGTCGAATTCGAATTGCTGTCGCGGCGCGACCGCGAGGGCCTGATGGATTTGGCGTCCGAGCTGCGACTGCTCGAGCTTTATGTGAAATATATCGGCTCGGGCGCAGAGGCCGGGGGCGCACCGACGGAGCCGGTCCGGCAAATCAGCGAGCCACCGCGACGGCAGCGACCGCCCGCGCGTACGGCTCAGCCGCGCAACTACATCGTCTCGATGATCGTGATCGCAAGTGTCAGCTTCACGCTCATCGCACTGCTCGTGAGCTAGCACGCAAGCGATTGCGCCGGTCTCGCGCATGGTCAGGCCCTAATAGAGCCTCTGGATCGCCTGCGCCAATTCCAGACTCGCGCAGATGAGCATGCCCCAAAGTGCAAAATTGATTTGTAGCGCCGCCGCCATCGGTCGCTCCCTTCCAAGTTACGCCCACCCCAGTTTGTAGAATTTATGAAGAAATTATTAGCGATTCTGTCTCGGGGTTCACAGCCCAATATTGCGCCAGTTGTTGTGCGATGCGGTCCACATCATTTCACGAAGCGGCCGCACTGCTCTCGCAATGTGATGTCAGAGCAAGAATCATATTCAGCCATTCCGGCCACGCGTTTCCCTTAGGTTCCATTTAACGGTCACGATGCAAGTATCCGCATGCGGAGTTTGTGTGTCGCGTACCGCACCAGGGGTCCGCCATGATGCGACACGGCTTCATCTTGCTTACTTTTTGCGCAACGCTGATGGGATGCGCAGTCGCGCCTGCGCAGGAGCGCCGTCCGATTGCATGGGACGGCCTCGGTCAGGATCCGAATCGACCCTCCGTCACAAAGCGTCGTGTGGCGAGCCAAGCTCCTGCGGAGCGTGATTCAAACCAGGAGCGGGAAAGAGTGCTCGGCACCTTGCGCCCGTACTCCGAGGCGTGGTGGGTGGTCCATGACGAGATCGAAGCGGAAAACGACAGGCAGCTCGGCACCAAGCTCGTGATCTGCCCTCGCTGCGTTCCGTCAGCCCCGTCACCGGGAATCGACGTAACCGGGTCGGTCCGCTGAGCGAGCACGCGGGCCGGATCCGCCGCACGTTACAAGTCTCCCTCTCCCGCAACGGCAAAGAGAGGGATGACCTGTTCGCGCGTCAGGCGATCGCGTCCGTCACATTCCCTCGGCGGGGCAGTTCACCATCCAGGGAATGCCGAACTTGTCGACGCACATGCCGAAGCCCTTGGCCCAGAACGTCTTGCTGAAGGGCATGGTGACGCTACCGCCATCGGCGAGCGCGTTGAACTTGCGCTCGCCTTCCGCGGGGTCCGCGACCGTCAGCGAGACCGAAAAGCCCTGGGCTTTCTTAAAATGCTCGGGCGGCGCGTCCGAGGCCATCAGCACGCTGCCGCCGGGCAGCGACATACGCGCATGCATGATCGTCTTCTCGCGGCCGGGCGCGGCCGCCATGTCCGGCGGCGCCTCCGACGAACGCATCATCGCTTCGATCTTGCCGCCGAGAGCCTTGGCGTAATAATTGAACGCCGCTTCGCAGGTGTCCTGATAGAAAAGATAGGGATTGAGCATCGTTTCTCTCCTCTTCTTCGCTTCCTTGGGCCGTGAGGGTGCTACTTCTCGGTGAGCTTCTTCAGGCTGGCCAAGCCCGCCTCGAAATCCTTGCCGATCATGGTGTCCATATTGATGAACACCTGCATGACCTTGGACAGGATCGGGGCCGGGCCGGACATCGCCCACGTGACCAATGTGGCATCGCCTTGCGGCACAAAGGTGAACTCCGCGGTGTTGTGGCCTTCGAAGGGACGCTCGAAATCGAGCTTGATCCGAAGCCTTGACGACGCACTGGCCTCGAGGATCTCCATATGACCGGAGCCGACGTTGTTGTTGCCGTCCCACGCATAGGTCGCGCCCTTTCCTTCCGCAGTTCCGCCGAAGCTGCGCTTCATCGCGGGATCGCGGCCCTCATAGGGTGACCAGGCCGTCCAGCGATGGAAATCGGCAACCAGGGGATAGATCGCATTGGCCGGCGCCTTCACGGCGAGGCTGCGCTCGACGCGGAATGTGTCGGGCTTCGTCAAGGCAAAGACGAGTACGCTCACGATTCCGGCCGCGAGCAGGATGGCGATGATGGCAATGGCTTTCAGCATGAATGGCTCCCTGGATACGGGCTTAGGACGAAGAGAGCCGGTTGCGCCCGACAAGACGAAATGAATAATTTTGAAGACCGTCATGGCCGGGCTTGTCCCGGCCATCAACGTTCCCGGTGCCGGCGGAGGGCATGGATGCGCGGGACAAGCCGGGCATGACGGCGGAGACGGTATGCCTACTTCGCCTTCGCGCCCTGCCTGGCGCCGCCATTGGCGCCCTTCGGCTGGCTGTCCCGGATCAGGCGATCGAGATGCATGCGGATGTGGGCAGCTTCCGCGGACGTGTTGGCGAGAGCGATGGCGCGGTCGAAGGCGACGCGGGCTTCGTCGCTGCGGCCGAGCTGCATCAGAAAGGCGCCGCGCACGCCGTAGAAATGGAAGTAGCTGGCGAGTTTCGGCGCCAGCGGCTCGATCAGGTCGAGCGCGGCTTGCGGTCCGCGCACCTTGGAGACCGCGACCGCGCGGTTGAGCGTCACCACCGGCGAGGGCTGCACCACCTCCAGCGCACCATAGAGCAGGTCGATCTGGGCCCAGTCGGTTTCCTCCGGCGTTGCTGCGCGCGCATGCAGCGCGGCGATCGCAGCCTGGATCTGGTAGGGCCCGCTGCGGCGGTGGCGCATCGCCTTGTCGATCAGCGCGAGGCCTTCCGCGATCATGGTGCCGTTCCACAGCGAACGGTCCTGGTCGTCCAGCAGGATCAGCGTGCCGTCCGCGGCAAAGCGCGCGGCGCTGCGGGCATGCTGCAGCAGGATGAGCGCGGTGAGCCCCATGATCTCCGGCTCGCTCTGGAACAGCCGCAGCAGCAGCCGCGCCAGCCGGATCGCCTCCTCGCAGAGCGGCTTTCTGATTTCTGCGGTGTCGCCGCTGGCCGAATAACCCTCGTTGAAGATCAGGTAGATCATCGCGGCGACACCGGCGAGCCGCTCGGAGCGCTCGACCGCGCCCGGCGTCTCGAACGGCGTCCCGGCCTCCGCGACCTTCGCCTTGGCGCGCGTGATGCGCTGCTCCATCGCCGCGTCCGAAACCAGGAAGGCGCGCGCGATCTGCTTCACGGTGAGACCGGAGACGATGCGCAGCGCCAGCGCGATCTGCTGCGTCGCCGGCAGACCTGGATGGCAGCAGATGAACATCAGCCGCAGGATGTCGTCGCGGTAATGCGAGCCGTCGAGCCTTTCGGCGAGCGCACCTTCGGCATCGTCGAGGTCGGAGATGGCCTGGTCGTCCTCCGGCAACGGCGTCTGCTTGCGGGCGCGGCGCACCTCGTCGATCGCGACGTTGCGGCCGACAAGGATCAGCCAGGCCGCGGGATCGCGCGGTGGCCCGTTCTGCGGCCAGGTCTTCAGCGCGCGCAGGCAGGCGTTCTGGAAGGCCTCTTCGGCGGTGTCGAGATCGCGGAAATAACGGAGCAGCGCGCCTACCGCCTGCGGTCGCGCCGAGGTCAGCGCGGTCTCGATCCAGGCGGTGTCGGCCTCGCTCACGTGAGATTTCCTCCGGGCCTGAACACGCCGACGGGGCGCACCTCATAGGCGCCGCCGGGATTGGCCGAGCCGAGGTCGCGCGCAACGTCGAGCGCCTCGTCGAGGCTCTTGCAGTCGACGATGTAGAAGCCGAGCAACTGCTCCTTGGTCTCCGCATAGGGCCCGTCGAGCACCAGCGGCGGGTCCTCCTTGCGCAGCGTCGCCGCGGCCGTGGTCGGCAGCAGCCGCGCCACCGGACCGAGCCTGCCCTGCTTGGCCAGACCTTCCTGCACCACGGCGAGCTTCTTCATCACGGCTTCATCCTGGTCCTTGCTCCAGGAGCCGACGAAGTCTTCATCGTGATAGCAAAGGATCGCGTAAAGCATGGGCAGTACCTTCCCCGAACTCTTGTTTTGAAGACGATCCAATATGCCCCGCCCCGACAGGGCTGCGGAAAAAATTTGCAAGAAAAATCCGGCAGATCGTGCCAAGGAGGGCCTTCTTGAGCGGAACCCGGCGAGGCACTTCGAATGACCAAAGGCACACTGGCCGTCCTGATCAACAGCACGCAGCAGAACTGGCTGCCCGAGCGCTGGAAGGCCCGGTTCGATGCCGTCTGCGGCGGCCGCCGCGTGGTGCTGCTGCCGGATGCCGGGCTCGATCCGGCCGAGGTGCACTACGCCGCGGTGTGGAAACCGGTGCCGGGCGACCTCGGCGCATTCCCCAATCTGCGCGCGATCTTCAATCTTGGCGCCGGCGTCGATGCGCTGATGGCGGACATGAGCCTTCCCGGTGTGCCGCTGGTGCGCGTCGCCGTCCCCGATCTGACCAACCGCATGACAGAATACGTCGTGCTGCACGTGCTGATGCACCACCGCCAGGAGCTTTATCTGCGTGACTCGCAGCGCGCGAAGCGCTGGGAGCCGCAATATCAGTGGCCGGCGAGCGCTGTGACGGTCGGTGTGATGGGACTGGGCACGCTGGGCGCCGATGCGGCCGACGTGCTGCGCCGGCTCGGCTTCCGCGTCGCCGGCTGGAGCCGCAGCCCGCGGACGATCGAAGGCGTCGAGTGCTTTCATGGCACGGCCGGAATGGATGCGTTCCTGCGCAAGACCGACATCCTCGTCAGCCTGCTGCCGCTGACGCCCGATACGCACAGCATCCTCAACCGCGACGTCTTCACCAAGCTCAACCGCAAGAGCCCGCTCGGCGCGCCCGTGCTGATCAATGCCGGCCGCGGGGGCCTGCAGAACGAGGCCGACATCCTGGCCTGCCTCGACGACGGTACGCTGGGCGCCGCCTCACTCGACGTCTTCGTGCAGGAGCCGCAGCCAAAGGAAAGCCGGTTCTGGACCCATCCGAAGGTGCTGCTGACCCCGCACAACGCCGCCGACACTGATGCGGACGCAATCTCGGCCTATGTCGCCGAGCAGATCGCCCGGTTCGAGGCGGGCGGGACGCTGGAGAACGTCGTGGACCGGACGCGGGGGTATTAGGGCTCGCCGGCGATGCGGCCTTGGCCGATAGCCGGCACCCCACAAGCACACCGCTCCGCCGGTATCCCGTTCATCCTCTCTTAGCGAGAAGTTGATAGTCGTTCTTTACCAACGGTCAAAGAACGAGTCGGACATGCGGACGAGCCTCGGCCTCAGGATGCGGATTACGGTTGCGCTGGCGGTGACGGCGGCGGCGACCGCCCTGTTTGCCGTGCTCGGGGCAATGTGGATCATCTCAGGGATCATCGACCGCGCCGACCAGCGCGAGCTGCGCAGCCATTACGACGCGCTGCAATCGCGGATCGCGGAAGAGTCCCACCGCGCCGCCGCCATGAGCGCCATCGTCGCCGCGATGCCGGCGACGCAGGACGCAATGGCCAAACAGGATCGCAACGCCCTGATCGGCCTGTTCGGGCCGGTCTTTGCCGCAACCAAGTCGGAGTACGGCGTCGATCAGTTCCAGTTCCACGTGGCGCCGGCGACCTCGTTCCTGCGCGTGCATCAGCCCGCCAAATTCGGCGACGACTTGTCCGGCTTCCGCAAGACCGTCGTCGTCGCCAACCAGGAGCACAGGGTCGTGGTCGGCCTCGAAGGCGGCGTGGCCGGGCTCGGTATCCGCGGCGTGGTCCCGATCGCGCAAGGGGCTAAGCATCTCGGCTCGGTGGAGTTCGGCCTGACCTTCGGCCAGTCCTTCCTCGACGACTTCAAGACCAACCGCCATGTCGACGTCGCCTTCCATCTCGCCGACGGCGCGGGCTTCAAGCTGTTCGGCGGCACGCTGAAGGGCAAGAGCTTCTTCGACGCTGCCGACTACGGCCGCGCCACCGGCGGCGACTTCACGGTCCGGCAGGCCAGGCTCGACACCACGCCGGTGGCCGCGCTGCTCGGACCGATCAAGGATTTTTCCGGCAAGCCGCTCGGCGCGGTCGAGCTGGTGATGGACAATGCCGACTATGTGGCCTCCGCCGACCGTGCCTGGCTGCTGGCATTCGGCATCGCCGCGCTCGGGCTCGTGCTCGCCGCGATCGTCGGCTATCTCATCGCCCGCAGCATTTCGCGCCCGATCCTCTCCATCACACGCGTGATGCGCGAGCTCGCGGACGGACACCTCGACGTCGCCGTCCCCACCAGCAAGGCCAATGACGAGGTCGGTGAGATGGTGAAGGCGGTCGCGGTCTTCCGCGACAACGCCGTCAACTTCAATCGGCTCCAGGCCGATCAGCTCGAGGCCAAGGCCCGGTCCGAATCGGAGAAGCGGCGCGCCTTCGCCGCGCTCGCCGACAATTTCGAAGCCAGCATCCGGGACGTCGTCACCACGGTTTCCTCGGCCGCGGTCGAGATGGAGCACACGGCGCGCTCGATGTCGGCCATCGTCGAGCAGTCGCGGCAGCAGACCGGCACGGTATCGTCGGCCTCGGCCCTCGCATCGGAAAACGTTCAGACGGTCGCAGCCGCTGCCGAAGAGCTGTCGTCGTCGATGACCGAGATCAGCCGCCGCCTTGCGCATGCGACCGAAGTCGTCGGCAGGGCCGCCAGCGATGGACAAAGGTCCAACGCACGGGTGCAGAGCCTGGCAGATGCCGCGCAGAAGATCGGCGACGTCGTCTCCTTCATCAACGGCATTGCGGGGCAGACCAATTTGCTCGCGCTCAACGCGACCATCGAGGCGGCGCGCGCGGGCGAAGCCGGCCGCGGCTTTGCCGTGGTCGCCTCCGAGGTGAAGGCGCTGGCGACCCAGACCGCGAAAGCGACCGAGGAGATCGGCGCGCAGGTGACGGCCGTGCAGGGCGAGACGACCGGCGCGGTGGACGGTATCCAGTCGATCTGCGCGACGATCCAGCAGGTCGACGAGATTTCGGCGGCCATTGCGGCGGCCGTCGGCCAGCAGGGCACGGCGACACAGGAGATCGCGCAGAACGTCCAGCAGGCAGCCGCCCGCACCGGCGAGGTCTCGCAGAACATCGCGGGCGTCACCGCCGGCATCGCCGCGACCGGTACGGCGGCGCAGGAAGTGCTGGGCTCGGCGATCGAGCTGTCAAAACAGTCGCAGCGGCTGCGCGACGAGGTGGATCGTTTCCTGGCGCATATCCGCGCGGCGTAGCAGGCGCGGGATCGCGCCGCATACTCGCCGTCATCCCGGCTCAGCATTTAGCGCCCACCATCACGTCGATCGCGCCCTTGACGATCGCTTCCAGATCCTTCCGCGACACCCGCGCCCGCGAACGAATGGCGATCGAGTGCACGGTTGCGGACGCGACTTGCGCCAGCACGGCCGGATCGGCGCTCTCCGGCAGCTCGCCTTTCTCTTTTGCGCGGCGGAAGCAGCTCGCAAACGCCTTGTCGAGCTCCGACAGGCCATCGAGCACCATCGCGCGGATCTCGGGATCGCCGACGGCTTCGGATGCCGCCGTCACCACCGTGAAGCAACCGCGCGGGCCGGTTTCGCCTGAGAGATAAATGTTCAGCGCGGAGGCAAAGATGCGCTCCAGCCGCTGGCGCACCGGCATCTCCTGGCGAAAAATCTCCACCATCGAGGCACGCGCTTCCTCGCGGTAGCGCTGGTAGCTTTTGATGTAGAGCTCACGCTTGTCGCCGAAGGCGCCGTAGAGGCTTGGGCGATTCATGCCGGTGGCTTCGCTGAGATCGTCGAGCGAGGTCGCGGCGAACCCCTGCCTGCGAAACAGGTCGAGCGCCTTGCCGAGCGCGATCTCGGGCTCGTAAGTGCGCGGACGCCCACGGCGCTTGGGTTCGCCGGCAGCAGTTGGCGGTTTCGATTTTTGTACCATTTCGCAAAATAATCCTTGACCCGCCTTATATTATGCAAGACAGTACAAAAATCAATCTGGCCAGGTTGAGCGACATCCAAAAGTCACATCGAGGAATTGCCCAAGGAGGCTACAGATGGATCTCTATTTCTCGCCGCTCGCCTGTTCGATGGCGACCCGCGTCGCGCTGTACGAAGCCGGTGCCGAGGCGAACTATCTCGAAGTCGATCCGCCGACCAAGAAAGTGCTGAACGACGGCACCGATTTCCGCACCGTGAACCCGATCGGCCTGGTGCCGACGCTGCGCACCGACGAGGGCGTGGTGCTGACCGAGAACGCCGCCATCCTGCAATATGTCGCAGACCGCTTCCCGCAATCCGGGCTCGGCGCGGCAGCGGGCATCGATCGCACCCGGCTGCATCAATGGCTCTGCTTCATCGGCACCGAGCTGCACAAGGGCCTGTTCATCCCCGTGCTCGACCGCAAGGCGCCGCAGGAAACCAAGGCGTATGCGCTGGAGAAGAACCTGTCGCGGCTCGACTATCTCGACAACTACCTGAAGGGGCGCGACTTCCTGCTCGACCATTTCAGCGTCGCCGATGCCTATCTCGTCACGGTCATCAACTGGACCATGGCGACGCCGCCGATCGAGCTCGCCAAATGGCCGAACGTGAAGGCCTATTACGAGCGCCTGCGCCAGCGGCCGTCGGTTGCGAAGGCGATCGCAGAGGAATTCGAGCTGTACAAGGCCGAACAGGCGCGGAAGAAGGCCGCGGCGTAAGGACTGAACGATCGAGACGCTGTCCCGGCCTCACGGCCGGGGCGGCGCTATCCGTACAGCACTCTTGGCAGGATCGTGACGATGCCGGGCCACAGCGTCAGCAGCAGCACGAAGCCGACCATGATGATGAGGTAGGGCATGGTGACGCGCGCGATGTAGCCGAGGCCATCGTCGGTCAGGCCCTGGATGACGAACAGGTTGAAGCCGACCGGCGGGGTGATCTGCGCCATCTCGACCGCGAGCACGATGAAGATGCCGAACCAGATTTCGTCGAAGCCCGCGCCCTTCACGATCGGCAGCACGATTGGCAGCGTCATCACGATCATCGAGAAGCCGTCGAGGAAGCAGCCGAGGACAAGATAGAAGACGATCAGCGCCACGATCAGCATGAAGGGCGACAGCCCCAGGCCCTTGACGAAGGCCGCGACCGCCTGCGGAATGCCGAGGAAGGCGGCCGCGTTGCCGAGGATCGAGGCGCCGAGCACGATCAGCGCGATCATCGAACAGGTGACGACGGATCCGATCAGCACGTCGCGCACCACCTGTTGCGACATCGAGCCCTGCGCCCAGGCGACCAGCGCCGCGCCGAGCACACCGACGGCGGCAGCCTCCGACGGCGTCGCCAGCCCGCCATACATCGAGCCGAGCACGCAGGCGATCAGGAACAGCGCCGGTGCGAGATCCTTCAGCGCCGCGAAACGCTCGCCCCACGACACCTGCGAGAGCTTTGCTTCCGACTCAGGCACCAGCGTGCGGTTAAAGGTCGTGTGCAGCATCACCCAGCCCATGAAGGTGGCGGCCAGCAAGAGGCCGGGCAAGACGCCGGCGGTGAAAAGCTTCAAGATCGAGACGTCGCCGAGCACGCCGTAGATGATCATGATGTTGGACGGCGGGATCAGAAAGCCGAGCGTGCCGGCGCCGGCGAGCGAGCCGATCGCGATATCTCGCGAATAGCCGCGGCGTGTCAGCTCGTTGAGCGACATGCGGCCGATCACCTGCGTCGTCGCGGCCGACGAGCCGGAGATCGCCGCGAAGATGGTGCAGCCGATCACGTTCACATGCAGCAGGCGGCCCGGCAGCAGCCCGGCCCAGGGCGCGAGGCCCTGGAACAGCGAGCGCGACAGGCGGGTGCGAAACAGCAGCTCGCCCATCAGGATGAACAGCGGCAGCGCCAGCAGCTCCTGCGTGGTCAGGATGTTCCAGGCATATTGCGGCAGCAGCTTGTCGAGCGGGATCGAGCGGAACATCGCCAGCAGCAGCGTGGCGGTCAGCGCGAGCGTGAGGCCGATCCACACGCCGCATGCCAGCAGCGCAAACAGGATCGCGAACAGGGCGACGACTTCGATGGTCATGCGATCTTGAATCCGGTAGCGGGCAAAACGATCATTCGACGGGCGAGGCCTTCATGCGGTGATCCTCCAGCGGCAGGCCGAGCGTGGCCTGGATCGCGCGCGCCAGGAACTGCAGCGTGAGCAGCAGCATGCCGAAGGCGACGACGGCTTGCGGAAACCACAGCGGAGTATCGCTCGAGGTCGAGACTTGGCCGCGGATGAAGGCACCCCAGGCGAATTTTGCCATGGCCGAGGTCAGGAACGCCATGAAAGCGAAGCCGGCAGCGGCCGAGAGGATCTCGATCACGCGCTGAAACGGCGCGGGAACGTTCTTCAGGAGCAGGACAACGCGGATGTGGCCGCCGACGCGCAGCGTCATGGCGGCGCCGAAGGTGAAGGACGCTGCCATCAGGTAGGAGGAATATTCCCACGCGATCGAGATGGTCGGCGGGAAGAAGGAGAGGAAGTTCGAGAGGAAGCGGGTGGCGACCTCGCACAGCATCAACAGCGTCAGCAACAGCAGGCAGCCGCCGCCGATCCAGCCGTCGAGCCGGCCGAGACGGTCGATGCCGTCGAGCAGGATGCGCAGCGGCGCCGGCGCCGCTGCGTTGAGGCTTTGCGGAGCTTCGGGCGAGATACTCACCAAGGTGATGCCCTCAGCGCTTCATTTCGGCGAGATAGGCCCGCACCGGCTTGTCGGCCGCCGGCACGCGCTTGAGGAAGGCGTCGAGCTGCGGCGCGGTCTTCGCTCGGATGTCCGTGATCATCGCCTCCGAGACCGGCACCACCTCCATGCCGCCTTCCTTCAGGCGGTTGAGGCTGTCAACGTCGGCCTTGAGCGAGTTCGCCCAGAAACCCGGCTCCATTTTCGCCGCGATGTCCGCGACGAGCTTCTGCTGATCCGCACTGAGCGCCTTCCAGGAGTCGAGATTGACCGTGAGCATCTGCGAAGACCAGACGTGGTTGGTCGGGTAGACGTATTTCAGGAATTCCCAGAACTTGCCGTCGACGCCCGACACCGCAGATGTGGAGACGCCTGACACGGCGCCCGAGGCCAGCGCGGGAATGGTCTCGCCCCAGGGAATCATCACGGGCGCCATGCCAATGGCGGCCAGCATGTCGACGGCCCCCTTGTCGGGCACGCGGATCTTGATGTTCTTCAGACCCTCGACGTCGGCGACCTTGACCTTGAGATGCAGGTACTGCGTCGGCCACGGCACGATGTAGAGGATCTTCTGGTTGTTGCGCGCGGCGACCTTCTCGTATTCGGGCCGCACATATTTGTGCAGCACCTTCAATTCGTCCATCGAGCCGCACAGGAACGGAATGCTCTCGACGCCCATGAAGGGCTCGTCGCCGACCTGCTGGATGTTGAGGACGTCGGCGAGCGGCACCAGACCGTCGCGCACGGCGCGCAGATGCTCGGGGCCCTTGAAGCCGAGCTGGCCGCCGGCCTTCACGGTGATCGCGACCGCGCCTTCGGTCTGCTTCTTGACCTCTGCCGCAAAGGCGAACGCATTCTGGGTGTGGAAATTGCCGTCAGGCCAGACCGTCGACATGTCCCAACTCACCGTCGCTGCCCGTACGCGGGTGGGGATCTGGGTCGCGGCAAGCAGGGTCGCTGCGCCCGCGGTGAAATTCCGTCGCGTGATCATCTCTTCTCTCCGTTCGCTAGCGCGCAAGCTTCCCGGCTCGTCACCGCGCGGACCCATAAACTGCAACTGCATTGTCTGAAGATACGAGGCCGCTCTCGACATCGTCGTTGACGGCTGTCGGCGCGCGCTCCCGGGGATCGCCGATCCCGGCACCGCCCGGCGTCAGCACCACCAGGCGATCGTCCGGCGGCACCTGCTGAAAGCCTTTTCCGCGCAGCTTCTTTCCGGACTTCAGGCCGACATAACCAGCCTCGCCGTCAAGGCCGCCGTCGCGACCGCGCGGCGGATGATCAATACGGTCGAATGCCGCCAGGATGTCGAACGGCGCATCGACGCCGCTGCCGACCTCGATGATCTGGCCGAGGCCGCCGCGGGTGCGCCCTGCCCCGCCGGAATCCGGGCGCAGCTCCTTGCGCCAGAAGATCAGCGGCGTCTGCGTTTCCGCGATCTCGACCGGGGTGCCGCGCACCCCGCTGGGATAGGCGGTCGCCGACAGCCCGTCCTTCGCAAAGCGCGCGCCGGTGCCGCCATTGGAGGTCACCGCCATCGAGAATCCGTAATTGCCGCCGGCGCCTGAACGGGTCTGGCCGCGCACGTTGAGATTCCACAGGCACGAGGTGCCTTCCGCCGGCACTCGTTCGGGAATGATCTGGCGCAGGCAGCCGAACACGACGTCGGGCAGCATCTGCCCGATGATGTGGCGCGAGGCCACCGGCGCCGGCTTCGGCGCATTGAGGATGGCACCAGCCGGCGCCGACACCGTCAGCGGCGAGAGCGAGCCGGCATTGTTCGGGATCTGCGAGGCGACGACGCAACCGAGGCCGAACACGGTGTAGGCCGTGGTGTAGGACAGGGGCACGTTGATGCCGAACTTCGAGGCGCCCGTGGTGCCGTCGAAGTCGACATGGATGCCCGTATCCGAGATCGTCAGCGTCGCGGCCAGCGTGACCGGCGTGTCGTAGCCGTCGACGACCATGGTGTTGTGCCAGCTTCCCTTCGGCAATTTTGCGATCTCGGCGAGCACGGCCTCGCGCGAGCGGTCGCAGATGTAGTCGCCGAGTTCGTCGAGCGTGTCGATGCCGAACTCGCTCATCATCTCGACCAGGCGCTCGCAGCCGACGTCGTTGCAGCCGGCGAGCGAATAGGTGTCGCCTTCGGTGTCGATCGGCAGCCGCGTGTTGGTGCGGATCATCGCCATCAGCGTCTCGTTGACGACGCCCTGGTCGATCAGCTTCAGCATGGGGATGTAGAGCCCTTCCATGAACACGTCGGTGGCGTCGGGCCCGAAGCCGATGCCGCCGATGTCCATGAGATGGCTGGTGCAGGAGAACAGCGCCACCGGCTTGCCGTCCTTGAAGCAGGGCGTGGTGACGACGAAATCGTTGAGATGGCCGGTGCCCATCCAGGGATCGTTGGTGATGTAGGCGTCGCCCTCCTTCATCGTCTCGATCGGGAAGCGGGCAATGAAATGCTTGACCGATTCCGCCATCGAGTTGACGTGGCCGGGCGTACCGGTCACCGCCTGCGCCAGCATCCGCCCCTTGAGGTCGAACACGCCGGCCGAGAGGTCGCCGCATTCGCGGACGATCGGGCTGAATGCGGTGCGCAGCAAGACCTGTGCCTGCTCCTCGACCACGGCGATCAGCCGGTGCCACATGATCTGGAGATCGATCAGGCTCGTTCCGCTTGGCTTGCTCATGATCAGGCCGCCTTCCGTTCCATGACGATGCTGCCGGCACCATCGATATGGGCGTCGAAACTGTTGGAGACGAAGGTGGAGGTTTCGTCCTCGGCGATCACCGCGGGGCCCGCAATGGTCGCACCCGGCGCCATGTCCTCGCGGCGATAGAGCGGGATTTCGATCACTTCCCCGGCCCGGCCGTCGAAGAACTTTCGGCTGCCTGACGCCTTGCCGGCAGGCTTGCGCATCACGTCGGCAACGCGCACCGGATTGCGCGCATCGGTGGTCGCGAGCACCGACCAGCTCAACACCTCGATCGCGGCGCCCGGGATCGACCGCTCGAACATTGCGGAATAATCCGCCTCGAACTTCTGGCGCAGGCCGGCGAGATCGGCCGAATTCAGCCGCCGGTTCGGCAGCTCGATCGTGATCTCATGACCCTGACCGACATAGCGCATGAAGGCGGCACGGCGCTCGCGCACCGGCGCGCCCGCCGCACCCGGCTCGACGAGGGCGCGTGCCTCGGTCGCCATTTCCTGCAAGAGGTCGGAGACCGCCTCGGTGTCGAAATCGTCGAGGCGGACGTGGCGGCTACGCACCAGCTCATAGGCGATGGGCGCGGCCAGGAACCCGACCGCCGAGCCGACGCCGGCATTCGACGGCACGATCACCCGCGAGACGCCGATCTTCTCGGCGACACGCGCCGCATGCAGCGGCGCGGCGCCGCCGAAGGCGATCAGCGTGTGCTGGCCGACGATCTCGCCGCGTTCGACCGCGTGCACGCGCGCCGCGCTCGCCATGTTCTCGCAGACGACCTCGTGCACGGCATAGGCTGCGGTTTCCGCCGACAGGCCGAGCGGCTCGCCGACGGCGCGCAGCAGCGCCTGTTTCGACAGCTCCGGGTCGAGCTTGATCGTGCCACCCGCAAAGGCGTCGGGATCGATCATGCCCAGCGCAACGTCCGCATCCGTCACGGCCGGACGCTGGCCGCCGCGGCCATAGCAGGCCGGCCCCGGCTCCGACGACGCGCTCTCAGGCCCAACGGTGACGCGCTTCATCGCATCGACATGCGCGATCGAGCCGCCGCCGGCGCCGATCTCGACCATCTCGATCACGGGAATGCGCACCGGCAGGCCGGAGCCCTTGAGGAAGCGCGCGGCACGATCGACCTCGAACACGCGCGAGGTCTCTGGCTGGTACTTCTCGATCAGGCAGATCTTTGCGGTGGTGCCGCCCATGTCGAAGGAGAGCACCTTGCTCTCGCCGAGCCTTGCTGCGATCTGCGCCGCGAAGATGGCGCCGCCGGCCGGGCCGGACTCGACCAGGCGCACCGGAAAGCGCCGCGCCGTCTCGATCGAGGTGACGCCGCCGCCGGAGGTAACGAGATAGATCGCGCCGCGGAACTGCTCGACCAGCAACGCCTCGGCCATGCGGGCGAGATAGCCGTCGATCAGCGGCTGCACGTAGGCATTGGCGACCGCTGTGGAAGTGCGCTCGTATTCGCGGATCTCGGGGCACACCGCCGATGACACCGTCACGGAGGTGCCGGGCATCTCCTCGGCGAGGATCGCGGCCGCTCGGCGCTCGTGCTCGGGATTGGCGTAGGAGTGCAGGAAGGCGATGGCGACGCTCTCGACGTTCAGCGCGCGCAATCTTGGCGCGAGCGCGCGCACCGCTGCTTCGTCGAGCGGGAGGCGGACGGCACCGTGGGCGTCGATGCGCTCGGGCACGGTGAAGCGCAGGGAACGCGGCGCCAGCGGCCTCGGCTTGTCGATGGTGAGATCGTACTGGTCGTAGCGGCTCTCGGTGCCGATATCGAGCACGTCGCGAAAGCCTTCGGTCGCAACCAGCGCCGTCTTGGCGCCGCGGCGCTCGATGATCGCGTTGGTCGCCAGCGTCGTGCCGTGAATGAAGACGTCGATGTCGCTGATATGCGCGCGCGCGTCAGCCAGAATGAGCCGCATCCCGTCCAGGACCGCCTCTTCGGGGCGCTGCGGCGTCGTCAATACCTTGCGCGTTCTTCGGTCCCGACCCAAATCCAGCACGATGTCGGTGAACGTGCCACCGATATCGACGGCAAGCCGCACCTCGGCTCCCTCAAGCATTCCAAATTCTCCGTGCTGATCGTCAAGACTGGGGTCGAAAGCGCAGCAATTTCCGTGCCATGGATGACGAGAACATGCCGCGTCCGGCTATTCTGCTTGGCACCTATGCAATAGGCAAGGCATGTTCGCCTTGGGCGCGTTCAGAGCAGGAATGCAAGCGCCGCTTCGCAGCGCTCCTCGACCTTGAGCGTGAGCAGATCGTCGGCGCGGGTGCGCCCGAGATTGACCGCAGCGATCGGGATCTGCCGCTGCGCGGCAGCCTGCACGAAGCGGAAGCCGGAATAGACCATCAGCGATGAGCCGACGATCAGCATCGCATCGGCCTGCGACAGATGATCCTGCGCGGTGGCGACGATTTCGCGGGGGACGTTCTCGCCGAAGAACACGACGTCGGGCTTGAGGATGCCGCCGCAGGCCTCGCAGGCCGGCACCTCGAACGACGAAAAATCCGCGTGCTCCAGATCGGCATCTCCATCGGGCGCATCCGCGGCGTCGAGCGCGAGCCATTCCGCATTCGCGCGGCCCAGCGTCTCCTGGAATTCGCTCCGCGGCGTCTTCGCTCCGCAACCCATGCAGCGAACCAGGTCGAGCCGGCCATGCAGGTCGATCACCTGCCGGTGGCCGGCGGACTGATGCAGCCGATCGACGTTCTGGGTCAACAGCATCCCGCAGCGCCCGCTCGCCTCGAGCCGGGCCAGCGCGTGATGCGCATCGTTCGGCCTCGCCTGGCCGAACCGCCGCCAGCCGATCAGGCTGCGCGCCCAATAGCGCTGGCGCGTGCGCTCTTCGGACATGAAAGCCTGGAAATTGACCGGCTGGGTGCGCTTCCAGTTGCCGTGGCTGTCGCGGTAGTCGGGAATGCCAGAGTTCGTGCTGCAGCCGGCGCCGGTCAGCACGAACAGACGTTCGTGGCGGGCGACGAAATCCTGAAGCGGCGCATTTGTCATGGCGAAGATGTAGTCTGCGCAACCCGCTTTTGCCAGATCACCGGGATGCCTCTTTGAGCAACCCGCATCACCCTTGCGTTCCGATCATTGCGTTGGCGGCTTCGAGGACAGGTTCGGTTTCGCCGGCGCGGATTGCTTGTGCGAGACGACGGCCTTGCCGGGCGCAGCTTCGGGCGTGGCAGGCGCCACCGGTGCGGATTGACCGACTGACAACGACACGCCGAACACGCGCCACTGTCCGTCGACCGGCGCGAACAGCAGCTCAAAATTCACCTGCGACGGCACTGACGGAAAAAATCCTGCCATGTGCAGCAGACCGTTCGGCTCGATCTGCGGCAGCAGCGACAATTGCGGATCGATGACGGCAACGCCGGAGAGATCGAGCTTGTCGCCGCGCTGCTTGGCAAAGATCTCCGCGAGCCGCGCCGCGGTGTTGACCTGGAAACCCGGTGCGCCGAGATCGCGCAGCACGGTGTAGTTCCCGGTCTTGTTGGCGTGATCGAGCGCAAGCAGCGTCGAGCGGATCAGCATCAGCACGCCGTTACGGTCGATGTTGGCGGGCTTGGCTGCCTGTTGCTGCTGGGATGACGCCTGATGCGACTGCGACTGCGACGGCGGCGGCGTCTGCTGCGCAGATGTCGTCACCGCCCCCAGAATCAGGAGCCCGAGCATCACAAGCCCGAGGCCCGCACTCAACCGACGCAGCGTCATGGCGAATGCGTTCTTCCTACCACTGGATCGAGACAGCACCACGCCCGCCTGCAACGTCGCGCTCGAGCCCGATGCCGCCGCCGGCATTGGCGATGATCGCATAGCTCTTGCCGTCATAGAGCAGCGCCGTGGCGCCGAGGGCGAACGCATTGGCGCCCTCGAAATTGCCGTAGCCCGCCGAGAGTGCGAATTTGCGGCCCGCTTGCAGGGCCGGCATCGAACCGGCCGCGAGCGCAACGGCGGTGCCGCTGCGCGCTTCGAGCCGGTTGTCCATCACTTGCGACTGCAGCGAAGTCACCTGCGATTGCAGTGAAGTGATGCTCGCCGGGTTGAAGCTCGACGTCGCGAGGTTGCCGGCGGCGTCGGTGGTAACGAAGGAGACCGGCCCGCTCTGCGCCGCAAGGCTCGCGGTGGATGCGACGCCGGCCAGGCGATAGGTATTGCTTGCCGTACCGATCGCGACCTGGTTGGCGGCCGTCGCCGTCGCGCCGGAGCCGATGGCGGTGGAGTTCGTGAAACCGGCCGAGGCGCCAGTGCCGATCGCGGTCGCGCTGCTCGAGGCAGCGCTGGCTCCATTTCCGACGGCTGTCGAGGACGCCCCGGACGCGACACTGGCAAGACCGATCGCGATCGCCCTGTCACCGGACGATTGCGCGCCCAAGCCAGCGGCTCCGTCACCACCGCCTCCGATCGCGATACTGTAAATGCCAGAAGCGGTGGCCGCGTTGCCGACTCCGGCTCCGTCGCCGCCGCCCATCGCGGTACTGCCAACGCCCGCCGCGGTGCTATAGCCGCCGGTGGCCGTGCTGTAGTCAGCGCTTGCTAGGGTACCGATGCCGGTCGCCGTGCTGTAGACTCCGGACGCTGTGCTGAGGAACCCGCTTGCCGTCCCGCCCGTTCCGTCCGCCTTGCTGGCCCCACCGACTGCCGTGCTTGCGTTACCCGTTGCCTCGCTTTGGCCGATCGCCACGCTGCCGTTACCGCTCGCTTGGCCGCCGCAAGCGACGGCGCCGACGCCAGGCGCAGAACCGAGCGCGGTGCCTGTTACCGCCGCGCCGCAGACCCCTTGCGCAGCGGCGGGCGCAAGATCAAGCGTCAAGACGAACATGGCGAGCACCACGGCTGCAGCCAGGGCTTTGGTCAAACAAAGCATCGCTTTAATGATCGCAGAAGGCATTTGCGCTCTCAGGTCCAGAGGTCGGGTCTGTCCCGATCGGTGGCCGGATACGGCCGCCGCGAATGTGGGCCAAGGCGACAGGCCGGACATCAACCGTTCGGTTGAAGTCGAAGCACTGCCGGTTTCTGGTTGCCGCTTTTGGACGGGGCTGTTGCCGAAATGCATCCCGGGTGACGCAGGCAATTCTGCAACACAAGACAGAAAACCAGCCGCCGTATGCCGCTATCGAGCCGCCTTCAACCCAACGGTTGATGCGCTCCCGGCGCTCCTTCCGCACCGTGGAGCGAACGATGAATGGGGCGTCAAGGAATGTCATTCAGGTTGCTTCGCCGACTGAGCCATGCAGGCCAGCGGAAACGCGCGAGCGTGGGGTCCACGGTACGTCGCGCGAACGTCGTCCGTCGCCTTGTATCAGCAAGTTTCGTCCTCGCGGCCGCGGCGGTCCCGTTGCTGGCGGCCGATGCGGCAGCGGCCGCCGACTACGCGGCGGGTGGCGGCGTGAACAACGGCCCCGCGGGTGAAGCGACGGCGGTGGGAAGCCTTGCCACGACGAACGGCCCCAGTGCAGCAGCCTTCGGCGAACAGGCCAATGCGGACGGCTCGGCTGCCACGGCGGTTGGTCAATTCAGTCACGCAACCGGCTTCCTTGCCACGGCAATCGGCGGCAACACGATAGCCACTGGCGGCGCCGCGACCGCGCTCGGCAGCCAGGCCACCGCGATCGGCGACAGCACGACAGCAACCGGCTTTTTCAGCAATGCGACCGGCCTGAATGCAACCGCGACGGGATCCCTTAGCAAAGCGACCGGCGACAACGCAACCGCAACGGGCTCTTCCAGTCAGGCGATCGGAATCAACGCAACGGCTGTGGGCGCAAATAGCATTGCCAACGGCGCGACTGCGAGTGCCTTTGGAACCGGAGCAGAGGCGCTGGGGGCAAACTCGGTCGCGATCGGCGCAGGGTCGGTGGCAAGCGCTCCCAACACCGTGTCGTTCGGCACGGCCGGCAACGAGCGGCGGCTGACCAACGTCGCCGCGGGCATCAATCCGACCGACGCCGTCAACATGAGCCAGCTGAGCAGCATGTCGTCAGGCTTCCAGTCGCAGCTCTCCGGGCTGCAGTCCCAGATCTGGGACAATCGTACCGAGGCGCGGCGCGGCATCGCGGCGGCGGTCGCAACCGCAAGCGCGCCGATGCCTTCGGCCCCCGGCAAGACCACCTGGCAGATGCGTGGCTCGGTCTATCACGGCGAAGGCGGCTTCGGCTTCGGCTTCGCCCATCGCCTCAACACCGCGATGCCGCTGAGCGTGGTCGGCGGCTACGGCAATGGCGGCGGCACCGAACACACCGCCTATGTCGGGATCGGCGGCGAGTTCTAGCGACGCTTCAGCTCGCCCAATTGTCGCGAAACTCGGGAAACAGCGTCAGGCCTCCGCAGGCGTAGATGGTCTGCCCGGTGATGTAGCTTGCTTCATCCGAGGCGAGGAAGGCAAACACGGCGGCGATCTCCTCCGGCGTGCCGACGCGGCCGAGCGGAATGTGGCTGGTGACGACGCCGCGCTTCTCCGGATCGCCGGTCCAGGCCGCGTTGATCGGCGTGTCGATCGCGCCGGGCCCGACCGCGTTGACGCGGATGCCGCGGCCGGCGAATTCGAGCGCCAGCGTTCGCGTCAGATTGGCCATGCCGCCCTTGCTGATCGAATAGGCGAGATAGCCGGGCTTCGGGATGATCTGGTGCACGCTGGTGCAGTTGATGATGCTGCCGCCACCGCCGCGCGCGACGAAATGGGCGAGCGCCTTCTGCGCGCAAAGCACGGCGCCGTTGAGATTGACGTCGATGATGCGGCGGTAGGTCTCGATGTCGAGCGCCTCGCTCGGCGATTCCCGCTGGAAGCCGGCATTGTTGACCAAGCAGTCGAGGCGCCTCCAGCGCGCCAGGATGGTCTCGAACATTGCCGCGACGTCCTGCTCGTTGCTGACGTCCGCCCTGACGACGACATGATCAAGCCTGCCGTGACCGCGATCGCTCGATGCCGTGCGTGCCAGCGCGAGCGTCTCTTCCCCCTTTTCGGGATGATCGACATAGTTGATGGCGACGGTCGCGCCCTCCTGGGCGAGCCGGATGGCGACGGCGCGGCCGATGCCTTGTGAGGCGCCGGTCACCAGCGCGTATTGGCCGACGAGGCGCGAATGAAACGAGGTCGATCGATCGGTTTGTGGCATGAGTTCTCTCCGGGATGCCTGATCATCGACGGAACCGGCTTTTTGTTCCATCCCTCAGCGCATCGCTGCGATTCATTCGGCGCGCCGGGCGAGCGGCGAGGTCAGGATTTGGTACAGGATGATGGCGCCAAAGGTTGCGGTGCCGATTCCGCCGATCGTGAACGCGCCGAATTTGAGCGTGAGATCGCCCGCGCCCGCCGTCAATGCCACGGCAATCGTGATCAGGTTCGCCGGATTGGCGAAGTCGACCTTGTTCTCGACCCAGATCCGGCCCGCCATCGCCGCGATCAATCCGAACAGCACGATCGAGAGCCCACCGATAACGGGACCCGGGATCGACAGGATCAGCGCGCCGAATTTCGGCGAGAAGCCGAGCAGGATGGACACCGTGGCCGCGAAGCCAAACAGCAAGGTCGAATAGACCTTCGTCGCTGCCATGACGCCGATGTTCTCGGCATAGGTGGTGACGCCGGTGCCGCCGCCGCAGGCCGCCACGATGGTCGCGAGGCTGTCGGCGAGCAGCGCGCGACCGAGATAGTCATCGAGGCTCCGGCCCGTCATGGCGCCGACGGCCTTGATGTGACCGAGGTTCTCGGCGACCAGAATGACCGCGACCGGCGCGATCAGGAAGATCGCATCGGCATGGAAACTCGGCGCCGTGAAATTCGGCAGGCCGAGCCACGGCGCGGCCGAGAGCTGCGCGAAGTCGACCGGCTTGCCGAAGCCCAGGCCGTTCGCGAACAGCAGGTACAAGACATATCCGCCGATCGCGCCGAGGATGATCGGCAGGCGGCGCCACAAGCCGGGAGCGGCAACTGCAACCACGCCGATCATCAAAACGGTCGCGAGCCCGATCCAGGTATCGAACGCATTGGCGCTCACCGCCTTGACCGCGACCGGCGCGAGGTTGAGGCCGATCGCGGCGACCACGGCCCCGGTGACGGCCGGCGGCATCAGGCGCTCGACCCAGCCGACGCCCGACCACATCACGATCAGCGCGATCACACCGTAGAGCACGCCGGCGCCAATGATGCCGCCGAGCGCGACGGAGAGATTCGGATTCGGCCCCTGCCCGGCATAGCCGGTGGCGGCGATGACGACGGCGATGAACGCGAAGCTCGAGCCGAGATAGCTCGGCACGCGCCCCGCAACGATGACAAAGAAGATCAGCGTGCCGATGCCGGAGAACAGCACCGCGACATTGGGATCGAACCCCATCAGCAGCGGCGCGATGATCGTTGAGCCCGACATTGCGACACAATGCTGGAGACCGGAGACGACGGTCTGGCCCCATGGCAGCCGCTCTTCGGGCATGATCACGCCGGAGGTCTTCAGCTTCCAACGCGGGAAATAGCCCTGTGATTGCTCGTCCGAGCCGGTGGCGATCGACATCTTCCCCCAGTTGCGGTGCAGCGATCGATCTTCGTGCGAACAGACAAAAATGTGATTGTCGCTTCTGCGACGGCCATCACATGATGCAAATCATGCAAGATCAATACGTTCCGGGGCATACAATATGACACAACTCGCAATCCAGCCAGCCATCCATCGCCGGCATCAGCCCTGGTACAAGATCCTCTACGTGCAGGTACTGATCGCGATCGCGCTCGGGGTGCTCATCGGCTATTTCTATCCCGATCTCGGCAAGGCCTTGAAGCCGCTCGGCGACGGTTTCATTGCGCTGATCAAGATGATGATCGCGCCGGTGATCTTCTGCACCGTGGTGCACGGGATCTCCTCGATGGGCGATCTCAAGCGCGTCGGGCGGGTCGGGTTGAAGTCGCTGATCTATTTCGAATCGGTCTCGACCGTCGCACTCGCCGTCGGCCTTTTGGTCGGCGAGGTGCTCCAGCCCGGGCACGGCTTCAACATCGATCCTGCCACGATCGACCCGAAGTCGGTGGCGACCTACGTCACCAAGGCCAAGGAGGAAGGCATCGTCGCCCATCTGATGGCGATCATCCCCGACAGCTATCTGGGCGCCATCGCGCGCGGCGATCTGTTGCAGGTGCTGCTGATCTCGATCCTGTCGGGCTTCGCCATCGCCTTCCTCGGCAAGGCCGGCGAGCCGATCGCGGAAGCGATCGACAAGGCCGCAAAGATGTTCTTCGGCATCATCCGCATCATCGTGCGCGCGGCCCCGATCGGTGCCTTCGGCGCGATGGCGTTCACCGTCGGCGCCTACGGCCTCGGCTCCTTGCTCAACCTCGCGGCCCTGATCGGCACGTTCTATCTGACCAGCATCCTGTTCGTGCTGGTCGTGCTCGGCGCGATCGCGCGCCTCGCCGGCTTCTCGATCCTGCGCTTCATCGCCTACATCAAGGACGAATTGCTGATCGTGCTCGGCACCTCGTCGTCGGAGACGGTGCTGCCGCAGATGATCCAGAAAATGGAGCATCTCGGCGCCTCGCGTTCGGTGGTCGGCCTCGTGATCCCGACCGGCTACAGCTTCAACCTCGACGGCACCAACATCTACATGACGCTGGCGACGCTGTTCCTGGCGCAGGCGACCAACACCCATCTGACGATCTGGCAGGAGCTCGGCATTCTGGGTATTGCCATGATCACCTCGAAAGGCGCCTCGGGCGTCACCGGCGCCGGCTTCATCACGCTCGCGGCCACGCTCTCGATCGTGCCTGATATTCCGATCCAGTCGATCGCGATCCTGGTCGGTATCGACAAGTTCATGAGCGAATGCCGCGCGCTGACCAATCTGATCGGCAACGGCGTCGCCTGCGTCGTCATCAGCATCTCCGAAGGCGAGCTCGACCGCGATGCGCTGCACGAGACCATGGCGCATCCACTGGAGATCGGCGAAGCGCTGGAACCGGGTGGCGGTGCGTAAGGCCGCTCGGATCCGCGCCACGTCGAGCCAGGTTCCGACGCGGTAGTTTCCCGGAGTGGTAAATTGGTGCGGCGCGAGTCACAACAGCCGCATTGGGATCACCGATTGATACTCAATTTTTCCACCCGACGCGCTGGGGGCAGAGCGTCGGGTTTTTGAAAATCAATTCGACGACGTGCTGACACGTCTAGGCTGCGAGTCGGGATCAGATAATCCCGCCATGCTCGTGTTACGCCTTGTCGGCGAGATCGAGCCATCGCGCGATCCCGATCGCCTGCAAGAACGCTTCATCATGACTGACGACGAGCAGCGCGCCGTCATAGGCTCTCAAGCCTGCTTCGACCGCCTCGATGGAGTCGATGTCGAGATGGTTGGTCGGCTCGTCCAGGATCAGCAGGGACGGCGGCACCGATCCGCCGAGCACGCAGGCAAGCCCCGCGCGGAACATCTGCCCGCCACTCAGCTGTCCCGCGATCTGCAAGGCCGCATCGGACCGAAACATGAAGCGCGCCAGCGCGGCACGGCATTCATTTGCGCCTGCCTTCGGATTGAGCCGGCCAAAATTGTCCAGGATCGAGATCTCAGGGTCGAGCAGGCTGACCTTCTGGTCGAACAGCGCGAAGTCCGGCCTGACCCGCACGGTGCCCGAGAAAGGCCGCAGCTCACCGGCGATGAGTTTCAGCAGCGTCGTCTTGCCGGAGCCGTTGGGCCCGACCAGCGCGACGCGCTCCGGCCCGACGATTGTCAGCGACAGATCGCGAAACACCGGCCGCTCCGGCTGATAGCCCGCGCTGACCTTGTCGAGCGAAAGCACGTCCCTGCCCGCGGGTAGATTCGTCGCGGGCAGCCTGACGGACAGCGGCTGAAGAATCTCGATGCGCCGGCGTGCCGTGTCGACAGCCTCAAGCGCCTCCGCGCGCCGCCGCTCGGCGATCTGCGCAGTCTTGCCGCCGCTGTCCTCGCTGCGATCCCTGCGCGCGCCGGCGAGGATCCGCGGCATGTCGCCCCTGGCACTCTTCTTCCTGCCGCCACTGTCCTTGCGCGCTTTCTTTTCCGCAGCCTCCTGTGCCTTGCCGTCGATCTCCGAAAGATGCTTCTCGGCATGCGCGAGGTCGTGCCTGACGGCGGCGAGCTCTACGGCCTTCTGCGCGCGAAAACTGCTCCAATTCCCGCCGTATCGTGTGGCCCCGAGCGATGTCAGCTCGACGATCGCGTCCATCGTCTCGAGCAGCCCGCGGTCGTGGCTGACGACAATCGCGCCGCCGCGCCAGCCGGCGAGGAGATCGGTCACCGCCTTGCGTCCGTCCCGGTCGAGATTGTTGGTGGGCTCGTCCAGCAGCAGGAAGTCAGGCTCGGAGAACACCAATGCGGCGAGACGAACCCGCGTGATCTGGCCGCCGGACAGGCAGGACAGCTCCGTATCGGGAGACGGATCGAACCCCAGGCGCCCCAGCGCGGCCTCCAGCCGCGCTTCGAGCGTCCAGTCCATTGCGGCGATGTCGTCGGCCGAGGCATCGCCCTGCTCGGCGCGGCGATGCAGCTCCAGCGCCTGCCGCACACCGAACAGATCGGCCACAATCGCACCAGGAAGGATCTGAACGTCCTGTCGCAGCAGGCCGATGGTGCCATTGACCAGAACACGACCGGACTGGGGAGCGTGTTCCCCTGACATCGACGCAAGCAGCGTCGTCTTCCCGGCGCCGTTGCGGCCGACGAGACCGGTCCGCTCGGCTGCGAGTGTCAGATCGATGTTGGAGAGAAGAGAACGGCCGTCAGGCGTGGACAGCGACAGGTTCGACAGGACGATTGAAGCAGGCATGGAATTCCCCGTGAGCAAGGCGGATGGGCTTTGCCGTCGGGATGAAATCCATGGATGCGAAACTCCTGGTTGAGAGTTCTCTAACTAGCCGCTTCGAAGAACGAGATCAAGTCGCGGGGGGACGGCAGCGCGCGCTGTCGTCCCTCGCCGGCCGATCGCGATCAACCCTTGAGCGCGGTGACCACCACCTCGATCAGCACGCTGCCGCCGAGATCGGCGACGCCCACGGTGGCGCGGGTCGGCAGATTGTCGCCGAAGAACTCGGTCCAGGCCGCGTCCATTTCCTTCTTCTTGGACAGATCGGTGACGAAGATCGAGGCGCTGACGATGCGGCTCTTGTCGGTTCCCGCTTCCTTCAGATAGCCGGCGATCTTGCCGAGGATGTTGCGAGTCTGGTCCCCCATGGACACGGACGTGTCGTCGGCGATGGTGCCGCCGAGGAAGACGAAGCCGTTGGCCTCGACGGCGCGGTGCATGATGGGCGTGCGGATGCTGCGGGTGATGCTCATGATGTCCTCTTGTCTTGTTGCTAGAGCGTGGAAGGATGGAAGCGGTCGATGCCGAGATCGCCGATCCTGGTCTGGGTGCCGCCATTGACGATCAGCTCCGCCATCACGGCGCCGGCGCCGGGGCCGAGCTGAAAACCGTGCAGCGAGAAGCCGAACTGGTGAAAAAGGCCCTTGTGCCGCACGCTCGGCCCGAACACGGGGATGTCGTCCTTCATCTTCGCCTCGATGCCGGCCCAGGCGCGCATGATGGTCGCATCGCGCATCACCGGAAACAGCTCGAACACGGTGCGGGCGCTGGTTGCAAGGCTCTTCCAGTCCAGCACCGTCTCGTTGCGATCCTGGAAGGGCCTCGCCAGATGTCCGCCGCCGATCAGCACGGTGCCGTTGGAGAATTGCTTGAAGGAGAGTTTTCGTCCGCGCAGGATCACGACGGGATCGATGAAATGCGGCACGCGCGAGGTGATCATCAGCATCGGCGCCACGGTCTCGACCGGCACCGGCTCGCCGAGATCAGCAGCGATCTTGCCGGCCCAGGCGCCGGCGGCATTGACCAGCACCGGCGCGGCAAAGCTCTCGGCACCGACATCGACATGCCATAGGCCGTCGCTGTGCCGGATGTTGCTGGCCGCCACGCCCTCGCGCACGGTGGCGCCAAGCTGCTCGGCCTTGCGGCGGAACGCCGTCGTCGTCTGCGCCGGATTGGCCGCGCCGTCGCGGCGCGAGACCACGCCGCCGGGACAGGTCTCGGCGACCGCAGGCACGAGACGCCGGAGTTCAGTCGCGTCGATCAGCTCTTCATGGGTGAAGCCGAGCGCGTTGAGTTCGGCCACACGCGCGCGGCAGACCGCGAGCTCGTCCTCGTTTTCCGCGACGAGCACCTGGCCGTGACTCTCGAAGCTGCAATCGTCGTCGAGGAGATTGGAGATCTTCTCCCAGATTCCCATCGAGCGGATCGAGAGCGGGATCTCCGGGATGTGCCGCGCGAGCTGGCGGACGCCACCGGCGTTGACGCCGGACGCATGCCGGCCGGCATAGTCCTTCTCGATCAGCACCGGCTTCAGGCCGGCGAGGCACAGATGCAGCGCGGTGGAGCATCCGTGGATGCCGCCGCCGACGACGATCGCATCCACGTTCTGGGTCATCCGCGCACCACCGCCTTGATATCGTCTTCGCTCTTCGGGACGGCGGCAAGCTCGGCCAGCGTGATCGGCTTGACCGGCGCGCGCAGCCGGTAATAGCCGATCTCCTGCGGGGTCTTGCCCCGCGCCTGCGCCATCAGCTCGGTGACGGTGAGGCCGCAGAGCCGACCCTGGCACGGGCCCATCCCGGTGCGGCGATAGGCCTTGAGTTGGTTCGGCCCGGTGGCGCCGATCGCGACGGCATCGAGAATGTTTTTCGCGGTTACCTCTTCGCAACGGCAGACGATGGTGTCGCCCGAGGGAATGCGGAACTGCGGTGACGGGCGGAACAGCGTGTCGAGGAAGATACGTCCGCGCTCGGCCTTGGCGAGATCGGCACGCAGCGTCGCCATCGCGGGAAGCTTCGCGCCAGCCGCGGGGGCCAAGGCTTCTACCGCCGCCCGCGCAGCGATGCGCCCGCGCACCACGGCGGCATTCGCGCCGCCGATGCCGGCGCCGTCACCGGCAATCGCAATGCCGGCGACCGATGAATTGCCGCTCGCATCGAGCACCGGCGACCAGCACAATTGCAGCTCGTCCCAGCCATGCTCGATGCCGGCCGCCATCGCCAGATTGACGTTCGGCACCACGCCCTGATGCAGCAGCAGCAAATCCGCGGGGATGGTCTCGCGCTTGCCGCCGGCGACATAGCTCACACTCGCGAGCTGGCCGTCGCCGGCTGCCGACAGCTCAGTCACGCCTGACACGACCTGCACCTTCGCTTTCACTTCGCGCATCATCGACAGGCCCTTGGCGAAATAGGGCGAGGTCAGGAAAGCGAAGGCGTGCGGCAGCGCCGCGAAATAATTGCCGCGCTCGGTGGTGTCGAGGATGCGGTCGATCCGGCCCCCGAGGCGCAGGATCTGCGCGGCGAGCAGCCAGAGCAGCGGCCCCTGCCCCGCGATCACCGTGCGGCCATCGGGCACCAGCGCCGATGATTTCAGCATCGTCTGCGCCGCGCCCGCGGTCATCACGCCCGGCAGCGTCCAGCCGGGAATCGGAAACGGCCGCTCCAGCGCGCCGGTCGCAAGGATCACGCGCTTTGCCTTGACGAAGGCCGAGGCCCCACCGACGGAGACGGCGATTTCGAGGTTGCGGTCGAGGCTCCAGACCGTGGCGCGATGAATGATTTCGGCACTGCTCGCGCGCAGCGCCTGCACGAGATCAGCCCCGACCCAATAGTCGGCACCGAGCTGATTGCGCTCGGTCACCGGCGTGGAAGCGATGGCGCGAAACACCTGGCCGCCCGGGCCGACATTCTCGTCGAGCAGCAGCGTCGACAGCCCGGCTTCGGCGGAGGTCGCAGCCGCGGCGAGGCCGGCGGGCCCGGCACCGATCACCACGACGTCGTAGGCTTCGCGCTTGGGAGCCACAGTCATTTTCCGATCTCCCGCTTGCCCTTCTGGATCTCGATCTGCATGCCCTCGGCGACGGGCACGAGGCAGCCCTGGCGATTGCCGACGCCGTCGATGGTGACGAGGCAGTCGAAGCACACGCCCATCATGCAATAAGGCAGACGCGGTGCGCCGCTCACTGCCGTGGAACGTCGCGCGTCCTGGCCGGACGCCAAGAGCGCGGCGGAGACGGTGTCGCCCTGGCGCGCCGCGACGGCGATGCCATCGACGAAGATCTGCACTTGCGGGCGTTTGTCCTGTTCGGATCGTCTAAACATGGGATGCCTCATGGCTCCTTCAGTATCTCTAGTAGCCGCTATTGTTCGCAGCGCCCGCACCGCCAAAGCGGCTGGCCGAGAACGCGCCGACCAGCTCCGGCTCGAGCGCACCCTGCGCCACCATCCGTGCGATCTCGAAGGCGTGGTTGGAGGCGAGCGTCACGCCGGAATGGCAGCAGGCGACGAAGGCGCCGGGATGCGTTTCAGACTGGTCGTAGATCGGGAATCCGTCCTGCGGCATGACGCGGATGCCGGCCCAGCTCCTCACCACGTTGAGCCGCGACAAATGCGGGAACATGCGCTGGGCACGATCGGTCATCACGGCGCTGATCGAATGCTTCAGCGTACGATCGTCGAGCTCGTCCTCCTTGCTATCGCCGATCATCACCGTGCCCTCGTCGGTCTGGCGGATCGTCGTCAGTGGGTGCGGCAGGAACGGCATGGTACGCTCGGTCACGACGATCTGGCCGCGGGTCGGGCCCATCGGCGCGTAGAGGCCGACCATCGGCGCCAGCGTCTGATTGGCATTGCCGGCGGCGAGCACGATTTTTGCGGCACGAAGCTCGCCCTTCGGCGTCGTCAGGCGGAATTCACCGCCGCTCTTGCTGATCGCCGAGACCGGGCGCTCCGGGAAATAGTCGATGCCGAATGTCTTGAAACCAGTGTGGAACGCACGGAACGTGCGCAGCGAATTGACGTGGCCGTCGAGCGGGCAATAGCTGCCGCCGGAGACCTCCGGCCCGATCAGCGGCAACGACTTCTTCACGTCGGATGCGGAGAGCATCTCCATCTTGTAGTCGGCCGCGCCGGTCTGGTTGTGCATGCGCTTGACCAGCTCGGTGCGCTGGCCGAATTCGTCCTCGCCGAGCGTCAGATGGAAACCGCCGTTCTGCTGAAGAGAGACGTCGAGCCCGGTCTGCTGCTTCAGTTCGGATGCAAGCCTTCCCCACGCTTGTGAGGCCTGCACAGTCCAGATCGTGTAGGCTGGCATGCCGAGGCCCTTGCTCTGGACCCAGACCAGCGCAAAATTGGCCCGCGAGGCGCGCTTGGTGATATCGCCTTCGTCGAGCACGGCGACGCGCTTGCCGAGCCGGCCGAGGCCCCAGGCGATGGCGGAGCCGAGCAATCCGCCGCCGACCACGGCGACGTCGTATTCCCCTGACATGAGTTCTCCTATCGTCCCGTATCGCCCTTGCCGGCGAGCACACGGTCGAGCCCGTAGAAGCTGTCGAGCAGAATGAGGGCGGTCATGGTGATCGCGATCACGCAGGCCGAGACCGACGTCACCAGCGGATCGATGTTGTCCTGGATGTAGAGGAACATCCGCACCGGCAGCGTCTCGGTGCCCGGTGCGGCGAGGAAGACGGTCATGGTGAGGTCGTCAAAGGACTGGATGAAGGCGAGCGCCCAGCCGCTGATGACGCCGGGCAGGATCAGCGGCAAGCTGACGCGGCGGAACAGCGTCCAGCCGCCGGCACCGAGCGAGATCGCGGCCATCTCGACCGAGAGGTCCATGCCGGTTGCGGCCGCGAGGGTCAGCCGCAGCGCGAACGGAAATACGATGATGACATGCGCGATGATCAACGCGGCGAAGCTGCCGCCCATCCCGGCGGAGGTGAAGAAGCGCAGGAAGGCGATGCCGAGCACGACATGCGGGATCATCAGCGGCGATAGGAACAGCGCCGCCAGCGCGTCACGGCCGCGGAAGCGATAGCGGGCGATCGCGAGCGCCGCGGGCACCGCGAACAGCAGAGCCACGAAGGAAGACAGGGCACCGAGCCCGAGGCTGACCCAGAAGGCATGGATGAATTCAGGATAATTGGCGATCGCCCTGAACCAGCGCAGTGAAAAGCCGTTGGTCGGCAGCGACAGGAAGCCCTCGGGTGTGAAGGCGACCAGGCAGACCACGAGGATCGGCGCCACCATGACGATGACGAAGATGGTGTGGAAGATCAGCGCGAGCGGGCCGTTCCGTCTCATCGGAACACCTCGGCGTAGCGGCGTTCGATCAGCGCATTGCTGCCGACGACGATCAACACCAGCGCGACCAGCAGCAGCGTCGCGACCGCCGCACCGAGCGGCCAGTTCAGTGTGTTGAGAAATTCGTCATAGGCAAGCGTCGCGGCGACCTTGAGCCGGCGGCCGCCGATGATGGCGGGCGTCGCAAAGGCGCTGGCCGAGAGCGAGAACACGATGATCGCGCCGGACAGCACGCCCGGCATGATCTGCGGCATGATGATGCGACGAATAATGGTGATCGGGCCCGCGCCGAGCGAGAGCGCGGCATTTTCGATCTGCGGATCGAGCCGCTGCAGCGCTGCCCACACCGACAGCACCATGAACGGCATCATGACATGCGCGAGCGCGATCACCATGCCGGTCTCGGTAAACATGAAGGGAATGGGGAAGCGGATCAGCCCGGCCGACATCAAGAGCTTGTTGACGAGGCCGTTGTTGCCGCCGAACAGCAGCGCCCAGCCGAGCGTGCGCGCCACCACGGAAATCAGCAGCGGCCCGAGGATCACCAGCAGGAAGATGCTCTTCCAGCGACCGCTCATGCGGTTGAGGATGTAGGCCTCGGGCGCACCGAGCACGGCCGTGAGCAGCGTGGTCAGGATCGCGATCCGAAACGTCCGCCAGAACATCTCGGCGTAATAGGGATCGGTCGCGATCTCGCGCCAGTTCTTGAGGATGAAGACCGGCTCGATGCCCTTGTACTGGCCCCAATCGTGGAACGACAGCATCACGGTCATCGCCAGCGGGATCAGGAGCACGCCGACGAACAGCATCAAGGCGGGCGCGGTCAGCACCCAGGGCGCACGCACGCTGCGATCTTCGGCGGCCGTGCTCATGCGACAACCCTCGCACGCACACTCATGTCCTCGGGCCGCCAGGCGAGACGAACCGTGTCGCCTTCGATTGGCTGTTCCTGGCCATCATTCTGGCGGATCACGATCGCCGGGCCGCATTCGCTCTCGCACTGAAACAGCCAGTGATTGCCCTGGAAGATGCGGGTGACGATTTTCGCACTGAGGCCGGCGTCGCCAAAGCCGATTCTTTCAGGACGAATGCTGACAGTGGCGGGACCGTTGAGCCCGGCCGGAGCCGGCGCGCTCCAGGAGCCCGCCACCAGCCGCGCCGGCGTTGCGGTCCGATCGATCGTCGCGGCAAAGTCGTTGGTCTTGCCGAGGAATTGCGAGACGAACGCCGAGGCGGGCCGCTCATAGGTCTCCTGCGGCGTGCCGATCTGCTCGATATGGCCCTGGCTCATCACCACGATGCGGTCGGACAGCGACATCGCCTCGTTCTGGTCATGGGTGACCAGGATCGTGGTGGTGCCGATGGTGCGCTGGATCTGGCGCAGCTCGATCTGCATCTCCTCGCGCAGTTTTGCGTCGAGGTTTGACAGCGGCTCGTCGAGCAAGAGCACGCTCGGCTTGATCACCAGCGCACGCGCCAGTGCGACGCGCTGCTGCTGGCCGCCGGACATGCGGCGCGGATGACGGTCCTCGTAACCGGCGAGGCCCACCATCGCGAGCGCGGCACGGACACGCTCGGCCGTTTCGGCGCGCGGCACGTTGCGCATCTCGAGGCCGAACGCGACGTTCTCCGCCGCCGTCATGTGCGGAAACAGCGCGTAGCTCTGGAACACGATGCCGAGCCCGCGCTTGGCCGGATGGATCGCGGTCAGATCCTTGTCCTCGAGGCGGATCGCGCCGCGCGTCGGATCGAGGAAGCCCGCGATCATTTGCAGGGTCGTGGTCTTGCCGCAGCCGGAGGGGCCGAGAAAGGAGATGAACTCTCCCTTCCCGACCGACAGACTGAAGTCGTCGACCACAGTCTGCGCCCCGAACTGTTTTGCGACCCGATCGAGCTCGAGATAGGCCATGCGCTGTCTCCGCTGCGAACGCTCAGATCAACGCTCGACCTCGCGATTCCAGCGCTTGGTCCACTCCTCGCGCTTCTCGTTGATGACAGTCCAGTCCGGATTATAGAGTTTTGCCGCGCGCTCGCCGATCGGCGCCATCTTGCCGAACTCGGGCGGGATCACCACCGATTTCAGCACCGGGCCGTAGCCATACTCCTTCAGCATCACGAGCTGGATCTTCGGGTCGAGCAGCATCTTGACGAAGCTGGACGCGAGCGGCGAGGCATTGGGCTTGGTGATCGGACACGCCGTCGTCAGCAGCGTCGCCGCGCCTTCCTTCGGATAGACGAAGTCGACCGGGAAGCCGGTGTTGGCAAAGCTCTGCACGCGGCCCGTGCCCCACACCGCGATCACGGCCTGGCCGGACTGGAACAACTCGGTCATCTTGCCCGGCGACGGCTCGTAAGCGAGCACGTTCGGATTGATCTGCTCCTTGAAGATCTTGAAGCCGGAATCGACGTTGGACTCGCCGCCACCGTTCATCTTCGAGAGCATCACCAGCGCTTCGAGACCATAGGTGTTGTTGATCGGCGGAATGACCAGCTGCTTGGCGTATTTCGTATCCTTCAGATCGTTCCAGGAAGTCGGCGGCGCCCAGCCTTTCTCGGCGAACACCTTGGTGTTGTACATCAGGCCGGTGGCGACGATGCCGATTGCGACGGCGCGATCGTCCTTGAACCGCGCGGTGTCGTAGAGATCGGCCGGCAGGCCCTCGAGCTTGCCGCAGAAGCCGAGCTGGATCGCCTGGTACATCGGGCCGTCGTCGACGATGGCGACGTCGATCTGCTGGTTGCCCTTCTGCGCCTGCAGCTTGGCCAGCGTATCGGTGGAGTTGCCGGCGACATACTCGACCTTGACGCCGTTCTCCTTCTCGAAGGTCGGGATCACCTCGTCGCGAATGGTCTTCTCGAACGAGCCGCCATAGCCGGCGACATAGAGCGTTTTCTGCTGGGCCGAGACGACCGACGGAGCGGCGACGAGCGCCGCGATGCTGACCGCTGTCAAAAGGCGAAAAGTCTTCATAGGGACCGATCTCCAATACCGGGATGAGGTGACGTGCCGACAAGTCTCATGAGCCGAAGCGCCTTCCGCATTTCCTTCCGCGCAAACCCCACTCCGATCAGGGCTCCGGCCCCTGCTCGACGGTTTTCGCCCGATCCGGAGGTTTGAACCCCTCCAACCTGCCGAAAAAGCGGGCTGTCTCCAGCTCTGATGAAAAAGATCGCAAACCCTGGCTTCCATCGTCCAATGAATAATGGCACCATCTGCATGCCTAAATGTTATGAATGGAAGTTGAGATGGCCCGGATCAATTCGCGGCAGGTGGAGGCCTTCCGCGCGACCATGCTGACCGGCAGCGTCACCGAGGCGGCGGCGCTAATGACCGTGACACAGCCGGCGGTCAGCCGGTTGCTGCGCGACCTGCAGGCGCTGCTGAAGATGGAGCTGTTCGAGCGGCGTGGCACTGGCCTGGTGCCGACCGCCGCAGCGATGGCGCTCTATACCGAAGTCGAGCGCTCCTTTGTCGGCCTCGAACGCATCACGGCGGCGGCCGAAGAAATCCGTGGCCGCCGCACCGGCTCGCTGCGGATCGCCGCACTTCCGGCGTTGTCGAACGGCTATCTGCCACGGCTCACAGGGCATTTTTTGAAAGAGCGACCCAACCTCAACCTCGCCTTCTTCGGCGTGATCTCGCCGATCGTGGTCGATTGGGTGCTGAACAACCAGTGTGACGTCGGTTTTGCCGAGGTGCCGATCGCGCATTCCGGCTTGCCGAGCCAGAGATTGCCGGCGCCGGCGCGCGTCGCGGTGCTGCCGACGGGTCATCGCCTCGCCGAGAAACAAGTTCTGGAGCCGCGCGATTTCGAGGGCGAGACGTTCATCTCGCTGTCGGCGGGATCGTCGAGCCGGCACCTCGTCGACCAGATCTTCCACCGTCACGACGTCCGCCGCGTGCTGCGGGTGGAGACCGCGCTGTCGGAGATCATGTGCGGCATGGTGTCGTCGGGGCTTGGCGTTGCGATCTGCGATCCCTTCACCGCGCAGGAATTCTCCACCCGCGGCGTCGTCGTGCGCCGCTTCCTGCCGCGCATAGACTTCGAGTTCTCGGCGGTCTTTCCGGCGCAGCGCAGCCCCTCGCCGGTGGCGCTGGATCTGGTCGAGACCATGCGCAAGGCTCTCGCCGAATTCGATGAGCCAGCCGTCAGCCGTTGAATGCGGCCTGCGCCTCCGGCAGGTCCCAGATCTTGCCGATCGCCGCGGTGCCAGCTGCCGTGATCGCCGCTTCATCGGCGCCAAGATAACGTCCGGAATCGACCAGGACGCGGCCGTCGACCATGACCTGGTCGATATTCGCGCGGTTGGCGAGCGCGATCAGCGCGCGGCGCGGATCGAACAGCGGCTGGAGATGCGGGTGAGTGAGATCGACCACGGTGAGATCGGCGGTCGCGCCGGGTTCGATTCTGCCGAGATCAGGCCGCTTGATGACATCGGCGGCCACGGCCGTGTTTGCCTCGATCAGCTCGGGCGAGTTGGCGACATCAGCGCGCTGCGACGTGATCTTGGAGATCAGCGAGGCGGCGTTGAGCTCGCCGAGCAAGTCCATGTTGTAGCCGTCGGTGCCGACCACGGTGCGCACGCCGTGCTCCGCGAACCGGCTGAAGGCGGCGGTGACGCCGGCGCGCGCGAACACGCGCGGGCAATTCAAGACAGTCATGCCGCGCGCGGCCATCAGCTTGAGATCGTCATCGCTGCTAAACATGCAGTGCGCCGCCATGAGATCGGGCGCCAGCAAGCCGAGCCAGTCGAGATATTGCGCCGGCGTACGGCCGCCATAGCGCTGGCCGATCGTTTCGACCTCGGCGCGGCTCTGCGCCATGTGGGTGGTGATGGGCACGCCGAGCTCGCGCGCACGCGTCGCGCAAGCCTTCAGCAGATCCGGGCCGCAGGTGTCGGTGGCGTGCGGGCTCATCGCAAGGCCGATGCGGCCGTCGCCGCGATTGTTCCAGCGCTGGTAAAGCGCGTCCCACGTCGCCATGTCGGCGGTGCCGTCATCGCCGGCATAGTGGACCACGCCATCCGGACCTGCTTTGGCATCGGAGGTGGAGAAGAGATATGGCGCGCCGTAGAAGCGGATCCCCATCTCCTCGGCAGCATCGAACATTTCAGGGATCGAGTTGCGGAACGGTTCCATCACCGTGGTGGCGCCGCCCTTCAGAAGCTGGAGGATACCGAGCCGCGCTACCGCCATGCGCTCTTCCGCGGACAGCAGCTCGGCACCGCGCTTGGTCAGCGGCAGCAGCACCGTGTAGACGATGCTCTGGTTGTTCTTGCGGCCATTTCCGTCCTCGCTGTGGCTGCGCGCCACCGCCTCGCTGAAGCAGTGATTGTGCAGGTTGAGCAGGCCCGGCAGCACGAAGCGGCCAGGACGATCGTAGACTTGGTCCGCCTGCGGCTTATCGCGCGTGACTGCGGCGATCTTCCTGCCTTCAACGAGGACCCAATGGTCGCGCAGAACGTCCTGCGCGCCGTCTTTCCGTGACAGCACATAGCTGCCGAAAATTGCGACCGTGCTCATGCGGGGCGTACGTTCCAGAAGACGGCGGTGCCGTCGAGAATGCCGGTGATGGCCTTGCGATAGGCAGTCGGCTGCTTGTACAGGCCGATCGGAATATAGGGGATTTCCTCGAACGCCACTGCCTGGATCTCGCGGCAGATGCGCTGCTGCTCGGCAAGCTCGGAGGCTGCCAGCCACCGGCTGCGCAAGGGCCCCATCTTTTCACTGGCGTACCAGCCGGCGACCTTGCCCTCGCCGCGGATGTTGGTGTTGCCGGCGGGGTTGAGCCAATCGATACCCTGCCAGTTGCCGACCGCGGCGCTCCAGCCGCCCTGCCCGATCGGGTCCTTCTTGAGCTGACGCTGGAGGACGACGGCAAAATCGAGCCCGGCATATTCGACGTTCATGCCGGCCTTGCGCAAGCTATCGACCGCGATCTCGCCGAGCGGTTTTTGCGCCAGCGAATTGGTGGGCACGAGCAGCACGATCTTCTCGCCGTTGTAGCCGGCGGCTTTCAGATCGGCCTTGACCTTGGCGTAGTCGCGCGGGCCGCGGAACACGTCGAGACCGACCTCGCTGGCCATCGGCGTTCCCGGCGCGAAGTAGCCGATCGGCGATACCTGGTAGGCGGGATCGGTGCCGGCGACAGCGGTCATGAACGCGGACTGATCGATCGCGCCGAGTAGCGCGCGGCGGATCGCGGGATTGTCGAACGGCGGCTGGAGGTGATTGAGGCGGAGCATGCAGGCATAGCCTCTGGGATCGAGGATGCGCGTCTCGATATCGCCGGCGGCCTTGATGATCGGAAGCAGATCGTGCGGCGTGGTCTCCTGCCAATCCTGCTCGCCGGTCTGGAGCGCGGCGACGCCGGTGCCGGCATCGGGCGTGGTGGTCCAGACCACGCGGTCGTAATGCACGATCTTCGGGCCCGCGGTCCAATCCGGCTTGCCGTCGGCGCGCGGCTGATAACGTTCGAACCTGGCATAGGCGTTGCGTGCGCCCTGCACGCGCTCGTCGGCGAGATAGCGGAACGGACCGCTGCCGATGACTTCGGTGAGCGGCTTGAACGGGTCCTGGCTCGCCAGCCGCTCCGGCATCATGAAGCAGGCGTTGATCGCGGCCTTGCCGAGCGCCTGCGGCAGCAGCGGAAACGGGCGTTTGAGGCGGAAGCGGATGCTGCGGTCGTCGGCTGCGATCAGCTCGGCGGTTGCCTCCATCAGCTCGCCGCCAAAGCCATCGCGCGCGGCCCAGCGGCGGATGCTGGCGACGCAGTCGCGGGCCAGCACGCGCTCGCCGTCGTGCCAGAACAGGCCATCGCGCAAGCTGAGGTCCCATTGCAATTGATCGCCGGAGATGGCGTGGCCCGACAGCATCTGCGGCGAGACCTGGAGCGAGGCGCTCATGCCGTAGAGCGTGTCGTAGACCATGAAGCCATGGTTTCGCGACACCTGCGCGGTCGAATAGATGGGATCGACGAAGGCAAGGTCGATGACAGGGATGAAGCGCAGAGTGGTCTGGGATTCGGCGCGGACGATGCTCGGCAGCGACAGCGCCGGCATTGCTGCGGCGGCTCCGAGGAGCGAACGGCGGGAGATCGGCATTACAAGGGGCTCCTGGACTGCATCAATGGCGTTTTACGTGTTGAGCAAGACCGCGCCGATCGCGGCCGCGACCGCCTGCTGCGCCGGCTCGACCACAGGCACGCCGATCGCCTCCGCAATCGCCGCGCGGTGCGAGGCCATGCCGGCGCAGCCCATCACGACGACATCGGCGCGGCATTGGGTGACCAGCGCGCGGCCGGCTTCTATGAGGCGTCCCCGGATGTCGGCGCCGGCGGTCTCCGCCGCGCTCGCACCAACCGACCAGCTTCCGGCGTAGCGGCCGTCAACGCCCATCACCCGCGCCATGCGCTGCTGGCGGCGGATGCTCGACGGCGACAGCGCGATGACCCCGAAGCGTTCGCCCAGCATCAGCGCGCGAAAGATGCCGCATTCGGCAATGCCCAGCACCGCGCGGCCACCGGCCGCCTCGCGCACCGCATGCAGGCCGGGATCGCTGAAGCAGGCGAGCACGAAGGCATCCGCATCGTCGCGCGACACACGGTTGACCAGCGGCATCACGACGCTGTCGGCGTCGCGTTGCGAGCTGATGCCGGGCGGGCCCTCGGCAAGGCCAACCACCTCGATGTCAGGCCCACCTGCAATGCGCAGCGGCCCGACCGCGTCGTCGATCGCCGCCATCACCGATGCGGACGAGTTGGGGTTGATGACGAGGATGCGACGGCGGGTCATGGGGCTGCCTAGCGGTTACCGGCCTCGTGGCGCAGAAAGTTTTCCGCGATCTTCTCGCCGGTCGTGATCCAGACGTCGGGGCAGGATTTTGCGTAGGCCAGGAACTCGCGCAGCAGGCGCAGCCGCATCGGACGGCCGCTGCATTGCGGATGCAGCACGGTGGTCACCATCGCGCCCCAGTCCCTGGTTTCGTCGAGCTCGTCCTTCCAGATCGACAGCACATGCTCTTTCGGGAAGATCGAGCGCGGGCTGAAGCGCGCAGACAGGCCGTGCATCCAGTCGTCATAGCTCGCGGTCACCGGCAGCTCGATCGTGCCGGGCTTGCCGTCGGCAAGGCGATGCCGGTAGGGCCGCACGTCGTCGCGGAACGAGGAGGTGTAGACGATGCCGTGGCGCACCAGCGCCACCCGCAGCTCCTCGGTGAACTCGCCATAAGGCGCGCGATAACCGGTCGGCTTGACACCGAGCCGGCGCTTCAGCGCCTCGAAACCGCGCTCCAGCTCCTCCTCGATCCAGGGATCGCCGGGATCGGGCAGGAGATGGTGATAGCCATGATGGCCGATCTCGTGGCCGGCCTTGAGAATCGATTCAGCCATCGCCGGATGCGCATCGACCGACCATCCCGTGACGAAGAACGTCGCCTTGAGATCGAGCTGGTCGAGCAGCTCCAGAAGTTTCGGCGTGCCGACGCGCGCCTCGTAGCCGCCATAGCTCATGGTAATGAGCCGCTGGGCGTGCACGGCGTCCTTGCTGGTCCAGGCGCTCTCCGCGTCCACGTCGAACGACAGGAACATCGCGGACTTGTACGGCGTCGGCCAGGGATAGTCCGGCGCGGGATCCGCCGTGTTGGCCGGAACGAGCGGGATGCTCTGGAGTGCCTTACTGTCCAGCATTGATGGTCGCCTTCTCTATTGCGTTATCGCTCAGTTTCCACTTCGCGAGCAGCGTACGATAGGTGCCGTCGGCGATCAGCGCATCGACGGCCTCCAGCATCGCCTGGTGAAGCGCCTTTTCCTTGACCGGCAGGGCAATGCCGGTGAACTGCTGCGCAAGCGTCCGGCCGATCGGCACATAGGCGCCGGGCTCCTGATCCATGATGTAGGGCAGCGTCTCGTCGCCCTGGACGGCGGCATCGATGCGTCCCTGCTTGAGCTGGGTGCGGGCATCGGCCGAGCCGTCGGTGCCGACGAACACGATCGCATTGCCGCCGCAGTTCTTCTCGCTCCAGGCCGCGATCTGCGCCGGGAACATGGTGCGGCGGCTGGCGCCGGCTTTCTTGCCGCAGAGCGCGGCGGCATCCTTGAATTCGGCCGCGCGAGACTGCTGAACGAAGAAGCGCGGACCGCTGCGCAGATAATCGACGAAGGTCGCGGTCTCATGCCGGCTCGCATAGTCGGTGAAGCCCGACAGGATTGCATCCACCCGGCCTGTCGCGATCGACGGCATGAACTCGGCAAAGCTGGTCTCCTGCCACTCGATCTTGACGCCGAGCTTGCGGCCGATCGCCTCGCCAAGCTCGACATCGAACCCGGACAGCGCGTTGGTCGCGGGATCGCGGAACTCCATCGGCGGATAGTTCGGCACGATGCCAACCTTGATGCTGCCGCGCTTGACGATTTCCGCCGGAAGCTCGACCGCCAAAGCCTGAACACTCATGGCGCCGAAAAGCGCCGCCGCAACGAAAAGTCTCTTCATCAACATGTCCCCATTGCTAGATCACTGCCGAAAGAAATGCCCTGGTACGCTCCTCGCGCGGCGCACCCAATACATCCGAGGCGCGCCCCTGCTCGACGATCGCGCCCTGGTCCATGTATACGACGCGGTCGGCGACCTCGCGGGCGAAGCCCAGCTCGTGCGTCACCACCATCATGGTCATGCCGCTCTTCGCCAGCTCCTTCATGACGGCGAGCACCTCGCCGACGAGCTCGGGATCGAGCGCGCTGGTCGGCTCGTCGAACAGCATCAGCATCGGCTTCATCGCCAGCGCCCGCGCGATCGCCACACGCTGCTGCTGGCCGCCGGAAAGCTGGGCGGGATACGAGTCCGCCTTGGCCGACAATCCGACCCGCCTCAGCAGTTCGAGCGCTTCGGCACGCACTTCGTCGGATTTGCGCCCCTGCACCTGGAGCGGACCTTCGGTGATGTTCTCCAGCGCGGTCTTGTGCGGGAACAGGTTGAAGCGCTGGAACACCATGCCGGTCTTCAGCCGCTGCCGCCCGATCTCCCGTTCGGTGAGGCGATGGAGCCGCCCGCCCTGCTCGCGCACGCCAAGCAATTCGCCGTCGAGCCAGATGCCGCCGGCATCGATCGCCGCGAGCTGGTTGATGCAGCGAAGCAGCGTGGTCTTGCCCGAGCCGGAGGCGCCGATCAGACACATCACCTCGCCGGGCCAGACGTCGAGCGAGACGCTTCTGAGAGCCTGAAACTCGCCAAAGTTCTTGGCTACGGAGCGGATCGCGACGAGGGGTTTTGTCATCGCGCAAACTGCAATGTGCCGCGGGCAAAGCGACGTTCGAGCAGCATCTGGAGCGGCGTCAGGATCGAGACGACGAGCAGGTACCAGAGCCCGGCGACGATCAGGAGCTCGATCACGCGCGAATTGGCGTAGTAGATGTTTTCGGCGTTGTGCAGCAGCTCCGGATACTGGATGACGCTCGCAAGCGAGGTCGCCTTCACCATGCCGATGAACTCGTTGCCGAGCGGCGGGATCACCACCCGCATCGCCTGCGGCAGGACGATCCGCCGCAGTGCGCGCAGCCGTCCCATGCCGATCGCCTGTGCCGCCTCGTATTGCCCAATATCGACCGACAGCATGCCGGCGCGCATCACCTCGGACGTGTAGGCACCCTGGTTGATGCCGAGCCCGAGCAACGCGGCGAGGAACGGCGTCATGACGTCGACGGCGCGTGCGGACCACAGGCCGGGAATGCCGATGGTCGGAAACACCAGCGCGAGATTGAACCACAGCAGCAATTGCAAAATCAGCGGCGTGCCGCGGAACAGCCAGGTGTAGCCGGCCGCGACCGTCTTCAGCACCGGATTGGGCGACAGCCGCATGACCGCCACGACGATGCCGAGGAAAATGCCGAGCGCCATCGCCAGCACCGCCATCACCATGGTGTTGACGATGCCTTCGAGGATGACCTTTGCGGTCAGGAAGCGGCTGACATAGGACCATTCGATCTGGCCGTTGGCGAACGCGCGCGCGATCGCGGCTAGCACGAGAACGATCAGCGCCGCGCTGACCCAGCGAAACCAGTGCGGCTCGCGCGCGATCTGCATCCCCGACAAGTCGGGGAAACCCTCCGCGAGTGCCGGCGCTGGCTTCATTGCGGCGCCGCGTTCAGCATGGGCTGGGCGACCGCGTTCGCGCCAAGGCCCCATTTGTCGAGAATCGCCTTGTAGGAACCGTCGGCGATCATGGCGGCGAGCTTCTCCGTCACGACCTCGCGCAGGGCCGCATCGTCCTTGCGGAACATGATGCCCTGATAGCCCTTGGCGAAGGCCTCACCGACAATTCGGTATTTGCCGGTCTCCTGCGTCTGCGCATAAGGCAGCGTCTCGCTGCCCTGCACGGCGGCGTCGATGCGACCCTGCTTGAGCTGGTTGCGGACGTCGATCGAGTTCTCGCCGGGCACGTACTGGATCGCCGGCTTTCCGGCCGGCTCGCAGTTCTGCTTGCTCCACTTCTCGATCTCGACCGGGAAGCTGGTGCTGCGCGTGGTGCCGACCTTCTTGCCGCAGAGATCGGTCGCGGCCTTGGAATCGCTCTCCGCCATCACGAAGAACTGCGGGCCGGTCGCGAGGTAATCGACGAAATCGGCAGTCTCGCGCCGCGAGGCACGGTCGGAAATGCCGGAGATGATGAAGTCGGCCCGTTTGGTCTGGAGCGAGGGGATCAGCTCGGCGAACGGCGTCTCGCTCCAGACGATCTTGAGGCCTCCGAGCCGCTTGGCGAGCTCGTTGGCCAGATCGATGTCGAGCCCGACCAATTCGTTGGTCGCGGGATCGCGATACTCCATCGGCGCGTAGGTTGAATTGACGGTCAGCCGCAGCGTGCCCGCCTGCTTGATTTCCGCGGGAAGCTCGGCCGCCTGCGCGGAGGCGACGGCAGCGAACGCTGCAAGACCGAGAGAAAGCGAGAGGCGTGTCATATCAACTCCTTTGCCAATCTTCTTCCGTTGCCAGCGCCGTGCCATTTGGTCAGTCCGCGTCGAGGACGGCCGGCTCGATGACGCCGGCACGCTCGGTGATCACCCTGTATTGCTCGGGCCGCCGATGGGCGGCGAAGTTGAACATCTTGTCCTTGCCCTGGCGGCAGAGGTCGAGATCGACGTCGGCGACGATCACCTCATCTGAGAGCGTCGCGGCCTGCGCGACGATACGGCCGTTGGGATCGACGATGCAGGAGCCTCCGATCAGCCCGGAGCCGTCCTCCTCGCCGGCTTTCGCCACCGAGATCGCCCAGGTCGCATTCATGTAGGCGTTGGCCTGCGTCACCAGCGTCGAATGGAAGGTACGGAGCGTTCCGTCTTCCGTCGTGCCGCCATTGGGATCGTACGCCGCCGAATTGTAGCCGATGCAGACGAGCTCGACGCCCTGCAGGCCGAGCACGCGCCAGGATTCCGGCCAGCGGCGGTCGTTGCAGATCATCATGCCCATGATGGCGTGGGCCCACGTCGAGCCGGCGCGGAAGGCGGGAAAGCCGAGGTCGCCATACTCGAAATAGCGCTTCTCCAGCTGCTGGTAGCGCGCACCTTGCCGCGGCTCGACCGAGCCCGGCAGGTGCACCTTGCGATAGCGGCCGAGCAGCTCGCCGTCGCGATCGACCAGAATGGCGCAATTGTAGCGGCGACCGTCGGGCGTCAGCTCGGCATAGCCGACATAGAAGCCGACGCGCAGCGCGCGTGCGCGGTCGAACAGTTTTGCCACGGCCGGGTTCGGCATGCCGCGCTCGAAATAGCGATCGAGTTCGTCGCCTTCGAGCAGCCAGCGCGGGAAGAAGGTGGTGAAGGCGAGCTCGGGAAACACCACGAGGCTGGCGCCGCGGCCGGCCGCCTCCTCCAGCAGGCCGATCATGCGCGCAAGCGTATGCTCGCGCGTATCGGCTTTTTGCGTCGGCCCCATCTGTGCTGCGGCGGCGCGAAGGACACGAACCAAGATTGCCTCCAATCTGTGCGCAGTGCTGCCTCAATGGGCGAATGAACCCTTTGATGCAACGTGCAAATCCGCGGTCATTACGCGGAAGCGGGGCTACAAAATCAATTCGTTCTGCTATGATCTTTTGGCCCTGAGTATAATCGGCAGTGATATGAACCTGCGCCAGCTCGAGATCCTGCGTGCCGTCATCCGCCACCGCACAACGGTTGCCGCGGCCGACGAACTGGCGCTGTCGCAGCCTGCCGTCAGCAATGCGCTGAAGACGATGGAAGCGCAGGCGGGTTTTGCGCTGTTCGAGCGCGTCAACAACCGGCTGTTTCCGACCGCGGAAGCCATGGCACTCTACAAGGAGAGCGAGGCAATCTTCGCGCTGCACGCCAAGCTCGAGAACCGCGTCCGCGATCTGCGCGAGAACCGCTCGGGGCATCTTTCGATCGTGGCGACGCCGCCGCTCGCCTACAGCATCATCCCTTCCGCGCTGTCGGGCTTCCTGCGCCGTCGCCCGGAGACGCGCGTGTTCTTCGACGTGCGGCGTTATGAGGGCATCATCGAGGGCGTGCTGAGCCGCGTCGCCGAGCTCGGCTTCGCGCTTGGCCTGACGCATCATCCCGGCATCGCGCATGAGGTGGTGCACACCGGCGAGATGGTCTGCGTATTGCCGCCGCAGCATCCGCTTGCCGATAGGCCCGTGATCTCGGCCGCCGATCTTTCCGGACTGCCCTTCATCGGGCTGGAGCGCGGCACGCGGCTCGGCGAGGCCGTGCGCGACGGCTTTGCCCGCGCCGGCGCGCCGTTCCGGCCGACCGTCGAGGTGCGTTACTGCAACACGGCCTGCGTGCTCGCCGCCGCAGGCGTCGGCGCCGCGGTGGTCGATCCCTTCTCGCCGCGGCAGAACGGCGGCAGCGGCCTCGTGGTCCGGCCGTTCACGCCGACGACGCGCACGGTGGCCTATATGCTATGGTCGGAAGCCGAGCCGCTGTCGCGCCTGGCAAAGGCCTTTCTCGGCGAGGTCCGCAGGGAAAGCGTATTGCTGGAGCCCGCAGCGCCGCACCAGCAACATGGGGCAGAAAGCGACTGAGCTTGCGCAACGTCTTTACCTGAGGGCACATGGCACGCATCACCATCATCGAGACCGGACAGGTCCCGCCAAAATATCGCGAGCAGCACGGCTCGTTTCCCGACATGTTCGAACGCATGGTCCGCGCCGAGGACCCGACCGCCACGGTCGAAATCGTCAGCATCCCGAATGGCGATGCGCTGCCCGATCCGGGCAAGCTCGAGGCCGTACTGATCACGGGCGCGGCCGCCGGCGTCTATGACGGGCTCGACTGGATCGCGCCGCTGGAAGATTTTGTGCGCACCGCCTATGCCAGCAAGACACCGATGGTCGGCGTCTGCTTCGGCCATCAGCTGATCGCGCAGGCGCTCGGCGGCACCGTGCGCAAGTCGGAGAAGGGCTGGGGCATCGGCCGGCACGTCTATCAGGTGCTGCCCGAGAACGGCGTCGTCGAGGGGGAGGCGGTCGCAATCGCCGCATCGCATCAGGACCAGGTGATCGAGCCGCCGAACGACGCGCTGACGATCCTCTCGTCCGACTTCACGCCGCACGCCGGCCTGCTTTACGCCAACGGTACGACCCTGTCGGTGCAGCCGCATCCGGAGTTCGACGTGGAGTTCGCGGAAGTCTGTTGCGCGCTGCGCGACGGCAAGGCGCCGGAGCATGTTGTCGCAACGGCGAGGGCGTCGCTTGCCGAGCCGCTGGATAGCGCGAAGCTTGGCGGGGCGATCACGAGGTTTCTGGCGAGGCGCACATCGCCTAAGTAGCGGACTACGCTTGAGGCTGGATAGGAATGAGCCCAATTCGTCGAACGATAAGCCTGATCGTTGCACTCGCCCTAATTGTCGTAGGGCTGGGAGCTCTAGTCTATCTCCTATTCTTCGCACTTCGATGGAAAGGCTGGATGGTAATGGCCGCCGGCTTCGTGGCGGCGTTAGGCATTATGTGGTTCTGGGAGGACTTCCCAAAAGCAAAAGGCAAGAGCAATTGGGGTGGTGGGTAGTCAGAACGGATCCGTCCCCAACCCCGCTACATCCGCCGGCCTTGGCCCTGGCGCGGCCCAGTGAAACCGGCGATCCTTCTCCGCAATCGCGATGTCGTTGATCGAGGCTTCGCGGCGCCGCATCAGGCCGTGCTCGTCGAACTCCCACTGCTCGTTGCCATAGGAGCGATACCACTGGCCGGACGCGTCGTGCCATTCGTACTGGAAGCGCACCGCGATGCGGTTGCCGTCGAAGGCCCAGAGATCCTTGATCAAGCGGTAGTCGTGCTCCTTCTCCCATTTGCGGGTGAGGAAGGCGACGATGGCCTCGCGGCCCTGGAACACCTCCGAGCGATTGCGCCAGCAACTGTCCTCGGTATAGGCGAGCGAGACGCGCACCGGATCGCGCGAATTCCAGGCGTCCTCGGCCATGCGCGCCTTCTGCGCGGCGGTCTCTTTCGTGAAGGGCGGCAGCGGCGGGCGCGACATGATAGCCTCATCGATTGGTCGGGACCGCAAATCTATCGCCACGGGCGCCGGAGTCGATAGACGATCACCTATCGGGCAATCACGAAATCAGATCAGCCTTCATCAAGGCGCGGATCGATTTCGGGATCGGCTGGGCGCGGCCGCCGCTGATGAAGGCGACGCGCACCTCGGCCTTCACGAGGACCTCCTCGCCGCGGCGCACCTCCTGCGCCAGCATGATGGAGGCGCCCTTCACCGCGACCGGCCAGGTCACGACGTCGAGCACGTCGTCCATGCGCGCCGGCCTCATGAAATCGAGGCGCATCGAGCGCACCACGAAGGCAAAGCCGGAATCTTCCGTCGCAGGCTGCTCGAACAGGGCCTGCTGCTCGGCGCCCATCAGGCGCAGATGATTGGTGCGCCCGCGCTCCATGAAGCGCAGATAGTTGGCGTGATAGACGATGCCGGAAAAATCCGTATCCTCGTAGTAGACACGGACCTGCATGTGGTGGCGGCCGTCGCGGATCTCGCCGTCGAGATGAGCTGTCACGTCGCGAGCCTCTTCGCATTTCGCTACCGGTCCGTTTTGCGCAAAAACGGCCGGCCGCGCAAGCGGGGCTACGCCATCGCCGGCCCCCGCCCCAGCGTCACCTCGACGATTTCCGGCGGCACGCCGAATCGGACGGGCATGATGCTGCAGCCGAGGCCGCCGGAGATGATGACGTCGCATTTCAACCGGACATGACCATAGGCGAGCCGGACGCCGTGCTGCGGCGGAACCGCCGGCGACCAGCCGAGCAGGCGGACCTGGCCGCCATGGGTATGGCCGGACAGTTGCAGCGCGACGCGCGCCGGCACGCGCGGCGCGATGTTGGGCTCGTGCGCAAGCAGGATGACCGGCGCGTCGTCGGTGACCTTGGCGAGCGTCGCGTTGAGATCGTCGGCGCCGAAGCGCCCTATGCTCCGGAAGCGCCGCGCCGGCAGGAAGGCGAGCTGATCGCCGAGGCCCGCGAGCCAGAACGGGCGGCCGTCCTTGATCAGGCGCACGACGTCGTTCTCGTAGACGGGAATGCCGGCCGCTTCCAGCGCGCGGTGGGCGATGGTCGGTCCGTGCCCTGCCTGCTGCACGGCCCTGTCCACCCAATAGTCATGATTGCCCATGACGGCATGAACGCCGAGCGGCGCTTTCAGGCCGGCCAGCACTCTCGCCCATTCACTCGCCGGAATGATGCGCGTGACCTGGTGCAGACCGGCGACGTAGTCGCCGAGCAAGACGATGATGTCCGCGTTGAGCGCGTTGGTTCGATCGACGATGGCTTCGATCCGCTCCAGCGACATCCAGGGATCGCAGGCATGGATGTCGGCGATCACCGCAATCTTCAACGGAAAATCCGCCGGCCACTGCCGCGGCGCCGGATGATAGCGCGTGACGTCGAGCCGCAGCAGCGGCTCGACGCCGACGCCATAGGCCCCGGTCGAGACGCCGAGGGCCGACAGGCCGCCGATGGAACGGAAGAAATGACGGCGCGTGATCATGGCGGCCCGGTGATGATACGCTTTGGTGATGCGGTCCGATTGGAGCGGAATTGGGGTGCGCTCGTGCAGACGGATAGCATCTCCGTGCAGGCTGTCTGCACAAAAGATTACCGGAAGTTCATGACATCCGGCGCCCGCGACGTGCGCATCAGTCGTCGGCCTCGTCGGTGCCGAACAAGCCGAATTGCGCCGCGGCATCGCGCGACGGTTCGGCAATGCCGAGATGGCGGAACGCGTGCGAGGTGAGCAGCCGGCCGCGCGGGGTGCGCTGGAGATAGCCGCACTGGATGAGATAGGGCTCGATGATGTCCTCGATGGCATCGCGCGGCTCGGAGAGCGCGGCAGCCATCGTCTCGACGCCAACCGGGCCGCCGCCATAGTTCGTCGCGATGGTCGTGAGATAGCGACGGTCCATGGCGTCCAGGCCCGCGGCGTCGACCTCGAGCGCACTCAGCGCGTGGTCGGCGATCTTGCGGTCGATCTCGTCGGCATCGGCCGCCGAGGCGAAATCGCGCACGCGGCGCAGCAGGCGGCCGGCGATGCGCGGCGTGCCGCGGGCGCGGCGCGCGATCTCGTTGGCGCCGTCAGCACTCATGCCGACATTGAGCACGCGCGCGCCGCGGGTAACGATGCTTTCCAGCTCCTCGATGGTGTAGAAGTTGAGCCGGACCGGAATGCCGAAGCGATCGCGCAAAGGATTGGTGAGCAGCCCGGCGCGCGTGGTGGCGCCGACGAGGGTGAATTTCGACAGCTCGATCTTGACCGAGCGCGCCGCCGGCCCTTCGCCGATGATGAGGTCGAGCTGAAAATCCTCCATCGCGGGATAGAGCACCTCTTCGACCGCGGGGCTGAGGCGATGGATCTCGTCGATGAAGAGCACGTCGCGCTCCTCGAGGTTGGTGAGCAGCGCGGCGAGATCGCCGGCCTTGGCGATCACGGGGCCTGACGTGGCGCGAAAGCCGACGCCGAGTTCCTTCGCGACGATCTGCGCCAGCGTGGTCTTGCCGAGGCCGGGCGGACCGACGAACAGCACGTGATCCAGCGCCTCGCCGCGCTTGCGCGCCGCCTCGATGAAGATCGAGAGATTCTTGCGCGCCTGCTGCTGGCCGACGAAGTCGGACAGCGACTGCGGCCGCAACGCGGTGTCGCCGACATCGTCGCTGCGGCGCTCCGGCGTGACCATGCGGTTTGCCTTGGGATCGCTCACTTCGCCAGCTCCTTCAACCCGAGCCGGATCAGCTGCGCCGTCACCGCCCCCTCACCGGCGCTACGCGACGCCGATGCGATGGCGGCGGCGGCCTGCGGCTGGCCGTAGCCGAGATTGACCAGCGCGGAGATCGCATCCGCCACCGGTCGCGGCGCGCGCTGGTCGTCGATGGCACCGGCGAGGTGCACGACGGCCGGGTCGACGTTGGCGAAGGCCGGCGCCTTGTCTTTCAACTCCGTGACGATGCGCTCGGCCACCTTGGGACCGACGCCCGGCGTGCGCGCCACCGCGGCCTTGTCGCGCAACGCGATGGCGTTGGCGAGATCGGAAGGCGCGAGCGTGCCGAGCACGGCCAGCGCGACCTTGGCCCCGACGCCCTGCACGGTCTGGAGCAGGCGAAACCATTCGCGCTCCTGGTCGGTGCGGAAGCCGAACAGCTTGATCTGGTCCTCGCGGACATAAGTCTCGATCGACAGCACTGCGGCCTCGCCGGGCGCCGGCAGATGCTGGAGCGTGCGCGCCGAGCAATGCACCTGGTAACCGACGCCGCCGACGTCGAGGACGACATAATCCTCGCCGTAGGAATCGATCAGGCCCTTGAGCTTGCCGATCATAACCCCACCACCTTCAACCTGAGCGCCGTGCTCTGGCGGTGATGGGCGTGGGTGATGGCGATGGCGAGCGCGTCGGCGGCGTCCGCGGACGGCGGATCGGCCTTGGGCAGCAAGATCTTGAGCATCATCGCGATCTGTTGCTTGTCGGCATGGCCGGCGCCGACCACCGTCTTCTTCACCCGGTTGGGCGCGTATTCGGCAACACTGATGCCGAACATCGCGGGCGCCAGCATGGCGACGCCACGCGCCTGGCCGAGTTTCAGCGTCGCGACGCCGTCCTTGTTCACAAAGGTCTGCTCGACGGCGGCTTCCATCGGCTTGTGATCGGACAGCACCGCCGCAAGCCCTTCGTGGATGGCGAGCAGCCGGTTCGACAGCGGCAGATCGTCCGGCGGTTCCACCGAACCGCAGGCGACATAGATCAAACGATTGCCCTCGGCCTCGATCACGCCCCAGCCGGTACGGCGCAGGCCGGGGTCGATGCCGATGATGCGAATGGGGCCACGAATCGGGAGCGCAGTCATGGGCCAGTGATAGCGGCTGGCTGCTTGGAGCGAAACAGAAACAGAACGGAAGTAACAGGGGAAAGCGGGGGGCTGCTCTTCGCCTCTTCCCGCAAGAGCGGGGCGAGGGAGCGCACCGTCCACGCGATCGCCCTGATCGCCCTACCCGCCCATCTTCGCCATCAGCGCGTCCGACACCTCGAAATTGGCATAGACGTTCTGGACGTCGTCGTGCTCGTTGAGCAGGTCCATCAGTTTGAGCAGCTTCTCGCCGGTCTCGTCGTCCACCGCGACCGTGTTCTGAGGCTTCCAGATCAGCGCGGCCTTGCGCGGCTCGCCAAACCTGGCTTCCAGCGCCTTGGCGACGTCGCGATAGCCTTCGGTCGAGGCATAGATCTCGTGGCCGTTCTCGCCCGAGATCACGTCGTCGGCGCCGGCCTCGATCGCGGCATCCAGCACCGCGTCGTCGGAGGCGACGCCGCGGTCGTACTCGACGATGCCGGTACGGTCGAACATGAAGGAGACCGAGCCGGTTTCACCGAGATTGCCGCCGGATTTGGTGAAGAAGGAGCGGATGTCGGAAGCGGCACGGTTGCGGTTGTCGGTCAGCGCCTCGACGATGACGGCGACGCCGCCGGGACCGTAGCCCTCGTAGCGGATCTCGTCGTAGTTCTCGCCCTCGCTGCCGAGCGCCTTCTTGACCGCGCGCTCGATATTGTCCTTCGGCATGTTCTCCTGACGCGCCGCGATGATCGCCGCGCGCAGGCGCGGGTTCATGTTGGGGTCGGGTGTCCCCAGCTTGGCCGCGACGGTGATTTCCCGCGCCAGCTTGCCGAACAGCTTCGACTTCTGGGCATCCTGCCGCCCCTTGCGGTGCATGATGTTCTTGAATTGGGAATGTCCGGCCATGCGTGTCTTCTCTAGGGAATCGTGCGCCAAAAGATGAGCGTGGGAAGCGCGGCGTTATAAGCCGCGCCCCCACCGGAAAGAAAGAGGCTCTACGACTTTAAGGTAACACCTTACTGTCTTGTGCCTAGATGTCAGGCTTCGTTAACCCTGATTTCATTCCAGCCTGCGAAAATAGCGTCGGACTGTCCCCCGACAAGAGAGACCTGATGGCGTTCGGACTATTTCGGAAGCGTCTGCCGGACATGACTGCGCCCGCGGCAGCCCCGCAGGCTGCGCAGCCTGCGGCCAATTCCGAACCCGCTGCGGCCGTCGACGCGGATTCTGCCAAGGAAATCCTGGAACTGCTGGAACTCGAGCTTGGAGCGATGATTCGCCAGCTCGAGCGTGCCGCCAATTCGGTGGCTGGCGGCGCCGAGGCGACGGCCACGACGCTCGCCGCCATTCGCGACCGCACCGATGCCCTGACCGGCCGGACCAACGCTGCGCAGTCGACCGCCTCCACCTTTGCCCATGCCGCCGACAAGTTCACCCAGTCGGCGCTGGGGATCGGGGCGCAGGTTCGCGAGGCCGGCAAGCTGGCCGACGAGGCCAGCGCCGCAGCCCAGGAAGCCCGCGCCAATGTCGATCGGCTGCGCGAGTCCTCGGCCGCCATCGGCAACGTCGTCAATCTGATCGCGCAGATCGCGCGGCAGACGACGCTGCTTGCGCTCAACTCGACCATCGAGGCCGCGCGTGCGGGGGCTGCGGGCAAAGGCTTTGCGGTCGTCGCCACCGAGGTCAAGGCACTCGCGGTGCAGACCCAGGGCGCGACGGAAGAGATCACCAAAAAGATCGACGCGCTGCAGCGCGACGCGGCCGGCTCAGCCGATGCCGTCCACCGCATCTCGCAGGCCATCGAGGCAATCCGCCCGGTGTTCGAGACCGTCAACGGCGCGGTCGCCGAACAGAACGCCACCACCAGCGAGGTCTCCGGCAACGCGACAAGCGCGTCGGAGTTCATCATCTCGGTCGGCGAAAGCGCGGCCGAGATCGATGCTGCGACCAAGGCGGCCGAGACCCACGGCGAGAACGTCGCCAGCGCCGGCAAGGCCGTCACCGCATTCGCGCAGAAACTGAAATCGCGCTGCGCCGTGCTGCTCCGCCAGAGCGAGAACGAGGATCGCCGCAAGACCGAGCGACTGCCCTGCCATCTCAAGCTCGAAACCGCGCGCGGCGTATGGCCGGTTTACGAGATCGCGATGGACGGCGTGCTGATCGGCGGCGCGGAGGCGGGCCGCCTTGCACCGCAAGCAATGATCGAAGGCACGCTCGAAGACGTCGGCGCCTGCCGCCTGCGCGTGGTCGAGCAATCCAAGGCCGGCGCCCGCGCGCAATTCGTCGGTCCCAATGCCGAGCTCAACGAGAAGATCGAGGACAGGCTCTGGTCGATCCACGAAGAAAACACCGAGTTCGTCACCCGCGCCATGGAGGCGGGCAGCGCGCTGACCGGTATCTTCGAGCAGGCGGTCGCGCGCGGCGACGTCAGGATCGACGACCTCTTCGACACCGATTACGCCGAGATCGCCGCAACCAATCCGCAGCAATACCGCACCAGATATCTGGACTGGGCCGATCGCGCGCTGCCCTCGTTCCAGGAAGCCTTCCTGGCCAAGGACCCGCGCATGGCGTTCTGCGCCATGGTCGATCGCAACGGCTTCCTGCCGGTGCACAACAGGATCTATTCGCATCCGCAGCGGCCGGGTGACGTCGCCTGGAACACGGCCAACAGCCGCAACCGGCGGATGTTCAACGATCCGGCTGGGTTGGCTGCCGCGCGCAACCTGCGCTCGTATCTGATCCAGAGCTATGCGCGCGACATGGGCAACGGGAACACGGTGATGATGCGCGAGATCGACGTCCCGATCCGCGTGCAGGGCCGGCACTGGGGTGGATTTCGCACGGCCTACAAGCTCTAGAGCACGACCCGAAAAACCATGCAGCGTTTTTTCGACAAGTTCATGCTCAATCCTAAGAAACAGGGCGCGAATTGTGCCCGAGTGCACGCTCAGGCAAGACGCCGGTCGCGAATCATCCTTTAGGGTTGGGATTGGAATGGGAATGCCGCGGTGAGCCGGCGAACGGCTCTGACTGGAGGACTCTCAAGACATGTCCGTCGTACAACTTGCAGTACTGGACACCGGCTCCAACCGGACACTCGCCGAGCGGCTGATCGATCAGCTCGCCGACCGCATCGGCGGCCTCGGCGTGGAACTCGCCGACATTGCCGGCAACGTCCAGGAAGTCGCGAACCGCGTCTCGAACCAGTCGGAACGGTTCCATCACCTCCAGAAGACCGCCGAGACGATGGTCTCGGCCAACCACGACATCGCCAATGCATCGCAGGCGGTGCAATCGACCACGTCAGCGGCGGTCGGCGAGATCGCGCAGTCGCGCGGCGCCGTCGACACCGCCGTCAGCCACATCGCCGAACTCGTCGCGGCGGTGGAGCGGATCGAGGCGCGCTTGAGCGCCGTCGGCTCGGCGCTAGCGCAGGTGGCGAAGGTATCCGGCTCGATCGAGGCGATCGCAAAGCAGACCAATCTGCTCGCGCTCAACGCCACCATCGAAGCGGCACGCGCCGGCAATGCCGGCCGCGGCTTCGCGGTGGTCGCAAGCGAGGTGAAGAACCTCGCGGAAGCCACCCGCCAGGCCACGCATCAGATCTCCGACACCGTGCGCGATCTCGACGGCCAGATCGAAGGCCTGATCGGCGAGAGCAGCGACGCCTCACAGCGCGCCAAGACCGCCGGCGAAGGCGCCCAGCAGATCTCCGGCATCATCTCGCGGGTCCAGCAGGGCTTCGCCTCCGTGGAAGCGGAGATCGGCAGCGTCACGCGCGCGGCGACCTCCAATCTCGGACACTGCGACATCGTCATCGGTGAGCTCAACGAGCTCGCCAAGGGCGTCGACCTCTCCTCGCGCGATCTCAAGAACGCCGATCAGCGCGTGACAAAATTGCTCGACACGTCCGAAGCGCTGATCGCGCTGATCGCCGACAGCGGCGTCGAGACGTCGGATGCGCCGCTGATTCGCGTCGTCGTCGAGACCGCAAAGCGGATCTCGGACGAGTTCGAGGCCGCGATCGACCGCGGCGAGATCTCGCTCGACCAGCTCATGGACGAGAACTACCGGGAAATCGCCGGCACCGATCCCAAGCAGTACAATACCAGCTACGTCGACTTCACCGACCGCGTGCTTCCCGCGATCCAGGACCCGATCCAGAAATCCGATTCCCGCATCGTGTTCTGCGTCGCCTGGGCCAAGGGCGGCTATCTGCCGACGCACAATCCGAACTACCGCCTGCCGCAGGGCAAGGACCCGGTCTGGAATAACGCCAATTGCCGCAATCGCCGCCTGTTCACCGACCGCGCGGTGAAGAAGGTCGCGGCCAACACCAAGCCGTTCCTGCTCCAGACCTATCGCCGCGACATGGGCGGCGGGCAGTTCGTGCTGATGAAGGATCTGTCCTCACCGATCATGATCCGCGGCAAGCACTGGGGCGCTTTCCGGATGGGCTTCCGGCAGAGCTGACGGTTGCTGGCGATGGCGCTCCGACGTCCCTGAAGCAAAAAGCTCGAAAACAACCCCATGCACAGTAGCCGCAGCGTGGGAGATCAACGACTTGCGCCGGCAGCCCATGACGCAGCTTGACTCGTCGGGCAACACAGGCGCATATTGCTAGTATTCCGAAGTTTAACATGCGCCGCCACAGGCCCTCGCCCGCAAGGTGGGTCTATCGCATTCGCGCTTGGCGAGGCCTGAGCAAGCGCCTCGTCCTTCGAGACGACCGCTTCGCGGTCTCCTCAGGATGAGGCTGATTGGCATTGGTGCTCTTCAAATTGCGTCCGCACACTCGATCCTCATCCCGAGGGCCCGCCGTCGGCGGGCGTCTCGAAGGATGGCCGCAAGCGAGGATGTGTCGTGCCCGACTTTTCGAATCGCACGAGTTTCGACTTCGCATGATTTTGCGCGTTCGCACGATCGAGTGCGATGACCAACGGCATGCACGACGAAAAAGCGTCAAAACATGACGATTATCATATCAATTAGCCCAAAACCGTTGCTGCGATCGCCGCACAAATTCGTGAACGTCATGGCCTGACGCGCTACCCGCGCAAATATGCATTGCCGGGAATTTCGACGCTTCATCGCTTCGCGTCGTTATGATTATGGTCGCGCGGAAAAATTCGCCGAGATGATCGCCGCAAGCGATCGCCGAGCAAGGGGATGCACATGGCAACTACTCTCACCATCAACGGCGAAACGAAATCGTTCGACGCGCCACCGGACATGCCGCTGCTGTGGGTGCTGCGCGACATCCTCGGGATGACGGGCACCAAGTTCGGCTGCGGCATTGCGCAGTGCGGCGCCTGCACGGTGCATGTCGACGGCAAGGCGGTGCGCTCGTGCGTGCTGCCGGTCAGCGCCGTCGCGAACCGCGTCATCACCACCATCGAGCATGTCGGCACCACGCCGGCGGGCGCGAAGGTGCAGAAGGCCTGGTTGGAGGCCGAAGTGGTCCAGTGCGGCTATTGCCAGTCCGGCCAGATCATGTCGGCGGCCGCGCTGCTGGCGGCAACGCCGAACCCCGATGATTCCGACATCGACGCCGCCATGGCCGGCAACATCTGTCGCTGCGGCACCTATGTGCGGATCCGCGAGGCCATCAAGCAGGCCGCCAACGGCCGTCAGTCGTGAGGTCCGCCATGAATGCGCACAACAGCGTCTCCCGCCGCACGCTTCTGACCGGCAGCCTCGCCACCGGCTTCCTGCTCGCCTTCCATCTGCCGCTCCGCGCCGCCGTCAACGAACCGGTGCAGCCGGAGGACAAGACCGATGACAAGTTCGCGCCGAATGCCTTCATCCGCATCGACCCGGAAGGTCTGACGACGCTGGTGATGCCGCAAGTCGAGATGGGACAGGGAATCTACACCGCGGTCTCGATGATCCTGGCAGAGGAACTCGACGCCGACTGGGCGAAGGTCCAGCTGCTGCACGCACCCGCCAACGAGAAGCTTTACGGCAATCCCATTTTCATCATTCAGGCGACCGGAGGCTCCACGTCGGTCCGGGCGTTCTGGAAGCCGCTGCGCGATGCCGGCGCCAGCGCGCGCGCCATGCTGGTGCAGGCCGCGGCCGCGCAATGGGGCGTCGATCCCGCCAGTTGCACGACGTCGAAGGGTGAGGTGACCCACAAGGCGAGCGGCCGGACGCTTGGCTATGGTGCGCTTGCGGCTGCCGCAAGCGGCCAGACGCCGCCCAAGGACGTCCCACTCAAGGACCCCAAGGATTTCGTCTATATCGGCCAGCCGTTCAAGCGGCTCGACACGCCCGAGAAGGTCAACGGCAAGGCGGTCTACGGCATCGACGCCATCGTGCCGAACATGAAGTTCGCAACGCTGGCGCAGTGCCCGGTTTTCGGCGGCAAGGTCGGCAAGGTCGATGACCATGCCGCCAGGAAGATTCCGGGCGTGCGGCAGATCGTCGTGCTCGACGATCTCGTTGCAGTCGTCGGCGATCACATGTGGGCGGCGAAGAAAGGCCTGGATGCGCTCGACATCGCGTGGAACGAGGGACCGAACGCGAAGATCGATTCGAAAGCGATCTGGGAAGACTTGCGCGCCGCCAGCGCAAAGGACGGCGTGGTCGCCAAATCCACCGGCGACATCGCCAAGGGCCTCGCCTCCGGCGAAAAGATCGAGGCTTCGTTCGAGCTGCCGTTCCTCGCGCACGCAACGATGGAGCCGTTGAACGCCACGGTGCATTGCAAGCCCGACTCCTGCGAAATCTGGACCGGAACGCAGATCATGGCGCGCGTGCAGTCGGAGGCGGCCAAGGCCGCCGGGCTCCCGATCGAGAAGGTGACCGTCAACCAGCACCTGCTCGGCGGCGGCTTCGGCCGCAAGCTCGAGCCCGACATGGTGGTCGCGGCCGTCCGCATCGCCAAGCAGGTCGAGGGTCCGGTCAAGGTGGTGTGGACCCGCGAGGAAGACATTCAGCACGACGTCTATCGACCGGTCTATCGCGACACGATCGCAGCGACCTTGTCGGGCGGCAAGATCGCCAGCTGGAAATACAAGATCGCCGGCGCTGCGATCATCGCACGCTGGCTGCCTCCGGCGTTCCAGAAGGGCATCGACATCGACGCGGTCGACAGCGCCACGGACGTGCCCTACGAGATCCCGAATGTCCACGTCGAATATGTGCGGGCAGAGCCGCCGGCGATACCAACCGGATTCTGGCGCGGGGTCGGCCCCAACAACAACGTGTTTGCGGTCGAGTGCTTCATCGACGAACTGGCGCGCAAGGCGGGCAAGGACCCGGTCGAGTTTCGCCGTGGCATGCTGGCCAATCAGCCGCGCTTCCTGTCCGTCCTCAATCTTGCTGCAGAGAAAGCCAATTGGGGGCAGCCCTTGCCGGCGCGCGTCGGGCGCGGCGTGTGCCTGCAGCCGTCTTTCGGGAGTTTCATCGCCACGGTGGTGGAAGCGGAGGTCGACGAGCAAGGCGAGGTCAATCTGCGCCGTGCGACCTCGGTGGTGGACACCGGCATCGCCGTCAATCCCGATACGATCGTGGCCCAGGTCGAGGGCGGATTGATCTTCGGCCTCACCGCCGCGCTCTACGGCGAGATCACGATCGAAAAGGGTCGCGTCCAGCAATCCAACTTCAATGACTACCGGATGTTGCGGATCAACCAGACACCCAAGATCGAGGTTCACGTCGTCAAGAGCGGCGAGGCACCCGGCGGGATCGGCGAGACCGGCACGACGGCGGGACCGCCGGCGCTGCGCAATGCGATCTACGCCGCAACCGGCGTGGCGCTGCGGCGCCTGCCGATCGATCGGAAATTGCTGGCTGCGGGGAAGAAGGCATGAGCGGCAAGATGCGTATTCTCACAAGCCTCATCGTGATCGCCCTCGTCGTGGCAGCGCTCGGCGTCTGGATCATCCGCGGACCCGGTCCGCTCGACTTCGCCGGCGGCACGAAAGTGGCGCTGGCGGACTATCGCGCCGGCAAGCCCACGGGCGTGCCGGCCAAACTCGAAAAGGCAAGCCTTGTCGAGCGCGGTGAATATCTCGCCAAGGCGGCCGACTGCATGGTCTGCCACACCAAGCCCGGCGAGAAGGACTATGCTGGCGGTCTCGCCTTCAAGCTGCCGTTCGGCACGCTTTATTCGACCAACATCACGCCGGACAAGGACACCGGCATCGGCAATTACAGCGACCAGGATTTCCTGGGCGCGGTCCAGCACGGCAAGCGCCGCGACGGCGCGCGGCTGTATCCGGCGATGCCATACACGTCCTACACCTTCATGACGGACGAGGACGTGCTGGCGGTGAAGGCGTATCTGTTCAGCCTGCCGGCCGTGCGCGCCGAGGCGCCCGAGAATACGCTGTCGTTCCCGTTCAACCAGCGCTGGGCGATGATTGTCTGGTCGGCCGTGTTCAATCCGGACACGCGCTTTGCGCCTGACACCTCGAAGAGCCCGGAGTGGAATCGCGGGGCGTATCTGGCCGAAGCGCTGGCGCATTGCGGCGAGTGCCACACACCGCGCAATCTCGGCTTCGCGCTGGACAACCGCAGGAAGTTCGGCGGCGCCATTACCGCCGGTTGGCGTGCCTTCAACGTCTCCTCCGAAAGGGCCACCGGCCTCGGCAATTGGAGCGACGCGGATCTGGTCTCGTATCTGTCGCTCGGCCACGCACCTGGCCACGGCTCGGCCTCGGGTCCGATGGGCGAAGCCGTCGACCACAGTTTTAGCCAGTTCGCCCCCGAAGACATCAGCAGCATCGTTGCTTACTTGCGCAGCGTGCCGCCACAGCCCTCGCCCGATCTGCCCGCCACCACGGCTCCCGTCGCGCCCGCCTCGCACAAGGACGGCGTCACGGCGGATGCGCGCGGCAAGAAGGTGTTCGCCAGCGCCTGTGCCAGCTGCCACGGCTGGAGCGGCGAGAGCCCGGTGTCGCCGATGGCGACGCTCACCGGCACCTGGGCCGTCAACGACCCCGCCGCCACCAACGTCGCGCAGATCGTGATCTCGGGGACGAAGCGGCATACGCCCGACGGCGCGCTGTCGATGCCGGCGTTTGGCAACGCGTACACCGACGACGAGATCGCCGCGGTGGCGAATTACGTGACGGGAAGGTTCGGCACCAAGGGCTCGAAGCTGACGGCGAAGGATGTCGCGGAGTTGCGGGAGCAGACGGCGGAGTAAATCTTTCGCCGCGAACACCACCGCACCTTCTCCCCTTGTGGGAGAAGGTGGCGCGAAGCGCCGGATGAGGGGTTCTGTCCGCGAATTCAAATGTGAGAGACTCGCGTGCGGAGAGAACCCCTCACCCGTCTCGCCGCCACGCGGCGAGCCACCCTCTCCCACAAGGGGCGAGGGTGCACCGTCAGTGCCGCAAAGGAATTCAGCTCAACCAGAATTTCGGCGTCGTCGGCTCCAGCCTGCCGCCGACGCGCACTGGCGCGACCCGCAACGCGAGTCCCGTCGCATCATCCGTCTCGACCGCAACGCCGCTGAGCGTCGCCGCCCCCGCGGCCGGCTCGAACCGGCCCGACGGAATTCCCGACGTGAACCTCCGCAGCGGCTCTTCCTTCTGCATGCCGATGATGGAATCGTAATCGCCGGTCATGCCGGCATCGGTCATGTAGGCGGTGCCGCCGGACAGGATCTGGTGGTCCGCGGTCGGCACATGGGTGTGCGTGCCGACGACAAGGCTGGCGCGGCCGTCGCAGAAGAAGCCGATGCCCTGCTTCTCGCTGCTCGCCTCGCAATGGAAGTCGACGACGATGGCATCTGCCGCAATGCCGAGCGGACAGGCCCCTAACTCGCGCTCCAATGCTGCAAAGGGATCGTCGAACGGGGTCATGAAGACGCGGCCCAATGCGTTGACGACCAGCGCATGCTTGCCGTTCTTGGTCTCGACCAGGGCGGCGCCGCGGCCGGGGGTGCCGCGCGGATAGTTCGCGGGCCGCACCAGGCGCTCGGCGCGCTCGATGAACACGAGGGCTTCGCGCTGGTCCCAGGAGTGATTGCCGAGCGTCACCGCGTCGGCGCCGGCATCGAGGAACTCCTGATAGATCGCTTCCGTGATGCCGAAGCCTCCGGCCGAATTCTCGCCGTTGACGACGACGAAATCGAGCGACCAGTCCTTGACCATGCCGGGCAGATATTCGGCGATGGCGTTGCGGCCGCTACGACCGACGACATCACCCACGAAGAGAATGCGCAACTTCAGAACTCCGGAAATCGAACACGTCCGATTCCGTTAACACATAATCCAGCGCCACGTCGTGAGCTAGTGCCGGAACCGCCTTGATCTCTTGCGCTGCAAAAGCGAGCCCGATGCCGACGATGGTCTTGGCCTTGCGCAGATGCGCGAAGGTGTGGTCGTAGTGCCCGGCGCCATAGCCGATGCGATGGCCGAGACGGTCGAAGGCCGCGAGCGGCGTCAGCATGATGTCGGGGACGACTTCCGCCGCGGCCGGCGACGGCTCGGGGATGCCGAGCGGGCCCATCATCAAGCGGTCGTTCGGATGAAAGATGCGGAAGACCAGCGACTGGCCGCGCGCGGTGACGCAAGGCAGCGCGAGCCTGGCGCCCTCCTCGGCGAGCATCTTCATCAGCGGCATCGGATCGATCTCGCTGCGGATCGGCGAATAGCCGGACACGATGCTGCCCGGCAAGAGCTTGAACGGCAGCCCGCGCCTGGCGAGTTTTGTTGCGGCCGTGGCGCGCTTCTTCTCGCTCAGCGCGTCGCGCGCCGCGAGGGCCTTGGCACGGAGCTCGGATTTGGTGGTCATGTGCTTTGGTCCCCCACGTCATCACCCGTCTTGTGCGCCCTTGCGCACTGGGTGATCCAGCATTCCAGAGGCGGTGGTGATTCACACAAGGGCCGCGGCGTGCTGGATGCCCCGAGCGGGCCGGGGCATGACACCTACTGAACTGGCCGCAGTCATTTCGACAGGCACGAACCGGAAGGAAGCAACAGTGCGAAGCCGCGAACGCCGTTGAAGCACTCGATCCCGGAGTTCCCTACGAAAGTAGGTGGGCACCATATGTCCGAGCCCACGGGCTCGGCCAGGGACAGTTCCCTAAAGGATCGATAAGGCCCCGGGGATATTATGGCTCCGGACGCGCGTCGCAGCCTCGCTTTGGCAATGTAACAACGATACTGACGAATCGCCAGCCCGGCGCATAGGGCGCGATGATATTTGGGTTGGTTGCTCGCGCCGCTGGCTCGCTTAACCTCTCCCGCTTGCGGGAGAGGTCGCGCCGAAGGCGCGGGTGAGGGCTCTTTCCTCTTGGGGGTCCTCGATCGTGGAGACACCCTCTCCCCAGCCCTCCCCCGCAAGCGGGGGAGGGAGCGCACTGGCCGCGTGGCAGCAGCCGCTACCCGATGGCGATGCCGTTGCCGACGGTCCGGTTCAGGACCTGGGTCGACTTCTCGATGCGTTCTGCGGCGGCATTCAGTGCATTCACCACCGCGGTCTGCGTCATCCTGGCGCGCTCCACGGCGGCATTGCGGAAATCCCGCAGTTCAGTCAGCTCCTGCTCCATGGTGCGGATGCGATTGCCCGAGTCGACCAGCTCGTCGCAAACGGTCAGCGCCGCCATCACGGTGAGCCTGGCATCGCCGATCTCGCCGAATTTTCCGCGCAGGGACTGGATCCGCGTCTCCAGGCTTTCGGCGAGCTTGAGCAGCCGCACCTCCTGGCCCTCCTCGCAGGCCATGCGGTATTGCCGGCCGTTGATGGTGACGTTGATGTGGCTCATCCGTCCTCTCCGGTATCGAGCACCGAGCGTATCGTGACGATGGCGGAATCCAGCCGATCGGAGATCTCGCGACTGGAGCGCTCGAGCTTGCGCGCCTTGACCAGCGCACCGTCGAGCTCATCGGCAAGCCGTGAACGGTCCGCGCCCAGCGCCTGGATCCGCGCCGCGAGCTCGTTCTCGTCGCGATCGGCATCGCGCCGACGCTCCACAGCGCTTTCGAGCGAGTCGAGCGCCGCCATGAGCCTGCGCGTCGCGATCTCGATCTCGACGGCCGAGGACTCCGTCATGGCAGAGCTGTTGGAAACGCGATCGTTCATGCAGTCAGCGGCGGAACCTGTGGCCTATGGGTGGCCTTTACCCTGGGGCTTGCCGTCCGGCAAAAGACTCGGTTCGGCAAGCGGTTAGAAGCAGAAATTTACGTGGCAAGCTAGCCAAGCGCAACGCCGCCGCGAAACTATGCACTGCTAGATCGGGATGAGATTCATCCCGATCCAGCAGTTCCTCTCGGGCATGATCTCGTCGGAAAACCGGCCCGCCACTTTTCCGGATCATGCCGTAAGCAACTTTTGCGGCCAAACCGGCGTTTGATTGCCTTGGACTCCCGGAACCGAGATGCTATCCCCAGCCGCGACCCCAGCGGCCGAAAGGCTCCTTCCGGCGCGGCGAATACCGCCACAAGCGCCTCATATCAGACGGATTTCAGACATGACGAAGGTCGATCATTCCCGTATGGCCAACGCGATCCGCGGCCTTGCGATGGACGCCGTCGAGAAGGCGAAATCGGGCCATCCGGGCCTGCCGATGGGCGCCGCCGACATCGCCACGGTGCTGTTCACGCAGTTCCTGAAATTCGATGCCGCCGCACCCAGCTGGCCGGATCGCGACCGCTTCGTGCTCTCGGCCGGGCACGGCTCGATGCTGCTGTATGCGCTGCTGTACCTGACCGGCAATTCCGAAATGACGCTGGACCAGATCAAGCAGTTCCGCCAGGTCGACTCGCTGACCCCGGGGCATCCCGAGAATTTCCGCACCAAGGGCATCGAGACCACCACCGGCCCGCTCGGGCAAGGCATCTCGACCGCGGTCGGCATGGCGCTCGCCGAGAAGATGCTCGCCGCCGAGTTCGGCAAGAAGATCGTCGACCACCACACCTATGTGCTCGCCTCCGACGGCGACCTGATGGAAGGCGTGTCGCAGGAAGCGATCGCGATGGCCGGGCACTGGAAGCTCAACAAGATGATCGTTCTCTACGACGACAACGGCATCTCGATCGACGGCCCAACCTCGATCTCCGATTCCGTCGACCAGGTGAAGCGCTTCAAGTCCGCGGGCTGGGCCGCGGAGAAAATCGACGGCCACGACCAGGCCGCGATCGCCGACGCCATCACCCGCGCCAAAAAATCCGGCAAGCCGACGCTGATCGCCTGCCGCACCACCATCGGCTTCGGCGCGCCACACAAGGCCGGCACGTCGAAGGTGCACGGCGAGGCGCTCGGCGCCGACGAGCTCAAGGCCGCCAAGGAAAATCTCGGCATCTCGCTCGAGCCGTTCTCGGTGCCCGATGACGTGCTCAAGGCCTGGCGCGCAGCCGGCAGCCGCGGCGTGGCGGCTCGCCAGGAATGGGAAGGACGGCTCGGCGAGCTCGGCAGCCGCAAGCGCGCCGAGTTCGAGCGCCGCCTGCGCCACGAGCGTCCGGCCTCGCTGACCAAGGCGGTGCGCGCCTACAAGAAGGAGCTGCTGGAGAAGCCGATGATTGCGGCGACCCGCAAATCCTCGGAAGCCGTGATCGAAGTCATCGCCGGCGCCATGCCGATGGAATTCCTGGCGGGCTCGGCCGACCTCACCGGCTCCAACAACAACAAGGCGAAGTCGGCGACCGCCTTCTCGGCCAAGACGCCGAAGGGCCGCTTCATCCATTACGGCATCCGCGAGCACGGCATGTGCGCGGCGATGAACGGCATCTTCCTGCATGGCGGCTTCGCACCGAACGGCGCGACGTTCCTGGTGTTCACCGACTATGCGCGGCCCGCGATGCGGCTTGCCGCGTTGATGGGCACGGGCGTCGTCTACGTGATGACGCATGACTCCATCGGCCTCGGTGAAGACGGCCCGACCCATCAGCCGGTCGAGCATCTCGCCGCGCTTCGCGCCATCCCGAACATGCGCGTGTTCCGCCCCTGCGATTCCATCGAGGTCGCCGAGTGCTGGGAGCTCGCGCTGAACCGCGTCGACGGCCCGACCGTGCTGGCACTGACGCGGCAGAACCTGCCGCAGCTTCGCACCAATGCGCCGAACGATACGCCTTGCGCGCAGGGCGCCTACGAGCTGGTGGCCGCCCAGGGCGAAGCCAAGGCGACGCTGTTCGCCTCCGGCTCCGAGGTCGAGATCGCGGTCGCCGCCCAGAAGCAGCTCGCCGAGCGCGGCATCGCGTCACGGGTGGTCTCGGTGCCCTCGCTCGAGCTGTTGTTAGCGCAACCAGAGGCCAAGCGCGCCGCAATCATCGGCAACGCGCCGGTGAAGGTCGCGATCGAGGCAGCGGTGCGCTGGGGCTGGGATGCCGTGATCGGCCAGGACGGCGAATTCATCGGGATGCATTCCTTCGGCGAAAGCGGTCCGGCGAAGGAGCTTTACAAGCATTTCGGCATCACCGCCGAGGCTGCGGTCAACGCCGTGCTGAAGCGCGTTTCCTGAGAGTTGAGCTTGCCAAAAAAAAGGACTAGGTAACGTCTCATATGATCAAGCACCGCCCGGCCGAACCGGGCGTCCGCCCTAAAAAACCCTCGCAGGCGCGCTAAACGCGTTGTGCGGCATGACGAACGTCATTGAACGGTCATAAGGAGACGAAACATGGCAGTCCGCGTTGGAATTAACGGTTTTGGCCGCATCGGCCGCAACATCCTGCGGGCTATCGCCGAGTCCGGCCGCAAGGACATCGAGGTCGTCGGCATCAACGACCTCGGCCCGGTCGAGACCAACGCCCACCTGCTCCGTTTCGACAGCGTCCATGGCCGCTTTCCCGGCACCGTCACCGTCGATGGCGACACGATCAGCGTCGGAGGCGGCAAGATCAAGGTGACCGCCGAGCGCGATCCCTCGAAGCTGCCCTGGAAGGATCTCGGCATCGACATCGCGATGGAATGCACCGGCATCTTCACCTCGAAGGACAAGGCCTCCGCGCACCTGACCGCCGGCGCCAAGCGCGTGCTGGTCTCCGCGCCCGCCGACGGCGCCGACGCCACCATCGTCTACGGCGTCAACCACGAGACGCTGACCAGGGATCATCTGGTCGTCTCCAACGGCTCCTGCACCACCAACTGCCTCGCGCCGGTGGCCAAGGTGCTGAACGACCTCGTCGGCATCGAGACCGGCTTCATGACCACCATCCACGCCTATACCGGCGACCAGCCGACGCTCGACACGATGCACAAGGATCTCTACCGCGGCCGTGCGGCTGCGATGTCGATGATCCCGACCTCGACCGGCGCCGCCAAGGCGATCGGCCTCGTTCTGCCCGAGCTGAAGGGCAAGCTCGACGGCGTCGCGATCCGCGTGCCGACCCCGAACGTCTCGGTCGTCGACCTCAAGATCATCGCCAAGCGCGCCACCGACGTGAAGGAAATCAACGCGGCGATGAAGCGCGCTTCCGAGCAGCAGCTCAAGGGCATCCTCGGCTACACCAATGCGCCGAACGTCTCGATCGACTTCAACCACGACCCGCACTCCTCGACCTTCCACGAGGACCAGACCAAGGTGCAGAACGGCACGCTGGTGCGCGTGATGTCCTGGTACGACAACGAGTGGGGTTTCTCGAACCGCATGGCCGATACCGCCGTCGCGCTGGCGAAGGTGATCTAACTCCGCTCTCGTGTCCCGGACGCGTCGCGGCGTGAAACGCTGCGACGCAGAGCCGGGATCCATTCGACCGCGGGACTCGCTGCAACGTGGGTCCCGGTTCTGCACAGCGGCGCTTTGCGCCGCTAGTAGCGCCCGGGACAAGGAAGCGTCCGATGACCAACAAATTCCGCACCCTCGACGACGTCGACGTGAAGGGCAAGCGCGTGCTGCTGCGCGTCGATCTCAACGTGCCCATGGACAACGGGCGCGTCACCGACGCGACCCGGCTCGAGCGCGTCGCGCCGACCATCACCGAAATCTCGGACAAGGGCGGCAAGGTCATCCTGCTCGCGCATTTCGGCCGGCCGAAGGGGCGCGATGCCAAGGACTCGCTCAAGCCCGTCGCCGAGGCGCTGGCGAAGGTCGTCAACAAGCCCGTCGCTTTCGCCGATGACTGCATCGGCGGGCCCGCGGCCACGGCCGTGGCGGCGCTGAAGGACGGCGACATCCTGTGCCTGGAAAACACCCGCTTCCACAAGGAAGAGGAAAAGAACGATCCGGCCTTCGTCGCGGAACTGGCCAAGCTCGGCGACATCTGGGTCAACGACGCGTTCTCGGCCGCGCACCGCGCCCACGCCACGACCGAAGGCCTCGGCCACAAGCTGCCGGCCTATGCCGGCCGCACCATGCAGGCCGAGCTCGTCGCACTGGAGAAGGCGCTGGGTTCGCCGAGCAAGCCGGTCATCGCGATCATCGGCGGCGCGAAAGTCTCGACCAAGATCGACCTGCTCGAAAACCTCGTGACCAAGGTCGACGCGCTCGTGATCGGCGGCGGCATGGCCAACACCTTCCTGCACGCCCAGGGCGTCGGCATCGGCAAGTCGCTGGCCGAGAAGGATCTCGCCGCCACCGCGCTCCGCATCATGGAGAAGGCGGAAGCCGCCAACTGCGCCATCATCCTGCCGGTCGACGCCACCGTCGCCTATCATTTCGCGGCCAATGCGCCGTCGCACGCCTATGGGCTCGATGCGATCCCGGCCGATGGCATGATCCTCGACGTCGGCCCGCAATCGATCGTGCGGGTCCATGCCGCGATCGACGATGCGGCGACGCTGGTCTGGAACGGACCGCTCGGCGCCTTCGAGATGCAGCCGTTCGACCGCGGCACGGTCGCGGCCGCAAAGCATGCCGCCGAGCGCACCAAGGCCAGGAAGCTGATCTCGATCGCGGGCGGCGGCGACACCGTCGCGGCCCTCAACCAGGCCCATGTGGCCGGTGACTTCACCTATGTCTCGACCGCCGGTGGCGCATTTCTTGAATGGATGGAAGGCAAGCCCCTGCCCGGCGTCGAGGTGTTGCGCGTCAAGTAAGCTGCGCATCAAGTAATCAGTCGGCCTTTCAAGTCAGCCTTGCAGGCCCAAACGGGAGAAAAAGACAGATGGCTCGGATCACGTTGCGTCAATTGCTCGACCATGCGGCGGAGAACGATTACGGCGTACCGGCCTTCAACATCAATAACATGGAGCAGGCGCTGGCGATCATGGACGCCGCCAACCAGGTCGACGCGCCCGTCATCATCCAGGCCTCGCGCGGTGCGCGCTCCTACGCCAACGACATCATGCTCAAGCACATGATGGACGCGGTGACCGAGATCTATCCGCACATTCCGGTCTGCGTGCATCTCGACCACGGCAACGAGGCCGCGACCTGCATGACCGCGATCCAGGCCGGTTTCACCTCGGTGATGATGGACGGCTCGCTCAAGGCCGACGGCAAGACCCCCGGCGACTGGAGCTACAATGTCGGCGTCACCAAGACGGTGACAGACATGGCCCATCTCGGCGGCATCTCGGTCGAAGGCGAGCTCGGCGTGCTCGGCTCGCTCGAGACCGGCATGGGCGACAAGGAAGACGGCCACGGCGCCGAAGGCAAGCTGAGCCACGACCAGCTCCTGACCAATCCGGACGAGGCCGTGAAGTTCGTCCAGGAGACCCAGGTCGACGCGCTCGCGATCGCGATGGGGACGTCTCACGGTGCTTACAAATTCACCCGCAAGCCGGACGGCGACATCCTCGCCATGAACGTGATCGAGGAGATCCACCGCAAGCTGCCGAACACGCACCTCGTCATGCACGGCTCCTCGTCGGTGCCGCAGGATCTTCAGGACATCATCAACGCCTATGGCGGCAAGATGAAGCCGACCTGGGGTGTGCCGGTGGCCGAGATCCAGCGCGGCATCAAGCACGGCGTGCGCAAGATCAACATCGACACCGACAACCGCATGGCGATGACCGGCCAGATCCGGAAGGTGCTCAAGGACAATCCGGAAGAGTTCGACCCGCGCAAATACCTGAAGCCCGCGATGGAGGCGATGACCAAGCTGTGCAAGCAGCGGCTCCAGGAATTCAACACGGCCGGCCAGGCCTCCAAGATCAAGAAGGTCCTGACCACCGCCGAGATGGCCAAGCGCTACGCCAAGGGCGAGCTCGCCCCGAAGGTGGCTTAAGCAAGGCGCACGCTCTATCCCTCCCTCGCCCCGTTCTTACGGGGAGAGGGTCGGGGTGAGGGGCTCTCTCCGCGAGTTGCGCCCTATCGATAGACCTGTACCCCCTCACCCGGATTTTACGCGGCGCGTAAAATCCGACCTCTCCCCGCAAGCGGGGCGAAGAGCCGCCCGACCGGCCTAACACTACCCCACCCGACCTCCCCCCTTTACCCTGCGACGAACGTTAACTCGGCATTTGCCCGAGAACGGTCTATTTTCACGGGCAAGGGCAGAATCGTTTTGGGAGGACCTCTCGATGAATCTGACTGAGCTCAACAGGATCGCGACCGCCATGGTCGCGCCCGGCAAGGGCATCCTCGCCGCCGACGAATCCTCCGGCACCATCAAGAAGCGCTTTGACGCGATCGGCGTGGAATCGACTGAGGAGAACCGCCGCGACTATCGCGAGATGCTGTTCCGCTCGAAGGAAGCCATGAGCCGGTACATTTCCGGCGTGATCCTCTATGACGAGACGATCTGGCAGAACGCGAAGGACGGCACGCCTCTGGTCAAGCTGATCGAGCAGAACGGCGCCATTCCCGGCATCAAGGTCGACGAGGGCACGCAAGCCTTGCCGATGTGTCCGGGTGAAACAGTCACCGTCGGGCTCGACAAGCTCGCCGAGCGCCTGCAGAAATATTACGAGCGCGGCGCGCGCTTCGCCAAATGGCGCGCGGTGATCGATATCGCGAGCGGCTCTGACGGCCGGGGCATTCCCTCGATGACCGCGATCGGCGTCAACGCCCATGCGCTGGCGCGCTACGCGGCGCTGTGCCAGGCCGCCCAGATCGTTCCGATCGTCGAGCCGGAAGTGCTGATGGACGGCGACCACGACATCGATCGCTGCTATGAGGTGACGAGCCGCGTGCTCAACAAGACGTTTCAGGAATTGCGCGTGCAGCGCGTCGCGCTCGAAGGCATGGTGCTCAAGCCGAACATGGCGATCTCTGGCAAGAAATGCGCGAAGCAGGCTTCCGTCGGGGAGGTCGCGGAGAAGACGATGCGGCTGCTCAAGGCCTGCGTGCCCGCGGCGGTGCCCGGCATCGCCTTCCTCTCCGGCGGTCAGTCGGACGAAGAGGCAACGGCGCATCTCAACGCCATGCACAAGCTTGGCCCGCTGCCCTGGGGCCTGACCTTCTCCTACGGCCGGGCACTGCAGGCCGCGCCGCAGAAGGCCTGGTCCGGCAAGGCCGAGAATGTCACAGCCGGACAGCACGCATTCAGTCATCGCGCCCGCATGAATGGCCTCGCCTCCAGGGGCGACTGGCAAAGCAGCCTGGAACAGAAGGCAGCCTAGATCTTGTCGAACAAATCGCCTCCGCCGCGCCCGGCGCCGCGCCTCTATCTCGCGACGCCCATCGTTGACGATCCCGCTTCGCTTCTGGCCGAGCTGCCCGGCCTGCTCGGCTCCGCCGACGTCGCGGCCGTGCTGCTGCGGCTGAAGGAGACCGACCAGCGCACCATGATCTCGCGCATCAAGGCGCTGGCGCCGGTCGTGCAGAAAGCGGGTGCAGCCCTGCTCGTCGACGGCCATGCCGAGCTCGTCGCACGCGGCGGCGCCGACGGCGCGCACCTGCCCGGCATCGCCGCGCTGAAGGAGGCTCTGCCATCGCTCAAGCCCGATCGCATCGCCGGCGTCGGCGGGCTGACGACGCGGCACCACTCCATGGATGCGGGCGAGATGGGTGCCGACTACGTGCTGTTCGGCGAACCCGACGGGAAAGGCCAGCGCCCGTCGTCCCAGGCGATTGCCGAGCGGCTGGACTGGTGGGCGGAGCTGTTCGAGCCGCCCTGCGTCGGCTTCGCCAATTCGATCGACGAAGCCCATGACTTCGCGGTCAGCGGCGCCGATTTCGTGCTGGTCGGCGAGTTCATCTGGGCCGATCCGCGCGGCCCCGGGACCGCGCTGGTCGAGGTGGACGCTGTGATCAAGAAGGCCCATGCGACCGCGCTTGCGGGCAAAAATCCTGCGGGCCAGGAGCACGGCTAGCGCCCAACATGAAGCTCCCGCGCATCACCATGCTGGCCACGCTGCTGCTGACGGCGCCCGCGGCCGCGCAGCTCCAGATCACGCCGCCCGCGGCAACGCCGAGTCCCTCGGCCGAAAAGGCCAAGGACAAGCCAAAGGCCACGCCTCATACGATCACCAAGAAGAAGGAAGCGGCGCCGGCACCAAAACCTTCGGCCTCCCCCCAGCCGTCCCCGGCCCCGACCGTGATCCCGGCGCCTCCGACCGACAATTCCAACGTCGATCTGGTGTTCGGCGCCTACCAGCGCGGCCAGTACAAGACCGCGTTCGAGCTCGCCACTGCCCGCGCTCAAGCAGGCGATCCCAAGGCGATGACCATGCTGGGCGAGCTCTATTCCAACGCCATGGGCATCCGCCGCAACTACGCCAAGGCGCTCGAATGGTACAAACGTGCGTCCGACGCCGGCGACCGCGAGGCGATGTTCGCGCTCGCCATGATGCGCATCGCCGGCCGTGGCGGCCCGGTCGACAAGGGCGAGGCGGTGAAGCTGATGGCCTCCGCCGCCAAGCTCGGCGAGCCCAAGGCGGCCTATAACCTCGCTTTGCTCTACCTCGACGGCCAGACCCTGCCGCAGGACGTCAAGCGGTCCGCCGAACTGCTGCGCCAGGCCGCCGATGCGGGCCTGCCCGAGGCCCAATATGCGCTCGCGACCTTCTACAAGGAAGGCACCGGCGTGCCGAAGGACCCGGAACGGTCGGTGCGGCTGCTCCAGGCCGCCTCGCTGGCCGACAATGTCGATGCCGAGGTCGAATATGCCATCGCCATGTTCAACGGCACCGGCACGCCGAAGAACGAGCCGGCAGCCGTAGCACTGCTCCGCAAGGCGTCCCGCCAGGGCAGCGCGATCGCGCAGAACCGGCTGGCCTGGGTGCTGATCAATGGCATGGGCACGCCCGTGGACAAGGTCGAGGGCTTTAAATGGCATCTGGTGGCCAAGACCGGCGGCAAGGGCGATCCGGAGCTCGACAAGCAATTGTCCGATCTGCCGGCCGAGGACCGGGCCAAGGCGGAGGCTGCCGCCAGGAAATGGCTCGGGACCAAATGACTTGACGTTGGGCCCCTCGCAGGGCACCCCATCCCTCAAACAGGCGCGATTTCGCGCCATTTCCCCCGATCAAGACCAGAGCACATGCTGTATTCCGCCACTATCAACGTCATGGTCAAGGCCGCGCGCCGCGCCGGCCGCAGCCTCAAGCGCGATCTCGGCGAGATCGAGCATCTCCAGGTCTCGCTGAAGGGGCCGGCGAATTTCGTCTCGCTCGCCGACAAGCGCGCCGAGGAGATCCTCTACCAGGACCTCGCCAAGGCCCGGCCCGGCTACGGCTTCATCGGCGAGGAAGGGGGAATGCGCGAGGGCAGCGACAAGAGCCACACCTGGATCGTCGATCCGCTCGACGGCACCACCAACTTCCTGCACGGCATCCCGCAATTCGCGATCTCGATCGGTCTTTCGCGCGAAGGCACGATCATCGCGGGCGTGATCTACAACCCCGCCAATGACGAGCTCTACATCGCCGAACGCGGCAAGGGCGCCTTCCTCAACGACCAGCGCCTGCGCGTCGCCGGCCGCCGCCAGCTCAACGAATGCGTGGTGGCCTGCGGCCTGCCTCATATCGGCCGCGGCGACCACGAGGAATTCCGCCGCGAGATGACCGCGATCCAGGACCGCGTCGCCGGCCTGCGCCGTTTCGGCGCCGCCTCGCTCGATTTGGCCTTCGTCGCCGCCGGCCGCCTCGACGGCTACTGGGAACGCAATCTGCAATCCTGGGACGTCGCAGCCGGCCTGATCATGGTCCGCGAAGCGGGTGGCACGGTGACGGATATCGACACGCCAGGTGATCCGGTCGTGACCGGGCATGTCGTGTGCGGGAACGAGTTCGTGCACGGGGAGCTTGTGAAGATTTTGCGGAAGTAGGCGCGGTCGCGCGACGGCTCGATGCGCAACGGCTAAGAGTCGTCATCCTCCGGCTCCTCCTCGCGATATTCGCCGCCGAGAGTCAGGCCCTCGATATTCGTGGCGCCGTTTGACTTGATCACGCGGCGGAGCGGGACCGCGCTCTCGCTTCGCAAGGCTTCCATCAACTGTTCCGAATGGGTGACGATCCAGATGTCGGCACGGCTTGATGCCTTGGCGATCAGACGGGCCAAAGGCGACAGCAGCGACGGATGCAGGCTGGTCTCGGGTTCGTTCAGGGCGATGAACGGCGGCAGCCGGTAGCCCATGAACACCGCGAGCAGGCAGATGTATTTCAGCGTCCCGTCGGAGAGTTCGTGGGCCCTGAACGGCCGCGGCATGTCCGCCAGTTGAAGAGCGAATTCGCACCGGCCGCCCTCTTCCCATGCGCGGAGCTCGGCGCCCGGGAAGGCATCCTGGATTGCGTCCTGCAAATCGGTGGCGTCTCCGCGAATGGTGTAAAGCGTCGCCAGGGCCGCAGCCAGGTCGCTTCCATCAGCGCTAAGCGAGGGCGTCGTGATCGCCAGGCAGGGCTTTCGGATCAGCGATGCCGGATCGGTGCGGAAATCGTGATAGAAGCGCCAGCCCAGCATCGCGTTTCTGATCAGATCGATCTCGGGGCATTCCTTGCCGTTGTAAAAGCCCGCCAGCGCCGGCTCGGACGGCAGCACCGCATCCTTGTGGTTGACCCATGCGCCGCTGTCGTCGCGGATGCTGACGAGCGAATTCCTCCGCTCCATCAAGCGAACCGTTCGCTTGCCCTGCGTCGCCTCGATGCTTTCTTCCTTGATCATCGGCTCCCCGGCAAACGCCGCCGATGCCGGACTGGGAAATCCGATCTCGATGGAATATCTCAGCCGATCGAATCTCGCCGATAATTGCAGTCGCCCATCCTCGCCGCGTTTGCGGATGCCCGACCAGCAGACCGAATTCAAGCCGCCCTCGTCGGCGATCGTCCGCGTGATCTGCCCGATTGCCGCGTCGCGCAACAGCGACAGGGACTTGTAGAGATTGGATTTGCCGACACCATTCTCACCGACAAACACGGACAGGGGATGGATGGGAATGGAGAGCCGCCGGATGGAGCGATAATTGGTGATCGCAATGTCGGTCAGACGCATCACATGCTCTCAATTGGCGGGCTGTCTGTGCATTTGCCGCGCGGTGCGGCGACACGCCCCTTCAATCCAGAGATGCAGTCTGGATTGACGACCCCGAGAAAGCAAGCCGAGCCCGAAAACCATTGATCGGCATACAGGGTGGGGCGATGGATTCCGGGCTCGTGCCCAAGAGGCGCGCCAGGAATGACGACGGAGGTTAACCCGGCCGCGCTGGCGCCGGCGGCCCATACGCTTCGCCTTCCTTAGCCGCCTTCGGCTCCCGATCCCCCGCCAGCACGCGCTGCACCGAGACGAAGAACACCGGCACCATCAGCAACGCCAAAATCACCACGGCGATCATGCCTCCCATCACGATGGAGCCGAGCGCCTGCTGGCTGGCGCCGCCGGCGCCATGCGCAATCGCCATCGGCAGCACGCCGCAGATGAAGGCAAGGCCGGTCATCAGGATCGGGCGGAAGCGCAGGCGGCAGGCCTCGATGGTGGCGTCGACCAGCGGCTTGCCCTCCTTGCGCAGGTCCTTGGCGAACTCGATGATCAGGATCGCGTCCTTGGCGGCAAGGCCGATGATGGTGATCAGGCCGACGGTGAAATAGACGTCGTTGGGCAAGCCCCGCAGCATCGCCGCGATCACGGCGCCGACGATGCCGAGCGGCACCGTGAGCAGCACCGCGAGCGGAATGGTCCAGCTCTCGTAGAGAGCGGCCAGACACAGGAACACCACGAAAATCGAGAGGGCCAGCAGGAACGGCGCCTGCGAGCCCGACAGCTTCTCCTGCAGCGACTGGCCGGTCCATTCATAGCCGAAGCCCCGCGGCAGCTTGCCGGCGAGCCGCTCCATCTCGGCGATGGCATCGCCCGATGTGAAGCCGGGCTTGGCTTCGCCGGAGATGCGCACCGCCGGATAATAGTTGAAGCCGGCGATCTGCGTCGGGCCGCGCGCCCATTCGACAGTGGCAAAGGACGAGAACGGCACGAGCTGCCCGCGGCTGTTCTTGACGTTGTAGTTGAGGATGTCCTCGGTCCGCATGCGGTCGCGCGCATCGGCCTGCACCACGACGCGCTGCATGCGGCCGCGGTTCGGGAAGTCGTTGATGTAGTTCGAGCCGAGATTGGTCGAGATCGTGTTGTTGATGTCCTCGAAGGTGACGCCGAAGGCGCCGGCCTTCTCGCGGTCGATCACGAGATTGACCACGCCGGCCTCGGGCAGGCCTTCGACATAGACCTTCTGCAGCACCGGGCTCGCATTGGCCTCCGCGATCAACTGGTCCGCGGCGCGCATCAGGGCCGGATAGCCCTTCTGACCGCGATCCTGGAGACGGAACGAGAAGCCAGAGGAGTTGCCGAGATTGTCGATCGGCGGCGGCTGCAGTGCGGAGATTTTTGCATCGCGGATCGACGAGGACAGATCGCGGTTGATGTCGGCGACGATCGCGGCGGCAGATTCCTTCGGGCCCCGCTCCGACCAGTCCTTCAGCGTGATGAAGGCCTGCGCCGTGTTCATGCCCTGGCCGGAGAAGCTGAAGCCGGTCAGGAAGGTGACGTTGTCGACGCCGGGCCGCTGCGCCAGATATTTCTCCACCTTCTCGATCACGGCCTCGGTGCGGCCGTAGGACGAATCCGACGGCGTCTGCACGTCGGTGGTGACGAAGCCCTGGTCGTCGACGGGCAGGAAGCCGCCGGGCAGATTGACGAAGGCCCAGGACAGGCCGGCGAGCAGCGCGACATAGACCAGCATCAAGCGGCCGGTGCGCTTCAGCGAGAAGCCGACGGTGCGGGAATAGCCTTCCTTGCCGCCTTCGAGCATGCGGTTGAACCAGCCGAACACGCCCCTCTTGGCATGGCCATGACCGGCTTCGACGGGCTTGAGCAGCGTGGCGCACAGCGCCGGGGTCAGCGATAGCGCCAGGAAGGCGGAGAAGCCGATCGCGGCGACCATGGTCACCGAGAACTGCCGATAGATGATGCCGACCGATCCGGGGAAGAACGCCATCGGCACGAACACCGCCATCAGCACCAGCGTGATGCCGATGATGGCGCCTGTGATCTGCGACATCGCTTTCCGCGTCGCCTCCTTCGGCGGCAAGCCTTCCTCGGCCATGATGCGCTCGACGTTCTCGACCACGACGATGGCGTCGTCGACGAGGATACCCACCGCGAGCACCATGCCGAACATCGAGAGCATGTTGATGGAGTAGCCGGCGAGCAGCAGAGTGGTACAGGCGCCCAGGAGCGCCACCGGCACCACGATGGTCGGGATGATGGTGTAGCGAATGTTCTGCAGGAACAAGAACATCACCACGAACACCAGCACGATGGCTTCGACCAGCGTCGACAGCACCTTCTTGATCGAGGCCTCGACCACCGGCGTGATGTTGTAGGGGATCTCGTAGGAGATGTTGGCCGGGAAGAAGCGCGACAGCTCCTTCATCTTCTCCTCGACCGCGCTTGCGGTCGCCAGCGCATTGCCGGTCGGCGACATCAGCACGGAGAGGCCCGCGGTCGGCTTGCCGTCGAGGCGGGTGTTGAACTGGTAGCTGAGGCCGCCGACCTCGATGCGCGCGACGTCGCGCAGGCGCACGGTCGAGCCATCTGCATTGGCGCGCAGGATGATGGAGCCGAATTCGTCCGGGGACGAGAGCTGGCCCTTGACCAGCACCAGCGCGGAGGTGCGCTGTCTCGACGTCGACGGTTCGGCGCCGATGCTGCCCGAGGCGACCTGCGCGTTCTGTGCGGCGATGGCCTTGTTGACGTCGTCGGCGGTCAGCCCATAGCCGACGAGCTTGGCCGGATCGACCCAGACGCGCAAGCTGCGCTCGGTCGAATAGAGCGTGGCGCGGCCGACGCCCGGGATGCGGCGGATTTCGCCGAGCACGTTGCGGATCATGAAGTCGCCGAGGCCGACCTCGTCGAGGCTGCCGTCGGTCGAGTTCAGCGTGATGATCTGGAGCACCGCGCTGGAGGCTTCCTCGATCAGGATGCCCTGCTGGATCACCGCGCGCGGCAGCCGCGCCTCGACGCGCTTGATGCGGTTCTGCACCTCGACCGAGGCTGCGCTGGTATCGGTGCCCGGCTGGAAATTGGCAATGATCTCGACCTGGCCCAGCGAGTCGCTGGTCGATTCGAAATTGAGGATGCCGGAGGCGCCGTTGAGCTCCTCCTCGATCAGCCGGGTGACGCTGTTGTAGAGGTTTTCAGGCGAGGCGCCGGGATAGCTGGTCGAGATCGAGATCGAGGGCGGCGCGATGATCGGATACTGCGCGATCGGCAGCAGCGGAATCGCGATTGCGCCGACCAGACAGATGAACAGCGCGACCACCCAGGCGAAGATCGGCCTGTCGATGAAGAAGCTCGCCATGACGTATTACCGCGTGAGCTTCTGGGCGTGCCGGTTGTCCGCGGTCGCATCCGCCTCCGACCAGGATTGCGGCTTGACCTTGTCGCCGGCGGCAAATTTCTGGAAACCTTCTACCACGACCTTGTCGCCGGCCTTCAGACCCTCGGTGACGAACCAAACGCCGTCCTGCACCGAGCCGGTGCGCACCGGCTGCACCGCGATGTGGCTGTCGTCCTTGACGACGAACACCTCGCTGCCGCCGCCGCCATTGCGCTGGATCGCCTGCTGCGGCACCGCGATGGCGTCCGAATCAAGACCCTGGTCGATGCGGACGCGGACATACATGCCCGGCAGCAGCTCGCGCTTGGGATTGGGGAATTCGCCGCGCAGCGTCACCTGGCCGGTGTGGGCGTCGACCTTGGCCTCGGAGAACAACAGCTTGCCGTCGAGCGAGTAAATGGTGTTGTCGTCGAGCACGAGGCGCACCTTGGCAGCATCGGCGGCGATGCGTTCGAGGTCGCCGCTCTCGAAGGCGCGGCGGAGCTGGTTGAGCTCGTTCACCGACTGGGTGAAGTCGGCATAGATCGGATCGAGCTGCTGGATGGTGGCAAGATTGGTCTCGTTCTGGACCGCGAGCGCGCCCTCGCTGACCAGAGCCGCACCGACGACACCGTCGATCGGCGCACGCACGGTGGCGTAGTCGAGATTGAGCTTGGCGCGCGCGAGGTCCGCCTTGCGTCCCTCGACCTCGGCATGAGCCTGGCGCTCCGCCGCGACCGCCTTCTCGTTCTCGGCCTCGGGCGCGGCGCGCTGGCTGGTGAGCGTCGCGATACGGTGCGCCTGCTGCTTGGCCTGCATCAATGCGGCCTCGGCCTTGGCGAGCGCGGCCTCGTTGGCCATCACCTCGACCTCGAACGGACGCGGATCGATGCGATACAGTGGATCGCCGGCCTTCACCTCGCTGCCCTGGCGGAACAGACGCTCGACCACGATGCCGGAGATACGCGGCCGCACATCGGAGACCCGTGTCGGTGCGATGCGGCCCGGCAGCTCGCGCACCACGGCGCGCGGCTGCGGCTTGACGATGACAATGCTGACGTCGGGATGAGCCGGCTGATAGGCCGAGATGGCCGAGCTCGATTCATCGCAGCCCGCGAGCAGCGGCGAAAGGGCCGCGAGCATCATTGCAACGCATGCCGATCGCGCGCGAAGTCCTGACATGAAATGGGGTGCCCCGATGTTGTTGAAACTGAACTCACTCCGCGAGGCCCGTTCTGGGCAATCGCACGCGGCTGATGCCGTCAAAATAGAAGGGACTTGCTGCAACGCAACGGATGTTGCGGGCGGCTCAATGTCACACGGCCTATCGTGTTGAAGTCAGAGCATTTTTTATGTCTCACCCGATTGTGAGTCCGATTCCATCGGCGCGTGCTGCGACAGAAGATCGCAATTACCCGGCGGCTTTCATCCGGTACTGGCTGACGCCCCACTCGGTTCCATCGGCGTAGCCGAACAGGCCCGCGGTCGCGAGGAAGAGCCAGCGCCAGCGCCGCATCCACAGGCCGGTCTCCTCGCCGTGGACGTTCCGCAAGGCCGCCTCGATGGTATCGCGATGCGCGTCGAAATTGGCAAGCCAGTGGTTGGCGGTGCGCTGATAATGCGTACCGCTCCAGCACCATTCCTTCTCGACCGTGAAGATGTCCTCGAATTGCCTGACGAGATGATGGCTCGGCATCAACCCGCTCGTGAAGACATGCTGCGCGATCCAGTCGTCGCGATTGGCGCGGTCGAACAGATGGGAGCCGGAGCGATGGGCGACGATGTGCATCAAGAAGCGCCCCTCGGGCGCGAGCCATGACCGCACGCGCGTCATCAGCTTGCGCCAGTTCAACATGTGCTCGAACGTCTCGACCGAGACGATGCGGTCGAACTGGCCCTCGGGCGCGAACACGTTCATGTCCGCGGTGACCACGCGCAGGTTGATGAGACCGCGCAGCCGTGCCTCCTCCTCGACATAGGCGCGCTGCGCCTGCGAGTTCGTTACCGCCGTCACCTTCGCGTGCGGAAACCGGCGCGCGGTCCAGAGCGACAGCGAGCCCCAGCCGCAGCCGAGCTCGAGGATGGTCTGACCGTCGGCGAGTGCGGCATGCTCGACGGTCTGGCGCAACGCCTCCTCCTCCGCCTCCCGCAAGGTGGTCGCGTTGGTCTTGTAGAAGCAGGAGGAGTATTTGCGGTTGGGACCGAGCACCTTTGCAAAGAACGCGGCGGGGACATCGTCAGGCCCGGCATCCGCGTCCTCGGCGATCGGCCGCAGCATCAGCCGCCCGGCAAAGGCGGCATCGTCGGCCGCGCCCAGCGCGGACAGGCGCGTGGCCGTGCGCGAGCACAGGCGCTGGATCGCGGCGCGGATCACCACATCCGGCAGCGGCACGCGTTCGGCAGTCCCCATGATCGCGGAAACGACGCTCATGCAACCAACCTGTCTCTGGGCGGCAGGGGTCCAAAAATCCGAGCCTAGCCGGTGGAATGACGAAGTTCTGCAGAATACGCAGGTATCAAAGCGCGGTTTCAGCATTGGGTTCCGCGCCTCCCCCTGAAATCCGCACATCCGGCGCTTTTTTTGGCCCGGCGCTGTGCCATAGTGCGCCCGCAAGCAAGTTCGTAACGGATGATACCGCCCATGCCGTCAGGCGCCTCGCCCCGCTCCCCCATGGACATCGAATACACCAAGCTCTCCTCACCCAGCGTTTTCCTGGTGCGGATGCTGGTCTTCCTGGTGCTGTGCACCCTGGTGGGCGTGGTGCTCTACAAGCAGATCATCCAGGCCTTCTTCGCCAATCCCGGGCTCAATGCCCTGATCGGCGGCGTCCTGTTCATCGGCATCATCCTGGCCTTCCGCCAGGTGATCCGGCTCTATCCCGAGGTCTCCTGGGTCAACAATTTCCGCATCGCCGATCCCGGCCTCGCCCCCGCCCGCCACCCCAAGCTGCTGGCCCCGATGGCGATGATTCTCGGCGGCGAGCGCACCGGGCGGATGACCATCACCCAGACCACCATGCGGCACCTGCTCGATTCGATCGCGACCCGCCTGGACGAAGCCCGCGACATCTCCCGCTACATGACCGGCCTGTTGGTCTTCCTCGGTCTGCTCGGCACCTTCTGGGGCCTGATCGAGACGGTCGGCTCGGTCGGCAAGGTGATCGACGGGCTCAAGGTCGGGGGCGATTCCGGCGCCCTGTTCGACACGCTGAAGGAGGGCCTCGCCGCCCCGCTCGGCGGCATGGGCATCTCGTTCTCGAGCTCGCTGTTCGGTCTCGCCGGCTCGCTGATCCTCGGCTTCCTCGACCTGCAATCGAGCCAGGCGCAGAACCGCTTCTACACCGACCTGGAAGACTGGCTCGCCACCACCGTGCGCGAATATGGCAGCGGCGACGTGGCCGTCGCCGCCGGTGGCGGCGGAGGAGTTGCGAGCGGCGAGCTTCAGGCCGCCGTCGAACGGCTTCGCTCCGTGCTCGAGGAAGGCAGTGCCAGCCGCGGCACCACGGCGGCGATGGCGAGCCTCGCCGAAGCGATCCAGGCGCTGGTCTCGCACATGCGCACCGAGCAGCAGATGATCCGCGAATGGGCCGACGGCCAGGGCGAGCAGAACCGCGAGATCCGGCGCCTCCTGGAGCGGATCGCGCGCCAGCCCGAGAAGGGTTAGCGACATGGCTCTGGCGCGCGGCCGCCGCGGCGATACCTCCTTCAATTACTGGCCCGGCTTCGTCGACGCGCTGTCGACGCTGGTGCTGTCGATCGTGTTCCTGCTGTCGGTCTTCCTGGTCGTGCAGTTCTTCCTGTCGCAGGAGGTCACCGGCAAGGACAAGGCGCTGGAGCAGCTCAACGCCAAGATCGCGCAGCTCAACGAGCTGCTGTCGCTGGAGAAGCTCGGCAAGCTCACGCTCGACGACCAGGTCTCGCAATTGAAGGCGGGACTGGCTTCGGCCGAGAGCGAGCGCGACCGCATCAAGGGCCTCTATGACGGGCTCGCCGCCGCCGGCAACGACGCGCAGGGCAAGACCAGCGAGCTCGGCAAGGCGCTGGATTCGGAGAAGGCGGTTTCGGCCCGGGCGCTGGCGCAGATCGAGGTGCTGAACCAGCAGATCAGCGCGCTGCGGCGGCAATTAGCGGCGCTGGAGGAGGCGCTCGATGCATCCGAGAAGCGCGACAAGGAATCGCAGAACCGCATTGCCGATCTCGGCTCCCGCCTGAACGTGGCGCTGGCGCAGCGCGTGCAGGAATTGTCGCGCTACCGCTCGGAATTCTTCGGCCGCCTGCGCACCATCCTCGGCAACCGCCCCGACATCCGCGTCGTCGGCGACCGCTTCGTGTTCCAGTCCGAGGTGTTCTTCGACACCGGACAGGCGGTGCTGCTGCCCGAAGGCCGCGCCGAGCTCGACACCTTGGCGACCGCGCTGATCGAGCTCGACAAGAAGATCCCGAACGAGATCCCCTGGGTGCTGCGCGTCGACGGCCACACCGACGTGCGCCCGGTCAACGGCCCCAACTTCAAGTCCAACTGGGACCTGTCCGCCGCCCGCTCGATCTCGGTGGTGCAGTACCTGATCTCGCTCGGCGTGCCGGCCCAGCGCCTCGTCGCCGCCGGCTTCGGCGAATTCCAGCCGCTCGACACCGCCAACACCGAGGAAGCCTACAAGCGCAATCGCCGCATCGAGCTGAAGCTGACGGAGCGGTAGTGAGTGCGCTTCACCTCCGCCCTTACCGTCCCGAGGACGAAGCCGCCTCGATCGATCTCTGGCATCGCACCTGGCAGCAGGCCTATCCGCAGATCGACTTCGCCGCGCGGCTGGACTGGTGGCGCGAGCGCTGGCGCAAGGATCTGGTGCCGAAGGCCTCGATCGTGGTCGCGGAAGCGGACGGCACGCTGACCGGCTTCGTCACCATCGACGGCGACGGCTATCTCGACCAGCTCGTGGTCGATCCGGATCACTGGGGCTCGGACGCAGCAAGGCAGCTGGTGGATGAGGCAAAACGCCTGTCGCCATCGGGCATCACGCTGCTCGTCAACAAGGACAACAGCCGCGCCATCCGCTTCTACGAGCGCAACGGCTTTGCGCAGGCCGGCGACGATGTGAACCCGACCTCGGGCCGGCCGGTGCTGAAGATGATCTGGCGGGCGTGATTCCCGTCACGCCGGGATCCCAACACGCCCGCTATTCGTTGTGCCGATTGCAGGCGGATGGAGATGAGCGATGAAACTGAGCGATCTGGCCAAGGGGTCTTGGGTCCTGCTCGGCGTCATCGTCGCCGGATATGTGTCGACGAGCTATGTCGACCAGCGCCTCGCTCCGCCGGCCAAGACGACAAGCCAGCCGGCGCCGGGCAGCCCTGCCGCAACGGCCTGCGTCAGTGAGGACGGGAGCTGGAAGAACTGGCCGTGGCCGAACGTGCCGACGCTTTCGCCGAAGTGCCGATAATCGGACGGCCAAAACAGAATTTGCGAAAACAACCCCATGCACAGTAGCCGATGACCACGAGATCAACGGCTTGCGCGGACGGCGACGCGGTTTAGGATCCGTGGATGAGGCGCCGCCTCACGCCCCCTCGAACTGCAGCCTCGCCAGCCTGGCATAGAGCCCGTTCGCGGCGACGAGCTCGGCATGCGTGCCCTGCTCGACGATCCTGCCCTGATCCATCACCAGGATGCGGTCGCAGGACAGCACGGTGGCGAGGCGATGCGCGATCACCAGCGTGGTGCGGTGGCGCATCAGCTCTTCCAGCGCGGTCTGCACCAGCGTCTCGCTTTCGGCATCGAGCGCGGAGGTGGCTTCGTCCAGCAGCAGCAGCGGCGCATCGCGCAGGATCGCGCGCGCGATCGCGATGCGCTGGCGCTGGCCGCCGGACAGCGTCACGCCGCGCTCGCCGAGCGGGGTGTCGAAACCTTCGGGCAGGCGGCGGATGAACTCGGCAGCGTGCGCGAGCTCGGCGGCGCGCTCGACCTCGGCATCGGTCGCATCGGGCCGGCCGAAGCGGATGTTATCGCGCGCGCTCGCGGCGAACACGTTCGATTCCTGCGGCACCAGCGCGATGCGGGACCGGAAATCACGGGGATCGGCGGATTTGACCGGCACGCCGTCGAGCGAGATCGCGCCGCTGCGCGGATCGTAGAAGCGCAGCAGCAGATGAAAGATCGTGCTCTTGCCGGCGCCGGACGGGCCGACGATCGCGACCTTCTCGCCGGGGCGCACGGTGAACGACACGGCGTCGAGCACTTTGACATCGCCCCGCGCCGGATAGGCGAAGCTGACCTGGTCGAAGCCGACCTCGCCGCGCGCCGGCACCGGCAGCGCGCGCGGCGACGCGGGCGCCTTGATGTCGGGTTGCACATGCAGGATCTCGAACAGGCGCTCCGCAGCGCCGGACGCCGCCGAGACCTCGCCCCAGACTTCGCTGAGCTGGCCGAGGCCGGCGGCGGCAAAGGCCGCATAGAGCACGAACTGGCCTAGCCGGCCCGGCGAGATCGCGCCGCTCAGCACGTCATGCGAACCGATCCAGAGGATCGCGACCACGCTCGCGAACACGATGAAGATGATGATGGCGGTCAGCACCGCGCGCGCCTGGGTCGAGGTGCGCGCGGCCTCATAGGCCTGCTCGACCTCGCCGCCGAAGCGCTTCGCAGCCAGCCCTTCGCTGGTATAGGCCTGCACGGTGCGGATCGCGCCGACCAGTTCGCCGGCATAGGCGGAGGCCTCGGCGAGCGTGTCCTGCGCATTGCGCGACAGACGCCGCACCCAGCGCCCGAAGGCGACCAGCGGCAGGACGATCAGGGGAATGGCCAGCAGCACGAAGCCCGACAGCTTCGGGCTGGTGATCACCATCATCGCCGCCGCGCCGAAGAACATCATCAGGTTGCGCAGCGCGATCGACACGGAGGCGCCGACGGCGGATTTGAGCTGGGTGGTGTCGGCCGTGAGGCGGGAGATCAGCTCGCCGCTGCGCGCGGAATCGAAGAACGCCGGCGAGAGCGACAGCAGATGGGCGAAGACATCGCGCCTGAGGTCGGCGACGATCCGCTCGCCGATCGTCATCACGAGGTAGTAGCGCGCGGCGCTCGCCAGCGCGAGCACGGCGACGACCGCGATCATGACCGAGAAGTAGCTGTTGATCAGCTCGATGCCTTCAGGCGTCAGGCCGAAATCGATCATCCTGCGCACCGCGACCGGCACCAGCAGCGTCGTCAGCGCAGCGATCGTCAGCGCCACGAAAGCAAGCGCCGCCCGGCCGCGATAGCGCGCGACATAGGGCGCGAGCGCCAGCAGCGGCCGCAGCTTCGCGCGGCTCTTCGCCGGCGCCTCGATCAGTTCGGCTTCGATCGACGGGGCTTCCGCGGGCCCGGTTTCAAGCCGTTCGACTGCGCTCATGAGATCCCGACCAAAAGGAAAAAGAAGAAGCCCGCTCCAGATAGGCCGGGCGAGCGGCAGTGGCAAATCCGGGATGTCCCTTAGGGGCCGGCCCGGTTCTCAAGTCCCCACAACGGCTTGTTTTACAGGGGCCCGTGGGGTATAGAGCCGCCAAATCCGTCATTCGATAGCCACTCAAGCGAGGCGCCGGGCGCCGAGGAATTGCCATGAAAGCCGAAATTCACCCGGATTATCATACGATTAAGGTCGTGATGACCGACGGAACCGAGTACCTGACCCGCTCGACCTGGGGCAAGGAAGGCGACACGCTGAACCTCGACATCGACCCGAAGTCGCATCCGGCCTGGACCGGCGGCAACGCCCAGCTGATGGATCGCGGCGGCCGCGTCTCGCGCTTCCAGAAGAAGTTTTCGGGCTTCCTCAAAAAGGATTGATCCGGCCGCAAGGCCGGAGACGAAACCGCCCCCGGAGAACCGGGGGCGTTTTTGTTTTTGGGAGGTCTCGTCATTGCGAGGAGCTCTTGCGACGAAGCAATCCAGACTCCCTCCGCGGAGGGATTTCTGGATTGCTTCGCTTCGCTCGCAATGACGGGAGGCTTACCGCTCGAACGCGGCCTTCAGCGCGTTGAGGTGCGGCACCAGCGGATTGCCGATCGCGAGGTGATCCGCCGGCGGGGTGTGGATGGTGGTGTCGAGACGGCGCACGCGGGTCTGGAGGCTCATCGAGCGGTTGATCAATTCCTGGAGCTGCAAGGGCAGCTTCTCGATGGTATCCGTGGGGCCGGGATCGGCGGCGGAGAGCTTGACCTTGGTCTTCTCGCGGTTGGCCTGGCTCAGCGTCATCTCGCCTTCCTTCACCGCACGGTGCAGCAGCAGCCACGAGGCGAGCTGCATCAGGCGGGTGGTGAGACGCATGCTCTCGGTCGCATAGGTGAGGCTGACGGCACGGTCGAGCGCCTTGGCTTCGTTGCGGCCGGCGCCGTCGAGATAGGCGGCGGTCTCTTCGACCAGGTCCATGCCCTCGCGGAACAGGACGCCGAACGCCGCAGAATTGGTGAACCGCTCGCTGAGTTGAACGAGAGCGCCGTCGGCTTGCAAACGTTCCATGGTTAACGCCCCTTACGCAACTGTCTAACTGCCCGGCTTGGCGCCGGCTTATGATGAACAAATCATTGCGCGGGCGGGACGCCGAGTCCAGCGACAAGCGCGGATATGGTTTCCGCGGGTCTTTCCTCGGAGTTCAACCGTGGCGAGACGCAAAAAGCGGAGTGGGCGCAAAAAAAGAGCCGCCGGAATACCGGCGGCTTTTAAAGTTGATAACAGGGAGGCGTCAAACAGAGTGGACAGGAGCCACTCGGTGTCCAAACGAGGACAGTTCCAGTCATAAACCCGAAAGCTTAATGTGAAGTAAACGCGCTAATTTTTTGAGAGTTCGTTAGCCATGTCGGTCAATGGCCGAGTGGCTTGCGATGGTGTTTCCTCTCGGCCGTCATTCCGGGGCGCGACGAAGTCGCGAGCCCGGAATCCATAACCACAAGCGAATGGAATGGCCCGCCTCTGTCAGCCTGCCCGTTTCAACGGCGTGTGGTTATGGATTCCGGCCTCGGCGCTACCGCGCCGCCCCGGAATGACGTGGAGGGAGTGCGACGCTGCTCGTCCGGGACACGCGAGTCCTACGACTTGAACACGCTGTTGGCCGCATCGCGCGAGGCGCGCTTCTTGGCGGCGGCTTCTTCCAGCCTTGCAATCTCGGTCTTGAGCAACCCGACGCGCTCGGTCAGTTCCTCGACCGACAACAGTGAGAGATCCTGTCCGATCTCGTGGCTGATCTTCTTGCGCGGGCGGTCGTCGTCTTCCGTCGCCATCCTCGTTCCTCCTGCGTTCGCGCGGGACCTTGTTGAGGCGGTTGCCAGCCTGCGCCGCGCTGGCTAAGCAATGGCCTCGTTGCATTCTGCACCTTTGCTCAAGGACACATCATGGACAAGCTGCCCGCGCAAATGACCGTGGTCGCCATCTCCAAGCCCGGCGGACCGGAGGTGCTGGTGCCGGAACAACGCGCCGTGCCGCAGCCCGGCCCGGACGAGATCCTGGTCAAGGTGCAGGCCGCCGGCGTCAACCGGCCCGACGTCGCGCAGCGCTCCGGCGCCTATCCGCCGCCGCCCGGCGCCAGCGATCTGCCGGGCCTCGAGATCGCCGGTGAAGTGGTCGCGGTCGGCAGCAACGCCAAGCGGCACAAGATCGGCGACAAGGTGATGTCGCTCGTCGCCGGCGGCGGTTATGCGCAGTACTGCATCGCGCAGGACGGCCAGGCGATGAGCGTGCCGCCGTCGCTGTCGATCAAGGAAGCCGGTGCGCTGCCGGAAACCCTGATGACGGTCTGGCACAATGTGTTCGAGCGCGGTGGCCTGAAGGCCGGCGAGACGCTGCTGATCCATGGCGGCTCCTCGGGCATCGGCACCATGGCAATCCAGCTCGCCAAGGCATTCGGCGCGAAGGTGTTCGTCACGGTGGGATCGCAGGACAAGATCGATGCCTGCCTCAAGCTCGGGGCCGATCGCGCCATCAACTACAAGACCGAGGACTTCGTCGCCGTGGTGAAGGCGGAGACGAACAACACCGGCGTCAATCTGATCCTCGACATGGTCGCCGGCGAGTATGTCGACCGCAATTATGACGCCGCCGCGGTCGACGGCCGCATCGTGCAGATCGCAACCCTCAACGGGCCCAAGGTCAGCGTCAACATCGCCAAGGTGATGGTCAAGCGCCTGACCCATACCGGCTCGACGCTGCGCCCCCGTACTAATGCGGACAAGGCGGCAATGGTGGCCGCGATCGAGGCGAAAGTGATGCCGCTTTTGCGCGAAGGCCGCGTCAAACCGTTGATGGACAGCGCTTTCCCGCTTGAAAAGGCATCCGATGCGCACCGCCGCATGGAGACGAGCGCACATATTGGCAAAATTGTGTTGGAGGTCTAGGCCGCTGGCCCACAGGCGCAGGCGGAAACCCTTTGATTTTCCTCGCTTTCGTGGCATCTATCGCGACGCACCGAACCCATTCCGTCCGGTCTGAATCGTCTTTACGTGCCAGCCTTGCATTCAAAGTTTGCGTCGAACGCGGAGAACTGACCTTGCGTCTGATCAGGTGCCTCGCGCCCATCGCGCTGGGCCTCATGATTCTCGTCGCCGCGTCCCCGGCGCGCGCGCTCGACGCTGTCAGCGTCCGCGGTGACGCGCCCGCGATCGACCTCACCGGCGTGCTCGAGCACCAGCGCAGCGATGCCGACCGCATCCAGGTCTCCACCGCGCCCGGCACCGACGGCATCGTCCGCCGCATCGAGGTGCGCGCCCGCGAGGGCGGCCAGAACTGGGTGGTGTTCGCGCTCGCCAACAACACCGACGACCAGCTCGACCGCCTGATCGTCGCCCCGCATTACCGCATCGTGTCCTCGGGCCTGCTGTGGCCGGATCTCGGGCTGTCGCGCATCGCTACCATCACGCCCTCGACCGGCGACCGGCCGGAGCGGCAGGAGAGCCCGACCGCCGACGTGTTCCGCGTCACGCTCGATCCCGGCGCCGTCATCACCTTCGTCGCCGAGCTGCGCACCGACAAGCTGCCGCAGCTCTATCTGTGGGAACCGGAAGCCTACAAGGACAAGGTCAACTCCTTCACGCTGTACCAGGGCATCGTGATCGGCATCTCCGGGCTTCTCGCCCTCGTGCTCACCATCTTGTTCGTGGTCAAGGGAAGCATCATGTTCCCGGCGGCCGCGGCGCTGGCCTGGGCCGTGCTGGTCTATATCGGCGTCGATTTCGGCTTCTGGGGCAAGGTGCTCGACATGTCGAACAACGCCGAGCGCATCTGGCGCGCGGCAGGTGAAGCGATCCTGGCGGCAACGCTGCTGGTGTTCCTGTTCGCCTATCTCAACCTCAGTCGATGGCACGTGCGCTATTCCCATATCACAGTGGGCTGGCTCGCCTTCCTGGGCTCCCTGGTCGCGCTCGCCTTGTTCGATCCGGCCGTCGCCTCCGGCATCGCGCGCATCTCGCTGGTGCTGATCGCCTTCGCCGGCTTCGCGCTGATCGTCTACCTGTCGACCCACGGCTTCGACCGCGCCGTGCTGCTGATCCCGACCTGGTTCCTGCTGGTGGTCTGGGTGATCGCGGCCGGCATGACGGTCGCCGGTTCCGTCACCAACGATATCGTCGGCCCTGCCCTGCTCGGTGGCCTCGTGCTGATCGTGATGCTGATCGGCTTCACGGTGATGCAGCACGCCTTTGCCGGCGGCGGCGCCACGACGGGCGTCGTCTCCGACATCGAGCGGCGGGCGCTGGCGCTGGCCGGCTCCGGCGACCTGATCTGGGACTGGGACGTTTCCGCCGACAAGGTTTTCACCAGTCCCGAGACCGAGGCCCTGCTCGGCCTCAAGCGCGGCACGCTGGAAGGCCCGGCGGCCTCATGGCTCGAAGTGCTGCATCCGCTCGACCAGGACCGCTTCCGCGCCGCGCTCGACAGCGTGCTCGACCAGCGCCGCGGCCGCCTGGTGCAGGATTTCCGCCTGCGCACGCCGGACGGTCACTTCATGTGGTTCGCGCTGAAGGCGCGCCCGGTGGTCGGCTCCGACGGCGAGGTTTCGCGCGTGGTCGGCACCCTCACCGACGTCACCGAGCTGCGCAATGCCGAGGAGCGCCTGCTGCACGATTCCGTGCATGACAACCTCACCGGCCTGCCCAACCGCAAGCTGTTCATGGACCGGCTGGGTGCGGTCGCGCATTTCGCCAAGACCATGCCGACGCTGCGGCCGACGCTGATGGTGATCGACCTCGACCGCTTCAAGCAGGTCAACGATTCCGTCGGCATCGCGGTCGGCGATTCGATCCTGCTGACGCTGGCCCGCCGCCTCACCCGCATCCTGAAGCCGCAGGACACGCTGGCGCGGATGGCCGGCGACCAGTTCGGCCTGATCCTGCTGTCGGAACAGGACCCGGCCCGCATCACCGCCTTCGCCGAAACCATCCGCAAGACCATCCGCGCGCCGATCGCCTTCAACGACCGCGAGATCTTTCTCACGGCCTCGATCGGCCTGGCCTTGTCCGATCCGCAGGTTCAGCTCACGGACGAGATCATCAAGGACGCCGAGCTGGCGATGTATCATTCCAAGCGCATCGGCGGCGACCGCATCGACGTCTACAAGCCGGCGATGCGCGCGCGCAAGACCGACCGGCTGACGCTGGAGAGCGAACTGCGCCGCGCCATCGAGCGGCAGGAGCTCACGATCCTGTACCAGCCGATCGTGCGGCTGGAGGATCGCTCGATCGCCGGTTTCGAGGCGCTGTGCCGCTGGGATCATCCCAAGCTCGGGCGCATGGCACCGTCGGAATTCATCACCATCGCGGAGGAGACCGGCCTGATCGTCGACCTCGGCATGTTCGTGCTCGACCAGACCGCCAAGCAGCTCTCGATCTGGCAGCGCGCGATGCGCTCGCGCGAGCCGATCTTCGCTAGCGTCAACGTGTCCTCGCGGCAATTGCTGCGCCACGATCTGATCCACGACATCCGCACCGTGCTGTCGCGCTCCTCGGTGGCGCGCGGCACGCTCAAGCTCGAATTGACCGAATCGCTGGTGATGGAGAATCCGGAGCATGCAGCGCAGATGCTGACGCGCATCCGCGAGCTCGGCACCGGCCTGTCGCTTGACGATTTCGGCACCGGCCACTCCTCGCTGGCCTATCTCCAGCGCTTCCCGTTCGACACCATCAAGATCGACCAGTCGTTCGTGCGCACCACCAACCGCGGCACCCGTCCGGTGATCCTGAAGTCGATCATCGCGCTCGCGCACGACCTCGGCATGGACGTGGTGGCCGAAGGCGCCGAGACCGATTCCGACGCGGTCGAGCTCTACCAGATGGGCTGCGAATACGCGCAGGGCTTCGCCTTCGGCGAGCCGATGGACGCGGACGCCGCGATGCGCCTGCTGACGGAAGTGCGGCTGGAAGCAGCGAGCTAGCCTCGCTCTCTCTTCCCTTCTCCCCTTGTGGTGGCGCGAAGCGCCGGATGAGGGGGTATCGGCAAATTCAGAGGTTAGAGGCTGGCTTGCGGAGAGAGACCCCTCACGCGTCTCGCCGGTTCGCGGCGAGCCACCCTCTCCCACACGAGGAGAGGGGAAGAGCGAACCTCATCGATATCACCGCCGCCGGTCGCTCTTCCGCTTCGTGAACCGCACGCTCTGGCCGTCCGGCATCCGCATCGCCACAAAGCCCGCGGCGAGGCAGGCTTCGCGCTGCGGCATCTGGATGTCGGGGCTGCGCAGGCTGTCCCACCAGGAGGCACGATTCGCCGCGCGCGGCAGGGCCGCGCCGATGATCTCCTCGATCTGTTCATAGGTCAGCACGAATTCCGCCTGCTTCTGCCGCATCAGATAATCGCGCAAGGCGTCGTAGTCGTTCACAATCGTCCTCTCGTCCGCTCGCATGAGACTGCCTAAAACCGTGGGTCTCATAAACCGTTTCTTAACTCATTGCGGCAGCGTCGTCCCGCCTTAAACACTACTCAAGCTTTCGGGCGCATCCACTAATGTCGGGAGCAAACGATGTTGTCTGGATGGCGCGACGCCATGGCCCGGCGGCCGTGGCGGATTTCGGCGAAGCTGCTGATCATCTCGTCCGTGGTGACGGTGATCGGCTTTTCCGCCATTTGCGTCAACGTGATGCTCGACATGCGCCGCGGCGAGGAGGCGCTTGCCCGCCAGACGCTGGAGAACCTGGCGACGACCATCGATTCCGACATCAGCCGCAACATCGAGATCTACGATTTGTCCCTGAAGGCCGTCGCCAGCGGCATGCTGTTGCCGGAGCTCGCCACGGTCTCGAAGTCGATCCGCCACCTGATCCTGTTCGACCATGCGACGACGGCGAGGCATTTCGGCGCGATCCAGGTGTTCGACGCCGAGGGCAGGCTGACCGTCGATGCCTCCACGCTCGATCCCTCGCCGGAGAACCGGAGCGAGGAGGACTACTTCAAGGTCCATCGCGACAATCCCGAAGCCGGGCTCTTCATCAGCCGGCCCATGCTGTTCCGGGGGGCCTATTCGATCGTGCTGAGCCGGCGCATCGGCGACGCCGACGGCGGCTTCATGGGCGTCGTCGCCGGCTCGATCCGCTTCAGCTATTTCCACGAATTGTTCGAGCGGCTGAACCTCGATCCCAGTGACACCATCACCGTGCTCAAGCGCGACCGCACCATCATGATGCGGCGGCCGTTCGACCTCGACGTGATCGGCAAGAATCTCGCGGCGCTGCAGAGTTGGAAGGCCGACAATCTCAAGGCCGGCGGAGCCTATGAGGGCCAGGGCCCGGTGGACGCGACGCCGCGCCTCTACGTGCGCAGCACGGGCTCCGGCCCGCTGTTCGTGGTGGCGGGCAAGCCGCTGGCGGCCGTGTTCGAGCTCTGGCAGAAGGAAGCCGTTCGCATCGGTGCCGTGGTCCTGGCGCTGATCCTGTTCATGCTGGCCTCGACGCTGGTGCTCGCCCGCGAGATCGGCCGGCGCGCCGAGGCCGAGCGCAAGCTCGAGGAGATGGCGACGACGGACGCGCTCACCGGACTGAGGAACCGCCGCAAGTTCGACCAGGTCATCGACGTCGAATGGCGCCGCGCGATGCGCCAGAAGACGCCGGTCGCGCTGCTGATGATCGACGCCGATCACTTCAAGGCCTACAACGACACGTTCGGCCACCAGGCCGGCGACCAGGTGCTGGTCGGCATCGCCATCTGCATTTCCGATTCGGTGAGCCGCGCCGGCGACTGCGCGGCGCGCTATGGCGGCGAGGAATTCGCCGTGCTGCTGCCGAACATTTCGGCCACCGACGCGTTCAAGGTCGCCGAGACGATCCGCGTCAAGGTGCAGGGCTGGTCCGACGACCAGACCAGTTCGACGGTTTCCTGCGGCGTCGCCAGCTTCGTTCCCGCGAGCGGCACGGACTGGCCGATCCTGGTCGCCGCCGCCGACAAGGCGCTCTATGCGGCGAAAGCCGGCGGCCGCAACCAGTCGGTGATCGCGACCCTGCCGAAGCTGTCGCTGGTGGCGTGAGGTTCTCCGCGGACACATCCGCGGATGCATTCTGGATTGCTTCGCTTCGCTCGCAATGACGAGAGGATGTAGCGAGCACTACTCTCCCAGATACTTCTTCATCTCCGCGATCAGCCCCTCGCGCAGCTCCGGCCGCTTCAGGCCGTAGGCGATGTTGGCGCGGAGAAAGCCGGGCTTGGAGCCGCAATCATGGCGCTCGCCCTCGAATTCGACGCCATAGAATTTCTGCGACCTGGCCAGCCCGATCATGGCGTCGGTGAGCTGGATCTCGCCGCCGGCGCCGCGCTCCTGGGTCTCCAGTATCTTGAAGATTTCCGGCTGCAGGATGTAGCGGCCGGTGATCGAGAGGTTGGAGGGCGCGGTGCCCTTGGCCGGCTTCTCGACCATGCCGTCGACCTCGAACATCTTGCCGGTGCGCTTGCCGACGCCGCAGATGCCGTATTGATGGGTGAGATGGTCGGGCACCGCCTCGACCGCGATGAGGTTGGATTTCTCGCCGAGCCCGGACGCGGTCTCGATCATCTGCTTCAGGCAGCCGGGCGTGTTGAGCACGAGTTCGTCCGGCAGCACGACCGCGAACGGCTCGTCGCCGACGATGTCGCGCGCGCACCAGACCGCATGACCAAGACCGAGCGGCGCCTGCTGGCGGGTGAAGCTGACGGCGCCGGCCTCCGGCTGGTTCTGCGCCAGGATCTCCTGCTCGGCCTTCTTGCCGCGTGCGGCGAGTGTGGCGTCGAGCTCGTACATCTTGTCGAAATGATCTTCGATGACGTTCTTGTTGCGGCCGGTGACGAAGATGAAATGCTCGATGCCGGCCTCCTTCGCCTCGTCATAGACGTACTGGATCAGCGGCTTGTCGACGATGGTCAGCATTTCCTTCGGCATCGCCTTGGTGGCGGGCAGGACGCGGGTGCCGAGGCCGGCGACGGGGAACACGGCTTTGCGAATTTTCATGGGATCGATCGAATACCTGAGGAAGGGAGCAATGACATCTTGCTAGCTTGTTTGCAGCCGCTAACAAAGGCGGATGTGGGGCCTCGTCCTTGCGAGGTTGAGAAAAAGCCCGTCACCAAAATTTCACCTTTGTTAAGCTATTGGCAACCGTAACCGGGCCTCCTGAAGGCGGATTTTCAGGTCGACGGGTTGGACATGATGCAATCGATGGCAGGGCTGGCAAAACGTGCTGGATTTGTGACCAGCGGAGCGATGATCGCGGCCGCGTTGCTGCTGCCGGCTTGCGCTCAGGCACAGGCGCAGAACGGCCTGTCGAACCTGTTCGGCGGGATTTTCTCCGGCTCGAACCCTGCTCCCGCGCAAGCTCCGCCGGGCGGCGCTCAACCCTGGAGCGGCGAGGACGGCGCTTCCGGCCATCCGCTGATGACGGCCGCCGCGATCCGCGAGGCTGCCGGCAATTTCAACAATTGCGTCGCTGCGATGTGGCCCGATGCCGCACGGCGCGGCATCACGCAGGAGAATTTCCAGCGCTTCACCGCAGGGCTCGCCCCCGACCTGCGCATCATGGACCTGATGGATTCACAGCCGGAGTTCACCAAGTCGATCTGGGACTATCTCGACATCCTCGTGAACGACAACCGCCTCGCCAAGGGCCGCGAGGTGCTCGCCAAGTACAAGGCGCAGTTCGACGCCACCGAAAAGGCCACCGGCGTCGACCGCTATATCATCGCCTCGATCTGGGGCATCGAATCCAACTACTCGACGCAGATGGGCGACCGCAGCGTGCTGCAATCGACGGCGACGCTCGCCTGCATCGGCCGCCGCCAGGCTTACTTCAAGGACGAATTCCTCTCCGCGCTGGAGATCGTCAATCGCGGCGATCTACGCCCTGAACAGATGCGCGGCTCCTGGGCCGGAGCCTTCGGCCCGACCCAGTTCATGCCGACCGCGTTCAAGCGCTTTGCCGTCGACGGCGACGGCGATGGACGGCGCGACGTCGTCGACAATCCCTCCGACCTGATCGCATCGACCGCCAACAATCTGAAGAAGGACGGCTGGCAGTCCGGTCAGACCTGGGGCTATGAGGTCGTGGTGCCCCAGGGCTTCAACTACATGCTGGCCGACCGTGCCAAGGCGATGACGCTCGCGCAATGGGAGAAGCTCGGGCTCAAGCGTCCGGCGGGCCAGCCGTTCACGCACCCGGCGGAGAAAGCCTATCTGCTGGCGCCCGCCGGCGCGCAGGGGCCGGGCTTCCTGATGCTGCAGAACTTCCGCGTCATCATGAAGTACAATCCGGCCGAGGCCTATGCGCTGGCGATCGGGCATTTCGCCGACCGCCTGCGCGGGGGGCAGCCCTTCGTGCAGCCCTGGCCGCGCCAGGAGCGGGAGCTGGCACGCACCGAGCGGCTGGAACTCCAGCAACTGCTGGCCCAGCGCGGCTTCTACAAGGGCACCCCGGACGGCCAGTTCGGCGGCCAGACCCGGGAGGCCCTGCGCAACTTCCAGGCCTCGATCGGGGTCCCCGCGGACGGTTTTGCCTCCTCCGACGTGCTGGACCGGCTGCGCGGGCGGTAAAATCGCGCCGAAAGTAACCCTGAACGGGGATTTGGGCCGGCAGCCTTGACGGGGACGGCTGTTCCCCGGTGTATCAACGAGAATCTGAAAGAGAATCTGCCCGTTTGGCGCCTGATTCCGTTATTATATCGAGCTGCTTCCAATCCCCATTGCGCGTGCCCGAGATCGCATGTCGAAGAAGTCCCTTTTCAAGGCGCTGACCGAGACCGGCCCGCTGATCGCGCTGGGGATGGCGCTTGCGATTCTGGTGTCGGTCGCGGGACCGGCCTCGGCGCAGTTCTTCAACTTCCCCGGCTTCGGCGGCCCGCCGCAGCGCTCTGCCCCGCCGCCACGAAACGGCGGAGGTGGCGGTGGCTGGTTCGGCGGCGACTTCTTCGCGCCGTTCCAGCAGCAACAGCCGCAAGCCCCGCGCCAGGACTTTTCGCGCGCGCCGGCGCCGGCCAAGCGCGACACCATCCCCGACAAGAACGTGCTCGTGATCGGCGACGCCATGGCCGACTGGCTCGCCTACGGACTCGAAGACGCCTACACCGAACAGCCCGACATGGGCGTGATCCGCAAGCACAGGACCACCTCAGGCCTGATCAAGTACCAGCCGAAGGGCGAGCCCTCGGACTGGACAGCTGCGGCCAAGGGCATTCTCGAAACCGAGAAGCCCGATGTCATCGTCGTCATGCTCGGCCTCAACGACCGCATCGCGATCCGCGAGGCTGCGCCCGACAAAACGGACAAGGCCTCGGACAAGGACAAGAAGAACGACAAGGGCGCACGCGCCAAGCCGCAAGGCAAGCCAGGGGACAAGCCCGGCGATGCCAAGCCCGACACCGCCGCCAAGCCGGACGACAAGCCGGCCGACACCGACCTGCCGCAGGACGATGCCGACAACGCCGACGCGCCTGCGACCGCGCCGGAGAAGACCGCGCGCAACCCGAACGGTCTCTACGAATTCCGCGACGAGCGCTGGGTCGAGCTCTACGGCAAGAAGATCGAGGAGCTCGCCAACGTTCTCAAGGCCAGGGGCGTGCCGGTGCTCTGGGTCGGCCTGCCCGCGATCCGCGGTCCCAAGGGCACGGCGGACATGCTGTTCCTGGATTCGCTCTATCGCGAAGGCGCGGCCAAGGCCGGCATCACCTATGTCGACGTCTGGGACGGTTTTGTCGACGAGGCCGGCCGCTTCCTGCAGAAGGGGCCGGACTTCGAAGGCCAGATCCGTCAGCTGCGCAGCTATGACGGCGTCTATTTCACCAAGCCCGGCGCGCGCAAGCTCGCCCATTATGTCGAGCGCGAGATCACGCGCCTGCTCGCGGGACGGTCCGGCCCGATCGCGCTGCCGAGCGAACCGGGAACGCCCGACACCAGCGCCGAGCCCGGCAAGCCGGCGCCGCGGCCGCTGGCCGGCCCGATCGTGCCGCTGGTTGCGGCCTCGATCTCGACCGATCAATTGCTGGGCGGACCGGGCTCGCGTCCCGCCGCCGTCGATGCGCTCGCCGCAAGGACGATGGTGAAGGGCGAGCCGCTGGCCCCGCCCGCTGGCCGCGCCGACGATTATGCCTGGCCGCGCCGCGAAGTCGGCCGCGAGCAGGCCAAGGGCGATACGCCGATGGCCGTGACGACGCCCGACGGCGGCACGCCGGGTGCGGCCGCAGCGATCGCGCCGCCAAAGCTCGCGCCGAAGAAGCCGCCGGTGCCGCAGCAGCCGGCGCAGGCGGCGCCATCGATGCGTGATTTCTTCGGCTTCGGCTCCCCGCCGCCCCCGCCGCGTCAACTGGCGCCGGGGCCGCGCAATCCCAATCCGAACCCCGCGATCCCGCGTCCACCGGGCAATGTCGGACGATCGGCGGAAGTGCTCAGGTAATTGTTCCGAACGCGCCGCAACGCTGCTGCGCAGAGTCGGGACCCGGCATATGCGGCATTCCCAAAAAGAATGGGCCCCGGTTCAGCAATGCGGCGTTTCCGGACGATGTGACGCATCGCCCAGGCCGCCCTGCGTCCGGGGCCCTTTGGTTATCGAGCGTCGGCTTAGCCGTAGTAGCGCCAGCGCGGCGGCGGGCGGCGGGCGGGCCGCGACATCAGCAGCGCGAGTGCGAACCCGATGCCACCGGCGATGAGCAACGAGCCAAGCGGGTTGTCCTGCACCTTCTGGCTAATTGCCTGCGTGCCGTCGCGGAAAGTCTCGCCGCTGTTCTCGTAGGCGTCCTTGGCGTAGCCGGCCGCCGTCTCGCCGGCGTCGCGTACGGCGTCCTTGGCCTGGCCGTAGAGATTCTGCACGGTGCCGGCGGCTTCGCGCGCCTTGCCCGACGCCTGTGTCTGCGCATCGCCGGCCAGATCTCCGACAGCGCCTTCCGCGCGTCCAGCGAATTCCTTGGCCGATCCGACGATCCGATCTTTATCCATGATGCTCCTCCTCCGGGGTCAGCCCAAGTAACCGATCAGGAGCAGCACAGTTCCAAGTCTTTGCGAAAGTGTAATGCGGGTGAGTGTCTAGCCGGATGAGCTACAGGATGAGCCCGCCATCGACGACCAGTGTCTGGCCGATGATGTAGGACGACAGCGGCGACGCCAGGAACAGGGCCGCGCCCGCCATGTCGGCCGGCGTGCCCAATCGCCGCAGCGGAATGCGCGCCAGCGCGCCTTCGAGCCGCTTGGGATTGTCGGTCGTCACCTTCGTCATCTTGGTGTCGACGAGGCCGGGCGCGATGCCGTTGACGCGGATGCCGTCCTCGGCCCAGGCCTCGCCCAGCGTCCGCGTCAATCCGACCGCGCCGGTCTTCGAGGCGTTGTAGGCGGGATTGCCCATGGTGGAATGATAGGCCGCGGTCGAAGACACCATGATCAGCGATCCCCGCGCATCCCGCAGCATGGAATGAAACCGCGTGGCGCAGGCCATCAGGCTCATCAGATTGACCTCGACGACCTTGCGGAAGCCATCCATCTCGAATTCGCCGCGGCGATAGAGCACCGCGCCCTGCGCGAGCACGAGGACATCCAGCTTGTCGAAGGACGGCTTGAACGCCTCGATCGCGCCGGCATTGGCGACGTCGAGCTGCGCGTAGGAAAGACCGGTGAGATCGGAGCCTTCCTCGGCTGAATATTCCGTTGCGTGAGCGCGTGTGCCGCAGACCGCAACGGCTGCGCCCCTGACACGAAAGGCTTGCGCGATGCCGTTGCCGATGCCGCTGGAACCGCCGACGACCAGCATCTGCCTGCCCGAGAAATCCAGCTCGTTCGTCATCGCGGCCTCCCTTTTGTTCTGCGCGCCTTTTGTCTCGCTTGTTTGACCTGTCTGCGGATCGATGCCAGCCTTGTCAATCATAACAAGAACAAGCACGCCGCGAGGAAACAGCATGTCCGATTTCAAGGAGCTCAGCCGATCCGTAAAGGGCCTGACCGTTCTCGTCACCGGCGCGGCCAGCGGCATGGGACGCGCGACCGCGCGCGTGTTCGCAAGCGAAGGCGCCAGCGTCGCCGTCACCGATCATGACGAGCAAGGCGCATATGCGGTCGCCAAGGAGATCTCGGCAACCGGCGGAGCAGCGAAGGCGTGGAAGCTCGACGTTGCCGACGCCGGCGAGATCAAGCGCGTGGTCGGCGACGTCGCCGCGCATTTCGGCGGTCTCGACGTCGTCGTCAACAATGCCGGCATCTCCGTGCGCGTCGCGATCGACGACGAGGCCTACGAGGATGCCTGGGCCAGGGGCATCGCGGTGATGCTGACGGCGCATCCACGCATCATCCGCGCCGCTCTGCCGCATCTGCGCCGATCGAAGTGCGCGCGGATCGTCAACATCGCCTCGACCGAGGCGCTCGGCGCCACCGCGTTGCACAGCCCCTATTCCGCGGCGAAGGGCGGCGTCGCAAGCCTTACCCGCTCGCTCGCGGTCGAGCTCGGCCGCGAGGGCATCACCGTGAACTGCATCTGCCCGGGGCCGATCCGCACCGCCATCACCGACCGCATCTCGGAGGAGCACAAGACCATCTACGCCAAGCGCCGCACTGCACTCGGCCGATACGGCGATCCCGAGGAGGTCGCGCATATGACGCTGAGCCTGTGCCTGCCGGCGGCGTCCTTCCTCACCGGCGCGGTGATCCCGGTCGACGGCGGCCTGATGGCGCGCAACGCGTGAGAGCCATGCCCACCGAGCGTTGACATCGCCGGCCGCCGGAGTAGCTTTTTCCTCAACAGAGCGGGACCAACCGCTCGCGGTCCGCGGGAGACAACGTCATGACGATCGCCATCCGGCAGCTTCAGAAACATTTTGTCGGCGAGGTTTCGGGCCTCGACTTGCGAAAGCCTCTCACCGAGGCCGAGGCCCGCGAAGTCGAGGCCGCCATGGACAAATACGCGGTGCTGGTGTTCCACGACCAGGTCATCACCGACGAACAGCAGATGGCCTTCGCGCTGAATTTCGGCCAGCGCGAGGACGCACGCGGCGGCAACATTACCAAGGCCAGCGAATACCGCCTCAGTTCGGGCTTGAACGATGTTTCAAACCTCGGCAAGGACGGCAAGCCGCTGCCGAAGGACAGCCGCGCCAATCTGTTCAACCTCGGCAATTGCCTCTGGCACTCCGACAGCTCGTTCCGGCCCATCCCGGCAAAATTCTCGCTGCTGTCGGCGCGCGTGGTGAACCCGAAAGGCGGCAACACCGAATTCGCCGACATGCGCGCCGCCTATGACGCGCTCGACGACGAGACCAAGACGGAGATCGAGGACCTCGTCTGCGAGCATTCGCTGATGTATTCGCGGGGCTCGCTCGGCTTCACCGAATATACCGACGACGAGAAGGAGATGTTCAAGCCGGTGCTGCAACGTCTCGTGCGCACCCATCCGGTCCATCGCCGCAAGTCGCTGTATCTGTCATCGCATGCCGGCAAGATCGTCAGCATGAGCGTGCCGGAGGGCCGCCTTTTGCTGCGCGACCTCAACGAGCACGCGACGCAAGGCGAGTTCGTCTACGTGCACAAATGGAAGCTGCATGATCTCGTGATGTGGGACAACCGCCAGACCATGCACCGCGTCCGCCGCTACGATCAGTCCCAGCCCCGCGACATGCGCCGCGCGACGGTGGCCGGGACGGAGCCGACGGTGCAGCAGCAGGCGGCGGAGTAGAGGCGGCATTCACCGGCGAAGGCCGGGACAACAGCGGAGGATACCGACGACGAGAGCGGACCGCCTCAACAAACTCCGTCATTGCGAGCGAAGCGAAGCAATCCAGACTGTCATCGCTGAAGGATTCTGGATTGCTTCGTCGCTTCGCTCCTCGCAATGACGGCCGTGAGAGCGTCACTAGCCACAGAGCTACGCGTGCCCTGCCTCGTTCGAGAGCATGCCGGGATCGATGCCGATCTTGCGCAGCGCGCGGCCGTATTTTTCATCGACGTCGTCGCCGAAGATCAGATCCGAATCCGCATCGCAATGCAGCCAGCCATTGCTCTGGATTTCGGTCTCGAGCTGGCCCGGCGCCCAGCCGGCATAGCCGAGCGCGAGGATGGCGTGCTTGGGGCCGGAGCCGTTGGCGATCGCCCTCAGGATGTCGACGGTGGCCGTGAGGCAGACGCCGTCGTCGATCCGGAGCGTCGCGTTCTCGATGTAGAAATCGCTGGAGTGCAGCACGAAGCCGCGGCCGGTATCGACCGGACCACCCCGCAGCACCTTCATGCTCTCGGCATTCTCCGGCAGCTTGATGTGCTCGCCCTTCCTGATGATGCCGAGTTGCTGCAAGAGCTCGGGGAAGTCGATGCTGCCGGCCGGGTGGTTCACGATGATGCCCATGGCGCCTTCGGCGGAGTGGGCGCAGAGGTAGATCACCGAGCGCTCGAAGCGCTCGTCGCCCATCACGGGCATCGCGATCAGCAACCGTCCATCGAGGTAACCCGCCGTACTCGGGAGCGCGGGGGCCGGCTTGCGGGTGCTTTCGCCCGTCCTCTTGCCTGTGGGAGCCATCGGTGAAGCACTCCGGTTTCAATTCCTATCCTGATGTCGGGCCGGGCGGCTGTCAAATCAAGGCTTGCCGGGACTTGATTGAAGTGCATCCATCACAAGCAATTCAATGGCTTGCCTCGGGACGCCCCTGTAAAGACGTGCCATGCTGACAAGAGTTCCCCTGCGTGCGGCGGTTGGCGTCGTGACAACCCTGCTTGCGTCGTCGCTGGCCATCGCAGCCCGTGCCGACGACTCCTCGCCGTGGCAGCGCGACGGACATTCCGCGGTGCGGTTGCTCGCAGGATCGCGCAGCGGCGCGGTCCTGCTCGGCGGTATCGCGTTCCAGATCCAGCCGGGGTGGAAAACCTACTGGCGCATGCCCGGCGATTCCGGCGTCCCGCCACGGTTCGACTTCTCGAAATCAGACAATGTCGAAGCGGTGACCGTGATGTGGCCGGCGCCGCAGAAGTTCGACGACGGCGCAGGCGGCCATTCGATCGGCTATCACGACCAGATCGTGCTGCCCTTGCGCATCGTCGCCAAGGCCGCCGACAAGCCGGTGACGCTGCGCGCCGAGATCAATTACGCGGTGTGCGAGAAGCTCTGCATTCCTGTCGAGGCCAGCGCCGAGCTTGGTTTCAACAACGTCGCCTCGACCGAGGACGCCAATCTCCGTGCAGCGCTCGACACCGTGCCGAAACCCGCGAATGTCGGCGATCCCAATCCGCTCACCATCCGCGACATCAGGCGCGACGGACCCAAGAACGTGGTGGTCGACGTGGTCGTGCCTGACAGCCGCGGCGTCAATTTGTACGTGGAAGGTCCGACGCCGGATTGGTCGCTGCCGATTCCCGCGCCGGTCGAGCCCAGCCCGCCCGGCGTGAAGCGTTTCTCGTTCGAGCTCGATGGGCTGCCGCCGGGCGCCAAGCCCGACGGCGCGGCGCTGAAATTCACGCTGGTCGGGCCGGAGAAATCGTACGAATTCAATATGAATCTGGAGTAGTTGTCGTCCCGGCCTAGCGCGGGGGGTATTGCCCCGCCCAACCGAATCTTAACGAATGGTTGCTAATTCCAAAGGCTGCTGCGGCAAGCCTGCCGCGGCATGCGCGTGCGCCCCGGGGACTGTTCGAATTGGCCGTGATGGATGCAGACCCCGCAACGACCGGACCGGCCGGGCTGATCGCGCGGCTGCGGGCCAAGCTCACGGGCGGCTCGAGCGAGGCGTCGCTGACGCGGCGTCTGGCCGGCACCATCTTCATCATCCGCGTGATCAGCGCGGGCCTTGCGTATTTCTCGCAGGTCCTGCTCGCGCGCTGGATGGGCACGTCCGACTACGGCGTCTATGTCTATGTCTGGACCTGGGTGCTGCTGCTCGGCAGCATGATGGACTTCGGCATCTCCGCTTCCGCGCAAAAAATCATCCCGGAGTATCGTACCGGCGGCGAGCATGCGCTGCTGCGCGGCTTTCTCTCCGGCAGCCGCTGGCTGACCTTCGCTGTCTCCGCGCTGGTGTCGCTTGGCCTCGCCGGCATCGTCAAATTGCTGTCGCCCTGGATCAATCCGGCCGAGGTGCTGCCGCTCTATATCGGCTGCATGACGCTGCCCGCCTTCGTCGTCGCCAACACCCAGGACGGCATCGCGCGCTCGCATGACTGGATGCAGCTCGGCCTGATGCCGCAATTCATCATCCGCCAGGCCCTGATCATCGGCATCACGGCGAGCGCCTTCCTGCTCGGCTATCATCTGGGCGCGGTCGCCGCGATGGCCGCGAGCGCCGGCGCGGTGTGGATCGCCATGACCGGACAGATGGTCGTGCTGAACCGCAGGCTCGCCGATCACATCGAGCAGGGCCCCAAGGCCTACGACATCCGCGGCTGGCTCGCCGTTTCGCTGCCGATCCTGCTGGTCGAGAGCTTCTACCTGCTGCTGTCCTACACCGACGTGCTGGTGCTGCAGCAGTTCCGCCCCTCCGACGAGGTTGGCGTCTATTTCGCGGTGGTGAAGACGCTGGCGCTGGTGTCGTTCATCCACTACGCGATGTCGGCGACGACCGCGCACCGCTTTGCGGAATACAATGCGCTCGGCGACAAGGCCCGCCTGTCCGCCTATGTCGCGCACGCCATCAACTGGACGTTCTGGCCGTCGCTGGCGGCGACGATCGTTTTGCTCGCGCTCGGCAAGCCACTGCTCTGGCTGTTCGGGCCGCAATTCACCGTCGGCTACGACATCATGTTCGTCGCCGCGATTGGTCTCGTGGTCCGCTCCGCGATCGGGCCGGTGGAACGTCTGCTCAACATGCTCGGCCAGCAGAAGATCTGCGCGCTGGCCTATGCGCTGGCCTTCGTGATGAACCTGGTGCTCTGCATCGCGCTGGTGCCCCGCTACGGCGGCCACGGCGCCGCGGCCGCGACCTCGATCTCGCTTTGCTTCGAGACGGTGCTGCTGTTCTGGATCGTGCGGCAGCGGCTCGGCCTGCACGTGCTGGCGTTCGGAAAATAGGTCCAGCGTACTGCTCTTTCGGCGCTTGCCCTGGGGAACAACGGTTTCGCGCCATGCCGATGAACGCGGCAAAACTCCTGCCTGTTCACGGGCGGCAGCACGATTCTTCTTATTGCACCCAAGCAGTTGCGCCACAGGGAAAGTTCATTCTACGTCGTATTGCCCAATCGACGAGATAAACCTAAGTTTCAAAAGGCATGATTGATCCGCTCTATGTCGCCTCCGGTTTTGGCGTCGGCCTGCTTGTCGGGATGACCGGCGTGGGTGGCGGCTCGTTGATGACGCCGCTGCTGATCCTGCTGTTCGGCGTGCATCCCTCCACCGCCGTCGGGACCGACCTGCTCTATGCCGCCGCCACCAAGACCGGCGGCAGCGTCGTGCATGGCTGGTCGCGCAGCGTGCACTGGCCGGCGGTGCTGCGGCTTGCCTGCGGCAGCATTCCGGCGAGCGCGCTGACCCTGCTCGTGCTGTGGAAGCTCGACCTCAAAAGCGATTCCGAGCGCAATCTCGTCAACCTCGTGCTGTGCTTCGCACTGCTGCTGACTGCGACCTCGCTGATCTTCCGCAGGTCGATCATGGAGCGCTGTCGCCGGCGCCTCGAGCAGGTCGATGACCGCACCACCGCGATCGCGACCGTCATCACCGGCATCGTGCTCGGCGTGCTGGTCTCGATTTCATCCGTCGGCGCCGGCGCGGTCGGCGTCACCGTGCTGCTGCTGCTCTACCCGCGCCTGCCGATGGCGACCATCGTGGGCTCCGACATCGCCCATGCGGTGCCGCTGACGCTGGTCGCCGGCATCGGACATTGGGCCCTTGGCGATGTCGATTGGGCTCTCATGGGCGTGCTGCTGCTGGGCTCGCTGCCCGGCATCATCGTCGGCAGCTTCAGCGCGACACGTGTGCCGGAAACGGTACTGCGCATCGCCCTTGCCTGCGTGCTCGCCGTGGTCGCAGGCAAGATCATCTTCGCGGAGCTGAACCTGTCATCGGCGTTCGTGACGGCGCTGGCCTGGAGCCATTGAACGAAAAACGGCGGGAGCATCGCGCTCCCGCCGTTTTCGTAACCCGATCCGAAAGCCCTACTCCGCGGTCCAGCCGCCGTCGATCGAGAGGTTGGTGCCGGTGATCTGCGCGGCGTCATCGCTGCACAGGAACAGGGCGAGTGCTGCGACCTGCTCGGAGGTGACGAACTCCTTGGTCGGCTGCGCGTCGAGCAGCACGTCGTTGATGACCTGCTCGCGGGTCAGATTGCGCGCCTTCATCGTGTCGGGGATCTGCTTCTCCACCAGCGGCGTCCAGACATAGCCGGGGCTGATGCAGTTGCAGGTGATCTTGTTGGTCGCGACCTCCAGAGCCACGGTCTTGGTGAGACCGGCGATGCCGTGCTTGGCCGACACGTAGGCCGACTTGAAGGGCGAGGCGACCAGCGAATGCGCCGACGCCGTGTTGATGATGCGGCCCCAGCCCTTCTTCTTCATGCCGGGGACGGCGGCGCGAATGGCATGGAAGGCCGAAGACAGGTTGATCGCAATGATCTGGTCCCACTTTTCCGGCGGGAATTCCTCGATCGGCGAAACGAACTGGATGCCCGCATTGTTGACGAGGATGTCGACCGAGCCGAAGCTCTTCTCGCCGAGGGCAATCATCCCGGCGATTTCCGCCGGCTTGGTCATGTCGGCAGGAGAATAGACCGCCTTCACGCCGAAATCGGACTCGATCTTGGCGCGCTCCTTCTCGATGTCCTCGGGCGAGCCGAACCCGTTGATGACGACGTTGGCGCCGGCGCCGGCGAAGCCCCGCGCATAGGCGAGCCCGATGCCGCTGGTCGACCCGGTCACGACGGCATTCTTGCCTGACAGACTACCCATATTATTCGCTCCTTTTTGGCGGGGGCGCGGTGACGTCCCCCGTGAGATCGTAGGTCACCATGGTCTCGCCGGACTGCGGCCGCTCGAGCCAATCCTTGTGGCGCATCGACAGATGCACGTCGCGCACGCCGGCCTCCCAATGCTCGACCATGGCGACATGCGAGAAGTCGTAATCCTTGGACGATGATTCGTAGTTCTTGCTGCGATAGATCAGATGCACCACGGTGACGGTGCTTTCGCGCGAGATCTTGGCGAGGAATTCGACGGACGGGTCGTTCTTCAGATAATCCGGCAATTTGCCGATCAGGTCGCGCACCGCCCTGCGGGCGTTGTGCACCTGCTTGTTCTTGTCGGTGTTCATCCGCGTGCGGCTGGAGAAGCGGATGTCCTTCTCGCGCTCGGTGGCCTCGAGCAGTGAATTCGGCAGATCGCCGCGCGCGCTGAACAGATCGACCTGGAAGATCAGCATGTCGCGATCGACCTCGGCATCGAGCACGTAATCGAGCGGGGTATTGGAGGCGATGCCGCCGTCCCAATAATGCTCGCCGTCGATCACGACGGACGGAAAGCCCGGCGGCAACGCGCCCGAGGCCATGATGTGCTCGGGGCCGATCTTCTTGCCGAGCTTCCTGAACTCGTAATTGTCGAAATATTTGAAGTTGCCCGAGGTGACGCCGACCGCGCCGACCGACAGGCGCGTTTTCAGATCGTTGATGCGATCGAAATCGACCAGCCGCTCCAGCGTCTTCTTCAGCGGCGCAGTGTCGTAATAGCTTTCGGCCTGCGGGCTCCCGGGTGGCCACATCGGCGCGGGCGGAACGCGCGGCGTGAAGAAGCCGGGCACGCCGAAGGTCGCGATCAGCGCCGCGCTGGTCGAATTGAACAGTTCACGGCTATGGTCGCTCTTGCCGATCGGTTTCCACGGCACCGGCGCGGAAACCATCTCCCAGAATTCCTTTAGCCGCTTGACGCGGGTCGGGCCCTCGTTGCCGGCAATGATCGCGGCGTTGACGGCGCCGATCGAGATGCCGGCCACCCACTCGGGCTCGAAATCGAAATGGCACAGCGACTGATAGGCGCCGGCCTGATAGGAGCCGAGCGCGCCGCCGCCCTGGAGAACCAGGACGCGTTGCGCATTCGCGGGGACTGTTGCGACTTCCGGGCTATGATCGATCATGCTGGAACAATAGCAGATGGCGAGCGACCGTGGCGACAGATCGCCGCGGCGTCAATGCATCCCGGGATCAAGTCTGGCTTATCGGGGATCAGTCGAGGCCAGGATCATGGTCCAGAACACCTTGTATTTGGTGCCGGGAGCATAGCCCGCCGCTATGCCCAATTTTGTGACACCGCTCTTGAGCATGTTGGCGCGGTGCGGGGGCGAGTCGCGCCAGCCGGAAAACGCTTCCGCCAGCGTATGATAGCCGGCCGAGACGTTCTCGACCGCCACGGTGGCGGGATAGCTGCCGGCGGCCAGTCGCTTGGCCAGCGGCGCGCGCACGTCATGGTCCATCTTGTTGGCCGCCGCCATGGCCTGCGATTGGGATTCGGCGAGCCGCATCAGATCGGGGTCGACGACGACGGTGCCGAGGCCGTTGTTCTGGCGGTATTGCGAAATCATGATCGCGGCCGCCTGCGCATCGAGCTTGGAGCCCGGAACCGCCATGTCGGCATACATCGAGGGTTGCTGGACCGGCGCTTCATTGCCGGCGCAGCCGGCAAGCAGCAAAGTGATGAGAATTGCGGCCGCAGCGCGCATGGTCGGAAGCCCCCAAATGAGGGGCCGTTGTTGCATACCAACCGTGGCTGAAAGGTGAATTTTGAAGAAAATTCGACCCAACGTGGCAGCTCAGGCGCCCGCAAAGATCCGGTAGCGGCGGGGCTCCAGGCCGATCGTGTCGCCGGCGCGCAGTTGCCGGCCGCGGGGGGCGTCGATCTCGATGGTCTCCCCGCCCGACAGCGCGACCTCGGCAACGGAGTTTTCGCGTTTTGAGCGATCTCGGGATCGCGCGGCCGGTAGAAGTTGCGCGCCGCGATCTCCTGGCCTGCCTTGGTATACCAATATTGCAGGTCGGCATCGGCCAGCAAACCCGTCACGAGGAGTCCTGCAGCGAGCGGACCGATACGACGTATCTTGTCCATCTCCGTTCACTTCGAGGACTTGGAGTCAGCGAAGACATGCAGGCATAACTCGGGTCGAAACGCGCTCGAGTCAACGGAACCGGATTTTCTTGTTCGCGGCGCGGCAGCGCAACTTTGCTACGAAGTCTTCATCGTGTGGATGCCGCATTCCGTCTTGGCCCGGCCGCGCCAGCGACCTGCGCGCTCGTCTTCGCCCTCGGTCGTTCTGCTCGTGCAAGGCATACACCCAACCGAGCGAAAACCGGACGCCGCAAGTGGATGACGCGGCAATTTGGCGCGGACGAAAAGAGCCTCGAGTTCCTCGCGCGAGACGTTGGCGAAAGGGTTGAACTTCAACCGCGCGCCGTCGTCCTCGACGACCGGAATGTCGGCGCGCGCATTGCCTTGAAAACGCTTGCGGCCGTTGAGCCACGCATCGAACGGCTTCAGCGCGCGCGCCAGCGGCTCCACCTTGCGGATGCGGCAGCAAGCGTCGGGATCGGAGAACCAGAGATCGCGGTCGGGATCGTCGCGCGACAGCGTCTCCTCTGCCGGCTTGATCGAGCGGACGTCCTTCAGGCCCAGCGTCGCGATCAGCGTATCGCGATAGGCCAGCGTTTCCTCGAACAGCCAGCCGGTGTCGAGGAAGATCACCGGGATCGCAGGATCGACGTCGGCCATGACCTTCAGCAGCGTCGCCGATTCCGTGCCGAAGGACGACACCAGCGCCAGCTTGTCGCGCCCGACCGTCTTCAGCGCAGCAGCGATGATTTCGGCGGGCGAGGCATCGCGCAGGGCACGATCGAGCTCATCCGCCGAGGGCAGCGCAGAGACGGATGTCGACGAAACCGGAGGTGCGATCGCGTTCATGTGCCGACACCTTCGGAGTGACGCAGTTGCATGCGCCGGTGCAGCGCGGTGATGCGGCCGTCGCCGGTCGGCTGATAGAACACCGAATAGCGCTTGGCGGTCTGCATGAAGGCTTCCGCATCGGCCTGCTTCTTGACCTCGAAGGAATCGAAGCCGGCGCGCAGCATGAACACGAACTGATCGCGCAGCACCTGACCGGTGGCACGCAAGTCGCCGCGATAATTGTAACGCTCGCGCAGCAGCCGCGCCTGGCTGTAGGCACGCCCGTCGCGGAAGGTCGGGAACACCAGCGCGACGACGGCGATCTTGCCGAGATAGGGCACCAGCTCGGCGATGTCGCGATTGTTCGGCCAGATCACGCCGACCTTGCCGGCCCGCTCGAGCAATGCATCCGCCTCGCCGACGAAACGTTCGGCCGGCACCAGAATGTCGCCGCCCTCGGGCAGCGGCGTGTCGACGGCGAGCTTGACGAAGCTGTCGTCGGCGATCTTTCCGCCGTTAACGAGTGGCATAGACGCGCTCCTTGAAGGGTTCGACGCCGAGGCGCTTCACCGTGTCCATGAACAGCTCTTCGGGCCGCTCGCGCAGCGCCAGATAAGCTTCCACGATGTCCTCGACGACGTCGGCGACCTCGTCGAACTTGACGCCGGGACCGATCAGATTGCCGAGCGCGGCACTCTCGTCGGCGCGGCCTCCGATGGTGATCTGGTAGACCTCCTCGCCGTTCTTCTCGACGCCGAGAATGCCGATATGGCCGACATGGTGATGGCCGCAGGCGTTGATGCAGCCTGAGATGTTGATGTGCAGCCGGCCGATCAGATTGGCCAGCTCGTGGTTGGCGAAGCGCCGCGTCAGCTCCTGCGCGATCGGGATCGAGCGCGCATTCGCCAGCGAGCAGTAATCCAGTCCCGGGCAGGCGATGATGTCGGTGATCAGATTGACGTTCGGCGTCGCCAGCCCGAGCTTGTCGAGCGCCTTCCACAGCGCCGGCAGGTCGCGCTTGGCGACGTGCGGCAGTGCGAGGTTCTGCTCGTGGCCGACGCGAATCTCACCGAAGGAATATTTGTCGGCGAGATCGGCGAGCGCGTCCATCTGCTCGGCGGTGGCATCGCCCGGAGGCGCCCCGATCGGCTTCAGGGAGATCGTGACGATGGAATATCCCGGGTTCTTGTGCGGGGCGACCGAGTTCTTGCGCCATGCCTCGAAATCCGGATCGGCCGCGGCCTGGCGCAGCTCGTCGGGATTGTGCGGCAGCTTCTCGTAAGAGGGATAGGTGAAGCGCGAGCGGATGTCCTCGATCACCTCGTCGTCGATCTGGAGCGAGGAGTTGCGGATGTGCTGCCACTCCTCCTCGACCTCGCGCGAAAATTTTTCGATGCCGAGCTCGTGCACCAGGATCTTGATGCGCGCCTTGTAGATGTTGTCGCGGCGGCCGTACTGGTTGTAAACTCGCAGGATCGCCTCGATATAGCTGAGAATATCGCGGCCATGGACGAAATGCTTGATCGTCTTGCCGATGAACGGCGTGCGGCCGAGACCGCCGCCGACCAGCACTTCGAAGCCGGTCTCGCCCTTCTCGTTCTTGATCAGCTTCAGCCCGATGTCGTGGATCTTGATCGCGGCGCGGTCGTGGTCCGACGCAGTGATCGCGATCTTGAACTTGCGCGGCAGGAACGAGAATTCCGGATGCAGCGTGGTGTGCTGACGGATCAGCTCCGACCAGATGCGGGGATCCTCGATCTCGCCGGGCGCAACGCCGGCCCACTGGTCCGACGTGACGTTGCGCATGTTGTTGCCGGAGGTCTGCATCGCATGGATGCCGACCTCGGCGAGATCGGCCAGCGCGTCCGGCAGTTCGGCGAGCTTGATCCAGTTGAACTGGATGTTCTGCCGCGTGGTGAAATGGCCGTAACCGCGGTCGTATTTGCGCGCGACGTGGGCGAGCGCCCGCAACTGGTTCGACGCCAGCGTCCCGTAGGGAATCGCGACGCGGAACATGTAGGCGTGCAGTTGCAGATAGACGCCGTTCTGGAGCCGCAGGATCTTGAACTCGTCCTCGGTGAGCTCGCCCGAGAGACGGCGCTTCACCTGGTCGCGGAACTCCGAAACGCGCTCGTTGACGAGCGTGCGGTCGATTTCGTCGTAAGCGTACATAAGAGAATGCCTTAAACCTGGGCCGGCTGTCCGATGGTCACACCGGTGCGGCGGATCTGTTCGCGCAGATTGCCGGGTTCGATCTTGCCGTCCGCGCCGACCTGCACCGGTGCGATATAGGGACCGATCGCGCCGACGTCATCGGCGACCGACTCGGCAAGCAACGCTTTCGCCTCGTCGGAGTTGCGCACGATCGCGGCTTCCGAGAGCTCCGCGGACCAGCTCCTGGCGGCGGTACGGTACACCACGATGCCGTCCCAGGTGCGGTTGGCGGTCACGACCGAGGGGCCGGCGATCTTGATCTTCTTCTGTTCGAGTGGGGAGGTCATTCGGCTGCATCCAATAGGTCAGAGATGATTTGCTTCGGGGTTTTCTCGGAAGTTTCGCGGCGAAGCGAACCGGCATGCCGGACCACGTCGCCGATGATGAGAATGGCGGGACCACCATGGGTCCGGCGCACGAGCTCGGGCAGGTCGCGAAGCGTGCCGATCGCGCCTTGCGCATCGGGGCGCGTGACGCGGGCGAACACGCCGACCGGCGTCTCCGGCGAACGGCCGGCGGCAAAAAGGCCGGCGCGGATGGCGGGGGCAGCCGTCATGCCCATGTAGACCACGACGGTCATTCTGGAGTCGTTCAGCGTCGACCAGTCGACGACTTCGGCGTCGCGCGCCTTGTGCGCGGTGAGGAATGTGATGCGGGTCGCTTCATGGCGGTAGGTGAGCGGCACCTCGAAATCAGCGGCGCCGCCGAGACCTGCGGTGATGCCGGGAATGATCGAATAGGCGACACCCGCTGCGCGCAGCGCTTCGACTTCTTCGCCGCCGCGCCCGAACACGAAGGGATCGCCGCCCTTCAGCCGCACCACGCGCTGGCCGGATTGCGCGGCCTCGATCATGCGCTTGTTGATGGCGTCCTGGCCGATGCCGGGCTTGCCGACGCGGCGGCCGACCGCAACGCGCGTGGTGTCGCGGCGGATGCGGTCGAGAATCTCAGGCGAGACCAGCTCGTCGTGGAAGACGATGTCGGCATCCTGGAGCGCGCGCAGCGCCTTGATGGTGAGCAGATCCGGATCGCCGGGCCCGGCGCCGACCAGCGCGACGGCGCCTTCCGGCTTGCCGGCACGCGCGAACGCAGACGGATCGGCAATCGCCTTGAGCGCGGCATCCGCCTCACCCTTGCGGCCGGCGAGCACGGAAGCGCCGATCGGGCCGTCGATGACGCGCTCCCAGAAGCGGCGGCGCAGCGGAAACTCGGCAATGCGCTCGTTGATGGATTTGCGAAAGCCGCCGATGAACTCGGCGAGTTCGCCGATGCGCGCCGGCAGCAGCGCCTCGATCTTTTCGCGCACGCGCCGCGCCACCACCGGCGAGGTGCCGCCGGTGCCGACCGCGACCACGACATCGCCGCGATCGACGATCGCCGGGAAGATGAAGCTGGAATGTTCGAGATCGTCCATGACGTTGACGGGCAGGCCGAGCGCCTTGGCGCGGACTGACATCGCAACGCCGACATCGCCGGCGCCGGCGCAGACGACGGCGATGACGCCCGAGAGATCGGCGGTCAGCGGATCGGCGGCCGCGATGTCGATGCGCGCGGCATCGTCAGGACCGAGGCCCAGATCGTGATTGCCGTCGATCGCATGCACGCGGATGCGCGCACCGGCGGCGGCGAGCACGCGCAGCTTGGCACGCAGAAGCTCGCCCGCGCCGATGAGGACCACCGGACCGGCCTTGAGATCGAGAAACACCGGCAAGAACCGCATGCGATACTCGCTTCCCCCACATCCGGGGTTGACTGGAATTATTTTCTATATATGTGTCGTTTCGAGCGCGCAAAGAGAAAATTTTTTCTTCTCTCTCGCATCGCAACTATAGAATTTTCGCCTCCAAACGCAAAGTGGCAGAGATGCATCTTCTCAAGGACAATCCCGCTGCTCGCGGACTGAGCAGCCCGGCCCCGGCCGAGCGCGCGCACGCGCAAGAATTTTCTGCTGACCTTGCCCCGAGCATGGACCATCTCGACCAGCTCGAGGCCCAGAGCATCTACATCTTCCGCGAGGCTTTTGCCCGCTTGAAGAAGATCGCCCTGCTGTGGTCGCTCGGCAAGGACTCCAACGTCATGATCTGGCTGGCGCGCAAGGCGTTCTTCGGCCGTCTGCCGTTCCCGGCCCTCCATGTCGACACCGGCAAGAAGTTTCCGGAGATGTATCGCTTCCGCGACCATTACGGGAAGGAATGGGATCTCGACCTGCGCGTCGAGCCCTGCCCGCCCATCGATGCCGTCGACCCAACGCTGCCGCCGGCCGCCCGTTCCGCCGCGCGCAAGACCGAGGGCCTCAAGATGGCGCTCAGCAAATACGGCTTCGACGGCCTGATCGCCGGCATCCGCCGCGACGAGGAAGCGACCCGCGCCAAGGAGCGCGTGTTCTCGCCGCGCGGGCTCGAAGGCAATTGGGACGTACGCGACCAGCCGCCGGAATTCTGGGACCATTTCAACGCCTCGCCGCCGCAGGGTGCGCATTTGCGCATCCATCCGATCCTGCATTGGACCGAGGCCGACATCTGGGCCTACACCAAGCGCGAGAATATCCCGATCATCCCGCTGTATCTCGCCAAGGACGGCAAGCGCTATCGCTCGCTGGGTGATCAGGACATCACCAATCCGGTCGCTTCAACCGCATCGACCATCGACGAGATCCTGATCGAGCTCGAACAGACCAAGGTCCCGGAGCGTGCCGGCCGCGCGCTCGACCACGAGACCGAGGACGCTTTCGAGCGCCTCCGCGTCGCCGGCTATCTCTGATCAAGGACGCAATGCGGCTATGAACATGATCGTCACCCCCGCTTCGCCTGCCACCCCGAACGGCACCACGCGTCCCCAGGTCCGGATCGTCATCGTCGGCCATGTCGACCACGGCAAGTCGACGCTGGTCGGGCGCCTCCTGCACGAGACCGGCAGCCTGCCCGACGGCAAGCTCGAAATGCTCAAGGCGGTCAGCGCCCGGCGCGGTATGCCGTTCGAATGGTCGTTCCTGCTCGATGCGCTCCAGACCGAGCGCGACCAGGGCATCACCATCGACACCACGCAGATCCGCTTCCGCACCAATTCACGCGACATCGTGCTGATCGACGCGCCCGGCCACGCCGAATTCCTGCGCAACATGATCACCGGCGCCTCGCAGGCCGACGGTGCGGTGCTGATCATCGACGCGCTCGAAGGCGTGCGCGACCAGACAAGGCGGCACGGCTATCTGCTGCATCTTCTGGGCGTGAAGCAGGTCGCGATCGTCGTCAACAAGATGGACCGCGTCGATTTCTCCGCCGCGCGATTCAAGGAGATCAGCGACGAGATTTCCGCGCATTTGCAGGGACTCGGCGTGAAGCCCACGGCAGTGATCCCGATCTCGGCCCGCGACGGCGACGGTGTCGCCGAGCGCACCGAACGTATCGGCTGGTACAACGGACCGACGGTGGTCGAGGCGCTGGACCGGCTCGAGCCGGCGCGGCCGCTGGAAGCGCTGGCGCTGCGGCTGCCGGTGCAGGCGATCTACAAATTCGACGACCGCCGCATCGTCGCGGGCCGCATCGAATCCGGCAGCCTCACCGCCGGCGACGAGATCGTGATCATGCCGGCCGGCAAGATCGCCAAGATCAAGACGGTCGAGAGCTGGCCGGTGACGCCGGTCGCTGGACGTCAGGGTGCGGGCCGCTCGGTCGGCATCACGCTCGACCGCGAGCTGTTCGTCGAGCGCGGCGACATCATCGCCCATGCCAGCGCCGCCCCGCGCGAGACGCGCCGGCTGCGCGCGCGGATCTTCTGGCTGCACGACAAGCCGCTCGCCAAGGGGGATCAGCTTCTGGTTCGCTGCGGGCCGAAAGAAAGTCGCGCCACCGTAGTCGCGATCGAGAAGGCGGTCGATCCCGGCGAGCTGTCGAGCGTCGAGAACAAGGCGATCGGCCGCAACCATGTCGGCGAGATCGACATTTCCCTGTCCAATCCGATCGCAACTGATCCCTACACCGAGAATCCGCGCACCGGCCGCCTCGTGATCGAGGTCTCCGGCCGTATCGCCGGCGGCGGCCTGGTGCTGTCGGTCGACGCCGGCCAGCGCGCCGTGCCGGTCGACATCGTGCCGGTGGAATCCGCGCTGCGGCTGGATGAGCGCTCCGCGCGCTATCAGCACAACGGCGCCGTGGTCTGGCTCACGGGCCTGCCCGCCTCCGGCAAATCGACGCTGGCCAAGGCGCTGGAGCGCCGGCTTTTCACCAATGGCGGCTCGCCGATCCTGCTTGACGGCGACACGCTGCGCGCCGGGCTCAACAGCGATCTCGGCTTCTCCGCCGCCGACCGCAGCGAGAACATCCGTCGTCTTGCCGAAGTCGCGACGCATCTGGCCCGCAACGGCCACGTCGCCATCGTCGCCGCCGTCTCGCCGGCCCGCGAGGATCGTGCCACCGCGCGCCGCATCGCCGACACCGCGTTCCGCGAGATCCACGTGGCAACGCCGGCCGAAATCTGCGAGGAGCGCGATCCCAAGGGCCACTACAAGAAGGCCCGCGCCGGCGCGCTGGCTTCGTTCACCGGCATCGGCAACGACTACGAGGCGCCGCAGGCCGCCGAACTCGTGATCGACACGTCGTCGCGGACGGTCGCCGAGGCGGCGGACGAGATCGAACAGATGCTGAAGACCACCGGCGTACTGTTCGACGAGGTCGTGGACCTCGCCGCCAATATTTGAGGGGGCGCAAGCTCCCTCGATCGACATCGCGCATTCTCCGCACGCTCAACTGCGTTCCCTCCCCCCTTGCGGGGCAGGGCTATCGCATATGAAGAAAAGCGTGGCGGGCAGCTTGCCTGCGGCCCATCCTTCGAGACGCCCGCCTACGGCGGGCCCTCAGGATGAGGTGGCGTTCTGCGGTGAGGTATCAGACCCTCATGGTGAGGAGCCCGCCAAAGCGGGTGTCTCGAACCATGCGGGCCGAGCTCTTTCGGAAACCTCTCGCTGTCATAGGCGATAGCCCTGACCCTGCGGGGGAGGGAGCCGAGTGTGCTCAGCCGCATTCACCGTGCGCAAACTGCAGGCAGCGCGGGTCCGGCCTCCCCCTTCTTGACATTTTGACAGGCGTCGGGGGCCTTCTCACGGCCCCGATTTTGGGGCTAATAGGGCCGAAAGCCGCTCCCAGTGGGCGCATTTTGCTGCTGTCGGGTCAAAAGCAGCCAAAAACAGCCATTTCAAACAAGAAAGACCATCATGAAACGCGTCGACGCCCACGGATTGAAGATCGCTCCCGTCCTGTTCGATTTCATCGCCAAGGAAGCGGCCCCGAAAACGGGGATCGCGCCGGATGCGTTCTGGGCCGGACTCGCCGCCATCATCAAGGAGCTGGGGCCGAAGAACAGGTCGCTGCTCGCATTCCGCGACACGCTGCAGGCCAAGATCGACGACTGGCACCGCGCCAACAAGGGCAAGGCGTTCGACCTCAACGCCTACACCGCCTTCCTGAAGGAGATCGGCTATCTCGTCCCTGAACCTGCGACGCAGAAGGTCGAGACCGCCAATGTGGACGAGGAGATCGGCAAGATCTGCGGCCCGCAGCTCGTCGTGCCCCTCACCAATGCGCGCTATGCACTGAACGCTGCGAATGCGCGCTGGGGTTCGCTCTACGACGCCTTCTACGGCACCGACGCGATCGCGCACGATCCTTCCGAGAGCGGCAAGGGTTACAACAAGGCGCGCGGCGACAAGGTGATCGCCAAGGCCAAGGCATTCCTCGATGCCGCCGTGCCGCTCGCGACCGGCAGCCACACCGACGTCACCGCCTACAGTATCGTCGCGGGCCAGCTCGCGGTGAAACTCAAGAGCGGCAACGCCACCGCGCTGAAGAACGCCGCACAATTCGCCGGCTTTCAGGGCGAAGCGGCCGCGCCGAGCGCGGTGCTGCTCGCCAATAACGGCCTGCATGTCGAAGTGAAGATCGACCGCAGCAGCACGATCGGCAAGGACGATCCGGCCGGCGTCGCCGACATGATCATGGAATCGGCGGTCTCCACCATCCTCGACATGGAGGACTCGGTCGCCGCCGTCGATGCCGAAGACAAGGTGTTGGTCTACCGCAACACGCTCGGCCTGATGAACGGCACGCTGTCGGCCGATTTCGAGAAGGGCGGCAAGACGCTGACGCGCGCGCTCAACGCCGACCGCAGCTACAAGACGCCGGACGGCAAAAGCGAGGTCAAGCTGCACGGCCGCAGCCTGCTGCTGATGCGCAATTGCGGTCACCACATGTTCACCGACGCGGTGCTGGACGAAGCCGGCGAGGAGATTCCGGAAGGCCTGCTCGATGCCGCCGTCTCGGGCCTGCTTGCGATCCACGACCTCAAGGGCAACTCGAAGACCAAGAACAGCCGCACGGGATCGGCCTATATCGTCAAGCCGAAGATGCACGGCCCGGACGAGGTGTCGCTGACCTGCGAGATCTTCGACCGTGTCGAGAAGATGCTGGGCCTGCCCGAGAACACGCTCAAGGTCGGCATCATGGACGAGGAGCGGCGCACCACCGTCAACCTCAAGGCCTGCATCCAGCGCGCCTCCAAGCGCATCATGTTCATCAACACCGGCTTCCTCGACCGCACCGGCGACGAGATCCACACCTCGATGGAAGCCGGTCCCATGATCCGCAAGAACGAGATGAAGGCGCAGGCCTGGATCAAGGCCTACGAGGACTGGAACGTCGACATGGGCCTGACCTGTGGCCTGCCCGGCCATGCCCAGATCGGCAAGGGCATGTGGGCCGCGCCCGACAAGATGGCGGACATGCTGCAACAGAAGCTCGCTCATCCGCAGGCCGGCGCCACCACCGCCTGGGTGCCCTCGCCGACCGCGGCGACGCTGCACGCCCTGCACTATCACCAGGTCAACGTCACCGCGCGCCAAGAGGAGCTGACCAAGGGCGGGCCGCGGGCGAAACTGTCGGACATCCTCACCATTCCGGTGTCGAAGTCGAACTGGGCGCCCGATGACGTCAAGCAGGAGATCGACAACAACTGCCAGGGCATTCTGGGCTATGTCGTGCGCTGGATCGACCAGGGCGTCGGTTGCTCCAAGGTGCCCGACATCCACGATGTCGGCCTGATGGAAGACCGTGCCACTTTGCGCATCTCCAGCCAGCACCTCGCCAACTGGCTGCACCAGGGCGTCATCACCGAAGCGCAGGTGATGGAATCGCTCAAGCGCATGGCGGTCGTCGTCGACAAGCAGAACGCCGGCGATGCCATCTACAAGCCGATGGCGCCAGCCTTCGACGGCGTCGCTTTCAAGGCCGCCTGCGACCTTATCTTCAAGGGCCGCGAGCAGCCGAACGGCTACACCGAATACATCCTGACCGCCCGCCGCCGCGAGGCCAAGGCAGCGGGTTAAGCCCGGATACGCAAACACCAAAAGCCCCGGCTCACGCCGGGGCTTTTTTGTTTGGGGACCCTAAGCCCCGCTAAAACACTGCGAGATATTTCAGCAGCGACACGATGCCGATGATGATGACGACAACGCGCGCGATCTGCTTGGCGCGGCCGTCCATCGGCAACATGTTGATGAGATAGAGCACGAGAATGACGACGAGAAAGGTGACGAGTACGCCGACCAGCATCGCGAGGCCCCCTTCAGGCAGATTGCTAACGATATCCTAACGCCTATCTCGCGCGCCGGTTCCATTCGGGCAACCCATTGCAACTTTTGGTAAATACGTACTTCTACCGGCAGCCCAACTGTCTAAAACTTTACCCTTTTCCTTTCAGATGCAGAAACCGTTTGGCCCCCCGAGGGGCAACGGCATGCGATTGCCGATCTGCCGCGCCCCCGCTTGTCGATGTTGCCGGGCGTCTTCACGAACTTTGCAATGGGAATTTGGGGGACTTCGATGCTGAATCGTCTGACCGTATCCGTGCTGCTGAAGGCGGTGATCGCGATTACGTCGATCTGCGTGGTGATCGCGCTCTCGCTGACGGCCCATGAGTCGTGGGATCGCCTCCAGACTGCCAATCGCATCTCGCGGATCGCGGACGCCTCCGCCGATCTGTTCAAGGCGATGCACAATCTGCGCACCGATCGCTCGACCACCAACCGCCTGCTGAACGCGACCGTGCCCATGGATGGCGAGATCGAGAAATATCTGCGCTCGATCCGGGACGCCCAGATGCCGGCGATGGCACGCGCGGTCGAGCTGCTGCCGACCATGGACTTTCCGCAGTCCGGCACGCTGGTGCCGGAGCTCGCGCGCCTCTTCAAATTGCTGACCGAGGAGCAGAAGCAGTTCTGGGAGGACGTCGCCAAGCCCAAGGACCAGCGCCGCGCAGGCCTGCCGAAGGAGTATATGGAGACGACGCAGGGCCTGCTGGACACACTGGACAAGCTCTCGAACGTCCTGGCCGCCACCGTCAACCACCAGGATGCGGCGATCGATCAGCTGCTGTCGATCAAGCAGAGCGCCTGGCTGTTGCGCAATACCGGGGGCGAAGCGTCGCTGATCATCTCGACCGGACTCAACGCCGGCCGTATGGCGCCGGAGGCCCGCCTCGCCTATACCCAATTCGTCGGCGGAACCGCCGCAATGTGGAAGGCGCTGGAATTGTCGGCGTCGGGCATGCAGCTCCCGCCCGCACTGTCGTCCGCCCTGGCGACGGTCAAGACCGCCTATTTCGATCCGCAATATCTGGCGCTCCGTGATCGCCTCGCCGATACGCTTGCCAAGGGTGAGAAGGCCGAGATGACGGCGAACCAATGGACACCGGTGACGGTGGGCCGTCTGGCCGCCGCGGTTGCCGTCGCCGAAACCGCGCTCGACGCCGCCAAGAGCCATACGCTGGAACAGCGCGACGCAGCTCAACGCGCACTCGTCATGCAGCTCGCACTTCTGGCGCTCGCCATCGGCCTTGCCGTCGGCGCGATCATGCTGGTCAGCCGCCGCGTCATCACTCCGCTCAACACCATCCGTGACGCCATGCTGAAGGTCGCCGGCGGCGACCTTGCCGTCGACAGCGGCTATCTCGACCGCAACGACGAGATCGGCGCGCTCGCAGGCGCGCTGGAGACCTTCAAGCAGCAGGCGACCGACAAGCTCAAGATCGAAGAGCACGAGCGCGAGCGCAATGCGGACGCCGTCGCGCGCCAGCGCGCGGTCGAAGCCTATGTCGGCGAATTCGAGGGCGCGGTGCGCAAGACGCTGGGCGAATTGAGCGAGGCTTCCGGCGAGATGCGCAAGACCTCGGGCGACCTGTCCGCGGTATCGCGCCAGACCAACGACCGCGTCCAGGTCGCCGGCAAGGCCTCCAACGACGCCTCCATGAGCGTCGACAGCGTCGCCGCCGCCGCCGAAGAGCTCTCGGCTTCAATCAACGACATCAGCCAGCAGGCCGCGCATGCCGCGGGCATCGCCGGCCGCGCCGTCACGCAGGCAAGCGAGACCGACGGCACCGTGCAGGGCCTGGCGAAGTCCGCCGGGCGCATCGGCGAGGTGGTCGGCCTGATCAACACCATCGCACAGCAGACCAATCTGCTCGCGCTCAACGCCACGATCGAAGCGGCGCGCGCCGGCGAAGCCGGCCGCGGCTTTGCCGTGGTCGCCTCCGAGGTGAAGTCGCTGGCGAGCCAGACCGCGAAGGCGACCGAGGAAATCTCAGAGCAGATCGCCGACATCCAGAAGGTCGCGGGCGAGGCCATCAACGCGATCCAGACCATCGGCGGCATCATCGGCGAGGTCAACGAGGTCGCGACCGCGATTGCCGCCGCCGTGCAGGAGCAGGGCGCGGCGACCCAGGAGATCACCCGCAGCACGCAGTTTGCGGCGCAGGGCACCAAGAACGTCTCGGACAACATCACCGGCGTCAAAGCCGATGCGGACGCTGCCGCCGCTGCCGCCGACAACGTGAAGAGCGCCTCGGAGATGCTGGACAGCCAGAGCCGCCAGCTCGGCCATGAGGTCAGCGACTTCCTCGGCAAGATCCGCGCGGCGTAGGGCTGCGTCAGCGACACGCTCGGCGTCGTCCTGGCTTTCGCCTGGCGAAAGCCAGGACCCATAACCACCATCCTCTGCAAGAGGTAGGCTGGTGGTTAGCGGCGTCGCGCCACATCGGCATTGGGGGTAACTGGTCCTGGCTTTCGCCCGGACGACGGTGGGGCCTACTCCTTCGCCACCACCGGCACCTGGCGGAATCTTGCGCGCACCGAATCCGGCAGCGGGGAGAAGTTCATTGCGACGCCGCGGCTGGCGTTGGCATTGCGGCTGGCGACCACTAGGCCGTCGGAGCCCGCGACGATGTCACCCTTGCGCAAGGTGGGATCGGCGTCGATCTTGACCTGGGCGAGCCCGGCCGGATCCTTGCCGTTGCAGGTGCAGCCCGCCACGATCTCGTTGCGATACCGGAAGGCGTTCGGCAGGTCGGAGTAGGATTTTCCCTTGTCCGTCGTGGCGTCGTCGATATCGCTGCCATAGACCAGTGAGGTTTCGGAAGCGGGGCAGAAGCTCTTGCAGGACTGCGCCTTGCTCTCGGCATCATTCCCCTGCGCCGGGAAATAACGCCCGTCGCAGCCGCGCACGCAATAGGCCGTGCCGCCGCCATAGGAGGTCCGCTGCCGCGGCGTGTCGTAACGCGGCATGTCATCGGTCGGGAACGGCATGCGGATCTCCGGCGCCGGCCGCCCGCGGAAGCCGCCGAACAGCGCCGAGAAAAAGTCCTCCGCATGCGCCGGCGGCGTCAGCGCGAAGCCGAAGGAGGCGACGGCGAGGAACGCCGCCGCGCCGCCGGCCAGTCTGCCGATCGAACGTCTCTTCATGTGACCTCACTCAACTCTCAGTTCACGGCCGACGTCGAAATGTTCAGGGCCTGCCGGCCCGAGGGCAGCGTCGTCACCGGCGAGCGCTTGCGCACGGGATCGCTGCCTTTCGCCATCAGCGGGGCGTTCTTCGGGAGCACCACGACCTTGGCGCCGACACTGACGCGGCTGAACAGGTCGGTGACGTCCTCGTTGGTCATGCGGATGCAGCCGGACGAGACGAACTTGCCGATCGTGGTGGGATCGTTGGTGCCGTGGATGCGGTATTCGCTCGAACCGAGATACATCGCACGCGCGCCGAGCGGATTACCGGGGCCGCCTGCGACGAAGCGCGGCAGATAGGGCTGGCGCGCGATCATCTCGGCCGGCGGATGCCAGTCCGGCCATTCCGCCTTGCGGCTGACGCTCTGCACACCCGACCAGGTGAAGCCCTCGCGGCCGACGCCGACGCCATAGCGAATGGCGCGTCCCTGGCCGAGCACGTAGTAGAGATAGGTGTTGTTGGTATCGATGACGATGGTGCCGGCGGGCTCGCTCCGGTCGAAGCTGACGATCTGCTTGCGCAGGCGATCGGGAAGCGCGGCATCCTCGTCGGGCGCCTGCGATTCCTGACTTGCATAGCCTTGGCTTGCATAACCTTGGCTTGAATAGCCCTGGCTTGAATAGCCCTGATCCTGCGGATAGGCCTGTGGCGAATAGGCTTGAGGCTGCATCGGCATATAGCCGAGGGTCTGCGCGCTTGCGGCGCCGAAAGGCACGGCCAGCAAGGCGGTTGCGAACGCGAGAGCGGAGATGCGGCGCGGCGAAAAGCGGCGTCGGACTGCAGAGAACTTCGTCATGGGCTGCCCCGTAGGATGCCTGCATCAGGGTGATGCGCTTTCCATCAAACGCGGCCGAGCCGCTACAAGTTCCGCCGCGGGATGCGGCAGCCGCGTCACAGTCAAGCGATCGTCCCTTCACGAAGCCGCGATGGAACCGGAGCCGCGCTCGCACGTTCCTTAGGCGTCGATGGGCGCCGACCGTAGTTTCCGTGCCGGAGAAGCATTGTGCGCGTCCTCCCCAGTGAACGTCCCATTCCCGGCAATGGCGAGGGCACTCCGCTTCCCGAGAGATCGGGCGAACTTCCGCCGGTGATACGCCGCACCGAATTCGTCGCATTCGCGCTGGCCGGGCTGCTCCTCATCGCAATCGTCACGGTGCTCTATCTCGGAAGGGCGTTCTTTCTGCCGGTGGTGATGGCCTTCGTTACCGGCACGATGCTCTCGCCGGCGGCGACCTTCCTGGAGAAGCGGAAAGTGCCGCGAGGGCTCGCCGCCGCGCTGATCGTGATCGCGGTGACCACCCTGGTCGGCTTCGTCGTCGCGCTGATCGCCTCGCCTGCGATGGAATGGAGCTCGCGCCTGCCCGAACTCGGCGCGAAGTTGAAGGACAAGCTGCACGTGTTCGACCGGCCGCTGGCGCTGTGGCGGGAGCTGCAGGCGATGCTCGGCGGCTCGGAGGGTTTGCCCAGCCTTCAAATGCCGAAATTCGAGTGGGTGCAGCCGACGATCGAATTCCTGTCACCGACCTTTACCGAATTCCTGCTGTTTTTCGTTACCCTGATCCTGTTCATCGCCAGCTGGCGCGATCTGCGGCGGGCGATGATCATGACCTTCGGCGATCATGACGCACGGCTGCGCACCCTGCGCATCCTCAACGAGATCGAAGTCCATCTCGGCAACTACCTCTTGACCGTGACCCTCATCAATGTCGGCGTCGGCGTCGCCGCCGGCATTGTCTGCGCACTCACCGGCATGCCCAATCCGGCCGGCCTCGGCGCCCTCGCGGCCACCCTCAATTTCATTCCGATCATCGGACCGGTCGCAATGTTCGTCATTCTGGTCGTGGTGGGACTTGTCACCTTCCCGACCGTCAGCGGCGGCCTGATGGCGGCGCTCGCCTTCGGCGGCCTTACCTTCCTGGAGGGACATTTCGTCACGCCGACCATCATCGGCCGGCGGCTGGAGCTCAACGCGCTCGCCGTGCTGCTCGCGCTGGCGTTCTGGACCTGGCTGTGGGGCCCGATGGGCGCGTTTCTATCGTCGCCGCTGCTGATCGTCGCCCTGATCCTGAAGGAGCATCTGCTGCCGCAGGATTCGCCGCAGCTTCCGCAGGACTGACTGGTTTCCGCGAACGGAACTTACCCGACGACGAAACGTTTTCCGGCTATCTCAGCCGTCAACAGCTCGGAGCTCCTGATGTCCACGACCAATGCCGAAGCCGGGATGAGAGATTGGACCGACAAAGCCACCAGAGAACGCCTCGAGAAGGATGTAGCAGCCGTGAAAAGCGATATCGCCGCCCTCACCGATCAGATCACCGACGCGCTCAATACTTTTGCCAACTCCTCCAGCAAGCAGGCCCGCCGCGGCTACCGCCAGGCGCGCGAAAACGTGGATTCCGCGATCGACGACGTGTCGGAGCGCGGCAGCGCGATGATGGACGCGGCACAGGAGGCCTACGGCTCGATCGAGGAGACGCTGGAGGACGCGATCACGCAGCGGCCGCTCGCGACCGTCGGGCTTGCGCTCGGAATTGGATTCCTGATCGGCGCGGTCTGGCGCCGCTGAGGTCGCAAATCGATTTCGAGACGGCGGCGCTGCGGCGCCGCCGGGGCTCGGTTGCGACGACCAGGCTTGTGGGGATTTGAGGAGCAAGGCCATGTTTCAGCGCATCATCGACGGGATCAGCGCATCTACCGGCACAACCGTGCGGCTGACCTCGCTCGCTGCGGGCGCGGCGTTCGCTCTCTTCATCACCACATGCTTTCTATGCGCAGCGGCCTTCATCTCGGTGCTGGAAAAATATGGTCCGGTGCAGGCCTGCCTCGCCGGTGCCGGCGTCTTCTTTCTCCTGACCCTGACCGCGGCGCTGAGTTATTGGGCTTACAAGCGTCAGTTGCGCAAGCAAGCTCACATCGCGGCCGAGCGCGCCGCGAAGTCGGCGGCACAGAGCATGCTCGCGGACCCGATGCTGCTCGCAACGGGACTCCAGATCGCTCGCGCCATCGGGGTCAAGCGGCTGCTGCCGATCCTGGCGATCGGCGGCGTCGCCCTGGGAATCATGGCCAGCCGCGCCGGCGTACCCGACGAGACGTCGGCTGAACCCGCCGAGTAGCGGTCAGAGCGCGTTTGAAAATTGCGCCGCAGCGTCGAATAAGCGGGTTCGTGCAAGTTTGGGGGTGGGCCTGCGCAATTTTTCGCCACCGGGGACAAATCCGGCCCTGCTCACGCAAACGCTACTCGGATAGGCAGGTGGTTGTCGGTAAAAGCATCACCCTGATTCCCAAAGCTATTTTACTCAATGAAACCGTCCGTCAAGGCGAACCTCGCCGCATTCCATCACGACGCCAGGCTGTATTTGACGCTCGGCATCGCCAACTGGTCGGTGTTCGTCGATCACATCCCGAACAACGTCGTCAACCTGCTGACGCTGCGCAATTTCGGCTTCAGCGGGGCAGCCGATCTGTTCGTGTTCGTGGTGGGCTATGGCGTCGCGATCATCCACGGCAGGATGGCGCTGGAGCGCGGCTATGTCGTCGCGGCAACGCGAATCTTCCGCCGCGTCTGGCGGCTCTACGCCGCCTATGTCGTGCTGTTCGTGATCTATATCGACACCATCGCCTATGTCGCCTCGCAATCGATGGCGCCCGAGATCATCCACGAATACAACATCTCCGGCATTCTCGACCACCCGCTGCGCACCCTGGTCCGCGGCCTCGTGTTGCAGGAAGAACCGCTGAACCTCGACCTGCTGCAGCTGATGATCCCGCTGATGGCTTTCTTTCCGTTTGCGCTGTGGGGGCTGTTGCGGTGGCCGAACCTGACGCTCGGCGCATCGGTCGCGCTGTATCTTGCCGCGCGCTGGTTCGACTGGAATTTCCGGGTCTATCCGGACCAGGAATGGACCTTCAATCCGCTGTGCTGGCAGATGCTGATGGTGCTGGGCGGCTGGTTCGCCGTGACGGGCGCGCCCGGGCGGGCGCTGCGCGGCATGTCCTGGCTGCGGATCCTCGCTGGGAGCTATCTCGTATTCGCGATGGCGTTCACCTTGATGCGGCATTCGCCGACGTTGTCGGTTTATCTGCCGGACGTCGTCCTCGACAGCATCGCGCCGACCGACAAGGAAAACCTCGCGCCCTACCGCATCGTCCACTTCCTCGCGCTCGCCTTCCTTGCGACCCATCTCATTCCGGCCGATCATCCCGGCCTGCAATTGAAGCCGCTTCAGGCGGTGATCACTTGCGGCGAAGAATGGCTCGCCGTCTTTTGCGCCGCCGTTTTCCTGTCCTTCGCCGGGCATCTCATCCTGATCACAGGCCCGAACCTGGTGGTGATGCAGATCGCGGTGAGCATCGCTGGCTTCGCCGCGATGACTGCGGTCGCCTATTACATCGCCTGGTCCAGACGGCAGGACCTGCCTGCGGCGCTGCGGCAGCAGGCATAGCTCACATAATCGTGCGATTCTGCTAGGCCGAAGGCTGTGGCTGCGCTATTCCGAGTGACTCTGCGTGAGGAGACCGGACGTGGCGATGGCGAAAAGCGGGGGTGACGAGGCTGACAGCGCGCCCCGGCGCGGGAGGCCGCGATCGATCGAGACCACCAACGCCATTCTCGAAAGCGCCTATGCGCTGATGGCCGCCACCGGCCTTGCCGCCACCACCATCGACGCGGTCGCGCGGCACTCCAGCGTCTCCAAGATGACGATCTACAAATGGTGGCCGTCCCGCGAGGCGCTGCTGATCGACGCCTTCCTCCATCATGCCGCGCAGATGCTGCCGCTGCCGCCAGCGAGCTCCGGCAGCCCCGCCGCGCGGGCACGCCGCCATGCCGCGGCCTACGCCGAAGCACTGCAGGGCGAGTTCGGCAAGGTCCAGCTCGCCGTCATCTCCGAATGCATCTCCAAGACCGGCTCGGCGGAGCTGTTCTACGCCCGCTATCTGCAATTCCGCCGCGACGCGCTGATCGAGATGATCGCCGCGGGCCAGAGCGACGGCAGCATCAGCGCGGAAGGACCGCCCCAGGATCTCTACGACGCGATCTATGGCGGCCTGTTCTACCGCTACGTCTTCGGCATCGCGCCGATCACGCCGGCCTACGCGCGGGCTCTGGTTGACCTCGTGTTGCGGCCGAAGAGCTAGCTCCGCACCGGCCGGACCGGTGCAGAGATCTTGTCGGTGCGGTCGCGTTCGGACATGTCGACCACCGTCTCCATCGGCGCGGTCAGCTCGTAGACGTAGGAGACGTCGGTGAAATAGCGCTTGGCGGTGCCGCCGAGCGCCTCGGGGGCGACGCGGTCGAGCAGGATCAGGCCGAAATCGGAATCGGGGCGGCGCGTCGCCTCGCTGGTGTTGAACTCCTCCCATCGGAAATGGAAGACCTCGTCGGTCCCCTCGCCCGTCACCGTCCAGTTCGCGGTGATGTGCGGGTGCTTGCCGACCAGCGACAGGCCCTCATCGGAGTGCGAGGCGAGCTCGAAGAACAGCAGCGACAGGCTCTGCGCCGCCCGCGCGCTGACCGCGATGTCGGGACCTGTGACCGCGATGCGGTCGGCATGCGGGATGGCGCGCGCCTCGAACAGGCCCTTCAGCTTGACGCCCTGCCACTGGCTCTCGCTGAGCAGCGAGACCACGTTGGACATGGCGTGGATGCGGCCGATCAGCAGCTCGCGCGCGACGTCGATGTCCGAGCCGTGGCGCAGCGTGCGCGTCACGATCGACTGGATCACCGCCAGGATGTTCTTGACCCGGTGGTTGAGCTCGTCGATCACAGCCGTCAACCGGCGCTCGAAGCCGATCCGCACCTGGATTTCCCGGCTGAGCCGCAGATTGTTGTAGGCGACATAGCCGAACAGGCCGCACACCATCGCGGTGATCGCAAAGCCGATCGCCGCCACGATGATCGCGGTCTGCTCGGCGCGACGCGCCGAGTTGGTCTTGGCGTAATAGCCGAGTTGCCAGTCGCGAGCGCCGAAGCTCACCGTGCGCGTCGCCGACGGCGCCGGTCCGTCCGCCGCCGTCATGCGGTCCGAGACAACGCCTTGATCATTGGCGACGAGCTCGCCGCCGTCCCTGCGCGGATCCTTCAGCGCGACCGAGAACAGCGACATGTCGTCGTTGGTCAGCATCAGGGAGGCGAGCTCGTAGGAAAAGGTGATGAAGCCTGCCGGCTCAGTCGCACCCTCGGGGATGACGGGAGCGGCCACGATGACGCCGATCGGCCCGCCGCTGCGCAGCAGCGGAATCGGGTCCGAGGCGACCGACCTCTTCTCGACCCTGGCGCGCGTCAGCATGGCGCTGCGCACCTGATCCTGGTCGTAGCTGCGGCCAGGCAGCGCCTTGGTCTCGTTGCTGCGCGGTTCGAGGTCCAACAGCACGTCAATCGGCTGGGTGACGCTCGCCGGGTCGATCGGCTTGTCGTCATAGCTGCGGATCTGCGGATTGGGAAAACCGGCGCTGGCGATGGCGGCCTGCGCCGCGGCAAGCTCGTTCGGCTTCAGGCGAGCGACCCAGCCGGCCACCACGAAATCGGTCTTGAAGGCGTAGATGGCCGAGCGCAGCGGCTCGAGCATGTTCGGCTTGAGCACCGAGGGCGCCCGGAACAGGCCTGAGGCAACCCGTGCGAGCAGCTCGCGCTCGGTCAGCCGGTCCTGGACCAGGCTCGCATGGACGTCGATCGCACGCGCCAGCGCGATCCGGTCCAGCGCCAGCTCCTGGTCGTGGACGCGATAGGCCGCAAGCCCGGAGAGCAAGACCCCGAGCAGAGCGATGAAGCCGATGATGAATCCCAGCCGGACCACGCGACTACTCAGGCGAACGCAGGAGGTCGGCAATAAGCACGGAGCATATGAACGCCGTTCGAACGGCCAGGTGCCGAAACAGGGTGACCCCCGGTGGCGGAGATAATGAAGGAGGAGGCATCAGTACGCAACTTGGGTCGCCTGAGAAGCTTAATCCGTCCGGCCGATGGTCCGGCCGGGACGGATTGGCTCCCCGGGCACCGGAGGTAGTTAATCGCCGTGTCGAAAATTTGTTCCGTGGACGGCACTGCCGCCAGGGCGTTAACGAAGCGAAACGCCTGCGTTAAGTCGTCGCGTCCGTCAGCTGCCCCTTTTCAGGCCGCCTTTGGCCTCGATGAAGCCGATGATGCGGTCGAGGCCCTGGCTCTTCTTCAGGTTGGTCATGACGAACGGACGCTCGCCGCGCATGCGCCTGGCGTCCGTCTCCATCTTTTCCAGGGAAGCGCCGACATGGGGCGCCAGGTCGATCTTGTTGATCACAAGGAGGTCCGACCTTGTGATGCCGGGGCCGCCCTTGGACGGGATCTTGTCGCCGGCCGCGACGTCGATGACGTAGATGGTGAGGTCGGCGAGCTCCGGGGAAAAAGTGGCAGCGAGATTATCTCCGCCGGATTCGATCAGGACGAGATCGAGTCCGGGGAATTTCGCGCGCATGTCCGCCACCGCGGCCAAATTCATCGAAGCGTCTTCGCGGATCGCGGTGTGCGGGCAGCCGCCGGTCTCGACCCCGGCAATGCGGTCCGGCGTCAGCGAGCCCGAGCGCACGAGGAATTCCGCATCCCATTTGGTGTAGATGTCGTTGGTGATCGCCGCGATGTCGTAGCGCTCGCGCATGGTCTTGCAGAGCAGGTCCATCAGCGCGGTCTTGCCCGATCCGACCGGGCCTCCGACGCCGACACGCAAGGGGCCGTGAGAAGTAGACATGTAACTCGCTCTCTCCTGATTGATTTTAGGCCATGCCGCTCATGATCGAAACAGCCGCGTATATTGCGTTTCGTGCCGCAGGCTGGCGAGATCGGCGCGAAACGTCGCGCTGCCGAGGTCGTCCAACGCCGCATTCAGCGCCCGATTGGCGGTCGCGGCGACGGCCGCTTCCAGCCTCACCAGCACGCGCTGGCTGTCGGTCTGGCCGAGCGGAATGAGCCGGCTGGCCGCGGAAATCCAGTTCGAGACCAGCGCATGCAGGAAGGCGTGCAGCGTCGGCGCCAGCGGCACGCCGTGCATCGCGGCAACGACGCCGACCGCCACCGGGTAGACCAGTGGCGTGCGGCATGCCGCAACCATTGCATCCAGCCCTTCCGCATCCCACGCGGCGCGGGCGATGTCGATGAAGGCGCGTCCCTGCGAGGTCGTCTCCAGCTGCCGCTCGCGCGACGGCACGAAGGCGGCGGCGAGCTCGGCGACATCGCTCAAGGTGGCGTCCTCGCCCAGTTCAGTGGCGCGATAGGCATGGACCAGAAACGTCGCATCGCAGAAGCCCGAGCCATCGCCGAGCATCGCATCGAGCCAGTCCGCCAGCGTGGCGGTGTCGGTGATGTCGCCTGCCTCGACCGCCCATTCGATGCCGCTGGAATAGGAGAAACCGCCGACGGGGAACGCCGGCGACAGCCAGGTCATCAGCCGGTACAGCGCCGCCGCCTCGCGCTCTGCGAGATCACCGGCGCCGGCCGGCTCATTTGTGGTCATGAGCATGCTTGTGGCCGTGGTGATGGTCGCCGTGGTCGCAATGCTCGTCGTGGTCATGAGCATGATGATCGTGGCCATGGTCATGCGCGGCATGATCATGATGGTGATGATCGTGCCCGTGATCGTGGTGATCGTGGTCGTGATGGGCATGGTCGTCGTGCCCATGCGCGTGGCCGGCATCGGCATAGGCGCCGCCTTCGGGATCGAACGGCGCATCGATCTCGATCACACGCGCACCGAGGCCTTTCACCATGGCCTCGATGACGTGGTCGCGGCGGATGCGCAGGCCCTTGGCCATGATCTGCGTCGGCAGATGGCGGTTGCCGAGATGCCAGCCGACGCGGATGAGGTGGTGCGGATCGTGGCCACGAATTTCGAGCAGCGGCTCGGGCGCGGCGACCACTTCGACCAGCCGGCCGTCCTCCAGCACCAGCGCATCGCCGCCGCGCAAGGCGACGGCGTTCTCCAGGTCGAGCAGGAATTCGAGCCCCCGCGTTCCCGTCATCGCCATGCGGCGGCGGTGCCGATCGTCGAAATCGAGCACTACCGTATCAGCCGGCGCCTCCGTGAAGCGGTACTGTCCCCTGACCTGCGTTGCCCGGATCATGCGCTTTTACCCCGTTACCGTGTCTCGACCTTCTCGGGCGTGATCACTTCGATCTTCGGCGGCGCCGTAAAACACTTCACCGCGACGCGGCCGAACGTCTTCATGTGCTCCATGGCACGATGGGGCACCAGCGCCTCGGCGTTTTCCCACTGCTCGACGAACACCATCCTGGCGGGATCGGTGACGCTCTCGTGCAGATCATAGGCGATATTGCCGGGCTCTTTCCGCGTCTCCTTGATGCAGGCGGTGGCGGCTGCGATGAATTCGGCGCGCGTTTCGGGCTTGATGGTCAAGGTGGCAACGACGTAGATCACGAGAAATCCTCCCGGCTTTTCTTCTGGATTAAGATACCGGGCGGGACCTTAGACCATGCGGGATCGAACGCAAAACCGGAAAAGCCGGCCCCCGGGACATCCTCCGGAGGCATGCGTTGAGACGCTATTTCAGTACATGAAATATCGCTGAGCCATCGGCAGCACCTCGGCGGGGGCACAGGTGAGCAGTTCGCCGTCGGCGCGGACCTCGTAGGTCTCCGGATCGACCTCGATCTTGGGCGTGGCGTCGTTGTGGATCATGCTCTTCTTCGAGATCCTGCCGCGGGTGTTCTGGACCGCATAGAGCTTCTTGTCGATACCGAGCTTGCGCGCGAGTCCTCCCGTGATCGCCGCCTTCGAGGTGAAGACGACGGAGGAGGCCGTACGCGCCTTGCCGAAGGCGCCGAACATCGGCTGGTAGTGCACCGGCTGCGGCGTCGGGATCGAGGCATTCGGATCGCCCATCGGGGCCGCGACGATCATGCCGCCCTTGACGATGCAGTCGGGCTTGACGCCGAAGAAGGCCGGCGACCACAGCACGAGATCGGCGAGCTTGCCCTTCTCCACCGAGCCGATCAGCTTCGAGACGCCGTGCGCGATCGCGGGGTTGATCGTGTATTTGGCGAGGTAGCGCTTGACGCGAAAATTGTCGTTGTCCTTGCCCTTGTCCTGCGGCAACGACCCGCGCTGCTTCTTCATCTTGTCCGCGGTCTGCCAGGTGCGGATGATCACCTCGCCGAGGCGGCCCATGGCCTGGGAGTCCGACGACATCATCGAGAGCGCGCCGAGATCGTGCAAAATGTCTTCGGCGGCGATGGTTTCCTTGCGGATCCGGCTCTCGGCAAACGCCAGATCCTCCGCGATCGAGGGATCGAGGTGGTGGCACACCATCAGCATGTCGAGATGCTCGTCGATGGTGTTGCGGGTGAAGGGGCGCGTCGGGTTGGTCGAGGACGGCAGCACATTCTTGAGCCCGGCGACCTTGATGATGTCAGGTGCGTGACCGCCGCCGGCGCCTTCGGTGTGGAAGGCGTGGATGGTGCGGCCCTTGAACGCCTTGATGGTGTCCTCGACGAAGCCGGATTCGTTCAGCGTGTCGGTGTGGATCATCACCTGGATGTCGTAATCATCGGCGACCGACAGGCAGTTGTCGATCGCGGCCGGCGTCGTGCCCCAGTCCTCGTGCAGCTTCAGCGCGCAGGCGCCGCCCTTGATCATCTCGACCAGCGCCGCGGGGCGCGAGGCGTTGCCCTTGCCCGAAATGCCGAGATTGACCGGAAACGCATCGAACGACTGGATCATCCGGCCCATGTGCCACGGGCCCGGGGTGCAGGTGGTGGCGAAGGTGCCGTGTGACGGCCCCGTGCCGCCGCCGAGCATCGAGGTGACGCCGGACATCAGCGCGTGCTCGATCTGCTGCGGGCAGATGAAATGGATGTGGCTGTCGAAGCCGCCAGCAGTGAGGATCTTGCCTTCGCCAGCAATCACGTCGGTGCCGGGGCCGATGACGATGGTGACGCCCGGCTGGATATCGGGATTGCCGGCCTTGCCGATGCCGGCGATCATGCCGTCCTTGATCGCGACGTCGGCCTTCACGATGCCCCAGTGATCGACGATCAAGGCATTGGTGATGACGGTGTCCGCCGCTCCCTGCTTGTTCGTCACCTGCGACTGGCCCATGCCGTCGCGGATCACCTTGCCGCCACCGAACTTCACCTCCTCGCCGTAAGTGGTGAAATCCTTCTCGACCTCGATGATGAGATCGGTGTCGGCGAGCCTGACCTTGTCGCCGGTGGTTGGGCCGAACATGTCGGCATACACGGAACGTTTGATCTTGACGGACATCACAAGCCCCGTTTGCGTTTGAATTGTCGTTCGGCGCTCACAGTGAAGCCCTCGCTGTGAGCACAATATCGTCGAATGTCGTATCGAGCCTGGAGTTTCCGCCGCGGCAACCGGCGACAACCTGCTCGGCCCAGTCAGTGTAGTCGACGAGGTCGTCACGCTCCTCGGCCGTCGGATCGGAATGGACGCGCGCGCCGATATTGCTGATCTTGTCGGCGATCTTGATCAGCTTGGCGCTGGGCGATTTCTTAGGCGCATCGAGCACCTGATGCCGCCGCCGCTCCGGCTTTGGCAGGTTCATATCGTCGGTGCATTCAACGACAAGGTAGGCGACACGTTCGGAGAATGTCTGCGCGAGCTCCTCGCGCGTGGTTTCGGTGTCCTCGATCGAATCATGCAGCCAGCCGGCCGCGACCAGTTCGGCATCCGCACCATCTGTCGCGGTCGCGAGCAGGTTCGCGACCTCCGCGAGATGGTTGATGTAGGGCTCGTTGCCGCGCCCCTTGCGCGCCATTCCGTTGTGACGGCGCGCGGCAAGTTCGGCGGCTTCGGAGATGAGGCGGATTGGCGACAGCATGGCGGTCACAGGACTCCATGTCCGCGCGCGCTGCAAATGCGCGCTGCACGAAATTGCCCCGTCGCTTCCGTCAGCGCCCGGGGCAGACCCCTCTCCCCAACCCTCCCCCGCAAGGGGGGAGGGAGCCTGGATAGCGTGCTCACCTCACCACGAATGAAAGCCTGACAACCGAATGCACACGCCGCACAACCTTGAGTCATGGCTTCTCCTCAGTCTGTGGAGAAGCAGAAGGATAAATATCGTCGCTAGTTAGGGACGCATCCGTGGAAGGGTTCCCTCCCCCCTTGCGGGGGAGGGTTAGGGAGAGGGGTGCCACGGGCTCCGCTGCCTCGAGAATGGAGAGAACGACGCCCTCAAGATTTTTCATCACGTCGTCATTGGTGAAACGCAGCACACGATAGCCACGCGACGCGAACCATTGGTCGCGCCACTCATCGTGCCGGATACGTTCTTCGAACACATGGCTCTCACCATCGAGCTCAACGATAAGCTTGCATGAATGGGCGACGAAATCGGCGATGTAATTGCCCATGGGGGTCTGACGGCGAAAGGCCAGGCCCGCAAGACGATCGGCCTTCAGGTGACGCCACAGCAACGTCTCAGCGCGAGTCATCTCGCGCCTCAATCGTTTGGCGCGGGTTCTTTGCAGTGGAGAGACCTCGTCGTGTGGCATACCCCTCTCCCCAACCCTCCCCCGCAAGGGGGGAGGGAGCGAGACAGCCGTGCTCACCTCACTGTAGATCACTGTGCTCGCCTCAACCTGCCCTACAGCTTCCCCATGACGTCGCCACGAAAACCGTAGATCGTCTTCTTGCCGGCCACAGCCACCAGCTGGACGTCGCGGGTCTGGCCCGGCTCGAAGCGAACGGCGGTGCCGGCGGCGATGTCGAGGCGCATGCCGCGGGCTTTCCTGCGGTCGAACTTCAGCGCCGGGTTGGTCTCGAAGAAATGGTAGTGCGAGCCGACCTGGATCGGGCGGTCGCCGGTGTTGGCGACCGTCAAGGTCACGGTCTTGCGGCCGGCGTTGAGCTCGATCTCGCCGTCCTGGATGAAGAGTTCGCCGGGGATCATGTTCTCGCTCCTACCTGATCGGCTCGTGCACGGTGACGAGCTTGGTGCCGTCCGGAAACGTCGCCTCGACCTGGATGTCGTGGATCATCTCAGGGATGCCCGGCATCACCTGATCACGCGTGAGGACCTGGGCGCCGGACTGCATCAGTTCGGCAACGGTGCGGCCGTCGCGCGCGCCTTCGAGGATGAAATCGGAGATGATCGCGATCGCCTCGGGATGGTTGAGCTTGACGCCGCGATCCAGCCGGCGGCGGGCCACGATGGCCGCCATCGAGATCAGGAGCTTGTCCTTTTCGCGGGGAGACAGGTTCATGCGAAATCTCTTCCGTTCAACACTTCAATTCAACCAGAGCCGGGGCAGCGCCGCACTGGTGCGCGCCAGCACGGCCATCATGTCGGCCCGCAGGCGCGCCGCATCTTGGGCACAGAACCGCGCCATTGCAAATCCATTCCAGGCCGAGATTCCGACCTCGCCGGAAAAGGATTCCGACGCCTCGCGGATGCGCTCGACCAGGGCCTCGTCACCGGGCGCGATCAGCGCCGTTCCGATCGCAGCACCACCCCTGGCAACGGCGGACCGCCCGAGTTTTGCGCCGACATGGCCGTCGAGCCTGACGGTCTCTGCGAACACCAGTCTGCCACCACGACGCAGCCGCCAGCGGTCGACGAACTCGCCCTGCTCCATCCGCTCACCCATGGCGGTGCGGCCGAATACGACGATTTCACAAAGCACGAGCGAGGCGGAATCATCGAGCTCGATGTCGAAGCTGCGGTGAACCCGGGCGCGATCGAACAGGATCGTCTCCTGAGGCAGCCAGCCGAGATGCGCGCCGGCAGCGACCTTCAGGGCGATACTGAGCTGCGCCGCATTCCCGGGCGCACGATAGACCTTCTCGGCCGCCGCCGTAGTCAATGTCAGGCGCGAGCCCTCGCCCGCCACGATGTCGACATCGAAAGTGTCGCCGCCGGCAACGCCACCGGCCGTGTTGACGAACACGCCGGAGAGCCCCTCGCCTTCCGGCGAGGGAAAGCGCACACGCAGGGATCCGGACTCATGCAAGGTCCCGCGCCGCGTCACGCCATCGCGCGCATGCACGTCGAAATGCACCGCGCCGCGGGCACGGTTCGCCTCGAAATCCCCAGACGTGACTGAAACGTCGCTGCGCATCCGCCTCCCCAGCCGGTCGCGGCAGAAATAGCCTACAGGGCCATCTGGCGGCTGATTTCGGCCGGGTCGAGATTGGAGCGATCGCAGGCGAATTTCACCGCGCCGCGATCCATCACGGCGAAACTGTCGCCGAGTTCGCAGGCAAAGTCGAGATATTGTTCGACCAGCACGATGGCGATGTTGCCGAGGTTGCGTAGGTAAGAGATGGCGCGGCCGATGTCCTTGATGATCGAGGGCTGGATGCCCTCGGTCGGCTCGTCGAGCAGCAGCAGCTTTGGCCGCATCACCAGCGCACGTCCGATCGCGAGCTGCTGCTGCTGGCCGCCGGAGAGATCGCCGCCGCGCCGGCCGAGCATGCTTTGCAGCACCGGGAACAGCGAGAACACGTCGTCCGGAATGTGCCTGTCCTCACGCTTGAGCGGACCGAAGCCGGTCTTGAGGTTTTCCTCGACCGTCAGAAGAGGAAAGATCTCGCGGCCTTGCGGCACGAAGCCGATGCCCTTGCGCGCCCGCTCATAGGGCTTCAGGGCCGTGATGTCGCTGCCGTCGAGCACGATGGCACCCGAGGAGATCGGATATTGCCCGACCATGGCGCGCAAGAGCGAGGTCTTGCCGACGCCGTTGCGGCCGAGCACGCAGGTGACCTTGCCGGGCTCTGCGGCGATCGAGACGCCGCGCAGCGCCTGCGCCGCGCCGTAGAACAGGTTGATGTCCTTGACCTCAAGCATTGCTCAGCGCCCCAGATACACTTCGATGACCCGCTCGTTGGACGAAACCTGGTCGATGGTCCCCTCCGCGAGCACCGTGCCTTCGTGCAGGCAGGTGACCTTGACGCCGAGCTCGCGCACGAACGTCATGTCGTGCTCGACCACCATCACGGTGTGGGTCTTGTTGATCTCTTTCAGCAGCTCTGCGGTCAGATGAGTCTCGACGTCGGTCATGCCGGCGACGGGCTCGTCCACCAGCAGCAGCTTCGGATCCTGCGCGAGCAGCATGCCGATCTCCAGCCACTGCTTCTGGCCGTGGCTGAGGCTGCCGGCGAGGCGGTTGCGCGCCTCGGTGAGGCGGATCGTCTCCAGCACCTTGTCGATGCGCTCGGACTCCGGCCTGCTGCCGCGCCAGAACAGCGTGCCCTTGACGCTGTGATCGACATTGAGCGCGAGCAGGAGATTGTCCTGCACGGTCTGGCTCTCGAACACGGTCGGCTTCTGGAATTTGCGACCGATGCCGAGCTCGGCGATACGGGTCTCGTCGAGCCGCGTCAGGTCGGTGACGCCGTCGAACAGCACCGTGCCTTCGTCGGGCTTGGTCTTGCCGGTGATGATATCCATCATCGTGGTCTTGCCGGCGCCGTTGGGGCCGATGATGGCGCGCATCTCGCCGGGCGCGAGCGTCAGCGACAGATTGTTGATGGCGTGGAAGCCGTCGAACGAGACGTGCACGCCGTCGAGATAGAGCATCGCGGAGGTCGCGCGGGTGTCCATGACGTTCATGACCGGCTACTCCGCCATCTTGGGTTCGGTGATGCCGTCTTCCGCCGCGGCGCTCGCGGTCGTCGCGGCGGCGGCGCGCTTCTCCTTCGACTGATCCCACCAGGCGTTGAAGGTGCCGACGATGCCCTTGGGCAGCAACAGCGTCACCAGGATGAACATCGCGCCCAGCATGAACAGCCAGTACGGCGCCAGCATGCCCGAGGTGAAGAACGTTTTGGCGTAGTTGACGACGACCGCACCGAGCGCCGCGCCGACCAGCGTGCCGCGGCCGCCGACCGCGACCCAGATCACCGCTTCGATCGAATTGCCCGGCGCGAATTCGGATGGGTTGATGATGCCGACCTGCGGCACATAGAGCGCCCCGGCGACGCCGGCCATGCAGGCCGACAACGTGAACACGAACAGCTTGTAGGATTCGACGCGGTAGCCGAGGAAGCGGCTGCGCGATTCCGCGTCGCGGATTGCGATCAGGACCTTGCCGAGCTTGGAGGACACCACGGAGCGGCAGATCAGGAAGCTTGCGATCAGCGCCAGGCAGCTCAGCGCGAACAGCGCGGCGCGGGTGCCTTCGGCCTGGACGTTGAAGCCCAGGATGTCCTTGAAGTCGGTGAGGCCGTTGTTGCCGCCGAAGCCGAAATCGTTGCGGAAGAAGGCGAGCAGGAGCGCGTAGGTCATCGCCTGCGTGATGATCGACAGATACACGCCGGTGACGCGGGAGCGGAAGGCGAGCCAGCCGAAGCAGAAGGCGAGCAGGCCGGGCACGACCAGCACCATCAGCGCCGCGAACCAGAACATGTCGAAGCCGTACCAGTACCAGGGCAGCTTCGAATAGTTCAGGAACACCATGAAATCGGGCAGGATCGGGTTGCCGTAGACGCCGCGGGTGCCGATCTGCCGCATCAGGTACATGCCCATCGCGTAGCCGCCGAGCGCGAAGAAGGCACCGTGACCGAGCGAGAGGATGCCGCAATAGCCCCAGATCAGATCGATCGAGAGCGCGAGGATCGCGTAGCAGACGTACTTGCCCCAGAGCGCGACGAGATAGGTTGGCACTTGCAGGAACGAGCCCGCGGGCAGCAGCAGGTTGGAGAGCGGGATCAGGATGCCGCAGGCCACGACGATGGCGAGGAAGATGGTCGCGCCGCGGTCCAGCGATCGCGTCAGCATGTGAGGGGTCATGCTTCCACCGCACGGCCCTTGAGCGCGAACAGGCCGCGCGGGCGTTTTTGAATGAAGAGGATGATGAGAACAAGGATGGCGATCTTGCCGAGCACGGCACCGGCGACCGGCTCCAGGAACTTGTTGGCGATGCCGAGCGTGAAGGCGCCGACCAGCGTGCCCCAGAGATTGCCGACCCCGCCGAACACCACGACCATGAAGCTGTCGATGATGTAGCTCTGGCCGAGATTGGGACTGACATTGTCGATCTGCGACAGCGCCACGCCGGCGATGCCGGCAATGCCCGAGCCGAGCCCGAAGGTCAGCGCGTCGACGCGCGAGGTCGCGATGCCCATCGAGGCCGCCATGCGGCGATTCTGGGTCACCGCGCGCATCTCGAGGCCAAGCGCGGTATAGCGCAGCATCGCGAGCAGGATCGCAAACACCGCGAGCGTGAAGACCAGGATCCAGAGGCGGTTATAGGTGATGGTGATCTGGCCGAGCTCGAACGCGCCGCTCATCCAGGAGGGGTTGCCGACCTCGCGGTTGGTCGGACCGAACATGGTGCGCACCGCCTGCTGCAGCACCAGCGACAGGCCCCAGGTCGCGAGCAGCGTCTCCAGCGGACGCCCATAGAGGAAGCGGATGATGCTGCGTTCGATCAGCACGCCGATCGCGCCGGCGACGAGGAAGGCGAGCGGCACCGCGATCAGCAGCGAATAGTCGAACAGGCCGGGATAGCTGGTGCGGATCACCTCCTGCACCACGAAAGTGGTGTAGGCGCCGATCATCACCATCTCGCCATGGGCCATGTTGATCACGCCCATCACGCCGAAGGTGATGGCGAGGCCGATCGCGGCGAGCAGCAACACCGAGCCGAGCGAGAGGCCGTACCAGGCATTCTGAACCATGGACCAGACCGCGAGCGAGCTCTGGATCGAGCCGATCGCGCTGGCAGCCGCCTTGGTCACCGAGGCCGGCTGGTCGCCCATACCGGTGAGCAGCGCCAGCGCTTCCTGGTCGCCACGCGCCTTGAGGGTGGCGACCGCCTCGAGCTTCTCGACCTCGGTGGCGTCGGACTTGAACAACAGGATTGCCGCGCGGGCATCGACCAGCGCGGCCTTGACGGATCGGTTGGTTTCCTTGGCGAGCGCGCCGTCGACGGCTTCGAGCGCCGTCTCCTCATGCGACTTGAAGACGGATTGCGCGGCCTGGAGGCGCACTCCGAGATCCGGCGACTGCAGCGTCAGGCTGCCGACCGCGGCGTCGACGCTGCGGCGCAGGCGGTTGTTGAGGCGGACCGCGCTCGCGCTGTCGGGAACGCTGGCGACCGGATCGCCGGTTGCGGCATCGATCGACTTGCCGTCGGCGCCGGTGACGTAAACCTTCTTGCTGTCAGGATCGGCCATGAGGCGGCCGTCCTGGAGCGCGCTGATGATGGGGAAGGCCAGCTTGTTGCCGCTGCTCGCGACCACGCCGATCGCCTCTTCCGTCTCGGAATAATCATCGTTGGCGAATTTGGCGACGGCGTCCTCGAACGGACCGGCAAAGGCCGGCAGTGCGAACGCGATCAGGAACAACGAGAGGACAAAGGTGCAGAGACGGGCGGACAAATGGGCTGGCACTGTGAATGACCCCGGCAGAAAGGAGTGGAGAAGGCGGCGGGATCGCCGCCTTCTCCGATCGTGTAACGGAGCGTCAGGTCCGGATCAGGAGCCCGAGCCGAGGCACTTGTTGGTCTTGGTGTTGAAGTTGCCGCACTTCTTGCCGACCCAGTCGCCGATCAGGTCCTTGGAGCCGTCGAGCTCTTTCGACCAGGCATCGCCAGCAACGAGACCCGGGGTCTTCCAGACCACGTCGAACTGGCCGTTGCCCTTGATCTCGCCGATGAACACCGGCTTGGTGATGTGGTGGTTCGGCAGCATCTTCGACACGCCACCGGTCAGGTTCGGCGCTTCGATGCCGGGAAGCGCGTCGATCACCTTGTCCGGATCGGTCGACTTCACCTTCTCGACGGCCTTCACCCACATGTTGAAGCCGATCACGTGCGCTTCCATCGGGTCGTTGGTCACGCGCTTCGGATTCTTGGTGTAGGCCTGCCAGTCCTTGATGAACTTCTCGTTCGCCGGGGTCTTGATCGATTCGAAGTAGTTCCAGGCGGCGAGATGGCCGAGCAGCGGCTTGGTGTCGATGCCGGCGAGTTCTTCCTCACCCACCGAGAACGCGACCACCGGGATGTCCTTCGCCTTGATGCCCTGGTTGCCGAGCTCCTTGTAGAAGGGGACGTTGGCGTCGCCGTTGATGGTCGAGACCACCGCGGTCTTCTTGCCGGCCGAGCCGAACTTCTTGATGTCGGCCACGATCGTCTGCCAGTCGGAATGACCGAACGGCGTGTAGTTGATCATGATGTCTTCCTGGGCGACACCCTTGGACTTCAGATAGGCTTCCAGGATCTTGTTGGTGGTGCGCGGATAGACGTAGTCGGTGCCCGCGAGCACCCAGCGCTTCACCTTCTCTTCCTTCATCAGGTAGTCGACGGCGGGGATCGCCTGCTGGTTCGGCGCAGCACCGGTGTAGAACACGTTGCGCTCGCTCTCCTCGCCCTCGTACTGCACGGGGTAGAACAGGATGTTGTTCAACTCCTTGAAGACCGGGAGCACCGACTTGCGCGACACCGAGGTCCAGCAGCCGAACACGACCGCGACCTTGTCCTTGGTGATCAGCTCGCGCGCCTTCTCGGCGAACAGCGGCCAGTTCGAGGCGGGATCGACGACGACGGCTTCGAGCTTCTTGCCCAGCACGCCGCCCTTCTTGTTCTGCTCATCGATCAGGAAGAGGATAGTGTCCTTCAGCGTGGTTTCGCTGATGGCCATGGTGCCGGAGAGGGAGTGAAGCACGCCGACCTTGATGGTGTCGTCGGCGGCCTTGGCGCCGGTCAATGAAGCCAGACCGAGCATCAGTCCGGCGGTCGCGGCGAGCACGCCGCGGCGGCTAAATGACGCCGCTATATCGTGAGTGGATTTGTTAAGCATGAGTATCTCATCTCCCTGACGCAGACGTGAAAAAGACGCTGCGAAACGGCCCCACGGCCGCCTGCGATTAACGGATTCGCAAGAACCATGCCATGGAGTAAACACCACTCAAACCATTGTTTTTGTTTATAAAATCGATCTAAAACAAAGTTTCGCCGCAACCGCTTCGCCTAAACGATGGGCAATTTAAATGTATGCGAAAGCGGCAGGCAGATTATTTTATGAGCAAATTGCGGACTCTGGCTAAAATTCCGGCATAACTATTTCTGCACCGCAATCGCGGTTTGCGGCAGACTTGCCTTGAAAGCGCCCCTTCGATGTTCCATATGGAGCGCGAGGCCTCTTGCGAATCAAGAGACCGTTGCGAGCCGCGTGTTCTTAAGCCCTTACGGGCGTCTGGCTTGCCCCATCCCATCAAGCCATCCGACACCCCAAACACGCAGGTGTCTTCACGACACCCTTTTGCGCGCGCCGCGCCGAATGCGCCGGGCGCCCGCTTTTGACATGGAAAGAACCCCCTTTTGACTTCGTTTCAGGACTTCGGCCTCGCCGAACCCATCTCCCGTGCTCTCGCCGACGAGAACTACGTCACCCCCACCCCCATCCAGGCCCAGACCATTCCGACCGCGCTGACCGGCCGTGACGTCGTCGGCATCGCCCAGACCGGAACCGGCAAGACCGCGGCCTTCGCGCTGCCGATCCTTCACCGCCTGCTCGAGAACCGCATCAAGCCGCAGCCGAAGACGGCCCGCGTCCTGGTGCTGTCGCCCACGCGCGAACTGTCGGGCCAGATCCTCGACAGCTTCAACGCCTATGGCCGCCACGTCCGCCTGTCCTCGACACTCGCCATCGGCGGCGTGCCGATGGGGCGTCAGGTCCGCTCACTGATGCAGGGCGTCGAGGTGCTGGTCGCCACTCCCGGCCGCCTGCTCGACCTCGTGCAGAGCAACGGCTTGAGGCTTGGAAGCGTCGAATTCCTCGTGCTCGACGAGGCCGACCGCATGCTCGACATGGGCTTCATCAACGACATCCGCAAAATCGTCGCCAAGCTGCCGATCAAGCGGCAGACGCTGTTCTTCTCGGCCACCATGCCGAAGGACATCGCCGAGCTTGCCGACGCCATGCTGCGTGATCCCGCCCGCGTCGCGGTGACTCCGGTGTCCTCGACCGTGGAGCGCATCCAGCAGCGCATCATCCAGGTCGACTTCTCCGCGAAGCCGGCGTTCCTCGCCCAGCTGTTGAAACAGGAGCCGGTCAACCGCGCACTGGTTTTCACCCGCACCAAGCACGGCGCCGACAAGGTGGTGAAAACCCTTGAGAAGGCCGGCATCGCCGCCAGCGCCATCCACGGCAACAAGTCGCAGAACCATCGCGAACGGACGCTCGCCCAGTTCCGCTCCGGCGACATCCGCACGCTGGTTGCCACCGATATCGCCGCCCGCGGCATCGATGTCGACGGCATCACTCACGTCATCAATTTCGACCTGCCCAACGTGCCCGAGACCTACGTGCACCGCATCGGCCGCACCGCGCGTGCCGGCGCCGAAGGCACCGCCATCTCGCTGGTCGCAGGCGGCGAGGAGCTCAGCTATCTCCGCGACATCGAGCGGCTGATCAAGGTGACGCTGTCGCGCGAGGATCATCGCACCGACGCCGGCCGCCGCGATGCAGGTCCTCCCCCGGCGCAGCAACGACAGGGCCGGCCGGGCCGCCCCGGCCAGCGTTCGCAAGGCGCTCGGCACGGTGACGGACGGCGCGCCGACGAAAGGCATGCCGACGGGCGCCACCACAGTGCCGGCAAGCAGGGCGACGGAAGGCCCGGCGAAGGACGGCATGGCGACGCCAGGCATGTTGACGGCCGCCCCGGCGGTGGCCCCAACGGCTCGAAGGCATCTCGTCGCGGCCGCTCCGGCGGCAAGGCGCATTCTTCGCCAAACGGCCGTCCGGAACAGCGTTCCGCGCATAGCGCCGGGGCGCCTGATGGGATACAAGGCGTTGCCTTTTTGCGCCGCGAGAGTCGGCCGAACAGCCAACCGAACCGCAAACCCCATTCGCACTAGCCGTCCACGACCTGGAGAAATTCATGGCTAAGGAAGAGCTGATCCAGTTCGAAGGACTGGTCACCGAAATCCTCCCCGATGCCCGCTACCGCGTGCAACTCGATGCCGGACACGAGATCGTCGCCTATACCGCCGGCAAGATGAAGAAGAACCGCATCAAGACGCTGGCGGGCGATCGCGTGACGGTGGAAATGTCGCCCTATGACCTCGAAAAGGGCCGGCTGATTTTCCGCCACAAGGACGAACGTCCGAGCGGTGTGGGCGGACCTCCACGTCCCGGACAGCGCGGTGGCCAGTTCCGCCGCCGTTAACGGCCCCTTGGCGCGCGAGCGCGGAATTAAAATTCTAACCTGTATGCTGATCCGCCGTGGACTCCACGGCGGATCAAAAAATCGTGCACGTCAGGATTGTTTTGAGGGCCTGTTTCCAATAAAATGAATTAATCGATTTTCGGCCGGACGACATTAGCATCCACCGGTACAGCCGGTTCAGACACGCTGACGACCCTTCCAAAAATTCGATCTAACCTGTCCGCGCGAGCGGGCTCTGACATTGTGTTATCTGAGAAGGGACTACCCCCATGAGCATGGGAACCGTGAAGTGGTTTAACGCGACCAAAGGCTTCGGCTTCATCCAGCCCGACGACGGCGGCCAGGACGTGTTCGTCCACATCAGCGCTGTGGAGCGTGCGGGCCTCGGCACGCTGCGCGAAGGTCAGAAGATCTCCTACGAGATCGTGGCCGACCGCCGTTCCGGCAAGTCGGCAGCGGACAACCTCCGCTCGGCCGGCTGAGCTACCGCTTTCGGCCCCGATCGGCTCGAGCGAACAAGTCAAAAGAAAAGGCCGGGCGCGATGCCCGGCCTTTTTTCATTGCGGTTTCTGCCCGCGGAATTCAGCACGACCCGTTCGTTCGTCTTGTCAGCTCGTCTTGTGTCAGTTCGTCTTGGCGCCCCCGGCACCGCCGCTGGCATTGTTGCTCAACGTGCCGGCCTGGCTCATCGTGTTGTTGAAGTAGGCATCGCTGTCACCGAGCGTGACCCGGCGCTGGCAGGTCGGCATACAGCTATAGGACTCGCGCTCGACCCCGCGATAGACGGTGACGAGCCGGTCGCTCGGACCTTCGACCTGGATCTGGCGGTCGACCAGGATTTCGCCGCCCCGGTCGAGCGCAATGAAATTGGTGCCGCCGTAGCCTTTCCCGGTCACGACGATCATGCCGCCGGGCTGGAGCGTGACGTCGGCGATCAGCGGATTGCCGACCACGATGGTCGCCACCTTCCCGGGCAGCCGCACCAGCTTGGCCTGGTCGACACTGACGGCGATGGTATCGGCGGTGGATTCGGCAAGGCCGGCAGCCGGCGATGCCAGCACCGCGGTCGCAACCAGAAGGCAGACGCGCACATGACGGCGCAGTTCTTTACGCATACTCTTACTCCCGGGACGTCACAAACCGGCAGAACGATTCGATACAGCGGAGCCGGTGCCCGACCCGGTTAACCTGCCCTCAATTCGTGAACGTTCCGCAAATTCGCGGACTATTGTTTGAACGGACCGGCGTTTTGTGGCTCTCGATAAAGCCCTAGCGGCGGAACGGATAGGCGAGCTGCCCTGCGATTTCCTTCGGCATGGTGGCTTCGTCCTTGCCGTAATCCTGCGGCAGTTGCCCCTCGGGCATGCGGAAAGTGCCGAACAGCACGTCCCAGATCGGGAAGGTACCGGCAAAATTGGTGTCGCCGCCCTCTTCGAGCGAGGTGTGGTGCCAGCGGTGGAACACCGGCGTCGCCAGCAGATATTTGAACGGCCCGAAGGTCCAGTTCAGGTTGGCGTGCACGAAGGCCGAATGGAAGGTCGTGAACGGGGCAACCAGGATCATGACGTTCGGGGAAATGCCGGCCATCAGCAGCACGACGTCGACCCCGATCGAGCCGAGCACGAGATTAACGGGATGGAAGCGGGCGGCCGAAATCCAGCTGATCTCCTCCGAGGAGTGATGGATCGCGTGGTACTTCCAGAAGCCGCCGCCGTGGAACAGCCGGTGCAGCCAGTACAGCATGAAATCGGACAGGACCAGGAACAGCGCGGCCTGAACCCAGAGGGGCAACAGCGACAGCGGGCCGTGACCGTTGTCGTAGAAGGCGATGAGCTCGTCGGCATCATGGATGTTGAAGACAAGGCTCGCGCCGACGATCAGAAGTCCTATCCGCATGGTGCGTGCGAACACCGGAACGAAGAACCAGTAGCAGATGTCCGTGACGATCTCCCGCTTGCGCCACCAGGGCGCGCCGGGATTGCAGGCCCAGAAATGCTCGAGCACGGTGAAGACCATCGCGAGGACGAAGGTGACGGGGATCACCTTGGCGATGGTCTCGCCGAGCATCAGGGCGACTTGCATGGGCAGGCTCGACATCGTCGCCTCTCTTCCAAATGGCTGGTTTACGCGTACTCCGCTAAATTTAAGGACCGGTGAAGCCGGCACTGCGCTTGTTGCACATCGGGAACCGGAACGAATTGCAACCGCCGCCTTAAGGCGAAATTCACTCTGGCCAAAAGCACCGCTGAGCAAGGGGGTTTGCCCGATCGAATTAACTCTACCGAAAGAGCTCGCTCTCATGTTCATCCCGTCAAGTCCAGCGCCGAACGAGGCGATCCAACCCAGACGGAGTTTTGTTCATGAAGAACCTGATTGCGCGTTTCGCGAAGGATGAATCCGGCGCCACCGCCATCGAATACGGCCTGATCGCCGCCGGTATCGCACTGGCCATCATCACCGTCGTCAACAATCTCGGCACCACGCTGAACACCAAGTTCACCTCGATCAGCACCTCGCTGAAGTAAGCGACCGACGAACGACGGCAAAAGCCCCGGAGCTCCCGGGGCCTTTGTTTTTCAAGACGGCAAGTTCCAGTGGCGTTGCACGAGTACAGAACGGATGCCGCGGTCGCGGCGAACGAGGCGCAGGACGCTCGGACCGGCTCGCCGGCCTATTGGGTCTGCCTTGCGCTTCTGCTTGCGACGGCCGCGCTCGCCGCGCGCATTGCCAGCCTCTGGTGAGCGCGCAACCGGCGAGATCCGCCCCGCAAGACCGCATCGCCGTTGTCGGTTTATTTAGCACTGCGGGCTAGCATCCGGCGACGCCAGCTCCCAGGCAAACCCAGGCCTCAAGACGCAGCTCATGATCCTCGACCTTGCGCGCCTTCTGCTCTTCCCTGCCCTGATCGCGTTTGCCGCCGCGAGCGATCTCTTCACGATGACGATCTCGAACCGCGTGTCGCTGGCGCTGGTCGCCGGCTTCTTCGCGCTCGCGCTCGCCGGTGGCATGGCACCTTACGAGCTGCTGGGCCATGTCGGCGCAGGCGCGCTCGTCCTGGTCGCGGCCTTCACCTGTTTTGCGATGGGCTGGGTCGGCGGCGGCGACGCCAAGGTCGCGGCATCCGTCGCGCTCTGGTTCGGTTTCGCGCAGCTGATGAACTTCCTGCTCTATGCCTCGCTGTTCGGCGGGGCGCTGACGCTGCTCCTGCTCCAGTTCCGGCAATGGCCGCTGCCTTACGGGCTGGCGGGCCAGGCCTGGCTAGCACGGCTGCACGCCAAGGAGAGTGGCATTCCCTACGGTATCGCGCTCGCGATGAGCGCGCTGATGGTCTACCCGGAGACCGAATGGGTGAAGGCGATCGACCTTGCCCATCTCGCACTGCGCTGAACGCATCGGGTAAACCCGGCGTTAAGGCGATTTAGATACGCCTCATTAACCATGCTTTGACGAATAGCTGGTCAACTGCCGATTACGGCGGCGGCAGCGTCGCGGCGTTTAGTTGGAAAGTGAAGCGTATGAATAGGGCACGCATTGTCGTCCTGACGGTCGCCATCTGCGCCGGCGGCGTCGCCGCGTACCTGGCGAGCGGCTCGGACAATTCTGCGCCGCCTCCGGCGGTTCCGGTCGCGCAGCTTCCGACCGTCGACGTGTTGGTGGCCAAGAACGACATCGGACTCGGCCAGACCGTCAAACCGGACGACGTGCAATGGCAGACCTGGCCGGCCGCGACCGCCAGCGCCACCTTCATCCGCCGCAACGAGCGTCCCGAGGGCGCGACCCAGGTGACCGGTTCGATCGCGCGTTCGCCCTTCATCCAGGGTGAGCCGATTCGCGACCAGAAGCTGGTCAAGGCCGAAGGCTCGGGCTTCATGGCGGCAATCCTTCCCACCGGCATGCGGGCGATCTCGACCGAGATCTCGCCCGAGAGCGGTGCAGGCGGCTTCATCCTGCCCAACGACCGCGTCGACGTGCTTCTGACACGCCGTCTCAAGAATCCGGACCAGAACAGCGGCGCTCCCGATCTCGTCACGTCCGAGATCATCCTGGCCAATATCCGCGTCCTCGCCATCGACCAGGCGCCGAAGGAGAAGGACGGCCAGAATGCGGTGGTCGGCAAGACCGTCACCCTCGAGCTCAACCCCGCGCAGACTGCGACGCTCTCCGCCGCGCGCCAGAGCGGCACGCTGACGCTGGCACTGCGCAGCATCGTCGACGTCAAGATGAGCGAAATCACGCTCGATGAATCCACGCAGAAGCGCGACGGCGTCTCGATCATCCGCTACGGCATTCCAAGTCAGACGGCGAAGACACGATGAGGACAGGCGATATGAAATGCAGGGCTGAGCTTGCGACGATGCGAACCTCAATGGTCCGCGCCCTGTCGTTTTCGGCCGCCTTCGCGCTGGCACTCAACCCGGTGTTGACCCCCGTGGTCGCCGCCGACTACCGGCCCGCGGCGCCGGTCGCGGCCGACGGCCAGATGAACGCGCGATTCCTCTCGCTCGGCATCGGCAAGTCCATCGTGATCGACCTTCCGCGCGACATCAAGGACGTGCTGGTCGCCGACCCCAAGATTGCCAATGCGGTGGTCCGCTCGGCGCAGCGCGCCTACATCATCGGCGCCGCGGTCGGGCAGACCAACATCGTGTTCTTCGATTCCGCCGGCCAGCAAATTGCGGCCTATGACATCGCGGTCAAGCGCGACCTCAACGGCGCGCGGGCCGCGCTGAAGCAGATCCTGCCCAATTCCGACATCCAGATCGACGGCCTCGGCGAAGGCATCGTGCTGACCGGCACTGCGGCGAACCCGTTGGAAGCGCAGCAGGCAAACGATGTCGCCGCGCGCCTCGCCGGCGGCGCCGACAAGGTCGTGAATTCGATCGTGGTCCGCGGCCGCGACCAGGTCATGCTCAAGGTGACGGTCGCGGAAGTCGCGCGCAACATCGTCAAGCAGCTCGGCATCGACCTTACCGCCAACCTCAACTACGGCACGTCCGTGGTGAGCTTCTCGAATTCCAACCCGTTTACCGCTCTCGGCAAGAATCTGGTGGACGGCAACAGTCTGACCACGAAGTTCGGCGCGACCCCGTCGGTGCAGGCTACCCTGCGCGCCATGGAGACCGCCGGCGTGATCCGGACGCTGGCCGAGCCGAACCTGACCGCGATCTCCGGCGAGTCGGCGACCTTCATCGCCGGCGGTGAATTCCCGGTGCCGGCGGGCTATGCGTGCGATCCCACGACGCATGTCTGTACCACCCAGATCAGCTTCAAGAAGTTCGGCATCTCGCTCAACTTCACCCCCGTCGTTCTGACCGAAGGCAAGATCAGCCTGCGGGTGATGACCGAGGTCTCGGAACTGTCGAACGAGAATGCGATCACACTGTCGCAGGCCGTGACCTCGACCTCGGTGAACTCGCTCACGGTGCCTTCGATCAAGACCCGCCGGGCCGAGACCTCGCTGGAGATTCCCTCCGGCGGCGCGATGGCGATGGCCGGCCTGATCCAGCAGCAGACCAAGCAGGCGATCAGCGGACTGCCGGGCCTGATGCAGCTGCCGGTCCTCGGCACGCTGTTCCGCAGCCGCGACTTCGTCAACAACGCGACCGAGCTGGTCGTGATCGTGACGCCCTATATCGTTCGCGCAGTGGCGCAAAAGGATCTGTCGCGGCCGGATGACGGCTTCTCGGCGCCTCCCGATCCGCAAGTCGAGCTGCTCGGCAACATCAACCGAATCTACGGCGTGCCTGGCCGGACCGAACCGGCCCGGAACTACCGCGGCACCTACGGCTTCATCACCGACTAAAGCGGAACGGGGACTTCGTTATGACCACAACACCACCCCAGATTCGCAGACGCGCCATCGGCTTCGGTGGCGCGCTCGTCGGCATCGCGCTCGCGCTCGGCGGCTGCCAGCACGACGAAGCGGTCACGGCATCCATTCCCGACAGCTACAAGCAGCGTCATCCGATCGCGATCGAGGAGCAGAACCGCTCGATCGTCGTCTTCGTCGGCCACGCCCGCGGCGGGTTGACCGCGGCGCAGCGCGCCGACGTGATGGGTGTGGCATCGTCCTGGCTGCACGAGGGCACCGGCGCCATCCATATCGACGTGCCGGCCGGTACGCCCAACGCGCGTCCGGTCGCCGAGTCGATGCATGAAATTCAGGCGATGCTGGCGGCGGCGGGGGTTCCGCCACGTGGCATCATCGCCCGCCCCTATCAGCCGGAAGACAAGCGCTTCCTGCCACCGATCCGGCTGACCTATTCCAAGATCGCCGCGGTCGCGGGCCCCTGCGGCCTGTGGCCGGATGACATCGGCCCCTCGATGAAGAACAAGGGCTGGTTCGAGAACAAGGAATACTACAATTACGGCTGCGCCTATCAGCGCAACCTCGCAGCCATGGTCGACAATCCCTCGGACCTCGAGCAGCCGCGTCCCGAAACGCCGTCCTACACGGCGCGGCGCACCGCTGCGTTCGAGAAATATCGCAAGGGCGTGCCGACGGCGGTTGCCTATCCGGAAGCCGACAGGGCCAAACTCAGCGATACCGGCAAATGATCAGCTACGCTCGTCAGACACCCGAAGAGCAGCCGGACGCGGCTCCCACGCCGGTCGAGGAGCATATTGCGCCTGCGCCGCGCGTCTCGGTCCAGGCCTTCTGCGAGACCGTGGAAACTGCTGCCGCGGTCCAGTCGGCCGGCGAGGATCGCCGTCTCGGCAAGGCCCACCTGAAGATCCAGATGGGCGGCATGGCCGCCGCGGTCGAAGCCTACCGCTCGGCGCCGACGCCGAACGTGATCGTGCTCGAGAGCGACGGGCGCAACGACCTCTTGGGCGGGCTCGACCACCTCGCAACCGTCTGCGACGCCGGCACGAGGGTCGTCGTGATCGGCCGCATCAACGACGTCACGCTCTACCGCGAGCTGGTGCGCCGCGGCGTCAGCGATTACGTGCTCGCGCCGGTCGGCGCGATCGACGTCGTGCGCTCGATCTGCAACCTGTTCTCGGCCCCCGAAGCCAAGGCGGTCGGCCGCATCATCGCGGTGGTCGGCGCCAAGGGCGGCGTCGGCGCTTCGACCATTTCCCACAACGTCGCCTGGGCGATCGCGCGCGATCTCGCGATGGACGCGGTCGTCGCCGACCTCGATCTCGCCTTCGGCACTGCCGGGCTCGACTACAACCAGGACCCGCCCCAGGGCATTGCCGACGCCGTGTTCTCGCCCGACCGCGTCGACACCGCCTTCATCGACCGCCTGCTGTCGAAATGCACCGACCACCTCAGCCTGCTGGCGGCGCCGGCCACGCTCGACCGGGTCTATGATTTCGGCACCGACGCCTTCGATGCCGTATTCGACACACTGCGCTCCACGATGCCCTGCATCGTGCTCGACGTTCCGCACCAATGGACCGGCTGGACCAAGCGCGCCCTGATCGGAGCCGACGACATTCTGATCGTGGCGGCGCCCGATCTCGCCAATTTGCGCAACACCAAGAACCTGTTCGATCTCCTGAAGGCCGCGCGCCCCAACGACAGGCCGCCGCTCTACTGCCTGAACCAGGTCGGCGTGCCAAAACGGCCCGAGATCGCCGCAGCGGAGTTCGCCAAGGCGATCGAGAGCCAGCCGGTCGTCTCGATCCCGTTCGAGCCGCAGATCTTCGGCTCGGCAGCCAATAACGGCCAGATGATCGCGGAGATCTCGGCCAACCACAAGTCGATCGAAATGTTCCTTCAGATCGCCCAGCGGCTGACCGGCCGCAGCGAGACGAAGAAGCAAAAGTCGTCCCTGCTTTCACCCCTGATTGAGAAGTTGCGGGGAAAATAGCCGCCGCATGGAGCTGTTAAGTGTTCGGTAAGCGTAGCGGAACAGACACCGACTCTCGGGCCCCGAAGCCCGGCGCCGTGGCGCCAGAGCCTATCCAGGCTCCGGCGCCCGCGGTGTCGCGCGCGCCGCCGCCCCCGGCCGTCGCCTCGCCGCCGCTTGCCCCGGCGAAGCCCGCGCCGACCATGGATGCCCGCCGCTCGGACAATTATTACGAAGTCAAGGCGACCATCTTCGGCGCGCTGATCGAAGCCATCGACCTTGCCCAGCTCGCCAAGCTCGATTCGGAATCCGCGCGCGAGGAAATCCGCGACATCGTCAACGAGATCATCGCGATCAAGAACATCGTGATGTCGATCGCCGAGCAGGAAGAGCTGCTCGACGACATCTGCAATGACGTCCTCGGCTACGGTCCGCTGGAGCCGCTGTTGTCACGCGACGACATCGCCGACATCATGGTCAACGGCGCCAACACCGTCTACATCGAGGTCGCCGGCAAGATCCAGCGCACCGGTATCCGCTTCCGCGACAACCAGCAGCTCCTCAACATCTGCCAGCGCATCGTCAGCCAGGTCGGCCGGCGCGTCGACGAATCCTCGCCGATCTGCGACGCGCGCCTTGCCGACGGATCCCGCGTCAACGCCATCGTGCCGCCGCTGTCGATCGACGGCCCCACGCTCACCATCCGCAAATTCAAGAAGGACAAGCTGACGCTCGATCAGCTCGTCAAGTTCGGCGCGATCTCGCCGGAGGGCGCCGAGATCCTCCAGATCATCGGCCGCGTCCGCTGCAACGTGCTGATCTCCGGCGGCACCGGCTCGGGCAAGACCACGCTGCTCAACTGCCTGACCAACTACATCGAGCACGACGAGCGCGTCATCACCTGCGAAGACGCCGCCGAACTCCAGCTTCAGCAGCCGCATGTGGTCCGGCTGGAAACCCGGCCGCCCAACATCGAGGGCGAGGGTCAGGTCACCATGCGCGAGCTGGTGCGCAACTGCCTGCGTATGCGCCCCGAACGCATCATCGTCGGCGAGGTCCGCGGACCCGAAGCGTTCGACCTGCTTCAGGCCATGAACACGGGCCATGACGGCTCGATGGGCACGCTGCACGCCAACAATCCGCGCGAGGCGCTGTCGCGCTGCGAATCCATGATCACGATGGGCGGCTTCTCCCTTCCGTCGCGAACAATTCGCGAGATGATCTGCGCCTCGATCGACGTCATCGTCCAGGCGGCGCGTCTGCGCGACGGCTCGCGCCGCATCACCCACATCACCGAGGTGATGGGCATGGAAGGCGACACCATCATCACGCAGGACATCTTCCTCTACGACATGGTCGGCGAAGACGCCAACGGCAAGATCATCGGCCGGCACCGCTCGACCGGCATCGGCCGTCCGAAGTTCTGGGAGCGCGCCCGCTATTACGGCGACGAGAAACGCCTTGCCGCTGCGCTCGACGCCGCGGAAGTCGCGCCGACGACGTGAGCAGGTCAGCACAGCCATGAACATGCAGGTCCTCGCCCTCGCCTTCCTCGCCACCGCCGCCGTCGGCGGCATCGCCTGGGTGTTCCTCTATCCGCTCCTGTCCGGAGAGCGAAAGGCGGAAGGTCGCCGCGCCTCGATCGCGCGCGCCGACGCACCCGCTGCCAAGCAGAGCGAGAAGAGCCAGCGTTCGCGCCGCGAGCAGGTCGAGAGCTCGCTCAAGGACCTCGAGGCACGGCGCCAGCAGGAGAAGAGCGTTCCGCTCAACGTCCGGCTGTCGCAGGCAGGGCTCGACTGGACGCCGCAGAAATTCTGGATCGTGTCCGCCGTCGTGGCGGGCGCGCTGTTCGCAGTCGCCATGTTTGTCGGCGGCGGCCTGCTCGGCGCCGCCGGCCTCGCCTTTGCCGGCGGCTTCGGCCTGCCGCGCTGGGCGCTTGGCTTCCTGAAGAAGCGTCGCGAAGCCAAATTCCTGAAGGCGCTGCCCGACGCGGTCGACGTGATCGTCCGCGGCATCAAGGCAGGCCTGCCGCTGTTCGAATCGATCAAGGTCGTCGCCGCCGACGCGCCGGAGCCGCTGCGCGGCGAGTTCCTCCAGATCATCGAGACGCAGGCGATCGGCATGCCGCTCGGCGAGGCCTGCTCGCGCCTCTACGATCGCATGCCGCTGCCGGAGGCCAATTTCTTCGGCATCGTCATCTCGATCCAGCAGAAATCAGGCGGCAATCTCTCCGAAGCGCTCGGCAACCTCTCCAAGGTGCTGCGCGACCGCAAGAAGATGAAGGAAAAGATCCAGGCGATGTCGATGGAAGCCAAGGCCTCGGCCGGCATCATCGGTTCGCTGCCGCCGATCGTGATGTTCCTCGTCTATCTCACGACGCCACATTACATCTCGATGCTGTGGACCCATCCTACCGGCCAGCTCATGCTGGTCTGCTGTGTCGTCTGGATGGGTATCGGCATCATGGTGATGAAGAAGATGATCAACTTCGATTTCTGACGGTGCAGTATGGTTGAGTTTCTCGTTTCGAAGCTACATGACGTCCGCTTCATGACCATGCTGCTGGCGGCCATCGCCGCCAGCGCCACCGTCTACACGCTGGTGATGCCGCTATTCGCCGGCGAGGGCCTCTCCAAGCGCATGAAGGCCGTGGCGAGCGAGCGTGAGCGCATCCGGCAGCGCGAGCGCGAACGCCTCCACAAGAGCGAAAAGGTCTCGCTGCGCCAGACGCCGAAGCAACTCGTCTCGAAGGTCGTCGAGGACTTCAACCTCACCAAATGGCTCGCGCAGGAAGCCGCGCGGGACAAGCTCATCATGGCGGGTTATCGCGGCCAGGCGCCTTACGTCACCTTCCTGTTTGCCCGCATGGTCGCCCCGATGGTGCTGTTCGTCGGGTCCGTCGTCTACGTGTTCCTGATTGCGCATATGCAGCAGTCGATACCGATCAAGATCGGCATCTGCGTCGGCGCGGCCTATCTCGGCCTTCAGGCGCCGATGCTGTTCCTCAGGAACGCGATCTCCAAGCGACAGCTCTCGATCAAGCGCGCCTTCCCCGATGCACTCGACCTTCTCCTGATCTGCATCGAATCCGGCATGTCGGTCGAGATGGCGTTCCGGAAGGTCGCAACCGAAATCGTGGGCCAGTCGATCGCGCTGTCGGAAGAGTTCACCCTGACCACGGCCGAGTTGTCCTATCTGCAGGATCGCAAGGTCGCCTATGAGAACCTGGCACGGCGCACCGGGCTCGAGGGCGTCAAGTCGGTCTGTCTCGCGCTCCAGCAGGCGGAGCGTTACGGCACCCCGCTCGGGCATTCCCTGCGCGTCATGGCGCAGGAAAATCGCGACATGCGCATGAACGAGGCCGAGAAGAAGGCTGCAGCCCTGCCGCCGAAGCTGACGGTGCCGATGATCCTGTTCTTCCTGCCCGTGCTGTTCGTCGTCATTCTCGGACCGACCGGCATCAAGATCTCCGAGATGCAATGACATAGAACGCGGGCCGCGCGCGGCTCGCGCCGGCGGCTCCACGATCGAGACGGTCAGGTGTGATCAGTCGGGCTGGCGGAGCGAGGCGACCGGAGTCCGCTTCGGCCCGCCACGCGGGGCGTCGCTGCGGGTCAGCATTTCCTTGAGATAGGCCACATTGGCCGCGGCCTGGTCGGGCGGCAGGTCCGCCTTCACGATGGTCTCGGCTTCGGCGAATCGGCCCTGGAGACCGACCACCAGACCGAGATTCTGACGCACCCGCGCGTTTGCGCGCGGCGAGGCGTAGGCCTGCCGAAGCGCGTCTTCTGCCTTCGGCAGATCTCTCGACAACATATAGGACAGGCCGAGATTGGAGAGCACGCCGGGATCGCCGGGCGCGATCTTCAGCGCACTCGCATAATACGAACGCGCTTCATCATGACGGCCCATCTGATCGAGCGCGGTCCCTTGCACCGAGAGCAGGCGCCAATCCGGGTTGTCGGGCGAATGCGCCTTCGACAACACGTCGAAGGCCTGTTGGAAATTGCCGTTGTCGGCGAGCGCACGGCCGTACATGGCGAGCAGCGCCTTGTTGCCGGGATTGGCAATGGTCGCCTGCTCGAGCACGGCGGCAGCCTGGGCGCGCTGACCGTTGGCGCGCAAGGCCTGGCCATAAGCGAGGGCCGCGTCGGCGTCCTTGGGATTGGCACGGTAGCGCTCGCCATAGACGTCGACGGCGCGTGCGGGATCGGCGGGAGCGGCCTCCGCATGCGGCCCGATCGAGCCCGTGACGTCGGACAGTTTTGACATCGCCGTGCAGCCGCCGAGGCCCATGGCCACCGCCGCGACCAGCGAGGTGGACGCAAGAAGCCGTGCAAGACTGAACCGTTGACGCATGACGCTTTGACTCTCGAGCCGATTGATCGAGCCGAACGCGCCAGCAATAGACTGTTAACCCTAACGGCCGGTTAACGCCGGATGGCCGCGCCTGTCATGGCGGCGTGCGCGGCGGCGACTCGCCGCGGAGCCCCGGATCGAGGCCGAGCACATTGTCCCGTGGCCGCGCTCACGTGAACGGCAGTTCCCAACATGGATACTGGCCTGCCCGATGATGCTCTCGCCCAGTCAATATTCGATGGCGAGCCGCTTGCGGATTTCGTCGATGCGCTTGTCGAGCGCATCGAAGCGCGCATGAACGGAACGGTCGTGGAGGTAGAGGACGTAGCCACCGGCAAGGAATGCGAAGATCCAATGATGGTGCTCGACATAGCCGAAAATCGCCTCGACGGCCTGGCCGATGAATGTGACCATGCTCCACACAGATTCCATTGCATTCCCTCCCCGGCGGCTTCGTCGTCGGCCGCCGGCGATCTGGCGCCTTGTGGCCGTTGCCGGAACCTAGCATGGCACCCCTGCTGCGAGTAGCGGCTCACCGGGCGGTGATAGCAAAGCCGATTGCGGCCGCCGCGAAACTCTGCGAAGTCTCGTCCGTTCGCATGACCCGTTTGATCTGACGATCCGGACCCGCCAATGCCTTCTGTCTTCGAGACGTCGTCCACCGCCACCCCGATCACCTTCGTCACCAAGTCGAGCTGGGATCAGGTCGCCGAGACGCTGCCGCCGGCGCAGCGTCAGTTCGCCGCAGCAAACGCCTTTGCCGCCAAGCCGGGCGGCTATCTCGCCCTGCCCGCGCCCGACGGCGCGATCGCGCAAGTGCTGTTCGGCATCGAGGACGCGGCCGCAAGATCGCGCGACCTGTTCCGGCCGGGCGCCCTGCCCGGACTGCTGCCGCCGGGCATCTATCGCTTCGCCAATGCACCGCACGATGCACGGCTCGCCGCACTCGCCTTCGCGCTCGGCAGCTACCGGTTCGCCCGCTACCGCAAGGCGGATCGCCCCGAGGTCCGCCTGGTGTCGCCCGACGGCGTCGACGCGGCCGAGATCGACCGCATGGCGGATGCCGCGATGCTGGCGCGCGACCTCATCAACACGCCGGCCAACGACATGGGGCCGGAGGAGCTGGCCGCAGCCGCGCAGGATCTCGCCGCCGAATTCGGCGCAAGCTTCGACTGCACCATCGGCGAGGATTTGAAAGCGAATTTTCCGCTGATCCATGCCGTCGGCATGGCCTCGGACCGCGCGCCGCGGCTGATCGACATCGGCTGGGGCGATCCGGCTCATCCCAGGGTGACGCTGGTCGGCAAGGGCGTCTGCTTCGATACCGGCGGCCTCGACCTGAAGCCGTCGAGCGGCATGCTGATCATGAAGAAGGACATGGGCGGCGCCGCCAACGTGCTGGCGCTGGCGCGGATGGTGATGGATGCGAAGCTGAAGCTGCGGCTGCGCGTGCTGATCCCGGCGGTCGAGAACGCGGTTGCCGGCAATGCCTTCCGCCCGCTCGACATCTTCACCTCGCGCAAGGGCATCACGGTCGAGATCGGCAATACCGACGCGGAAGGGCGCCTGGTGCTCGCCGACGCGCTGGCACTGGCCGACGAGGAAAGCCCCGACCTGCTGATCGATCTCGGCACGTTGACCGGCGCCGCACGCGTCGCGCTAGGGCCTGATTTACCGCCCTTTTACACCAATGATGAGACGCTTGCCGCCGACGTCGCGCGCTGCGCGGCGAAGGAGAACGATCCGTTGTGGCGCATGCCGCTGTGGCCGGCTTACGATGCGTGGCTGGACTCCAAGACCGCCACCATCACCAACGCGCCCTCGGGCGGCTTCGCCGGCTCGATCGTTTGCGCGCTGTTCCTGCAGCGCTTCGTCGAGCAGGCCAAGAGTTGGCTTCACGTGGATATTTATGGCTGGACGCCATCGGCAAAGCCGGCGCGTCCCGAGGGCGGCGAGTGCCAGGCCGCGCGCGCTATCTACACATTGCTGAGCGAGCGCTATGCATGATCCACGAAACGATCCTAGGCTGACACCGGCGCGGGGTGACATCGCCGCGAAATATCTCGAAGGCAAGGTGCCGGCCGATCGCTTCGTCACGGGCGAGGAGTTCGAGATAGTCGAGGCGATCGCGCCCATGCGCGAACAGCCGTCGTCGAACGCGATGCTGATGACGGAAGCGCTGCGCGGCGAACGGGTCACGGTCTACGATCGCAACGGCGAAGGCTGGGCCTGGGGGCAGCTTTCCGATGACGGCTATGTCGGCTGGCTGCCGGACGCGGCGCTCATGAAGCCCTCGGCCGCTCCGACCCACGTGGTCAGCGCGCTGCGGACGTTCGCCTTCCCCGGCCCCTCGATCAAGCTGCCACCGGCCGGCACGCTGCTGCTGGGATCGAAGATCGCGGTCGCGCGCGAGGACGGCAGTTTCGCCGTCACGCGCGACGGGGCATATCTGCCGAAGACCCATCTCGCCCCGCTCGATCATCGCGAGCCGGATTTCGTCGCAGTCGCCGAGCGCTTTGTCGGCACCCCCTATCTCTGGGGCGGCAAGAGCAGCCTCGGTATCGATTGCTCAGGTCTGGTCCAGATCTCGCTGACATCGGCGGGCATCGGCTGCCCGCGCGACAGCGACATGCAGCACGCTGGTCTCGGCCGCGCGCTGGAACCGCATGAGCGCAGCAAGCTGCAACGCGGTGACCTGATCTTCTGGAAAGGCCATGTCGCCATCGTCCGCGATGGCAGCACCATGGTTCACGCCAACGCGCATCACATGGCCACTGCGATCGAGCCGATCGGACCGGCGATCGCGCGGATCAAGCAGACAGGCAGCGAAATCATCGCGATCAAGCGGCTGTAGCGTGATGCCGCAGGATGGGTAAAGCGCAACGAAGTCCATCGTCCGCTCCACCCATCTCACCGTATGCCTCCTAGACTAGAATGCGTGCAAGTGCGGCAGGTTCAGCTTATTGCCGCCACCACCCATTTGGGGTGCATTCTCGACGCGCAGCGGCGGGGGCGGTTCGTAGTTCCGGCCGGGGCCTGTCGTCCATACGCCGCCACCGGCAACCTGCTCGAGCTCGCCTGCGGATAGCTCACACGTCGCTTGCGCGTCGATTGCACTGGATGTCATCTCTGCACTCCTGTCGCTGCCGCGAGACCGTCTCACGACCATGCGCACAGGATGTCGCAGCGATCGCTCAGCCGCCGTGATTGCGATCACGCAGGATCAGGTTGCGACCGACCCGTTCCCAGCCGTCTCCAGCCGGAACGCCGCCGCGAACAGCGCGCGCGTGTAATCGGTCTTCGGGTTCTTGAACAGCTCGGCCGCCTGGCCTTCCTCGACCACCTTGCCGCCGCGCATCACGATGAGATGGCTCGCAAGCGAAGCAACGACGCGCAGATCGTGCGAGATGAACATGTAGGTTAGCTCGCGCTTGCGCTGGAGCTCGCGCAGCAAGTCAACCATCTGCGCCTGGAACAACATGTCGAGCGCACTGGTCGGCTCGTCCAGCACGACGAAATCCGGCTCCAGCACCACGGCCCGCGCGATGCTGATGCGCTGGCGCTGCCCGCCCGAGAACTCGTGCGGATAGCGGTAGCGGGTGTCCGGCTTCATCCCGACATCCTCGAGCGCCTTGACGACGCGCGTCTCGCGCTCCTCGCGCGACAGCTTTGGCTGGTGCACGGAAAGACCTTCGGCGATGATGTCCGCGATCGACATGCGCGGGCTGAGCGAGCCGAACGGGTCCTGGAACACGATCTGCATGTCGCGCCGGAAGGGCCGCATCTCCTTGAAGCGAAGGCCCTGGATGTCCTTGCCCAGAAACACGATGCGTCCGTTCGAGGAGATCAGCCGCAGCAGTGCGAGCCCCAGCGTCGTCTTGCCCGAGCCGGATTCGCCGACGACACCGAGCGTCTCGCCCTTGCGCACGGCGAGGCTGACGCCGTCGACCGCCTTGATGTGGCCGACCGTCTTGCGCATCAGGCCGCGCTTGATCGGAAACCATACCTTCAGATCGTCGGCCGACATCACCACGGGCGCGTCCGGCTGCGGCGGCGCCGGATCCGGCTTCGGCTCCGCCGCGAGCAGGTCGCGCGTATAAGGGTGTTTCGGGGTCTTGAAGACCTGCTCGACCGGTCCCTGCTCGACGATCTCGCCGCCCTTCATGACGCAGACCTGGTCGGCGATGCGGCGCACGATGCCGAGATCGTGGGTGATGAAGAGCAGGCTCATGCCGAGCCGTGAGCGGATCTCGGCGAGTAGCGCCAGGATCTGCGCCTGCACGGTGACGTCGAGCGCGGTGGTCGGCTCGTCCGCGATCAGCAGGTCCGGCTCGTTGGCGAGCGCCATCGCGATCATCACGCGCTGGCGCTGGCCGCCGGAAAGCTGGTGCGGATAGCTGCTCAGCCGCGTCTCGGGCTCGGGAATGCCGACCTGCGTCAGCAGTTCCAGCGTCCGCTTGCGCGCCTGCGCATTGCTGGTCGGATTGTGCAGCTGGATGATCTCGCCGATCTGCGCCTCGATCGTGTGCAGCGGATTGAGCGAGGTCATCGGTTCCTGGAAGATGATGGAGATGTCGCTGCCGCGAATCTCCCGCATCTCTCGCTCGGACTGATCGATCAGCTCGCGTCCCTTGAAGCGGATGCTGCCCGAGGGATGCGACGCGTTGGGATAGGGCAGCAGTTTCAGGATCGAAAGCGCGCTGACCGACTTGCCGGAACCGGATTCGCCGACCAGCGCCACGCACTCGCCGCGCCTGATCTGGAACGAAACCTTGTCGACCGCGAGCGTGGTGGCGCCGCCCTGGTGGAAGGCTACCGAGAGGTCGCGCACGGCAAGCAGGGGCTGGTTGATCGCGTCCATCGACTTACCTGAAGGTCTTGCGCGGATCGAAGGCGTCGCGCACGGCTTCGCCGATGAAGATCAAAAGCGACAGCATGATCGCGACCGAGAAAAAGCCGGAGAAACCCAGCCAAGGCGCCTGCACGTTCGACTTGCCCTGCGACAGCAGCTCGCCGAGCGACGGCGAGCCGGGTGGCAATCCGAAGCCGAGGAAATCGAGGGCCGTGAGCGTCATGACCGACGAGGAGACGATGAACGGCAGGAACGTCATGGTCGCGACCATCGCGTTCGGCAGCAGATGCTTGAACATGATCACGGCGTTGGAAACCCCGAGTGCCCGCGCCGCCTGGATGTACTCGAAATTGCGCCCGCGCAGGAATTCCGCGCGCACGAGTCCGACCAGCGATACCCAGGAAAACAACAGCAGGATACCGAGCAGCACGAAGAAGCCCGGCACGAGCACTGACGACAGAATCAGCAGCAGATAGAGCGAAGGGATCGCGGTCCAGATCTCGATGAAACGCTGGAACAGCAGGTCGATCCAGCCGCCGAAATAGCCCTGCACCGCGCCGGCTGCGATGCCGACGACGGAGGAGACAATGGTCAGGCAGAGGCCGAACAGCACCGAAATGCGGAAACCGTAGATCAGCCGCGCCACCACGTCGCGGCCCTGGTCGTCGGTCCCGAGCCAGTTGTATTCGAGGTCGCGACAGCTCTTCAGGCCCTTCTTCTCGACGACCGGCTTGCACTGCGCTTCCGTCAGCATCCAGGTCGGCGCCGAGGGGGCCGGCGTGGGCAGATCGAGGTTGTGGGTGTCGTAGGAGTAGCGGATCAGCGGCCAGACGATGCTGCCGCCCTTGTCCTTGATCAGCTTCTGTAGATAGGGATCGCGGTAGTCGGCCGCGGTTTCGAAATCGCCGCCGAAAGTCGTCTCCGAATAGGTGACGAAGGCCGGCCAGTAGAGATGACCGTCATACTTCACCAGAAATGGCCGATCGTTTGCGATCAGCTCGGCGAACAGCGACACCACGAACAGGATCATGAAGATCCAGAGCGACCAGAAGCCGCGCCGGTTCGCCTTGAAGTTCTGCCAGCGCCGCCTGTTGAGCGGCGACGGCACGAACGGCTTGCGCGTGATCGGCACCGCATCGCCGAGCGGCGACTTCGCGGTGGTTTCGATCGGGGTGGGGGCGGTCAGCGTCATCAGACCTCCCGTGCCTCGAAATCGATCCGCGGATCGATCCACATGTAGGTCAGGTCAGAGATGAGGTTGACCACGAGGCCGACGAGCGAAAAGATGAAGAGCGTGCCGAACACCACGGGGTAGTCGCGGTTGAGTACGCTCTCGAAGCTGAGCAGCCCCAGTCCGTCCAGCGAGAAGATCGTCTCGATCAGAAGCGAGCCCGAGAAGAAGGCGTGAATGAAGGTGCTGGGAAAGCCCGCGATGACGATCAGCATCGCGTTGCGGAAGACGTGGCCATAGAGCACCCGGTTCTCGCTGCAGCCCTTCGCGCGCGCCGTCATCACGTACTGCTTGCGGATTTCGTCCAGGAACGAGTTCTTGGTCAGGAACGTCATGGTGGTGAACGCACCGAGCCCCATGGCGATCAGCGGCAGCGCCAAATGCCAGAAGTAATCGACGATCTTCCAGTACCAGGGAAACTGCGACCAGCCGTCGGAGGTCAGTCCGCGCAGCGGAAACCAGTTGAAGAACGAGCCTCCGGCAAACAGGATGATCAGGAGGATCGCGAACAGGAAGCCGGGTATGGCATAGCCGAGCACGAGCACGCTCGATGTCCAGGTGTCGAAGCGCGTGCCGTCCCTGACCGCCTTGCGGATGCCGAGCGGAATCGAGATCAGATAGGTCAGCAGCGTCAGCCAGATGCCGAGCGAGATCGAGACCGGCAACTTTTCCTTGACGAGCTGGAGCACGCTGACGTCGCGAAAATAGCTCTTGCCGAAGTCGAAGCGGGCGAAATTCCATACCATCAGCGCGAAGCGCTCCGGTGCCGGCTTGTCGAAGCCGAACTGCACCTCCAGCTTCTTGATGAAATCGGGGTCAAGTCCCTGCGCACCGCGATATTTCGAGTTGATGGCATCGCCGCCGGCCCCTAACTGCCCCGGGGCGCGCTGCGCAAAGTCGCTGCCGCCCGAAATGCGCGAGCTGCCGCCGGTGTCGGCACCGGAGAGTTGCGCGATCACGCGCTCGACCGGGCCGCCCGGCGCGAACTGCACAACGACAAAGGAGACGAAGAGGATCCCGAGCAAGGTCGGGATCATCAGGAGAATGCGGCGGGCGATATAGGCGCTCATGGCTATTTTGCCTGCTCGAGCTTGGCGACCTTGGCGGGGTCGGACCACCAGATATCGGGGGCGCCGACGCCATTGGCGTAGCGCGGTAGCTTTTGCGGATGACCGAACTGATCCCAGTAAGCAAGCCGGTGCGTCTTGTTATACCATTGCGGCACCCAATAGCGGCCGGCGCGAAACAGTCGGTCAAAGGCACGGCAGGCGACAGTCAATTCCTCGCGGTTGTCGGCCGCCATGATCTTCTCGATCATGGCATCGATGGCAGGGCTGGCGACGCCAGCGAGATTGTACGAGCCCTTGGTTGCGGCGACCTGCGAAGAAAAGAACGCGCGCATGGCATCGCCCGGAGTCGCCGACATGCTGAAGCGCTGGATCGTCATGTCGAAGTCGAAATCTTCCTGGCGCGCCTTGTGTTGCACGGCATCGACCAGGCGCACGCTCGCTTCGATCCCGAGCGTCGCAAGATTCTTGATGTAGGGCGCATGGTGCGGCTGGAACGAAGCCTCGTCCAACAGGAATTCGATCCTGAAGATCTCGCCGTTCGGCAGCACCCTCTTGCCGTCCTTGATCGGCAGGCCGGCCTCGCTCAGCAATTGCTGCGCCTTGCGCAGCAGGCTGCGGTCCTGACCGGAGCCGTCCGAGACCGGCGGCGTGAACGGTGCGGCGAACACCTCGTCGGGAACCCGGCCGCGAAAAGGCTCCAGCAGCTTGAGCTCCTCCGGTGACGGCGGCCCGTCGCTCGCCATGAGGTCCGAATTCTGGAACGGCGACACCGTACGGGCATAGGCACCGTACATGATGGTCTTGTTGGTCCACTCGAAGTCGAAGGCATCGATCAGGGCCTCGCGTACGCGAGGATCCCTGAATTTGTCACGCCGCGTGTTGATGAACCAGCCTTGCGCACCGGACGGCGTGTCGTCGGGCACGACCTCCATCTTGACGCGACCATCCTTCGCGGCGGGGAAGTCATAGCGCGTCGCCCAGATGCGGGAGGTGAACTCCTCGCGGTAGAGATAATTCTTGCCGGTGAACCCCTCGAAGGCGACATCGCGGTCGCGATAGAATTCGTAGCGCACGACGTCGAAATTGTAGCTGCCGCGACAAGGCGGCAGGCCGGCGGCCCACCAGTCCTTCACCCGCTCGAACTCGATGTAGCGATTGACCTCGAACTTGCCGACCTTGTACGGACCCGAGCCCAGCGGGATCTCCAGAGACGTTTCGTCGAACGGCCGGGACGCATAATACGCTTTCGAGAAGATCGGCAGGCTCGCCACATAGAGCGGAACGTCACGTGCTCGCCCCTTGGCGAAGGTCACGACAAGCGTCGCATCGTCGATCGCTTCCGCGCTGACCATGTCGCGCAGCTGCACGATGATCAGCGGATGGCCCTTGGTCTTCAGTGCGGTCAGCGAAAACGCAGCATCGTGCGCAGTGAGCTTGGCGCCGTCGTGGAATTTCGCCTCGGGCCGCATCGTGAAGCGATAGACCAGCCTGTCCGGCGATATCCGCACGGATCTGGCGGCAAGCCCGTACATCGCGTCCGGCTCGTCATTCGCGCGCAGCATCAGCGGCGCAAACGTCATGTCCATGCCTTGCGCGCCATCCCCTTTCAGGATGAAGGCGTTGAGCGAGTTGAAGGTCTGATAGGACTGATTATACGCGCGCACGGAAGGAATCAGCGAGAACGTGCCCCCCTTCGGCGCGTCGAGATTGACATAGTCGAAATGGCGGAAGTCGGCCGGGTACTTGAGATCGCCGAACGCCGAGATGCCGTGCGCCTCGGTCTCCGCTTCCGACGCCGCCGCGCTGCGCAACAGCGGCGCGCCAAGGGACGCACCGAGGGCACCGCCGACACCGAAGGACAGCACATGGCGGCGTGACATCTGCGTCATGCGGGGGATGTCCTTCACGACTTCTTTGCGATCCGCGCCGCCTTGTCCGCGTCGTACCACCAGATGAACGGGAAGCCGGACTGGCCGTATTTGGGCAACTCCGCCGGCCGACCGAAACGATCCCAGCGGGCGGTGCGGACCTTCGAATAGGTCCATTGCGGCACGACGTAATGGTTCCACAGCAGCACGCGGTCGAGCGCCTTGGTTGCCGCGACGAGATCGTCGCGCCCCGTGGCGTAGATCACCCGCTCGACCAGTTTGTCGATCGCCGGATTCTTGATGCCGGCAATGTTGCGCGACCCCGGGATGTCGGCCGACTTCGACGACCAGAATTCGCGCTGCTCATTGCCCGGCGACTGCGACTCGCCCCAGGAATTAGTGACGATGTCGAAATCCCACTCGCGGGTCCTGTTCTCGTATTGAGTCGGGTCGACCGTCCGCACGCTGACAGCGATGCCGAGCCGTTCCAGCGACGGCTTGTAGAACAGCGTGATCCGCTCGAAGCTCGGATCCGAGTTCAGCAACTCCAGGGAGAACTGAGCGCCGGTCTTGACGTCGACCAGCTTGCGGTCGCGCACCTCGTAGCCGGCTTCCTTGAACAGGCGCAGCGCCTCACGCAGATTGTCGCGCACGGCTTCCGGACTGCCGCCGACCGGATTGGTGTAGGCCGTCGTGAAGACTTCGGGCGGGACCTCGGCGCGGACGGTCTCGAGGATCTCTAGCTCCTTGCCCTGCGGCAAGCCGGTCGCCATGAGCTCGTCGATGCCGTCGAAATAACTGCTGATGCGCTTGTACTGGCCGTAGAAGATCTGCTTGTTCATTTCCTCGAAATCGAACGCACAGTTGAGCGCACGACGCGCGCGAGGATCCTTGAACTTGGCGCGGCGCAGGTTGGGCACGAAAGCCTGCATGACGCCCGAGCTGCGATTGGCGAACTCCTCGAGGATCACGCGCTTTTCGCTCACGGCCGGGAAGTCGTAGGCCGTCGCCCAGTTCTTTGCGCTGTTCTCGGTGCGCCAGTCCACCTGATCGGCCTTGAAAGCCTCGATCGCGACGGTGGCATCGCGGAAATACTCGTAGCGCATCTCGTCGAAATTGTTGCGGCCCACATTGGCGGCGAAGTCGCGCCCCCAATAATCCTTGACGCGCTCCAGCGCGATCGACCGTCCGGCAACGAATTCCTTGACCCTGTAGGGACCCGAACCCAGCGGCACTTCAAGCGTGGTGGCGGAGACATCCCGCTTGCGGCCCTGCGCGTCCGTCCCCTCCCACCAATGCTTCGGCAAGACCGTGAGCTGCCCGACGATCTGCGGCAGTTCGCGATTGCCCGGCGCATCGAACACGAACTTCACCTCGCGCTCGCCGACCTTCTCGGCCTTCACCACATGGCTGTAGTACGCCGAGTACATCGGGTGGTGCTTCTTGAAGGAATCGAGCGAGAAGATCACGTCGTCCGGGGTGACCGGCTGGCCGTCGTGCCATTTGGCCTGCGGCCGCAAACGATAGGTGACGAAGGAGAAATCAGCGGGGTGGCTGACGGCCTCGGCCAGCGCGCCATATTCGGTCGAAACTTCGTCGAGCGAGGGTGTCAGAAGCGTTTCGTAGATGAACGCCACGGCACCGGCGACCTGCCCCTTCACACCCGAAACGACGATGTTGAAATTGTCGAAGGTGCCGACGGCGATCTGGCGCGCGACGCCGCCTTTGGGCGCTTCCGGATTGACGTAGTCGAAGCGCTTGAAGTCGGCGGGGTACTTGACCTTTCCGAATAGCGACAGCGCGTGGCGCCATGGGAGTTCGCTCGCCGGCTGCGCCTGCGCCGATCCAACAACGGGAACACCGAGGGCGGGAAGCGCTGCGGCAGCAGTGCCGGTGAGCAGGAGATCGCGTCGGGTAATGGCCAAATCAACATTCCTGTCTTGAAGGAGGCTACTCCTTTAAGGTCCCAATATAGGCGAGGTTTCGACGGAATATGTTGCTTTTTCCTCATCTTGGAAGCCCGGCCGCTCCATCCAATGCGGCCAAACGCCCCGATAACGTCACCGCGAGGCCCGGATATGAAAACGGCCAGGCTTTTCAGCCTGGCCGCATAGTCCAACTCAATGCCGAGAAACCTACTTTGCCGCGGTCGGCAGCGGCTTCGGGCTGTCGGAGAGACTGTTCAGGTAAGCGATCACGTCGGCACGCTCGCTATCCTTCGGGATGCCGGCAAAGCCCATCGCAGTGCCAGGGACAGCCGCCTTGGGATTTGCGATGAACTTGTTGAGCGCATCGAAATCCCAGGTGCCGCCCTTGCTCTTCATCGCGGCCGAGAAGTTGAAGCCGCCACGGCCCTCGCCGACATGGTCGCCGACGACGCCAAAGAGGTTCGGACCAACGCGATTCGGGCCGCCCTTCTCGAAGGTATGGCAAGCGCCGCACTTCTTGGCGGCGGAGGCGCCCTTTTCGACCGAGGCGGTCTGGAGCAGCTTCTCGATCGGCTCGGAGGCTGCGGCAGGAGCGCCGCCTTCCTTGCCGTGGCCGGCGTCTTCCTTCACGGCGATCTCGAAGCCCGGCTTTTCCGGCATCTTGGGCGAGAACAGCGCACTCGCGGTGAAGCTCGTCACCAGCAGAATCAGACAGGTGCCGAGCACGGCACCGAGAATCTTGTTCAGTTCGAAAGAGTCCATTTCCGGCCAGGCCCCACACCGCAAGAAGGAACAGCGGCCGAACGGCCGCCAGGACGAGCCTCGGGAGAATCAAACATTCCTTATTGTTTCCCCGAGTTTTGCCATTGAGATATCGGTTTGCCCGGGGTCTGGCAACCCGTATAAGCGAGCGGGCTTCAGGCCCGTCCCCACCCCATTTCTCGGCGCGGAAAACGCCCCGTTTCCAGGCCCTTGACCCGATGACCGATCCCCGCATCCTGGTGCTGATCCCGGCCCGCATGGCCGCCACCCGCCTGCCCGGCAAGCCGCTCGCCGATATCGCGGGATTGCCGATGATCGTGCACGTGATGCGCCGCGCCGAAGCCGCCCGAATCGGCCGGGTGGCGGTCGCAACCGACACGGCCGAGATCGCCTCGGTCGTCACTGCCCATGGCGGCGAGGCCGTGATGACACGCCCGGAGCACCCCTCCGGCTCCGACCGTATCCACGAGGCCATGCAGAAGCTCGATCCGGACGGCAAGGCCGAGATCGTGGTCAATCTCCAGGGCGATTTCCCGACCATTACGATCGACAACATCCGCGAGGTGCTGCCGCCGCTGCAGGATCCGGCCGTGGACATCGCGACGCTGGCCTCGCAGATCCACACCCAGGAGGAGGACCTCGCACCGAGCGTCGTGAAGGCGATCGGGACCTCGCTCGGTGGCAGGCGCATGCGCGCACTTTATTTCACCCGCGCCACGGCGCCGACCGGCGACGGACCGCGTTACCACCATATCGGCCTCTACGCCTACCGCCGCGCCGCGCTGGAGCGCTACGTCTCGCTGCCGCCCTCGCCGCTGGAATTACAGGAGAAGCTCGAGCAGCTCCGGGCCCTGGAAGCCGGAATGCGCATCGACTTTACCATCGTCGATACCGTGCCCCGCGGGGTCGACACGCCGGCGGACCTTGAGACCGCGCGCAGCATCCTTTCCAAATCCTGAGCCGCTGTTACAAAGCCGAGCATGAGCAAGATGAAAATCGCATTCCAGGGTGAGCCTGGGGCCAATTCCCACATCGCTATCGTCGAAGCCTATCCCGACGCCGAGCCGATGCCCTGCGCCACCTTCGAAGACGCGCTGTCGGCGATCTCTTCGGGCGAGGCCGATCTCGGCATGATCCCGATCGAGAATTCGGTCGCGGGCCGCGTCGCCGACATCCATCATCTACTGCCGGCCTCCGGCCTCTTCATCATCGGCGAATGGTTCTTGCCGGTCCGGCACCAGCTGATGGCGGTGAAGGGGACCAAGCTCGAGGACATCAAGAGCGTCGAGAGCCATGTGCATGCGCTCGGCCAGTGCCGCCGCATCATCCGCAAGCTCGGCATCAAGCCGATCGTGCACGCCGACACCGCAGGCAGCGCCCGCGACATCTCCGAGCGCAACAACAAGACCGTCGCCGCGATCGCCTCGCGCCTCGCCGCACAGATCTACGGCCTCGACATCCTCGCCGAGGATATCGAGGACGAGGCGCACAACACCACGCGCTTCGTGGTGCTGGCGCGCGAACCGAAATGGGCCGCGCAAGGCTCAGGTCCGCTGGTCACGACTTTCGTGTTCCGGGTGCGCAATTTGCCGGCCGCGCTCTACAAGGCGCTCGGCGGCTTTGCCACCAACGGCGTCAACATGACCAAGCTCGAGAGCTACATGGTCGACGGCAATTTCTTCGCCACGCAGTTTTACGCCGATGTCGACGGCCACCCCGAGGACAAGGGCCTCGCCTTCGCCATCGAGGAACTGAAATTCTTCTCGCGCGAATTCCGCATCGTCGGCGTGTATCCGGGGCATCCATTCCGCGCGACATTCAGCGAGACGCAGCAGGATTGAAATCGTGTCCCGGACGCGCGGAGCGCGAGCCGGGATCCAGAAGCTCCAATGGGCCCCGGCTCTGCAGCGCACCGCTGAAGGGCGATGCGTCCGGGGCACGATAGTGTTTACGCGGCCGCTCTGAGCCCGAACGCCTCGGCCAGCAGCGAATACGACCTCTTTCGCGCGTCGTGGTCGTAGACCGCCGTGATCACCATCAACTCGTCCGGCTTGCTGGCATCGATCAATGGCTGAAGCTTTTTCTGCACCGTCACCGGATTGCCCACGAAGAGGCGCGAGCGGTTGCGCAGGATCGAGGTGCGCTCGGACGCCGTATAGGGATAGGCCGTCGCCTCCTCGACGCTCGGCAACGGCAGATACTGGCCGCGGTCGCGGCGCAGGCGGTTGAGATCGAACGAGGTGGCTAGCTTTTCGGCCTCCTCGTCGGTATCGGCAACGATAGCAGCGACCGCGAGAATCGCGCGCGGGCTCGCACTCCAGGCCGAGGGCTGGAAGCGATTGCGGTAATGCACCATCGCATCGATCGCGTCGTGGGACGCGAAATGATGGGCGAAGGCGAAGCCCATGCCGACTTGCGCCGCCAATTCCGAGGAATAATCGCTGGAGCCGAGCAGCCAGATCGGCGGCAACGGCGTGTCGTCGGGCATCGCGACGACGTTGTGGTAGGGATGCCCAGCAGGGAATTCGCGGGTCTGCCACAGGATCAATTCGTGCAGCCGCTCCAGGAAATCGTCGCCCTCGCGGCGATCGAGCCGGCTGCGAAGCGCGTACGCCGTGGCGCCATCGGTGCCGGGTGCGCGGCCAAGGCCAAGATCGATGCGGCCGGGAAACAGCGCCTCCAGCATCTTGAAACGCTCGGCCACGACCAACGGGGCGTGGTTGGGCAGCATCACGCCGCCCGAGCCGACGCGGATGTGCTTCGTCACCGCCGCGATCTGCCCGATCATCACGTCGGGCGCAGGGCTCGCGACGGAAGCGAGATTGTGGTGCTCGGCGAGCCAGTAGCGGACATAGCCGAGCCCGTCGACATGGCGCGCCAGATCGATGCTGTTGCGCAGCGCCGCGGCGGGCTTGGTGCCTGTGGTGACGACGGAGAGGTCGAGGACTGAGAGCGGGATCATCGCGCGTTAACGTAGTGGAGGGCAGCGCGGCGGCAATGGGCAGGCTGCGCAGATCTGACGTGCGGGCGGCAGGCCGGCTCGCCCTTAGCGAATGGTTGGGACAAGCGACACTCTCAATCATCAGAAATTCACGTGGCCCACACCCTTAGTTGCCTCGTCAAGCATCCAAAGATCCAATAAAGTATTGCAATACTGATATATTTATGGATCGGTGACCATCCCACGATATAGCGGATAGGAGCTAAAATTCAACATAATACGTGTGAAGTGGGCCACTTCCCATCATTGATGGGCTGTCGATCAAGCCGCCTTTGCCCTATCTTGGACCTTCGAAGCTGGACCTGACCGCCGGTCGCCTGAAATTGGAGTGAGTGGTGCCATGACTAACGCGACGATTCCCGCCCAAGCCGACGGGCAAGATGGGTACCTGAAGCGGCCTGCGATCTCCTTCGAGTTCTTTCCGCCCAAGACGGCAGATATGGAGCGCAATCTCTGGGACACCATCAACCGGCTGGCCCCGCTCGACCCGAAATTCGTCTCGGTGACCTATGGCGCCGGCGGCTCGACCCGCGAGCGCACCCATTCGACCATCTCGCGCATCCTCAAGGAAACGGCGCTGCTGCCGGCCGCGCATCTGACCTGTGTCGGCGCCTCGCGCGGCGAGATCGACGAGATCGTCGACCGCTATCACGAGGTCGGCGTCCGCCACATCGTTGCCTTGCGCGGCGATCCCGCCGGCGGCATCGGCACGCCCTATTCGAGCCATCCCGACGGCTACCAGAGCTCCGCAGACCTCGTCGCCGGCATCAAGACGCGGCACGCGGACATCGAGGTGTCGGTTTCGGCCTACCCCGAGAAGCACCCTGAGGCGCGCGACTTCGACGCCGACATCGACACGCTGAAGGCCAAGGTCGACGCCGGCGCTGCGCGCGCGATCACGCAGGTCTTCTTCGACAACGACCTCTACTTCCGCTATCTCGACCGCGTCCGCGCCCGCGGCATCGACATCCCGATCGTGCCGGGCATCATGCCGATGCACAATTTCAAGCAGGCCAGAGCCTTCGTCACCCGTGCCGGCACCTCCGTGCCGGACTGGTTCGCCGCGAAATTCGAGGGCCTCGATGACGACGCCGAGACCCGCAAGCTGGTGGCTGCCACCGTCGCAGCCGGCCAGGTGCAGAAGCTCGCCAAGCACGGCGTCGACACCTTCCATTTCTACACCATGAACCGCGCCGATCTCGTGTTCGCGATCAGCCATTTGCTCGGCATCCGCGCCAAGAGCGCGCAGAAGGCGGCGTAAGACAACATGACCGTACCCACCTCTCCGAAGCGTACCGCCCTGCTCAATGCCGCGCGCGAGCGCATCCTCGTGCTCGACGGCGCCATGGGCACGATGATCCAGAACCTCCAGTTCGACGAGGCCGCCTTCCGCGGCGAGCGCTTCAAGAATTTTCATCGCGACCTGCGCGGCAACAACGATCTCTTGATCCTGACCCAGCCGCAGGCGATCGAGGACATCCACGCCGCGTATTTGCGCGCCGGCGCCGACATCGTCGCCACCAACACCTTCTCCACGACCTCGATCGCGCAGGCCGATTACGATCTCACCGGCATCGTCTACGAGATGGCGCGCGAAGGCGCCCGCCTTGCCGGCAATGCCGCACGGCGCGTCGAGGCCGAGGACGGCAAGCCGCGCTTCGTCGCCGGCGCGATTGGCCCCACCACCCGCACCGCCTCTATCTCTCCCGACGTTTCCAATCCCGGCTACCGCGCCGTCACTTTCGACGACTTGCGCAAATCCTATGGCGAGCAAATCAACGGCATGCTCGACGGCGGCGTCGACCTGCTGCTGGTCGAGACCATCTTCGACACGCTGAACGCCAAGGCGGCGCTCTATGCGATCGCCGAGATCACCGAATCTCGCGGCATCGACGTGCCCGTGATGGTGTCGGGCACCATCACCGACAAGTCCGGCCGCCTGCTGTCGGGCCAGATGCCGGAGGCGTTCTGGAATTCGGTGCGGCACGCCAAACCCGTCACCATCGGCTTCAACTGCGCACTCGGCGCCGAAGATTTGCGCGCGCATATCGCCGACATCGGCCGCGTCGCCGACACGCTGGTCTGCGCCTATCCCAATGCCGGCCTGCCCAACGAATTCGGCCAGTATGACGAGACCCCGGAATACATGGCCCGCCTGGTCGGCGAGTTCGCGCGCGACGGCCTCGTCAACATCGTCGGCGGCTGCTGCGGCACCACGCCGGAGCATATCGCGGCGATCGCGGCAGCCGTCGCGCCGCACAAGCCGCGCATCGTGCCGGAGATCGAGCCGCGCTTGAGGCTCTCCGGCCTCGAGCCATTCATCCTGACCGACGCCATCCCGTTCGTGAACGTCGGCGAACGCACCAACGTCACCGGCTCGGCCCGCTTCCGCAAGCTGATCACCAACGGCGACTATACGGCCGCGCTGCAGGTCGCGCGCGATCAGGTCGAGAACGGCGCGCAGATCATCGACGTCAACATGGACGAGGGCCTGCTCGATTCCGAAGCGGCGATGGTGACCTTCCTGAACCTCGTCGCCGCCGAGCCCGACATCGCCCGCGTCCCCGTGATGGTCGATTCCTCGAAATTCTCGGTGATCGAGGCCGGCCTGAAATGCGTGCAGGGCAAGCCGGTCGTCAACTCGATCTCGATGAAGGAAGGCGAGGACAAGTTCATTCACGAAGCCGGGATCGCCCGCCGCCACGGCGCGGCCGTCGTGGTGATGGCGTTCGACGAGGCCGGCCAGGCCGACACGTTCGCGCGCAAGACCGAGATCTGCAAGCGCGCCTACGACATCCTGGTGGACCGCGTCGGCTTTCCGCCGGAAGACATCATCTTCGATCCGAACATCTTCGCGATCGCAACCGGCATCGAGGAGCACAACAATTACGGCGTCGACTTCATCGAGGCGACGCGCTGGATCCGCAAGAACCTGCCGGGCGCGCACATCTCGGGCGGCGTCTCCAATCTGTCGTTCTCGTTCCGCGGCAACGAACCGGTGCGCGAAGCCATGCATTCGGTGTTCCTGTATCATGCCATCAAGGCCGGCATGGACATGGGCATCGTCAATGCCGGGCAGATGATCGTCTATGACGACATCGATGCCGAGCTGCGCCAGACCTGCGAAGACGTCGTCCTCAACCGCGATCCGGGCGCGTCCGAACGCCTGCTGGCGCTGGCGGAAAAATTCCGCGGCAACAAGACCCAGACCAAGGAAGCTGATCTGGCCTGGCGCGAATGGCCGGTCGAGAAGCGGCTGTCGCATTCGCTGGTGCACGGGATCACCGAGTTCATCGAAACGGATACCGAGGAAGCCCGCAAGGCGTCGAAGCGTCCGCTCGACGTGATCGAGGGCCCGCTGATGGCCGGCATGAACGTGGTCGGCGATCTCTTCGGCGACGGCAAGATGTTCCTGCCGCAGGTGGTGAAATCCGCGCGCGTCATGAAGCAGGCGGTGGCCTGGCTGATGCCGTTCATGGAGGAGGAGAAGGCGCGCAACCTCGCCAACGGCATCGGCACCGAGGGATCGAGCTCCGCCGGCAAGATCGTGCTCGCGACCGTGAAGGGCGACGTCCACGACATCGGCAAGAACATCGTCGGCATCGTGCTCCAGTGCAACAATTTCGAGGTCATCGACCTCGGCGTGATGGTGCCGGCCGCCAAGATCGTCGAGACCGTGAAGGCGGAGAAGGCCGACATCGTCGGCCTGTCCGGCCTGATCACGCCTTCGCTCGACGAGATGGCGTTCTTCGCCGGCGAATTGCAGCGCGAAGGTCTCAAGCTGCCGCTCTTGATCGGCGGCGCCACGACGAGCCGGGTGCACACGGCGGTGAAGATCGACCCGAGCTACCGCGCCGGTCCCGTCGTCCATGTCAACGACGCCAGCCGCGCCGTCGGCGTCGCCTCCTCGCTGCTGTCGCCCGAGAAGCGCGACGCCTACGCCGCCGAGGTGCGGGCCGAATACGCAAAAATCTCGGATGCGCATCTGCGCGCGCAGGCCGACAAGAAGCGGCTGAAGCTGGCGGCGGCGCGCGCCAACCGCGTGCCGGTCGATTTCGCGGCGAACAGGCCGGTGAAGCCGACCTTCCTCGGCACCAGGAGCTTTGACGACTACGATCTCGCCGAGCTCGTGCCTTATATCGACTGGACGCCGTTCTTCCAGACCTGGGAGCTTGCCGGGCGTTTTCCGGCCATCCTCGACGATGCCAAGGTCGGCGAGGTCGCGCGCTCGCTCTACGACGACGCGCGCAAAATGCTCGACCTGATCGTCAAGGAGAAATGGTTCCGGGCACGCGCGACGGTCGGCTTCTGGCCGGCGAATGCCGACGGCGACGACGTCGTGCTCTACGCCGACGAGAGCCGGACCAGGAGCATCGCGACGCTGCACACGCTGCGCCAGCAGCTCGAGAAGCGCGAAGGCCGCTTCAACGCCGCGCTCGCCGACTTCGTCGCGCCTGCGGGCGTGCCCGACTATGTCGGCGGCTTCGTCGTCACCGCGGGGATCGGCGAGGATGTGGTCGCCGACCGCTTCAAGATGGCGAACGACGATTACTCCTCGATCCTGTGCAAGGCGCTGGCCGACCGCCTCGCCGAGGCCTTCGCCGAGCGCATGCATGCCCGCGTGCGCCGCGAGTTCTGGGCCTATGCGCCGGACGAGGCGCTGTCGCCCGACGATCTGATCCTCGAAAAGTACCAGGGCATCCGCCCCGCGCCCGGTTATCCCGCCCAGCCCGATCACACCGAGAAGGCGACGCTGTTCGAGCTGCTCGACGCCGAGGCGACCGCCGGCGTAAAGCTGACCGAGAGCTTTGCGATGTGGCCGGGCTCTTCCGTGTCGGGGCTCTATTTCGCGAACCCCGAGAGCTATTATTTCGGCGTCGGCAAGATCGAGCGCGACCAGGTCGAGGACTACGCCGCGCGCAAGGGCATGAGTGTGGCGGAGACCGAGCGCTGGCTCGCGCCGGTCTTGAACTACATCCCGTCGCAGCAGGCGCCCGACAAGGCCTTTACGGCGACGCCGGCGAACGACGAGACGTCGAAGGAGCTTGCCTCGCATCCGCCCGGCTGCACCTGCGCGGTGCATCTCGTCTGGCAGAAAAAGCGCGCGGGGGCGGGATAGCCCGCCTCCAGGGCAAAAAGCGGGAAAACAACCCCATGCACAGTAGGGATCGGGTTGAAAAAGCTCGATAGATTTTCGGTCTTGCCGAAACGGCTTGCTCCGTCGGGCAAAACACCTGTAATATTCCATCATCGCCTGCTGCGGCCGTTACGCATTCCACGGCGACAGTCTGGATTGCTTCGCTGCGCTCGCAATGACGGAGCAAGTGGCGGCATCCGGACCTCCGGCTCACAAGCAACAGACATAACTTCGCTCGCGGGAACCCGCAGCTTGTGAACTCGATCACTTGTCCGCTCAACCTTGATTCGCTACGCTGTCGGTCTACTACCTTCAAACCGACGGTTTGCTTGGGGTCGAACATATGAAGCAGTTCATTGCACTCTTCGTCGCCGCGATCGTTCTTGTCGTGCTGCCCACGATTGCCTCGGCGGACTGTCCGAAAGGCTACGTGCCATGCGGCGAGCGAAGTCAGTTGTGCTGCCCAGGCAAGTAGCAAGCCGCAAATGGCTTTGGCTTGGTAGTGGAGTCTTTGTCGCGCTGGCCCTCGTGATGGTCGCGGTCTGGGTCGGATTTCCGCGAAAGAAGCAGACGATCACGGCGATCCTCTCCGAAACCGGATATTTCGAGGTGGTGCCGCCGAGCACGTTCGGGGGCCCCGGCACGATCAACACGATCGAATATCTCACCAACGGCCGGCTGGAGCTGCATCCGACCTGCGAGGTCGATCCCGCGCTGCTGACCGGCAAGATCCAGAAATCACCGACCGTGGACCGCGACCTCAAGCAGTCGCTCGAGAAGAATCTCGACGTGTCCGCGCAGGTCAGGGACAAGCTGTCCGCCGTCGCCGGCATGCAGCAGGTCGACTCGATCCACCTCAAGCTCGAGAATGCCAACATCCTGCTGATTTCCGACGAGTCGCTGATCTCGACCCGGAATGCATTGCTGAAGGCCGAATGCGAGGACGCGGTCACCCAGAACATTTCGAGCGGGGGCGTCGTCTGCCAGACGCGGTCCGTGCTGGAAGCCGACGTCGTCTACGAGATCAAATACCACAACAAGATCTCGATGGAGGAGAAGGCCAAGCTGACCTCCGAGATCGCGGCGAAGCTCGACCTGGAGGCACACCAAGGCTCGGACGACAAGGTCTCCGGCTCCCAATTGTTCTTCGGCATCAGGCTGTCGCCGAGCCCGATCGTCCTGAAGAACGCGACGGGCGAGATCAAGCCCTGTACGCGGAAGTAGGATCGACGCCGCACCTCACCCCTGCCGTGAACGCAACGCGCGCTCGCCGCGACCAATGGCGGTCGCCGCCGAAGATCAGGGGGATCGGATGCTGAACGCCCAACAATTGATGTGGACACAGATCGCCGCCGGCATCGCCGTGCTGCTGTTTGGATTGACGCTGTTCAACCTGGTCCGCATGCGGGGCCGGATGCAAGCCGCGCGAAGCTGGGACAAGGTGGATGGCATCATCACGGTCTCCCGGGTCGACCAGCCCTCGGCGCACGCCTCGGACGATCGGAACGACGCCAGGCCCATCATCCGCTATCGCTATCAGGCCGGCGGCCAGGAGCTGGAAAGCGACAAGATATTTGTCGGCGGCCCCGTCATCACGACGCGGGTTCTGGCCGCAAAACTGGCCGGACGATATCCGGTCGGCGCGCATGTCGACGTCCATGTCGATCCGAGGCAACCGACCGAGGCGCTGCTCGAACCTGCTGCCGCGCAGAACGTCGCGGCGCTGGTGGCGTTCACGATGGTGTTCGGCGTCATCGCCGCCACCCTGACCGCGCATTCGCTCGCCGGCCACGTTCTCTACGCCGACAACGGCGTTCCGCTGTTCGCGTTTGCGCTGCCGATCATCGTGCTCGTGGGCGGCATGTTCTGCGTCGCCGAGTATGTCCGGACGCGCCGGCTGGCGAGCGCCAGCCTGCGCTGGCCGACCGCGTCGGGCAGGGTCACGCATTGCGATGTGATCGAGGAGATCATCGAGGAGAAGACCGACCACGACGATAAACCGACGACGTCAAAGCTTGTACACCGCTATCAGATCGATCTGCGCTACGCCTACAGGGTCGGCAAGCGCGACTTCATCGGCACCGAAGTCGATTGGGGCGGCACCATGATCTCCGGGCTGCGCGAGGTCGCCGAAAAGGCCGCGGCGAAATATCGTCCCGGGCAGAAGGTCAACGTCTATTACGATCCGGACCAGCCGGGACAGGCGGTGCTGGAGCCTGCGAGCCGGGAAGGCGCGCTGGGTCCGCTGATCGGTGCCGCGGTCTGCGCGATCGTCGGCGGCCTTTTCCTGACGATCCTGATCAAGGTCGGGTTCGCGTAGCGGCGTGTGATGCGGCTCACCCCTTCGGCGGTGCCAGCGGCTGCACGATCTCCCGGAACGGCGCCAGCGCCTCGCAGGCGTCGGCGTGAGCCGACAGCGCCGGATAGCACGAGGCCTCGAACAGAAGCGGGTGCGCCTCGCGGGTGAAGCGCACGACGCAGGCCACCGCGACATCGGCGTGGCCGATGCGCATCCCCAGCCAGTACGGCGTCGTCACCTTGGCGCGCTCGGCCTCCAGCGCTTTCAGAACGTCCGCGATCTGCGCCTCGCAGCGCTCGACCCACAGCGCAAGCTGCTCCTTCCGCAGCACGCGCTCGTACAGCAGGCTCACCGCCTTGTCGCCGAGACCGGAGGCGAGCGCGCAGATGCGCAGATGCTTCCGCCGCTCGGCGCCGCTTCGCGGCAGCATCGCCCTCTCTGGCCCTACCAGTTCGTCGAGATAGTCGAGGATGATCGTGCTCTCGATCAGTGACTCGCCGTCGTCGAGCACCAGCGTCGGCACCCGGCGCAGCGGATTATAGGGCGCGATCTTGTCGGCATCGCCGAAGGTCGACCACGGCCTGTGCTCGAAGGCGAGCCCATAGAGCCTCAGCGCGATCGCAACGCGGCGGACGAAGGGGGAGTCGTATTGGCCGATCAGGAACATGGGTCACCTCTCGTCATTGCCGGGCTTGCCCCGCCTGCGGGCCGAAGCCCCTTCGGCGCGGCGAAGGCCCGGCAATCCATCTTCTTCACAAGGTCATTATAGGATAAGGATGGATGCCCGGTTCAAGTCCGGGCATGACGATTTCGGACCGAGGCGCGATCTCATGCGATATCTGCTGCCTGGCATTTCCGGACTTTTGATCGCAACAACCATCGCCCATACGCAGGACCGCCCGATCGGCTTCCAGACGCCGTCGAAGAACATCGCCTGCCAGTTCTTCACCGATAACGGCCAGGGCGTTCTTCGCTGCGACATCATGAACCTGGAAAGCCGCCCGCGCCGGCCCGCCGATTGCGAACTCGAATGGGGCAACGCCTTCGAGATGAGCGCAAAGGGAGCCGCGGGACGCATCTGCGCCGGCGACACGGTGATGGATCCGTCGTTGCCGGTGCTCGCCTATGGCGAGGTGTGGCAACGCGGCGGATTTACCTGCCGGTCGGAGCAGACCGGGCTGACATGCTTCAACGCGATGCAGCGGGGATTTTCGCTGGCAAGGGCGAAGCAGGACGTGTTTTGAGTTTGTAAGCACACATGAGCGGAGCGACATGTGGGCGCGGTAGCCCCGGATGTCGCTTCGCTCATCCGGGCTGCGATACCGTCGGGTCGAGGGGCGGCGCGGCCGCAATGCATTCCGTCATTGCGAGCGTAGCGAAGCAATCCAGAACCTCTCCGCGGGCGCAGTCTGGATTGCTTGGTCGCAAGGGCTCCTCGCAATGACAGTGAGGGGGTAGGCCGCAGACTATTCAATAATCGGCACATGCCTCGCCGCATTGCGCGACACTGTGCCATCAAGCCGCGGATCGTCGGCGATCTCGATCTGGCGGCGGAACGGGCGGAAGCCGGAGCGCTGATAGAACGCAACGGCGGACGGATGGTCGAAGGTGCAGGTGTGCACCCAGACGCGGCGGAGGTCGCGTGACCACGCGAGCTCCAGCGCGCGGTTCATCAGGAAGCGGGCCGCGCCCGTCCCGATCAATGGCGCGGTAACGCCGAAATAGACCAGCTCGCATTGGCCGGCCTCGCGAAAGTCCAGCTCCAACAGGCCTTCATCGCGGCCGTCCACGACAAGTGCATAGATCTCGACGCCCGGTGCATGGATGATTGCGGCGAGCTCGGCGTCGTTCATGCGCGCCCGTGAAAACCACAACCACTCCTCGCCGACACGGCGATGGAGATCGCGATACCAATGAAGCGCGGGGGCATCGGCCCTGCGCAGCGTCCACGCGCCTGGCGGATCGTCACGGCGTGAGGGGCGCGCGGTCATCTCCAGATGAGTGACGACGGCGGCGATCTTGCCGGCGGGGACGTCGGAATAGCCATCGGGAAGGATCATGGTTGGTTGCTTCCCTTCGTATTGGGTCGAAGGACGGTGCCGTTTGAGGAGCGGCAGCAGCGCCACACGCCGTCATTGCGAGCGCAGCGAAGCAATCCAGACTGTCTCCGCGGCGGCAGTCTGGATTGCTTCGTCGCAAGGGCTCCTCGCAATGACAGGGAGAGAGAGCGTGTGCCGCTACCCCTCCCCCTCATCACTCGCCAGCACGCCCTTCACCGCACGCGCCCAGCCCGCGAGCTTCCGCTCGCGCGTCGCCTGGCTCATGTTCGGCTTGAAGCGATGCTCGAGGCGCCAGTTGTCGGCGAATTTGGTCGGCTCGGGATAGACGCCGGCCTCGAGGCCGGCGAGATAGGCGGCCCCCAGCGCCGTGGTCTCCTGGATCACGGGGCGATCGACCGGAGCGTCGAGCAGATCGGAAAGGCGCTGCATGGTCCAGTCGGACGCCGTCATGCCGCCGTCGACGCGGAGCACGACGCTGGCGGTCTCCGAGCTCGGCCAATCCGCGCGCATCGCGGCCCAGAGATCGAAGGTCTGGTAGCAGACGCTCTCCAGTGCGGCATGCGCGAGCTCGGCGGGGCCGGTGTTGCGGGTGAGGCCGAACAGCGCGCCGCGGACGCGCGGATTCCAGTAGGGCGCGCCCATGCCGACGAAGGCCGGCACCAGATAGACGCTCTGCATCGAGTCGGACTGATCGGCAAGAGGTCCGGTCTCGGCGGCGTGCTTGATGATGCCGAGGCCGTCGCGCAGCCACTGCACCGCCGAGCCCGCGACGAAGATCGAGCCTTCGAGCGCGTAGGTGCGTTTTCCCGCGAGCTGATAGGCGACCGTGGTGAGCAGCTTGTTCTTCGAGACGACCGGCGTGGTGCCGGTGTTGAGCAGCGCGAAGCAGCCGGTGCCGTAGGTGGACTTCATCATGCCCGGGCGGAAGCAGGCCTGGCCGATGGTCGCGGCCTGCTGGTCGCCGGCGATGCCGGAGATGGCGATGGCGCCGCCGAAGAGATCAGGCACGCTCTCGCCGAAGCGGGCGGAGGAATCCTTCACCTCGGGCAGCATCGAGCGCGGCACGCCGATGATCTCCAGGAGTTCGTCGTCCCACTGTCCGGTGTGGATATTGAACAGCAGCGTGCGCGAGGCGTTGGTGGCGTCGGTGGCGTGCACCTTGCCGCCGGTGAGGCGCCACAGCAGATAGCAGTCGACGGTGCCGAACATCAGCTCGCCGCGCGCGGCACGCGCCCGCGCGCCGGGGACGTGGTCGAGGATCCATGCGACCTTGGTGCCGGAAAAATAGGGATCGATGATCAGGCCGGTCTTCTGCGAGATCACCGGCTCGCGGCCTTCTGCTTTCAGTTTGGCGCAGATGTCGGCGGTGCGGCGGTCCTGCCAGACGATGGCGCGGTGCACGGCCTGGCCCGTGGCGCGGTCCCACACCACGGTGGTCTCGCGCTGGTTGGTGATGCCGATCGCGGCAATGTCCTTTGCGCCGATGCCGGCCTGCTCGATCGCGTCGCGGCACACCATCACGGTCGAGGTCCAGATGTCCTCCGGCTCGTGCTCGACCCAGCCCGAGGCCGGGAAATGCTGCGGGAATTCCTGCTGCGCGCGGGCCGCGATGGAAATGTCGCTGCGGAACACGATGGCGCGCGAGGAGGTGGTGCCCTGGTCGATGGCGAGGACGAAAGACATGGTAGCTACCCTGGCGTTTTCTTGGCGTTGTCCCGAGAGGGATCATTGTGTCGCGCCAAGAAAAGGGGATTGGCAGGGGAAGGTCAAGCCGAGAGGCGCTTACCCTCCCCTGGAGGGGGAGGGTAAGCTCGCATTGAGCGAACCGAAATGTGAGACGGGGTGGGGTGATCTCTCCACACGGGCGGCTTTCGACGCGGAGAGACCGTCACCCCACCCCGCTACGCATTTCGCTGCGCTGCATGCGTAGCGACCCTCCCCCTCCCAGGGGAGGGTAAGAGAAGCGGGCTCGAAACATTATGTTCGGCGATGTTTCAGGGGCGCTGTTTCCGCCTCACGCGATCCGTAGAGTTCGACATGGATGCGTTCGAGCACGGCGGTCAGATCGCTTGTGATCTCAGAATTCCAGAAGCGAATGACGCGATAGCCCTTCGTTCTCGAGCCAGCTCTGCCGTGCACGATCTCGGTCGGCCGTCTCATCTTCGTTATGGTGTCCGCCGTCGAGTTCGATGATCAGGCGCTTTGCCGGGCAGAAGAAGTCGACAATGCAAGAACCGATCGGTGCTTGTCGTCGGAAGTGCGAGCCTTCGATCGGCATTTCCTTGATGGCGCGCCAAAGCATCCGTTCATGCGGCGTCGTATTTGCCCTCAACCTCTTCGCGGCGGCGCGGCGTATTGATGTGGAGACCATTGCCGTGGCTTCACCCCACCCCGCTCACGCTTCGCGCGAGCGACCCTCCCCCTTCAGGGGAGAGTAAAGTGGAGCGCGCTCGCGGCAAAATTGCAAGTGAAAGAGAGCTACACCGCGGCCGTGGTCACGCCGCCGTCGATGACGATGGTCTGGCCGGTCATGAAGCTCGACGCATCCGAGGCGAGGTAGGCGACGGCGCCGGCGATCTCGTCGGGTTCGCCGATGCGGCGGAGCGGCGTGGTGGCGGTGCGGCGCTTGAGGTTGGCTTCGTCTTCCCACAGCGCGCGGGCGAAGTCGGTCTTGACGAGGCCGGGCGCGATGCAGTTGACGCGGACGCCTTTCGGGCCCCATTCGCCGGCGAGCGAGCGGCACAGCGCGAAGTCGGCGGCTTTGGAGATGCCGTAGGCGCCGATCACGGTGGAGCCGCGCAGGCCCCCGATCGAGGAGATGATGACGACGGAGCCATTGCCGCGCTCGGCCATCTGCGGGATCGCGAGCGCCGAGAGCCAGATGTTGCTCTTGACGTTGCTGCCCATGATCTTGTCGAAGGCCTCGTCGGTGATGTCGAGCAGTGGGCCGTAGTAGGGATTGACCGCGGCGTTGCAGACGAGGATGTCGATCTTGCCGTAGTGTTTCGTTGCGCCCGCGATCAGCGCCTCGACTTCGGCCTTGCGGGCGATGTTGCAGGGAATGACGACGGCATCGCCGCCGGCCGCCTTGATGCCGTCGGCGACCTCCTGGCAGGCCTCGGCCTTGCGCGAGGACACCACGACCTTGGCACCGAGCTTTGCCAGCAGCTCGGCGGAGGAGCGGCCGATGCCGCGGCTGGAGCCGGTGACCACGGCGACCTTGCCGGTGAGATCGAACGGGGTGTTTTTCATTGTTGTTGCCTCGCTGACGCCGCGTACTCCGTCATTGCGAGCGGAGCGAAGCAATCCAGGATCTTTCCGCTGAGAAAGTCTGGATTGCTTCGTCGCCAGTGCTCCTCGCGATGACGGTGGAGAGACCTAGATCAACCCGCCGCCATCGGCGACGCGGCGCTGGTGGTAGTCGGTGTCGCCGAACGAGTTCTCGATCATGGTGAGGCGCTTGAAGTAGTGGCCGATCTTCGCCTCCATGGTCATGCCGATGCCGCCGTGGAGCTGGATCGCCTGCTGGCCGACGAACTTCAGCGACTTGCCGATCTGCACCTTGGCCGCGGCGATGGCGTTGGCGCGCTCCTTGGCGTTCTCGAAATCACCGGCCATGGTCGCGAACATCGACATCGATCTCGCCTGCTCGGTGGCGACGAACATGTCGGAGGCGCGGTGCTGCAGCGACTGGAACGAGCCGATCGCGACGCCGAATTGCTTGCGCGTCTTGATGTACTCGACCGTGGTCTTGAGCGACTCGTCCATCAGGCCGACGGCCTCGGCGCAGAGCGCGATGCGGGCCTCGTCGACGACGCGCTCGATCAGGGCGAGCGAGTCCTCGGGATTGCCGATTACGGCGTCGCTGCCGACCTCGACACCGGTGAAGCTGATGTCGGCGGCGTGCAGGCCGTCCTGGGTCGGGTACGACTTCTTGGTGATGCCCTTGGCGTTCGCGGGCACCAGGAATACGCCGATGCCGGTCTTGTCGCGACGATCCCCCCTGGTGCGCGCGGTGACGACGAGCGTGTCGGCGTTCTCGCCGTTGAGCACGACGAATTTCTCGCCGTCGATGACGTAAGCCTCGCCCTTCTTCTTGGCGGTCGTGGTGACGTCGAACAGATCGTAGCGCGAGTTCTTCTCGAGCTGGGCGAACGCCAGCGTCTTGCTGCCATCGACGATGCCGGGCACGTGCGCCGCCTTCTGCGCATCGGTGCCGGCATGGCGCAGGAAGCCGCCGCCGATCACGACGGTTGCGAGATAAGGCTCGAGCACCAGCGCCTTGCCCAGCGCTTCCATCACGATCATGGTCTCGACGCCGCCGCCGCCGAAGCCGCCATCGGCTTCCGCGAAGGGCAGGCCCAGCAGGCCCTGCTCGGCCAGCTTGCCCCAGACCGCTTTGCTCCAGCCGCCCTTTTCCTTCATGTATTTCTTGCGGCTCTCGAAATCGTAGGAATCGGTCAGCAGGCCGTCGATGCTGTCCTTGAGAAGCCGCTGCTCCTCGTTCAAATCAAAATCCATGTTCTTTGGTTCCTCGTACCCGGACTATTTGGCTTCGTCATTCCGGGATGGCCCGAAGGGCCAGGCCCGGAATCCATAATCCCGATTGGTGGTTATGGATTCCGGGCTCGCGACTTCGTCGCGCCCCGGAATGACGGTGGAAGAATTGCCCTCCCCGCCTCCGCGGAGAGGAGAAGATCACAGCCCCAGCACGGCCTTGGCGATGATGTTGCGCTGGATCTCGTTGGAGCCGCCGTAGATCGAGACCTTGCGATTGTTGAAGTAGCTCGGCGCGATCTGGGCGGTCCAGTCCATGGCTTCGTTCGAGCCGTCGTCGCCGTGCACATCGTAGGGCGCAGCGAACGGGCCGATCACTTCCATCAGGAGCTCGGTGGTGGTCTGCTGGATCTCGGAGCCCTTGATCTTCAGCACGGACGAGGCCGGATTGGGCTTGCCCTTGCCGTGCTTGCCTTCGTCGGCGACAACGCGCAGCTGGGTCAGCTCGAGCGCCTTCAGCTCGATCTCGCAGGCCGCCAGCTTCTCGCGGAACGCGGCGTCCTGGATGATCGGCTTGCCGGCGGATTCGACCTTGCCGGCGAGATCGCGGATGCGGCGCAGCCGCTCCTTGGAGACGCCGACCCGGGCGATGCCGGTGCGCTCATTTCCGAGCAGGAATTTCGCGTAATCCCAGCCCTTGTTCTCCTCGCCGATCAGGTTCTCGACAGGCACCTCGACGTCGTCGAAGAACACCTCGTTGACCTCGGCGCCGCCGTCGATGGTCTGGATCGGGCGCACGGTGACGCCCTTCGACTTCATCGAGAACACGATGAAGGAGATGCCCATCTGCTTCTTGGCATTGTTGTCGGTGCGGCAGAGGCAGAAGATCATGTCGGCGTGCTGGGCCAGCGTGGTCCAGGTCTTCTGGCCGTTGATGATCCACTTGTCGCCCTTGCGTTCGGCCTTGGTCTTGAGCGAAGCGAGATCGGAGCCGGAGCCGGGCTCGGAGAAGCCCTGGCACCACCAATCGTCGACATTGGCGATGCGCGGCAGATACTGCTTCTTCTGCTCCTCGTTGCCGAAAGTGTAGATGACGGGGCCGACCATGCTGACGCCGAAGGCGAGCGGCTGCGGCGCCGGATAGGACTGCAGCTCCTCGTTGAAGATGTAGTGCTGCACCGATGTCCAGCCGGTGCCGCCATATTGCTTCGGCCAGTGGCTGACGCCCCAGCCCTTCTTGTTGAGGATGCGCCACCAGGTCACCATCTCGTCCTTGGAGAGGTGGCGGCCCTCGACCAGCTTGCGCCGCGTGTCCGGCGGCACGTTGTCGCGGAAGAATGACCGCACTTCCTCGCGAAACGCCTGCTCTTCTTTCGTGAATGCGAGATCCATCGGATCCTCCTGTGAATTACTGCAAAACCTCGAACAACCCCGCCGCGCCCATGCCTCCGCCGACGCACATGGTGACGACCGCGTATTTGGCCTTGCGGCGGCGGCCTTCGATCAAGGCGTGGCCGGTCAGGCGCGCGCCCGACATGCCGTAGGGATGGCCGACCGCGATCGCGCCGCCGTCGACGTTGATCTTCTCAGGGTCGATGCCGAGCTTGTCGCGGCAATACAGCACCTGCACCGCGAAGGCTTCGTTCAGCTCCCAGAGGCCGATGTCGTCGACGGTGAGGCCGTGGCGCTTGAGCAGCCGCGGCACCGCGAAGACCGGGCCGATGCCCATCTCGTCCGGCTCGCAGCCGGCGGAGACGAAGCCGCGGAAAATGCCGAGCGGCTTGAGGCCGCGCTTGGACGCTTCCTTGTCGCTCATGATCACGGAGGCGCTGGCGCCGTCGGAGAGCTGGCTGGCATTGCCGGCGGTGATCGAAAAACCTTCGCCGCGGACGGGCTTGAGGCCGGCAAGGCCCTCGGCCGTGGTCTCGGGGCGTGGACCTTCGTCCTGCGACAGCGTCACCTCCTTGAACGAGACGGCACCGGTCGCCTTGTCGGTGACCGCCATCTGCGTGGTGATCGGCGCGAGCTCGTCCTTGAACTTGCCGCCCTGCTGGGCGGCCGCGGTGCGGCGCTGGCTCTCCAGCGAATATTCGTCCTGCTTCTCGCGCGAGATGCCGTAGCGCTTGGCGACGATTTCGGCCGTGTCGATCATGGGCATGTAGACCTCGCCCTTGATCTTGAGCAGAGCGGGGTCCTGGGCGTGGAAGCCGTTCATCTTGTCGTTTTGCACGAGCGAGATCGACTCGCCGCCGCCGCCGACCGCGATCTCGACGCCGTCGAAGATCACCGAGCGCGCGGCGAGCGCGATCGCCTGCAGGCCGGAGGCGCATTGCCGATCGATCGTGGTGCCGGCGACGGTGACGGGAAGGCCGGCACGCAGCAGCGCCTTGCGCGCGATGTTGCCGCCGGTGGCGCCCTGCTGGAGCGCTGCGCCCATCACGACGTCCTCGACCTCCTTCGGGTCGACCTTGGCGCGCGCGACGGCCTCGCCGATGGCGTGGCCGAGCAGGGTTGCGCCCTCGGTGGCGTTGAGTGCGCCGCGATAGGCCTTGCCGATCGGGGTGCGGGCGGTGGAAACGATGACGGCGTCGGTCAAGAACGACCTCCTGATGCGAGTGGCGTGGATTGTGACGGTTTCTGCTGCTGGCGCAACTCGTGGCGCGACAGCTTTCCGACCGGCGTGCGCGGCAGATCGTCGACGAACACGACCTCGGCCGGCAGCTCGTGCTTGCCGACCTTGCCGGCGAGCTGCGCGCGCAGCTCGTCGAGCGAGAACGGCTTTGCGCCGGGCTTCAGCTTGATGAAGGCCTTGGCGGCCTCGCCGCGGTACTGGTCGGGGATGCCGAGCACGATCACCTCGTGCACACCGGGAATGGTGTAGATCGCCTGCTCGATCATCTGCGGATAGACGTTGAAACCGCCGGAGATGATCATGTCCTTCTTGCGGTCGACCAGGAAGAAATAGCCGTCGGTATCGACATAGCCGATGTCGCCGGTGAGGAAGCGGCCGTCGACGAAGGCATCAGTCGAACCCTCCGGCTTGTTCCAGTAGCCCTTGGTGACGTTCGGGCCCTTGATGCGTATCTCGCCGACTTCGCCCGGCGGCAATACGCGGGTCGGATCGTCCAGCGCGACGACGTCGAGCTCGATGCCGGGCAGCATCAGGCCGATCGAGCCGGGCTTGTCCGGGCCAACCGGCGGATGGCCGGTGCCGGGCGAGCAGGTCTCGGTCATGCCCCAGCCGCTGCGCAGCTTCTTGCCGACCTTGCGCTCGAAGAAGTTGGCGATCTCCACCGGCAGCGGCGCGCCGCCGGAGCCGATGGTGGCGAGCGAGGAGAAATCGCGCTTGTCCAGATCAGGGAGGGCTGCGATCGCGATCCACATCGTCGGCACGCCCGGAAAATAAGTCGCGCGCTTGACCTCGATGTCGCGCATCACCGCTTCGACGTCGAAGCGCTGATGCAGCGAGATCAGATGGCCGCGGCTCAGCGAGGACAACAGCACGACGGTGAGCGCATAGATGTGGAACAGCGGCAGCACGCAGATCACGCGCTCGATGGCGTCGCCGCGCGCCGCGCGTGACGGCTTGCCCCAGACGTCGTAGATCGACACCGCAGACGTCAGATTGCCGTGGGTGAGCATGGCGCCCTTGGGCAGGCCGGTGGTGCCGCCGGTATATTGCAGCAGCGCGACGTCGGCGGCGGTCACTTTCGGCCACTCTGCCGGCGCGGTCGCCCCCTCGACGAAGGTCCTGAAGGTGACGATGCGGGGATCATCGGGGATCGGCGCCTGCGGCGTGCCGACCTTGCCCCAATTGTCGTCCTCGCAGACGACCAGGCGATCGATCAGGCCCTTCTCGAGAAACTTCAACGCCGTCGGCAGCAGCGCCGCGAGATTGGAGGTGACGAGCAGGCGCGAGCCGGAATCGGAGACCTTGTGCGTCAGCGCGATCTCGCCGTCGAGCGGCGAAAGATGCGCGACGCGGGCGCCGGCCTTGAGCGCGCCGAAGAAATTGACGGGGTGGTCCGGCGTGTTGCCGAGGAACAGCGCGACGGAGGTGTTCTTGCCGCAACCGGCGCGCAGGAACGCGGCGGCCGCACGCCCGGCCATGGCGGCGAGCTCGGCATAGGTGATCGGCCGGTCGCGGAATTCCAGCGCGGCGCGCGGGCCGTACTCGGCCGCGGCCTTCGCCAGCAGATCAGGCAGCGAGCCCTGGACGATGGTGTCGTCCCAGCACACGCCCTCGGGATAAAACTGTTCGCCGGGATGGGTCATTTTCTTGATTGCTTGAGCGAGCAACTAACACAGACCGTCATTCCGGGGCGCGACGAAGTCGCGAGCCCGGAATCCATAATCACCAGATGGGGTTATGGATTCCGGGCCTGCGCCTTGCGGCGCATCCCGGAATGACGAAGGTTGAGACGAAGCGACCATTACGCCGCTTTCGACGCGGCCGCGAGCGAGGCGAACGTCTTGCCTTCGGCCGCGAGCTTCTTCAGCAGCGGCGCCGGCTCGAGGCTCTTGTCGTTGGTCTCCTTGGCGTAGAAGGAGAGGCGATCGGCGATGTGCTTGAGGCCGACGCTGTCGGCCCAGAACATCGGGCCGCCGCGATAGATCGGCCAGCCATAGCCGTAGAGCCAGACCACGTCGATGTCGGAGGGCCGCGCCGCGATGCCTTCTTCGAGGATCTTCGCGCCCTCGTTGATCATCGGGTACATCATGCGCTCGAGGATCTCCTCGTCGCTGACGGCGCGCTTCTTGCGGCCGAGACGGAGCAGCGTCTCGTCGATCAGCTTCTCGACCTCCGGATCGGGCAGCGCCGAGCGGGAGCCCGCCTCGTACTTGTAATAGCCCTTGCCGGTCTTCTGGCCGAAGCGGCCGGCTTCGCACAGCGCGTCCGCGATCTCCGACTTGATGCCGCGATCCTTGCGCGAGCGCCAGCCGATGTCGAGGCCGGCGAGGTCGCCCATCGCGAACGGCCCCATCGGCATGCCGAATTTGGTCACGACGGCGTCGACCTGCTGCGGCAGCGCGCCTTCGAACAGCAGCTTTTCCGACTGCTTGCCGCGCTGGGCCAGCATGCGGTTGCCGACGAAACCGTCGCAGACGCCGACCACGGCCGGCACCTTCGCGATTTTTCGCGCGATGGTCACGGCAGTGACCAGCGCATCCGGCGCGGTCTTGTCGGCGCGCACGATCTCGCACAGCTTCATGACGTTCGCCGGCGAGAAGAAATGCATGCCGAGCACGTCCTGCGGGCGCTTGGTCGACTTCGCGATCTCGTCGATGTTGAGATACGAGGTGTTGGAGGCGAGCACGGCGCCGGGCTTGACGTACTGGTCGAGCTTGCCGAACACTTCCTTCTTCACCGCCATGGTCTCGAACACGGCCTCGATGACGAGGTCGGCATCGCCGACGTTCTCGATGCCGACGACGCCGTTGATCAGCGCCATGCGCTTGGCGGGCGCATCGGCGGGAATGCCGCCGCGCGCGGCGGTCGCTTCCCAGTTCTTCTGCATGATGCCCATGCCGCGCTTGAGCTGCTCCTCGCCGGTCTCGATCAGGGTGACGGGAACACCGGCATTGGCAAAGGACATCGCGATGCCGCCGCCCATGGTGCCGGCACCGAGGATGGCGACGCGGTTCACCGGCCGCGACTTGGTGCCCTCAGGCACGCCTGCGATCTTGCTGGCCTCGCGCTCGGCGAAGAAGGCATAGCGCTGCGCCTTGGACTGGTCGCTGGCGACGAGCTTCAAGAAGCCCTCGCGCTCCTTCTTCAGGCCTTCGTCGAACGGCAGGTCGATGGCGTAGCCGACGGCGTCGGCCGCGGCGAACGGCGCTTCCAGGCCGCGCGACTTCTTGGTCATCGCGGCGACCGCATTGGTGAAGATCGAGCGGTCGGCCTTGGCGGCGGCGATCTTGGAATCGTCGTCGCGCAGGCGCCGCAGCGGACGCTTCTCGGAGAGCAATTTGCGGACGAACGCTTCGCCGCCGGAGGCCGGCCCCTCGACGATCTCCTCGATCAGCCCGTTCTTGAGCGCTTCCGCCGCACCGATGGGATCGCCGCCGACGATCATCTTGACGGCGAGTTCCGGCCCGACCGCACGCGGCAGGCGCTGGGTGCCGCCGGCGCCCGGCAACAGGCCGAGTTTCACCTCGGGCAGGCCGAGCTTTGCCTCCTTGACCGCCACGCGGAAGTGACAGGCCAGCGCGACTTCGAGCCCGCCGCCGAGCGCGGTGCCGTGAATCGCGGCCACGACCGGCTTCGGCGAGTTCTCGATCTCGGACAGCACGTCGTTGAGGGCGGGCGGCTTCGGCGGCTTGCCGAATTCGGTGATGTCGGCGCCGGCAATGAAGGTGCGGCCGGCGCAGGTCAGCACGATGCCCTTGATGGCGGGATCGGCAATCGCAGCCTTGACGCACTCCAAAATGCCGCCGCGGACCGCAGCGCTCAACGCATTCACCGGAGGGCTGTCGACCGTGACGATCCCGACTTCATCATGACGCTCAAGCTTGACCACTTCGCTCACGGTGTCCCTCCTTGGTGGGGTAACTTTTGTTCGATTTCGCACTGCGGAATTTAATTCCGCATCTTGACGGCAGGGTTATTTTGAAGCACGTGACTTGTCAACGACTCCGCGCAAGAAGCAGATCAGGGATGAAGCGTACAGCAAAGAAGGCCGCGACCGATCGGAATTTCGTCGTCGCGCTTTCCCGCGGACTAGACGTATTGCGCGCATTTCAACCCAGCGACGGTCTCCTCGGCAACCAGGAAATCGCGGCCCGCACCAATCTGCCCAAGCCGACGGTTTCGCGGCTGACCTATACGTTGACGAAGCTCGGTTATCTGACGCCGGTTCCCCGCTTCGAGAAGTATCAGCTCGCGCCGGCCGCGATGGCGCTCGGATACGCTGCGTTGGCCAATCTCGGTGTTCGGCATTTGTCCGAACCGTTTCGCGAAGACATGATGCGGTCGACGGGAGGCGCCGTTGCCGTCGGCGGCCGCGACCGTCACAGCATGATCTATTTCGGGCAAAGCCGCGGCAGCGAAACGGTCGGCGTTCAACTTGACGTCGGCTCCCGTGTGCCGATTGCAACCAGCGCGATGGGCCGGGCCTATTTCTGGGCGCTCGACGAAAACGATCGCGCAGAACTGTCGCGTGTCCTGCGCGAACATTACGGCAGCCGCTGGCCCAAGATGCGCGATGGGCTGGAGCGTTCCGGCGAAACCGTCGCGAAATACGGTTTCGCGATCTCGGTCGGCGACTGGCATGACGACATCGGCGCAGCCGGAGTCGCGCTGAAGCTGAACGACGGAACCGGACCCTATGCCTTCAATTGTGGGGCGCCCGCATTCCGTTTCACGGAAGAGCGTTTGATCAACGACATTGGACCGCGTCTGCTTGCGATGGTAAGGAACATCGAAGCGGCACTTGGGGGTCTGATGCCGCATTCCAAAAAAGACGTCAGCAAAAAGCTGAAATCAGGAGGGAAAGTTGCGCGTGTGGCCGAGGGGATCAGATAGCCTTTGTCGTCGCCGGGAGCGGTTCACACCGCCCCTTTGCCCACTCAACAGTGTGGGCGAGACGAGATGACGCAGGCACAGCTCGCGCAGGGGACATCGCCCCTGCTCGCGGTTCACGACGTCAGCGTCGTGTTCGGCGGCATCATTGCGCTCAACGGCGTGTCCTTCGACATGCACAAGGGCCAGATTCTCGGGTTGATCGGCCCCAACGGCGCCGGCAAGACCACGCTCTTCAACTGCCTCTCGCGGCTGTACCAGCCGTCGTCCGGCGACATCCTGATGGAAGGCGCGAGCATCCTGTCGCGGCCGCCGCACCGGATCGCCGAGATCGGGATCGGCCGCACCTTCCAGAACGTGGCGCTGTTTCCGAATCTCTCGGTGATGGACAACGTCCGCGTCGGCGCCCATTCCAAGACCTCCAGCGACATCATCAGCGACTCCCTGAGGCTCGCGTGGGTCCGGCGCAGCGAGAGCAGCGTCAACGAGAAGGTGCACGAGATCCTGGCCTATCTCAAACTCGAGGACGTCGCCCACACCGTCGTGTCCGGCCTGCCCTTCGGCACGCAGAAGCGCGTCGAGCTTGCGCGCGCGCTCGCGGCCGATCCGAAAATCCTGCTGCTCGACGAGCCGGCCGGCGGCCTCAACCATGAGGAAGTCTATGTGCTCGGCGACCTCATTCGCCGCATCCGGGACGACCGCCACATGACGGTGCTGCTGGTCGAGCATCACATGGGCCTCGTGATGTCGATCGCCGATCACGTCGTCGCGCTGAACTTCGGCAAGAAGCTCGCGGAAGGCACGCCGGCCCAGGTGCAGGCGGATCCCGACGTCATCAAGGCTTATCTCGGGAGCAAGGACCAATGACGACGCTGCTCAACGTCAAGGACCTGCGCGCCTATTACGGCCAGGTCCAGGCGCTCCACGGCCTGTCCTTCTCGCTCAACGAGGGATCGCTGACGACGCTGCTCGGGGCCAACGGCGCCGGCAAGACCACCACGCTGCGCGCGATCTGCAACATGGTGCGCTCGACCGGCGGGATCGAGTTCGACGGCAAGCCGCTGAACAACCGCTCCACCGAGAGCATCGTGCGGTTCGGCATCGCCCACGTGCCGCAGGGCCGCGGCACCTTCACCACCATGACGGTGGAGGAAAACCTCCAGCTCGGCGCCATCACCCGCAAGGACAGCGCCGGCATCGTCTCCGACATCGAGCGCATGTATGCCCATTTCCCGGTGCTGAAGCAGCGGCACACCCAGCAGGCCGGCACGCTGTCGGGCGGCGAGCAGCAGATGCTCGCGGTCGCCCGCGCCCTGATGCTGCGGCCACGGCTGATGCTGCTGGACGAGCCGTCCTTTGGCCTCGCGCCTCTCGTGGTGCGCGACCTGTTCGGCATCCTCGGCAAGATCAACCGCGAGGACAAGGTGTCGATCCTGGTGGTCGAGCAGAACGCCCAGCTCGCGCTCGAGCTCGCCGACCAGGCCTATGTGATCGAGACCGGACGCATCGTGATGTCGGGCAATGCCAAGGACATCGCGAACAACGAAGAAATCCGCAAATCCTATCTGGGCTACTGAGGAGCCGGCACGATGGAGCTTTTCACCAACCAGGTGCTGGCCGGGATATCCACCGGCGCCATCTACGCCTGCATGGCGCTGGCCGTGGTCATGATCTACCAGGCGATCGACCATCTCAACTTCGCGCAGGGCGAGATGGCGATGTTCTCGACCTTCATCTCCTGGCAATTGATGCAATGGGGCATACCCTATTGGGGTGCGTTCATCATCGCGCTGGTGTTCTCCTTCATCGGCGGCATCGCGATCGAGCGCATCCTGTTCAAGCCGCTCGCCAAGGCGCCGGTGCTGACCAACGTCGCGGGCTTCATCGCGCTGTATGCGATCATCAACTCCTCGGCCGGCCTGATCTGGGACTTCACCATCAAGCAGTATCCTACCCCGTTCGGCTCCTCGCCGTTCCTCGGCAGCCAGCTGATCTCGACCCACCAGGCCGGCATGATCGGCGTCACCGTGCTGCTGCTGCTCGCGCTCTATTTCTTCTTCCAGTACACGCGGATCGGCCTCGCCATGCGCGCGGCCGCCTCGGTGCCTGAGTCGGCCCGCCTGGTCGGCATCAACACGAGCTGGATGATCGCGCTCGGCTGGGGCATGGCGTCCGCCATCGGCGCCATCGCCGGCATGCTGATCGCCCCGGTCGTGTTCCTCGAGCCCAACATGATGGGCGGCGTGCTGATCTACGGCTTTGCCGCGGCGGTGCTCGGCGGCCTCACCAGCCCGTTCGGCGCAGTGGTCGGCGGCTTCCTCGTCGGCATCTTCGAAAACCTCGCCGGCACCTACATCCCCGGCGTCGGCAACGAGCTGAAACTCCCGATCGCGCTCGCGCTGATCATCTCCGTCCTGGTCGTCAAACCCGCTGGTCTGTTCGGCCGGCAAATCGTCAAGCGAGTTTGATCATGAGCACAGCAGAAGACGTCGTCACGGAAGCCCCGGCCATCGAGGCGGTTCCGAAGCGGGCCATGACTCTGGGCACCGGCACCTCGGTTGTGGTGTTGCTGCTGCTCCTGGCCGTGCCGCTGTTCGCCAAGAACTTCATCATCTTCCAGCTGACCCAGTTGCTGTATCTCGGGCTCGCCGTACTGGCATTGAACATCCTGACCGGCGGCAGCGGCCAGTTCTCGCTCGGCCAGAGCGCGTTCTACGCCGTTGGCGCCTATGTCACCGCGGTCATGATGGAGGCGTTCAACATCAATTACGTGCTCTGCCTGCCGATCGCTGGCGTGCTCTGCTTCGGCTTCGGTTTCCTGTTCGGCCAGCCGGCGTTGCGGTTGTCCGGCGTGTACCTCGCGCTCGCAACTTTCGCGCTCGCCACGGCCATGCCGCAGCTCCTGAAGCTGAACTTTCTCGAGCACTGGACCGGCGGCGTGCAGGGCCTCGTTGTGACCAAGCCCGACGCGCCATTCGGCCTGCCGATGTCGCAAGACATGTGGCTCTATTATTTCACGCTCGCGATCGTGCTTGCGATCTACATCTTCTCGGTGAACCTGCTGCGCTCCCGCTCGGGCCGCGCCTTCATGGCAATCCGCGACAACGAGATCGCGGCCTCCGCGATGGGCGTCAACGTCGCGCTCTACAAGACGCTCGCCTTCGGCGTCTCCGCGGGCATCACCGGCGTCGCCGGCGGCCTCAGTGCAATCGCGGTGCAATTCGTGGCACCGGACAGCTTCACCATCACGCTCTCGATCCAGCTGTTCCTCGGCATGGTCGTCGGCGGCGTCGGCTGGCTGCCCGGCTCGATCGTCGGCGCCGCCTTCATCATCTTCGTCCCGAATATCGCGGAAGGCATCTCGAAGGGCCTCTCCGGTGCGGTGTTCGGCGTCCTCCTGTTCTTCGTCATCTACCTCGTGCCGCACGGCGCAAGGCAGGTCGCGATCATGGGCCAGCAGCTCGTCGGCAGGCTCAGAAAGAACTGACGACCCGTTAATTGAAGCCAAGGAGACCCGAATTGCTTTTTGAAAGAACACTGCGAACCGCTGCGCTGGTCACGGCAACGGCGGTCATCACCTTCACCTCCGGCGCGGCACTCGCCCAGAAGAAATACGACACCGGCGCTTCCGATACCGAGATCAAGATCGGCAACATCATGCCGTACAGCGGTCCGGCGTCGGCCTACGGCATCATCGGCAAGACCGAAGAAGCCTATTTCAAGATGATCAACGACAAGGGCGGCATCAACGGCCGCAAGATCAACTTCGTCACCTATGACGACGGTTATTCGCCGCCGAAGGCTGTCGAGCAGGTCCGCAAGCTGGTCGAAAGCGACGAGGTGCTGGTGGTGTTCAACCCGCTCGGCACGCCCTCGAACAGCGCGATCCAGAAGTACCTGAACGCCAAGAAGATCCCGCAGCTCTTCGTCGCCACCGGCGCCACCAAGTGGAACGACCCGAAGAACTTCCCCTGGACCATGGGCTGGCAGCCGTCCTACCAGAGCGAAGCGCAGATCTACGCGAAATGGCTTCTGAAGGAGAAGCCCGACGCCAAGGTCGCGATCCTCTACCAGAACGACGATTTCGGCAAAGACTACCTCAAGGGCACCAAGGACGGGCTCGGCGCCAAGGCAGCGTCCATGATCATCATGGAAGAGAGCTACGAGGTGTCGGAGCCGTCGATCGACGGCCACATCGTCAAGATCAAGGCGGCCAATCCCGACGTGCTGCTGATCTACGCGACGCCGAAGTTCGCGGCCCAGACCATCAAGAAGACCGCCGAGCTGAGCTGGAAGCCGCTGCAGATCCTCACCAACGTGTCGATCTCGGTCGGCAGCGTGATGAAGCCGGCCGGCTTCGAGGCTGCGCAGAACGTGCTGTCGGCAGCCTATGCCAAGGACTCCACGGACCCGCAGTGGAACAACGACCCCGGCATGAAGAAGTGGAACGAGTTCGTCGACAAGTACATGGCGGGCGCGGACAAATCCGACACCAGCATGATCTATGGCTATGGCGCAGCATCGACGCTGGCCAAGGTCCTGGAGATGTGCGGCGACGATCTGACCCGGGCCAACATCATGAAGCAGGCGGCGTCCTTGAAGGATTTCACGCCGGACACCCTGTTGCCCGGCGTCAAGATCAACACCGGCGCCACCGACTTCGCCCCGATCGCGCAGCTCCAGATGCAGCGCTTCAAGGGCGAGAGGTGGGAACTGTTCGGCGAGATCATCAGCGGCGACATCGCCACCGAGTGACGCGTTGACGCAATAATCCAACACATCGAGAAGCCCCCGCGAACGATCGCGGGGGCTTTTTGTTGACGTCCGCCGTCAATTTTGTTCAATGCGGCGCCGATCCGTTCCGGGTGGAGAAAGATGACTGCCGTTCGATTTCAGGTTGCGGCCGTTCTGGCCGCATTCGCGTTGTGCACTGCGATGGGCAGCCCGGCACCGGCACTGGCGCAGAAGAAATACGACAGCGGCGCTTCCGATACCGAGATCAAGATCGGCAACATCATGCCCTATAGCGGGCCGGCCTCCGCCTATGCCGCGATCGGCAAGGCCGAGGAAGCCTATTTCAACAAGATCAATGCCGAGGGCGGTATCGGCGGCCGCAAGATCAAGTTCATCTCCTACGACGACGGCTACTCGCCGCCGAAGACGGTGGAGCAGGCGCGCAAGCTGGTCGAGAGCGACGGGGTACTGCTGATTTTCGGCTCGCTCGGCACCTCCACCAACGGCGCGATCCGCAAATACATGAACGAGAAGAAGGTGCCGCAACTGTTCGTGGCGAGCGGCGCCTCGAAGTGGAACGATCCGAAGCAATATCCATGGACCATGGGCTGGCAGCCGAGCTACGCGAGCGAGGCACGCATCTACGCCAAGTACATCATGAAGGAGAAGCCGGACGGCAAGATCGGCGTGCTCTACCAGAACGACGATTTCGGCAAGGACTATCTGAAGGGACTGAAGGACGGCCTTGGGCCCAAGGCCTCGATGATCGTGCTGGAAGACGGTTACGACACCTCGGAGCCCGCGATCGACGAGCACGTCGTGAAATTGAAGGCCGCGGGCGCCGACGTCTTCATCAGCATCACCACACCGAAATTCTCAGCACAGGCGATCAAGAAAGCGGCCGAGATCGGCTGGCATCCGGTCCACATCATCTCCAACGTCTCGACCTCGGTCAGCGGCGTGCTCGAACCGGCGGGCCTCGAGATCTCCCAGGGCATCCTGTCGGCGAGCTACACCAAGGACGGCTCCGACCCGCAGTGGAATGCCGACGACGGCATGAAGAAGTTCTACAATTTCATCGCGCAATACGACCCCAAGGCCAACAAGCTCGATGCCGCCGTGGTGTTCGGCTATGCCGCCGCGCAGACCATGGTGAAGGTGCTGCAGATGTGCGGCGACGACCTCACCCGCGACAACGTCATGAAGCAGGCGGCTTCCTTGAAGGATTTCGAACCCGACACGCTGCTGCCCGGCATCAAGATCAACACCACAGCCGACAATTTCGCCCCGATCGAGCAGCTCCAGATGATGCGCTTCAAGGGCAAGAAATGGGAGCCGTTCGGCGATATCATCTCGAGCGAGCTCGGGCATTGAAGCGGCGCAACTCAAAATCGCCGGCGTTTGGTTAATCAACTCAAGACGGCTGCGCCTTCTCGCAGTCGCACACGGGCGGGCGCCCCTCCTGACTACTAAAGAAGCAGCCCCTGCGGCGCCGGCGCTGGGGCTTTCTGTTGAACGCCTTGGCCAAATCGTATTGAATTGCGGGCAGCGTCGCCAAAAACGATCAAGACAAGAAAAGGGGCGCACACACCAAGAAAATAGGGAGATAGGAATGCCCGCTGTCACCGGCAAACTTGCGGCCGCGTCAATGGCGCTTGCGCTCATTGCGGCCACGGCCTCCACTGCATCGGCCCAGAAGAAATACGATACCGGCGCGACCGACACCGAAATCAAGATCGGCAACATCATGCCCTACAGCGGACCAGCTTCCGCCTACGGCATCATCGGGCGGACCGAAGCCGCCTATTTCAAGAAGATCAACGACGAGGGCGGCATCAACGGCCGCAAGATCAACTTCATCAGCTACGACGACGCCTACTCGCCGCCGAAGACGGTGGAGCAGGCGCGCAAGCTGGTCGAGAGCGACGAGGTGCTGTTAATCTTCAACTCGCTCGGGACGCCGCCGAACTCGGCGATCCACAAATACATGAACTCGAAGAAGGTGCCGCAGCTCTTCGTCGCCACCGGTGCCACCAAGTGGAACGATCCGAAGGACTTCCCCTGGACCATGGGCTGGCAGCCCAACTACCAGAGCGAGACGCAGATCTACGCAAGGTGGCTCTTGAAGAACAAGCCGGACGCCAAGATCGCCGTGCTGTTCCAGAACGACGATTACGGCAAGGATTATCTCAAGGGCCTGAAGGACGGTCTCGGCGCCAAGGCCGCGTCGATGATCGTCATGGAAGAGAGCTACGAGACGTCGGAGCCGACCATCGACAACCACATCGTCAAGCTGAAGTCGACCGGCGCCGACGTCTTCATGAACATCACGACGCCGAAATTCGCGGCGCAGGCGATCAAGAAGAATGCCGAGATCGGCTGGAAGCCGCTGCACTTCCTCAACAACGTCTCCGCCAACGTCGGCAGCGTGATGAAGCCCGCCGGCTTCGAGAACGGCCAGGATATCATCTCCGCCGATTATCTGAAGGACGCGTCGGATCCGGCATGGGCGAACGACCCGGGCATGAAGGACTTCCTGGCCTTCATGAACAAGTACTTCCCCGAGGGCGACAAGCTCGACAAGGGCACCATCGTCGGCTACGCCGTCGCGCAGACGCTGGTTCAGGTCCTCAAGCAGTGCGGTGACGATCTGACCCGCGCGAACGTCATGAAGCACGCGGCCGGCCTGAAGAACTTCCGCACCGAACTGCTGCTGCCGGGTATTCAGATCAACACCTCCCCGACCGACTTCGCACCGATCAGCCAACTTCAGCTGGAAAAATTCAAGGGCGAGAAGTGGGAGCTGTTCGGCGACGTGATCAGCGCCGACGTCGGCGGCTGACCGCTTCACACGACGACAACAGGCCCCCTGCGAACCATCGCAGGGGGCTTTTGCTTGCGCAGCGATTATGATCACGCGATTGCACAATCGAATGATGGCAAAGCCGGCTTACGCTCTGGCGCATGATGCGGTAGGCATGTGAGCAACGTTTGCCGCCGATCTCTTCTGTCCGCCCAAGGCCTCTCGTCATGACCGACCGACGTCCCCTGCTCCGCGCGCTCTACGACGCCGCGGTCGCCGCCGCTCATCCGAGCACAATTCTGGCGCCGCATCTGCGCCCCGCGCCACGGGGGCGCGTGATCTGCCTCGCCGCCGGCAAGGGCGCGGCCGCGATGGCCGCCGCCGCCGAGCGGCATTATCTCGATACGCTCAAGCTCGCGCCGGAGCGCCTCGTCGGCATCGCCACCACGCGCCACGGCTACGGCGTGCCGACGCGCCGCATCCGCGTGGTCGAGGCCGGTCATCCCGTGCCCGACGAGGCCGGCCTGAAGGGCGCGGCCGACACGCTCGCGCTCGCTGGCGAGGCCGGGCCGGACGATCTGCTTCTGGTGCTGCTCACCGGTGGCGGCTCGGCGAACTGGATCGCGCCGGTGGAGGGCATCAGCTTCGCGCAGAAGCAGGCGGTCAACAAGGCGCTGCTGCGCTCCGGCGCGCCGATCGGCGAGATGAATGTCGTGCGAAAGCATCTGTCGCGGATCAAGGGCGGGCGGCTGGCGCGCGCCGGCAAGAATGCCGCCGGGATCGTGACGCTGGCGATCTCCGACGTGCCGCATGACGATCCCTCCGCGATCGCCTCCGGTCCCACCGTGCCCGATCCGACCACGCTGGCTGACGCACGCGCCATCGTCGCCAGGTACAAGCTCGACGTCGACGATGCGGTCCGCCGCGCGCTGGACGATGAACGCAACGAGAGCTGCAAGCCCGGTGACGCCGCCTTCGCCCGCGCGCAGTTCGAGCTGATCGCGCGTCCGAAGCAGTCGCTCGACGCGGCGGTGAAGCTCGCGAAAGAGGCCGGCTACGAGACGATCGATCTCGGCGCCGATCTCGAGGGCGAGGCCCGCGAGGTCGCAGCCGATCACGTCCGGCTGGCGCTGCAGGCCCGCGCGCAGGGCAAGCGCGTCGCCATCCTCTCCGGCGGCGAGCTCACGGTGACCGTGCGCGGCCAGGGGCGCGGCGGTCCCAACCAGGAATACGCACTGGCGCTCGCCGGCCTGCTGAAGGACACACCAAACATCTCCGCGCTCGCCGGCGACACCGACGGCGCCGACGGCGGTGCCGGCAATCCCACCGACCCCGCCGGCGCGCTGATCGACGCGGCGACGTTTGCGAAGATGAAGGCGCAGGAGCTGCAGCCGCAGGCCTATCTCGACAACAACGACGCGACCACGTTCTTCGAGGCGACGGGCGATCTGCTGCTGCCGGGGCCGACGCTGACCAACGTCAACGATATCAGGGTGATCCTGGTCGATTGATGCGGGGAATCCAGTACGCCGCGGCCTATCGATGAGTCACAGCCGTCTCGGAGTACTGGATCGCCCGGTCGAGGCCGGGCGATGACAGCCCCGCCTCAAAACTCGTTGGCGATCTTCGAGAGCATCCCCAGCAGGGCCTCGCGATTGGACGGCCCCAGCAGCTCGTTCAGCCGGGCCTCGTGCTTGGTGGCGACGAGCTTCTTGGCGCGGGCCAGCACCGCCTTGCCCTTGTCGGTCAGCACCAGGATGTGCGAGCGGCGGTCGTTGGTGGAGCGGATCCGCGCGCAAAGGTCGCGGCTCTCGAGATTGTCGAGCATCGCCACGAAGTTCGGGCGCAGGATGCCGAGCGTGGACGCGATCTCGGTCTGGTTACGGCCCGGATTCTTGTCGACCAGCAGCAGCACGGAGAACTGCGCCGGCGTGAGCTGGAGCGAGGCCATGCAGCGCAGGAAATTCTCGAACACCTTGAGCTGCGCCCGCTTCAGTACATAGCCGAGCTGCTCCGAGAGCTCCCCGAGCTGGAGGGCTTCGGCAGGTCCCGGGCCCTGAACCTGGACTTGGGCCTCGGCCGCGTCCTTGCGGCCCTTGGCCGTATCGGCGGGCTTTTCAGAGGACTTTTCAGCGGTTTTGGGAACGGTCATCGCCTCGTGCTCGTAATCCCGCTAAATTCGGGACGGGTCGCCCGCCACCCTTGAAGTTATATTTGATAATTGTTATGGACCATATCAAATATCGTCAGCGTATTTCAATGGCTGTGAGCGGACCATCCACCACAATCAGGGGACCGGTCCTTAATCTTCGAGGGGGAGCGTCCGGTCTTGAATACCACCATCATGCTGTTCCTGCTGCAGGACGGCATCACCAATGGCGCGATCTATGCGCTGCTCGGCCTCGCGCTGGTGCTGGTGTTCGCCGTCACCCGCGTCATCCTCATTCCCCAAGGCGAGTTCGTCACCTACGGCGCGCTGACCTATGCCTCGCTGGCCGCGGGCCAGATGCCGGGGACGGCAAAGCTCGCGCTGGCGCTGGGCATCGGCGCTTTCGCCTTCGACCTGTTCGCTGCGCGCAAGGCGCTGCACGGGCGCCTGATCCTGCGCAGCATCGTCGCTAACATCGTGCTGCCGGCCATCGTGCTGGCGCTGACCGTCTACTTCGCCGCCCAGAAGCCGCCGGTGGCGGTCTGCATCGCGCTGTCGCTGGTGATCGTGGCGATGATCGGCCTGTTTCTCTATCGGATTGCGTTCCAGCCGCTGGCACACACCTCCGTGCTGGTGCTGCTGATCGCATCGGTGGGCGTCCACCTCGCGCTGCAGGGACTGGGCCTTCTGTTCTTCGGCGCCGAAGGCCAGCGCGGACCTGCCGTGCTGTCCGGCTCGTTCACCGCCGGCGCGCTGCGCTTCACCGGCCAGAGCATCACCGTCTACGGCATCACCATCGCCTTCATCGTCGGGCTCTGGCTGTTCTTCGGCCTGACGCTCTACGGCAAGGCGCTGCGCGCGACCGCCGTGAACCGGCTCGGCGCGCGGCTTGCGGGCATCCGCACCACGCTGTCCGGTCAGATCGCCTTTCTGCTGGCCTCGGTCATCGGCGCGCTGTCTGGCATCATGATCGTTCCGATCACGACGCTCTATTACGACTCCGGCTTCCTGATCGGCCTGAAGGGCTTTGTCGCCGCGATCATCGGCGGGCTCGTCAGTTACCCGCTCACCGCCGTCGCGGCGCTGTTCGTCGGCATCGTCGAGGCGTTCTCGTCCTTCTATGCCTCCAACTACAAGGAGGTGATCGTTTTCATGCTCTTGATCCCGGTGCTGCTGCTGCGCTCGCTCGCCGCGCCTGCGGTCGAGGAAGAGAAGGACTGACGCCAAGATGCAGAGCCGGCTTCCCATCCTCGTCTTCGCGCTTCTCATGGCGGCGATCCCGTTCGTGCCCGGCATGCCGCCGTTCTGGATCGTGCTGCTCGACAATATCGGCCTCGCTGCCCTGGTCGCGATGGGCCTCGTGCTGCTGACCGGCGTCGGCGGCCTGACCTCGTTCGGCCAGGCGGCCTTCGTCGGCTTCGGCGCCTATACCACCGCGGTGCTGTCGACGACCTACGGCCTGTCGCCCTGGCTGACGCTGCCACTGTCGCTATTGGTCAGCGGCCTGCTGGCGGTGCTGCTCGGCCTCGTCACCGTCCGCCTCTCCGGGCACTATCTGCCGCTCGGCACGCTGGCCTGGGGACTCGGCCTGTTCTATCTCTTCAGCAAGCTGGAATTTCTGGGACGAAACGACGGCATCTCGGCGATCCCGCCGCTGTCGATCGGCGCGTTCAAGATGCTCTCGCCCGGCTCGATCTACTACGCGATCTGGGTTGCCGTGATCGTCTCGGCGCTGCTCACCATGAATCTGCTGGATTCCCGCACCGGCCGCGCCATCCGTGCGCTCCGGCGCGGCCACGTCGCGGCCGAGGCATTCGGCGTGCACACGCCGCGGGCGAAAATGCTGGTGTTCATCCACGCCGCGGTGCTCGCCGGCCTCTCCGGCTGGCTCTACGCGCACCTTCAGCGCGCGGTGAACCCGACGCCGTTCGGCGCGCAGGCCGGCATCGAATATCTCTTCATCGCCGTGGTCGGCGGCGCCGGCTATGTCTGGGGCGGGGTGCTGGGCGCGGCCCTCGTCGTGGTCCTCAAGGAAGTGCTGCAGAGCTATTTGCCGCTGGTCCTGCCGGGCTCCGGCCAGGTCGAGACCATCGTGTTCGGCATCATGCTGGTGGCGCTGTTGCAACTCGCACCAGGCGGCGTCTGGCCCTGGCTGATGTCGCTGCTGCCCGAGCGCAGGAGCGGCAAGAAGCCCGACACCTCGCTGAAACTGGAGCAGCGCCCCCGCTCGCCCGGACAATCCAGCGTCCTGCTCCAGGTCGAAAAGGCGCGCAAACAGTTCGGCGGCGTGGTCGCGGTCAACAACGTCTCCTTCGACGTCCAGGCCCGCGAGATCGTCGCGCTGATCGGCCCGAACGGCGCCGGCAAGAGCACCACGTTCAACCTGATCACCGGCGTGCTGTCGGCGACGTCAGGCTCGATCTCCGTGCTCGGCAGCAAGGTCGACAAGGCGCCGCCGCAGGAGATCGTCAAGCTCGGCATCTCCCGCACCTTCCAGCACGTCAAGCTGGTGCCCGACATGACCGTGCTGGAGAACGTGGCGATCGGCGCGCATCTGCGCGGTCACTCCGGCCCCATCTCCTCCATGCTGCGGCTCGACCGGGCCGACGAGGCCAGGCTGCTCGCGGAGGCCGCCCGCCAGATCGAGCGCGTCGGACTTGGCGACCAGATGCACCAGCTTGCGGGCTCGCTCTCGCTCGGCCAGCAGCGCATCGTCGAGATCGCCCGCGCCCTCTGCGTCGATCCGATGCTGCTGCTGCTCGACGAGCCGGCCGCCGGCCTGCGCCACATGGAGAAGCAGCGGCTGGCATCGCTGCTGCGCGATTTGCGCGACGGCGGCATGAGCGTGCTGCTGGTCGAGCACGACATGGGCTTCGTGATGAACCTTGCCGACCGCATCGTGGTGCTCGATTTCGGCACCAAGATCGCCGAAGGAACGCCCGCCACGATCAAGACCAATCCCGAAGTGATCAAGGCCTATCTCGGAGTGGCGGCATGAGCGCGCTGTTGTCCGTCACCGACGCGCATGTCGCCTATGGCAAGGTCGAGGCGGTGCGTTCGGTCTCGCTCGAGGTCGGCCAGAACCAGATCGTCACCATCGTCGGCGCCAACGGCGCCGGCAAGACCACGCTGCTGTCGGCCATCATGGGCATTCTGCCGCTGAAGGGACGCGTCGTCTTCGCCGGCCAGGACCTGTCACGGCTCGACATCGAGGATCGCGTCGCGATGGGGCTCGGCCTCGTCCCCGAGCACCGCGAGTTGTTCGTGACCATGAATGTCGAGGACAATCTCGAGCTCGGCGCTTTCCGCATCGAAAGAAGCAAGGCGAAAGCCTCGATGGAGCGGGTCTACGGCCTGTTTCCGCGGCTGAAGGAACGGCGCAAGCAGCTCGCCGGCACGCTCTCCGGCGGCGAGCAGCAGATGCTCGCGATGGGCCGCGCACTGATGGGCGAGCCCAAGCTCCTGATGCTCGACGAGCCGAGCCTCGGCCTCGCCCCGATCATCGTCGCCGACATTTTCCGCATCGTCACCGAGCTGCGCGCCAGCGGCGTCTCCGTGCTGCTGGTCGAACAGAACGCGCAGGCCGCGCTGAAGATCGCCGACCAGGCCTATGTCATGGAGCTCGGCGAATTCGTGCTCAGCGGCAAGGCCAGCGACGTCGCAGCGAATGAGCGGGTCGCGGCAAGCTATCTCGGCTTCCAGCACGAAGGTGCGAGTGTGTTGTAACCGCCCGCTCCACTTCCCTTCTCCCCTTGCGGGAGAAGGTGGCGCGAAGCGCCGGATGAGGGGTTCTCTCAACTCGCAAAACCGCTCGTGAGGATCGAAACCCCTCACCCGGCTTCGATGCAATGCATCGAATCCACCCTCTCCCGCAAGGGGAGAGAGTGCACCGTACACGCCGATTCAGTTTTCGTTGGATGGTGAGCTCGCCTCCCCCTTCAGCGCCTCGACCTCCGCTTCCAGCTCCGCGATCCGCTGATCTCTTGCCGCCAGCGCGGTCGCCACATCCGTTGCATCGAACTTCTGCGGAATGTGCTGCGGGCAGTTGGTGTCCCACGCTGCGATCTTGAACAGGATCACCTGCTCGGGCCGCGCCCGGTAGCCTTTCGGCATAAGGGACTGCGTCAGCGCCGCGTCGTCCTCGACCACATGCGCTTCGCCCCAGATCTTCACCCGGCGACGGTGGGCATAGTCCATGACAAATATATACGCCTTGGGATTCTCCGTCAGATTGCCTTGCGTGATGAACTGCTGGTTGCCGGCGTAATCGGCAAAGGCGAGCGTCTGTTTGTCCAGCACCTTGAGGAACCCTTTCGGTCCGCCGCGATGCTGAATATAGGGCTGGCCGTCGGCTGACGCGGTGGCGAAATAGAAGCTGTTGGCCTCGGCGAGGAAGCCGGCCAGCTTATCGTCGACCTCAGTGCGCCAGCCGTGCTGCTCGGCGCGGGCATAGGCCTCGCGCGAGCCCTTACGGGTCTGGATCGACTTGACTGCCGGCGTGAAGGCCACGTCGCTGGCGTATGTGTGGGCTGCGGTCATCGGAACATCTCCTGAAAATTCCGGCGCGTTGCTGCGTCTTTCGCCATAAAAAATGGACCTTCCATCGGCTAAAACAATCATTCCGATTGACACTTCATAATTGCAATATATGCAATAATAGGATGGACCGTCTCGAAGCCATGCATGTCTTCGTCACCGTCGCCGATCTGCGCGGCTTTGCCCCGGCGGCGCGCAAGTTGCGGCTGTCGCCCTCGGCGGTGACGCGACTGATCGCGGCGCTGGAGGAGCATCTCGGCGCGCGGCTGCTGCAGCGGACCACCCGCCAGGTCAGGCTGACCGACGTCGGCACGCGCTATCTGGAACGCGCCCGGCGTATCCTTGCCGACGTCGAGGAGGCCGACGGCTCGGCGCGGGAGGAGCGCAACCGGCCGAGTGGACGGCTCGTGGTGTCGGCGCCGGTCGGCTTCGGCCGGCTCCATGTCGGGCCGGTGATGACCGCCTATCTCAAGCGCTATCCCGAGGTCGCCTGCGAACTCAGGCTGTCCGATAACCTCGTCAATCTGGTTGAAGACGCCGTTGACGTCGCGGTGCGGATCGGCCATCTCGCCGATTCCACGCTGGTGGCGCGCCAGGTCGGCGAGATGCGGCGGATCGTCGTGGCGACCCCGGGCTATCTGAAGCGCCATGGCGAACCGAAGACGCCGGAGGCGTTGCTCACGCACCAGACCATCGCATTCGGTTCATCCGCGAACTGGCGCTTCGTGCAGGACGGCCGCGACATCGAGGTGACGCCGAACCCGCGCTTCGCCAGCAACAGCGCCGACGCCGCCCTGCAATATGCCGAGGCCGGCGGCGGCGTGACGCGCGTGCTGGCCTATCAGGCCGCCGAGGGCCTGCGGCGCGGGCGGCTCAGAATCGTGCTGGCGAAATACGAGCAGCCGGCGCTGCCGATCCACATCGTCTATCCGACCTCGCGCCTGCTCTCGGCCAAGGTGCGCGCCTTCGTCGATCTCGTGGTGGAGACGACGGAGTGGAGATTTGGGTAGGTTCACGCCTTCTTCGGCACCACCCGAAACGTGCCGCTGGCGCGCGCGATCACGGTGTCGTCCGCCTTCGCCAGGCTCTGCGCGAAGCAGATCGTAGAGCCGGTCTTGATCGCCTCACCCTCGATCGCGAGCCATTGGCCGATTTCGCCCGCACCGACGTAGTCGACCGACAGCGAGATCGTGACGAACGACGTCGTCCATCCCGTCGCCTGCGCGCAGCTATAGCCCATGGCCGCATCGGCCAGCGCCGCAATCAGGCCGCCATGGATCAGCCCACGCGCATTGGTGTGCGGCGTCGCCAGCCGCAATCCCACGGTGACGCCCTTGTCGGTCTTTTTGGAATAGAGTGGCTCCCACGGATCGGTGAGCGGCGCCGTGCGGAAATGCGGCTCGAAGCCGGCGGGGATGTCGGTGGAGGTCATGGCTGTCTCGCGTTGGTGGCTGCGGCCATTGAACGCGATGTGGATGACGGTTTCACCGCCTACAAAGTTTTAAACGGAATTTGCGCGGGTGTTTGAAACGGGCTGTGCCGCAGCGTGGGTTCGCCGAAGGCGTAACTCACCTGTTTGGTGTCCGCGGCAGCAGAAGTGGCGGGTTACGCCCAGCGAACTGCGCTTCACGCATTCGCGAGGCTAACCCACCCTATGACCTCGCTACGGCATCGTCCTAGAACGGCAGCCCCACGTAATTCTCCGACAGCGACGTCATCGCGGCCTGCGATTGCGTGACGTAGTCGAGCTCGGCGAGCTGGATCCGCGCGCCGATGGTGCCGGTGTCGGGGAATTTGTGCAGCATCGAGGTCATCCACCAGGAGAAACGCACGGCCTTCCAGACCCGTGCCAGCGCCCTGGCGGAATAGGCATCGATCCCGGCATTGGACTTCTCGTCGTAGAACTCGCGAAGTGCGCTCGACAAATAATGCGCGTCGCTCGCGGCGAGGTTCAGCCCCTTGGCGCCGGTCGGCGGCACGATATGGGCGGCGTCCCCGCACAGGAACATCCTGCCGAAGCGCATCGGCTCGGCGACGAAGCTGCGCAGCGGCGCAATGCTCTTCTCGATCGAGGGGCCCGTGATCAGGCTGTCGGCCGCCTCCTGGTCGAGCCGGCGCTTCAATTCGTCCCAGAAGCGATCGTCCGGCCACTGGTCGACGTGGTCGTCGAGCGAGCACTGCACGTAATGCCGGCTGCGCTTCATCGAGCGCATGGTGCAGAGCGCAAAGCCGCGGGCGTGGTTGGAATAGATCAGCTCGTGACTGACCGGCGGCGTATCCGAGAGAATACCGAGCCAGCCGAACGGGTAAATCCGCTCGAACTCCTCGATCGCCGAAGCCGGCACGCTGGCGCGGCTGACGCCGTGAAAGCCGTCGCAGCCGGCGATGAAGTCGCAATCGATCGCGTGGGCAACGCCATCCTTCACGTAGGTTACGCGCGGGTGACTGCCGTCGAAATCATGCGGCTGCACGTCCCTGGCCTCGTAGACGGTAGTCAGGCCGGCCGCCTTCCGCGCATTCATCAGGTCGAGCGTGACCTCGGTCTGGCCGTAGATCATGACGGTCTTGCCGGTCGCGGCCTTCATGTCGATGCGGTGACGGCGGCCGGAAAAGGCGAGCTCGATGCCCTCATGCGGCAGGCCTTCGGCATGCGCGCGTGCACCGGCGCCGACCTGGTCGAGCAGCGCGACTGTTCCTTCCTCCAGGAGCCCGGCGCGGATGCGGCCCAGCACGTAATCAGGGCTCTGCCGCTCCAGAATGACGTTATCGATGCCGTATTGGTGCAGAAGTTGCCCAAGCAACAATCCGGCCGGCCCGGCCCCGATGATTGCGACTTTTGTCCGCAATACTTGCTCCTTCCGATCCTGTAGGGTTCGTCACGGTCGCTTGTCGCGATCGTCCGCGCACGATAATTATATCATATAACGGTTGGGCAAAAGGGGAGAGCGCGTCGCCGCATCGCGACAAATCCATGCAACATGGCTGACGTAGACAGCGCGGCGGCACGCCGCGTCAGTTCCGGCTTGAACGCGCCGGCGAATTAGATAACATGTTAATTAAAGAGACCGGGCCATCGAAGCCCGCCGTCGAAACAGGGAGAGACGCGTGATGAGAAAAGCCTGTCTGGCTTTGCTGCTGGCAGCAAGCGTGACGCCTGCGTTCGCGCAGGACAAGACCTTCGATTTGAAGATCTCGCATTGGGTGCCGGCCTCGCATCCGCTGCAGAAATCGCTGGAAGACTGGGCGGCCGCGGTCGAGAAGGATTCCGGCGGCACGATCAAGGGCAAGGTGTTTCCGGCCCAGCAGATGGGCAAGGCCTTCGACCATTACGACATGGCGCGCGACGGCATCGCCGACGTCACCTATGTCAATCCCGGCTACCAGCCCGGCCGCTTCCCGATCATCGGCGCCGGCGAGCTGCCGTTCCTGATCTCCGACGCCAAGGGCGGCTCGATGGGCCTGGACGCCTGGTACCGCAAATACGCCGAGAAGGAGATGAAGGACGTCAAGTACTGCCTAGCCTTCGTCCACTCGCCCTCCTCCTTCCATTCCAAGACCAAGAAGATCGTGATGCCGGAGGACGTGAAGGGCATGAAGGTCCGCCCGGCCCATGCCACCATGGCGAATTTCGTCACTTCGCTCGGCGGCACCAATGTGCAGTCGTCCGCACCCGAAGTGCGCGACATCATCGAGCGCGGCGTTGCCGATGCGGTCACCTTCCCCTGGGGCTCGCTGGTGCTGTTCGGCATCGACAAGGTGACGAAGTACCACATGGACGCGCCGCTCTACACCACGACCTTCGTGTTCGTGATGAACAAGGACAAATACAATGCGATGTCCGACAAGCAGAAGGCCGCGATCGACAAGAACTGCTCGACCGAAATGGCCGGCGTGGTCGGCGAGCACTGGGGCAAGTTCGAGGATGCCGGCGTCGACAAGGTGAAGGCGGAAGCAGGCCACGAGGTCTACAAGCTGACGGGCGAGCAGACCGCCGCCTGGAAGAAGGCGGCCGAGCCGCTGGTCAAGACCTGGTCCGACGGCGCCAAGAAGGCCGGCGCCGATCCCGACGCCGCGCTCGCGGAGCTCAAGGCTTCGCTGAAGAAGTACAACGCGCTGGCGGAGTGACGCCCGGCTGCAGCCACACACTCGCCGCACCTCTCCCGCTTGCGGGTGAGGTCGGCGCGAAGCGCCGGGTGGTGGCTCTCTCCGCTTTGGGATTGTTCATTGCGGATGCACCCCACCCCAGCCCTCCCCCCGCGAGCGGAGAGGGAGCGCACCTCCGGCGCGGTAACAGCTGAACCCAACGTCGCTGAATTTAGATAGGACTCTTCCCGCATGAAGCGCTCCTGGATGGATCGCGTGATCGACACGATCGAATGGATCGCGGCCGGCTTCGTCGGCATCGTCGCGCTCGACATTTTCCTGTCGGTGCTGCTGCGCAACACGCTGAACTACGCGATCCCCGACAGCTTCGACATCGGCCGCATGCTGCTCGGCATCCTGATCTTCTGGGGCATCGCCGCCACCTCCTATCGCGGCACCCACATCACGGTCGACCTCGTCTGGGGCAATGTCGGGCCGCGCCATCAGCGCTGGATCGACGTGTTCGCGACGCTGGTGCTGCTGTTCGTGGTCACCGTGCAGACCTGGACGCTATTCGACAAGGTACGCGGCACCTACAACGACAACGTCCAGACCTTCGACATGCACATGCCGACCTGGCCGTTCTTCGCGGTCGCCTGGATCGGCGACGTCTCCGCCGTGCTGCTGATCGCGATCCGCACCTACCGGTTGATCTTCCATCCCGAAGACATGCACGACCCCAAGCTGAAGGCAACGGAGTAATCATGAGCACCGATGCCGTCGCCGTTCTCGGCTTCGTTTCCCTCTTCGTCCTGATGCTGCTGCGCGTGCCCGTCGGCATGGCCATGGGCCTCGTCGGCGTGTCCGGTTTCTCCTATCTGGTCGGCGCCACGCCGGCGCTGAAGCTGGTCGGCCAGACCTCGATGCGCACGGTCACCGACTACACGTTCGGCGTAATCCCGATGTTTCTGCTGATGGGCTCGTTCGTCAGCAATTCCGGCATGAGCCGCGAGCTGTTCCGCGCCGCCAACGGTTTCGTCGGACATTTGCGCGGCGGGCTCGGCATCGCCACCGTCGGCGCCTGCGGCGGCTTTGCCGCGATCTGCGGCTCGTCGGTCGCGACCGCCGCGACGTTCTCCGCGGTCGCTTATCCCGAGATGCGCCGCTTCGGCTATCCGCAGTCGTTCGCCACGGGCGTGATCGCCGCCGGCGGCACGCTGGGGGCGATGCTGCCGCCCTCCACAGTGCTCGCGGTCTACGGCATCATCACCGAGCAGGACATCGGAAAACTGTTCATCGCAGGCATCATCCCGGGCCTGCTGGCGATGAGCATGTACATGATCACGATCTTCCTGATCGGCTATTTCCGGCCGGACTTCCTGCCCAAGGGCAAGGTGCTGCCGTGGCGCGAGCGATTCGCCGGATTGAAGGACATCTGGGCACCGGTGCTGCTGTTCGTGTTCGTCATCGGCGGCCTCTACGGCCTGCCCTTCCTGCCGCGCTTCACGCCGACGGAAGCCGGCGGCGTCGGCGCCGCCGGCGCCTTCATCATCGGCGTGGTGACGGGCCGGCTCGACCGCGAGAAGATCCTGGCGTCGCTGCTGCAGGCGACGCGCACCGCGGCAGCGGTGTTCACCGTGCTGATCGGTGCCCTGATCTTCGGCTACTTCCTCACGGTGACGCAGACACCGCAGAAGGTCACCGAATTCCTCACCGGCCTCGGCCTCGGCCCCTACGGGGTGCTGGCGCTGATCATGGTGATGTATCTCGTGCTCGGCTGCCTGATGGACGCCATGGCGATGATCATCCTCACCGTGCCGATCATCTTCCCCGTGATCACGCATCTTGGATTTGATCCGATCTGGTTCGGCGTCATCATCGTGATGACGGTCGAGCTCGGCCTGATCCATCCGCCGGTCGGCATGAACGTCTTTGTCATAAAAAGCGTGGTGAAGGACGTCTCCTTCTCCACCATCTTCAAGGGCGTGATCCCGTTCGTGGCGACGGACCTGGTGCGCCTCGTGATCCTGATCGCCTTCCCGCTGCTGGCGACCTGGCTGCCGACCCGGATGATGGCGCAATAAGGAGGTGAAGCGATGACCACACCCACGCTCGACACCAGATACGTCTTCACCATCACCGCGAAAATCGGCGACGTCGTCACTGCCGGAGAGACCGGTATCGGCGTTCGCCGCATCATTCCGATCCTCGGCGGCAAGGTGACGGGATCGATCACCGGAAAGGTGCTGCCGTTCGGCGCCGATTTCCAGACCATCCGCCCCAACGAGCTGATCGACCTCGAGGCGAAATACGCCTTCGAGACCGACGACGGCGCCGTCGTCTATGTCGAGAACAAGGGCATGCGCTTCGGCCCGGTCGAGCTGCTGCAAAAACTCAAGCGCGGCGAGCCGGTGGACCCGAAGCAGATCTATTTCCGCACCGTGCCGAAATTCGAGACCGGGCATGAGAAGTATCGCTGGCTGATGGAGCGCATTTTCGTCGGCTCGGCCGCGCGGCATGCTGATCGGGTGGTGATCGACGTGCATCAGGTGATGTAAGGCCCCATTGACCGCCGCCACTACAGTGTGTATAAATACACACCATGAATAGTCGAGACATTATCTCGGCCCTTCACAGCGATGGCTGGGTGCAAGTGGCTCAGAAGGGCAGCCACGTCCAGTTCAGTCATCCGACCAAAAAGGGCCGCGTGACGGTCCCTCATCCGAAGCGAGACATCGCGCTCGGAACGTTGAAGAGCATTGAACAGCAATCAGGACTGAAACTGAGGTAAGCGCCATGCGTCACTATATTGGTCTTATCCATAAGGATGCCGACAGCGATTTCGGCGTGTCGTTTCCTGACCTGCCCGGCGTTGTGACTGCAGGGACCACCCTGGATGAAGCGCGGGACATGGCTGAAGAAGCGCTGGCGTTTCATCTTGAAGGGTTGGAAGAAGACGGCGAGGCCATTCCCGAGCCTTCGTCGCTCGAAGACATCATGTCGGATCCCACGAACCGCTCCGGCGTCGCCATTCTCGTGTCGGTGAAAGATGGCCAGCCCAAGATCGTACGCGTCAATGTCACGTTGCCCGGTGACGTCCTGGAGCAGATCGATAAGTACGCTGAAGCCCACGGCTACACACGATCGGGCCTGCTTGCCCAGGCCGCAAAAAAGCTGATGACTGAAGCCGCCTGAAGCATTTCCGCATCTTGCGCTCGTGTGGCACCGATTGCCTGACGGTTCACCCTCGCGACTGCGAGGATGGAGCTTCTTGACTCCCCCGGAATTCGTTATACAACATAACTATTCTGACAAGGACGCAAATGACACAGGGAAACGCCGAGACCGCCGAGGCGGGCGCCTCCGGGCTTTTGAGGATCGAGCGGGCGGACCGGGTCCTGACCGTGGGTCTGAACCGGCCGGCCAAGCGCAATGCGCTGAACGACGGCATCATCCTGGAAATCGGCGAATGTTTTGCGTCCCTGCCCGAGGATATCGGCGCGGTCGTGATCCACGGTATCGGCGACCATTTCTCCTCCGGCCTCGACCTGTCCGAACTGCAGGATCACGACGCCACCGGCGGCCTTCTCCACTCCCAGATGTGGCACCGGGTGTTCGACCGCATCCAGTACAGCCGCGTGCCCGTCATCGCGGCGCTCAGGGGCGCGGTAATCGGCGGCGGGCTGGAACTCGCCTGCGCGGCGCATATCCGTGTCGCCGAGCCCTCGACCTATTTCGCCCTGCCGGAGGGGCAGCGCGGCATCTTCGTCGGCGGCGGCGGCTCGGTGCGCCTGCCGCGCCTGATCGGCGTCGCCAGGATGATGGACATGATGCTGACGGGCCGCGTCTATAGCGCGACCGAAGGCGCTTCCTACGGCTTCGCGCAATATGTGACGGAAGCCGGCAACGGCCTCGGCAAGGCGCTGGAGCTTGCGACCAAGGTCGCCTCCAACGCGCCGCTGACGAATTTCGCCGTGCTCCAGGCGTTGCCGATGATCGCGGAGGCCAATCCGCAGGCCGGCCTCCTCATGGAATCGCTGATGGCGACGGTCGCGCAGAGCGACAAGGAAGCCAAGCGCAGGATTCGCGAATTCCTCGAGCACAAGACCGCAAAGGTGAAGCCGAAATCATGAGTGCGCAGCCGTCCTCTTCCAGCATGGAGCGCGGCGCGAGCACTTTCCCGCTGCGGCCCATTTCGTTCGGCGATCCCGTCGTCGACATCGAGCGCCGCGACGACGGCACGATTTACCTGCGGCCCAAACAGCCGCTCGGCGACTTTCCCGTCCGCCTCACCGACCGCCTGCATCATTGGGCGAACACGACGCCGGACCGAATCTTCATGGCCGAGCGCGAAGGCGGCCGCTTCTGGCGCAAGATCACCTATGCCGAGCTGCTCGCCGCGAGCCGCCACATCGCCTCCGCGCTGATCGCGCGCGGCCTGTCGGCGGAGCGGCCGGTCGTCATCCTCTCCGGCAATTCGATCGACCACGCCTTGCTCGCGTTCGGCGCCTACTATGCCGGCATCCCGTTCTGCCCGGTGTCGCCGGCCTATTCGCTGGTGTCGAAGGATTACGGCAAGCTGTCCTACCTGATGAAGCTCTTGACGCCCGGCCTCGTCTTCGCCGAGGACGCCGACAGGTTCGCGGACGCGCTCGCGGCCAACGTCACGCTCGGCACCGAGATCGCCGCGTCCTACGGCCGCGTGCCCGGGCGCGACGTCACCACGCTCGCCGACCTCATGGCGACGCCGATCCGCGCCGATCTCGACGAGGTCCATGGCCGGATCGGCCCCGATACGATCGCGAAGTTCCTGCTGACTTCGGGCTCGACCGGCAATCCCAAGGCGGTCATCAACACCCAGCGCATGATCTGCGCCAACCAGGTGATGCTGCGCGAGACGCTCGCCTTCCTCAAGGACGAGCCGCCCGTCATCATCGACTGGCTGCCCTGGAATCACACCTTTGGCGGCAACCACAATATCGGGCTGACGCTCTACAATGGCGGCTCGATGTATCTGGACGCCGGCAAGCCGATGCCCGGCGGCATCGAGGAGACCGTGCGCAATCTGCAGGAGATTTCGCCGACGGTCTATTTCAACGTGCCCAAGGGTTATGAATCGCTGCTGCCTTATTTGCGCGACGACCAGGGCCTGCGCGCAAAGTTCTTCGACCGGCTGCACGCGATGTTCTTCTCGGGCGCGGCGTTGTCGCCGTTCGTCTGGAACAGCCTCGACGAGCTCGCGGTGAAGGAAAAAGGCTACCGCGTGCCGATGCTGACCGGCCTTGGCGCCACCGAGACCGCGCCGTTCTTCATGTCGGTCAATCCGCGCACCAGCCGTTCCGGCCATGTCGGCCTGCCCGTCTCGGGCAATGACGCAAAACTGGTGCCGAACAACGGCAAGCTCGAGGTGCGCTGCAAGGGACCGAACGTGATGCCCGGCTACTGGCGCCAGCCCGACATCACCGCAAAGTCCTTTGACGAAGAGGGATTCTACAAGCTCGGCGATGCGCTGAAGCCGTCCGACCCCGACGATTTCAACGCCGGCTTCGATTTCGACGGCCGCGTCGGCGAGGACTTCAAGCTTGCCAGCGGCACCTGGGTCAGCGTCGGCCCGCTGCGCGCGCGTCTCACGGCGGCCTGCGCCCCGCTGGTGCGCGACGTCGTCATCGCCGGCATCAACCGCGACGAGGTCTCCGCGCTGGTCGTGCTCGATCTCGACGGCTGCCGGCTGATCAACCCGACGCTGCCGACCGACGATCTCGTCGTCGCGACGCGCGACCGGCTGGTCCGCGAAGCCTTTCGCGAGCGCCTGACCCGTTTCCTCGGCCAGGCCACGGGCTCCTCGACCCGGATCACGCGCGCGATCTTGATGGACTCGCCGCTCTCGATCGACAAGGGCGAGGTCACCGACAAGGGCTCGATCAACCAGCGCGCCGTGCTCGAGCACCGCACCGAATTGATCGAGGAGCTCTACGCTGCCAATCCATCGGACCGTGTGATATCGGTCGGCTAAGAAACCACGCACCAGGAGAACGCCATGTTGTTGAAGGATCAGGCAGCCATCGTCACAGGCGGCGCATCGGGCCTCGGCGCTGCCACCGCGCGAAAACTGGCGGCGCAGGGCGCCAAGGTCGCAGTGTTCGACCTCAATGCCAAGCTCGCCGAGACCGTTGCCGCCGAGATCAAGGGCGTGGCCGTGGCCTGCGACGTCTCCGATGCCGCCTCCGCCGAAGCTGCGATCGCCGCGGCCACGAAGGCCCACGGCCCGGCCCGCGTGCTGGTCAACTGCGCCGGCATTGGCGTTGCCAAGCGCGTGGTCGGCCGCGACGGCCCGATGGCGCTCGCCGATTTCGACAAGGTGATCAAGGTCAATCTGATCGGCACCTTCAACATGCTGCGCCTTGCAGCGGCCGAGATGTCCAAGCTCGAGCCGCAGGCGACCGGCGAGCGCGGCGTCATCATCAACACGGCGTCCGTGGCCGCCTATGACGGCCAGATCGGGCAGTCGGCCTATTCGGCCTCCAAGGGCGGCATCGTCGGCATGACGCTGCCGATCGCGCGCGAGCTGGCGCAGTTCGGCGTCCGCGTGCTGACCATCGCGCCCGGCCTGTTCCTCACCCCGCTGCTCGCCAACCTGCCGCAGGAGGCGCAGGATTCGCTCGCCGCCGCGATCCCCTTCCCGCGCCGGCTCGGCCATGCCGACGAGTTCGCTGCGCTGGCGCTGCACATGGTCGAGAATTCGTACCTCAACGGCGAAGTGGTGCGCCTCGACGGCTCGCTGCGCATGGCGCCGAAATAGGACGCGACGCATGTTCGTGAACCAGCGCGACGTACAGATCCAGTGGGGCGATTGCGACCCCGCCAACATCGTCTACTACCCGCGCTATTTCGGCATGTTCGACGATTCGACCTCGACCCTGTTCGAGGTCGCCGGGTTCTCCAAGCAGGACCTGGTCCGCAAATACGGCCTGGTCGGCATTCCCATGGTCGACACGCGGGCCAAGTTCTACATCCCCTCGACCTATGGCGACTGGATCACCATCGAAACCAGGATCGAGAGCATCAAGCGCTCGAGCTTCGAGGTGAAGCACAACGTCTACAAGGGCGAGGCGCTGGCGATCGAGGGTTTCGAGACCCGCGTTCTGGTCGGCCGCGATCCCGTTAACCCCGAGAAGCTGAAATCGGCACCGTTCCCGGCGGAAATGGTAGCCAAATTCACGGGGAGCTAGGTCTGGAGCTAAATCGCCGCATCGCCAAAAGAGGGGGCTGAATTACCCCCCGAATTCTGCTTTCAAAGAAACACGTAAAGGGAGGAATAAATGAAACGCTTTTACCTGACCGCCGCCATCGCTGCGGCGACGTTTGCGCTACCGGCCCTGCCCGCACTGGCCCAGACCAGCGACATTACCATCGGCATCAGCGTGACCACGACGGGTCCCGGCGCGGCGCTCGGCATTCCCGAACGCAACGCGCTGGAATTCGTGCCGAAGGAGATCGGCGGCGTGCCGCTGAAGGTGATCGTGCTCGACGACGGCGGCGATCCGACCACCGCCACCACCAACGCGCGGCGCTTCGTTACCGAATCGAAGGCCGACATCATCATGGGCTCATCGATTACGCCTTCGACGATTGCGGTCTCGAACGTCGCCAACGAAGCCGGCATCCCGCATTTCGGCCTTGCGCCCTTCCCGGTCACCCCGGAGCGCGCGAAATGGTCGGTGTCGATGCCGCAGCCGATCCCGATCATGGGCAAGGTTGTGTACGAGCATATGAAGTCGAAGGGCGTGAAGACGGTCGGCTATATCGGCTATTCCGACAGCTATGGCGACCTCTGGTTCAACGACTTCAAGGCCCAGGGCGTGCCGATGGGCATGACCTTGGCCGACGAGGAGCGCTTCGCACGTCCCGACACGTCGGTGACCGGACAGGTGCTCAAGCTCGTCGCCGCCAATCCCGACGCCATCCTGGTCGGCGCTTCCGGCACTGCGGCCGCGCTGCCGCAGACCGAGCTGCGCGAGCGCGGCTATCAAGGCCTGATCTACCAGACCCACGGCGCCGCCAGCATGGACTTCATCCGCATCGCCGGCAAAGCCGCGGAAGGCGTGCTGATGGCTTCGGGCCCGGTGATGGACCCGGAAGATCAGCCGGACGAGGCCGCCACCAAGAAGCCGGGCCTCGCGCTCAACTCGGCCTATGAAGCCAAGTACGGTCCGAACAGCCGCAGCCAGTTCGCCGGTCACTCTTACGATGCGTTCGAGATCCTCAAGCGCATCATCCCGGTGGCGCTGAAGACGGCCAAGCCCGGCACGCCGGAATTCCGCGAAGCGATCCGCCAGGCGCTGCTGTCCGAGAAGGAATTGGCCGCAAGCCAGGGCGTCTACAATTTCACCGAAAAGGACCGCTACGGCCTCGACCAGCGCTCGCGCATCCTGCTCACGGTGAAGAATGGCAAGTACATGCTGGTGAAGTAGACGCAGCATAGTTTCGAGACGACGAGAGCCGGCCTGATGGGCCGGCTCTTTTGTTTTGGCTTTGAGATTGTCCAGCGTGAAATCGAATCGAGTTCGGCCAACAGCACCGCTCTCTCCGTTCCCTCCCCCCTTGCGGGGGAGGGCAGGGAGGGGGGTGCCACACGGGGATTCCATCCGTCGTGCACCCGGCCTTTGACGCATCATCGACAACCGGCACTTTTTCCTGGGCTACCCCTCTCCCTAGCCCTCCCCCGCAAGGGGGGAGGGAACGCACCGTTGTCGGAGCGCAAGCCGGGTCTCATCCCATCGAGTTTCAAGCCGCCTGCCGCAGCGGGGTCCAGGCGAACTCCGGATAGTAACTGTCCATCATGCGGTCGACATAGGCGGTGAGGTTCGCAAATCCTTCCGCCCGCTGCCGCAATCCGGATTCGAAGAACGGCGTCAGGATCCCGGCGAGCGCGCCGAAGGCGGTGGCATCGACGCCGCAGGGCTTGTTGCCCATCAGATAGGACTTGTCGCCGAGCTGCACCGACAGCGCGAACAGCGAGCGCACCGCGAGATCGACATCGTCATCCGGTCCGTGGCGGCCGAGGCCGGAGAGCAGGTAATTCTCGGCGACGCGGAATTGCGCATCCTCGCGCAGCTTCTCGCGATTGTGCTCCGGTGCGCCGTCGAAGAAATGCGAGGGGCCCTTGGCGAAGTTGACCGGATCGACCCAGCGCGCGCCGACCAGCGCCCAATAGACGTGATGCTCGATCATGCGCTCGAATGCCCAGGCCTGCGCGCGCTCGGCCAGTGACAGGCCGGCGTCGAAATCGAAGCCGTAGCGGCGCTCGATATGGGCGCGGATAAAGGTGGAATCGGCCACCGCCTCGCCGCTATCGTCGATGAAAGGCAGCTGCCCCTTGGGCGAAGCGGGCGGCATCGCGCGCTCCTTCCGGTAGGGCAGTCCCGCCATCTTGAGCTGCACCTCCGTCTTGGTGACGAATGGGCTGATTTCCGGCAGGCCGAAACCGGTGCCAAAGCCGTAAAGCGTGATCATGCGAGCTCTCCTGAACCTGCGAAAGTTGACGGAACCTAATGACGGGCTGCTGCCACCATGGTGGCAGCAGCCGTGATATCTTCTGCGAAGCGGGCCCCTCGCCAGGCGCGGGCCATGACGTGGCGGGCCAGCGCGTCCACAGCCTGAACCAACGAGCGAGCCACCATGGTCGCGAGCGCAAGGCGGAGGTCGACGACCATGAGATCGAGGGAGACGAGGCGGCTGAACGCCCAAGCACGCCAGGCTCGGACTTGCAAAGCCTGGAGCTGGAGAGGCTGGGTCCGCCACAACGGAGCGGCCGGGCCAAAATGTGTTGGAACGATCATGGACAAATCCCCTTCAGTCGATGTGTTGTCCCGGTATAGAACTCCCCTGCTGCCAACATCCTGTCAGCAGCCGCGCGCCGCCTTCTGAAAACACCACCGACAAGAGATCCGTCATGAGACGCGCCGATCGGCTGTTTCAAATCATCCAGGTGCTGAGACGCACACGTAAGCCGCTGACGGCGGACGCGATCGCGGCCGAGCTCGAGACCTCCAAGCGCACGATCTATCGCGATATCGCGACGCTGATCGGCCAGCGCGTGCCGATCCGCGGCGAGGCCGGCATGGGCTACATCCTGGAAAAGGGTTTTGACCTGCCGCCTTTGATGCTGACACCCGACGAGATCGAGGCGGCGGTGCTGGGCGCGCAATGGGTCGCCGGCCATGCCGACTCGACACTGGCGCGCGCCGCCGAAGATCTGATGGCGAAGATCGCCGACACCGTGCCTGAGCGCCTGCGTCCCTTCGTGCTGGAGCCGGCGAGCCGCGCCCGGCCGAGCTGGAACAGGGAGCCCGACCGCCTCGACATGGCGCGCACGCGCACCCAGATCCACGAAGGCAAGAAGATCATGCTGCGTTATCGCGACGAGCAGGGTCGCGCCAGCGAACGCATGATCTGGCCGATCTCGGTCGGTTATCTCGAAGCGGTGCGCCTGCTCGCGGCCTGGTGCGAGCTGCGCGGCGACTTCCGCAGCTTCCGCACCGACCGCGTGGTGGATGCGAGCTATCTCGACGAGAGATATCCGGAGCGTCGCGACGTGCTGCGGGCGAAATGGCGGCAGAGCCTGGTCTGGGGCCCGCCAAAGGACACATGAGCACGATGGAAGAGACCTCCCCCATCGACCTGTCGAGCTGTTGCCAGAGTTGCGGCGCCTGCTGCGGCTATTCGGCGAACTGGCCGCGCTTCTCGATCGAAAGCGACGAGGAGCTTGCCGCGATTCCCGAAACGATGGTCAACGATCGCCAGTCCGGCATGCGGTGCGAGGGCGATCGCTGCTCGGCCTTGCAGGGCGAAATTGGAAAAGCGACCGCGTGCGGCATCTATGCGGTTCGGCCGGAGGTGTGCCGCACCTGCATGCCGGGCGATGCCGAATGCGCAATGGCGCGGCGGAAATTCGGGCTGCCGGTGATCGAGACCGTTTAGGCGGGGACGGCTTCGCCGATCTCGTCGTCGAGCTCGTCGTCGATCGGCGCAAGCACCGAGAGTGGCTTGGTGGACAGCGTGATCGGCTTGCGGCCGCCCGACAGCGACGGCGTGGATTTGACCAAGCCCTCGCGCGACAGCGCGTAGAGCGTCGAGCCGACACGGCCGCCGTTCTCGATCAGGTCGCGCTCGCTGCAGCTGCCTGCGATCGCGACCGCCAGCGAATGCAGGTGGCTGCGGCGATAGCAGAACAGCGCCAGCTTCGCGCGCGCGTCTGGGGAAACACTCTCAACCAGCCTCGGCAGGCCACTCTCGCTGGCGCGATACATCTCGCCAAGGAGTTCGTCGCGGACCGGGCAAAAATCGCTTTCAAAGGCGTCACGACTTGAAAACATTGCAGTTCTCCCTCGACGGCGAGGATGCAGCGCAATTCTCTAATGAAAGGTTAACCACGCTGCCCGGTAGTCACCCGGGGTCCTTGCGCGCTGGCCGCGAATCAGAGGCGCCGGCCGGGACTGCGGTCGCGGCAGTCCTTCGAGACGCCCGCCTTCGGCGGGCTCCTCAGGATGAGGTCTGGAGCTGTTGAAGGACTCTATCCCTCATGGTGAGGAGGCGCGCAGCGCCGTCTCGAACCATAGGGCCCGGGCAGCCACTCCGCGGGAAGCCGCCCTCAGTTCGCCGCCATGAACATGGACAGGCCGAATCCGGTGAGATGGTGCAGCGCCTGGTCGACGCCGATCAGGGTCCAGAACCAGGGATGCGCAAGATCGACACCGAAATTGGCGGAGACAAACCCCTTGGCACGGTCGATCGTGATGTGGATCACGAAATCGATCAGGGCCACGAACCAGAATTTGGGCGCCACGATCAGGATCAGCGGCAGCGCAACCGCAAGGTGAATCAGGCAGTGCACCAGAAGCGGCAAGGCCCAGCCGTGCTTCTGGTCCTTGCCGTGCGCCATCCAGGCGGTCTGGAGGACGAAATCGGCGATGACGTGCTTGAAGGTGAGCAGCAGCATCCAGCCAATGAGCGCTTCGACCGGAATCGCCGATGACATGGATGGAAACGACAAGCTGACGCCCTCATTGACGTGACAAGAAAAATTGGAGCGTTCAGCGCAACTTCTTCTTGGACCGGTCAAATCGCCGGGACCCGCGATTTATGACATCTCCCGAGACGGAATGCAGCCGGGGGAACCGGAAAATCGCCAACTGTGGCTAACTGGTGATAGGATGACCAATCGCCGCGGCGGAAGCGAGTAAGGTTACCTTCGGCTCGAAATTTGCATTCCGTGACCTGCGCGCTATCATTGCCGATAGAGAATATCGTTCTTTTTTCAGACCTTTACGAATTACGGGGCGCCCGCAGCGATCACATCCGCGAGCCGCCCGCCACCGAAGGAATAAGGCCAGAGTGCTGCCATGAGTACTGAAGGCCCTACCGCGTCACCGCCCCGACGCCCCAAGGTGATCAAGACCAATCAGCAGCAGGTCTTCCTCTACGTCGTGCTGACCCTGCTGTTGTCGCTTGCCACCGTCTGGGGCGGCCGCGCGCTGGTGCACAATTCGGAGACGCTGACTTTTGCCGTCGGCGCCCCCAACAGCGACGAGGCGCTGTTCGCGGCCAAGCTCGCCGCTCTCCTGAAGGACAACGCCTCGCGCTTCCGGATCAAGATCGTCAACAACGCCGACAACGCCAAGGCGCTCGCCCAGTTCGACCGCAAGCAGGCCGACCTCGCCGTGCTGCGCACCGACGCCAAGGTGCCGCTGCGGGCGCGCACGCTCGCGATCCTCGAGCACGATCTCGTGCTCCTGCTCGGGCCCGGTACCAAGAAGATCAAGTCGCTCGCCGAGCTGAAGAAGAAGAAGGTCGCCGTCCTCGCAGAAAGCGAATCCTCGCTGGCCTTCGTCCGCAGCATCCTCGACGTCACCGACGGCCCGGACGCGGCGAAGATCCAGATGGCACCGCAGGGCGCAACGCTCGACAAGCTGTTCGCGCCGGCAAGCGGCTTGGGTGCGGTGATCGCCGTCGTCCACGCCTCGAAGGCGGTGCGGGACAAGGCCTATGCGCAGGCCGCCAGGCGCGGCGGCTTTACGCTGAACGCGATCGACGAAGCCAAGGCGCTGGCGCGCAAATTCCCTGGCATTTCCGACGAGACGCTGACGGCAGGCACGCTGTCGGCTTCGCCGGAAATCCCGGACGACGATCTCGACACGATCGGCCTGGAATGGCTGCTCGTGACGCAATCGAAGATGTCCCCGACCACCGCGGGCGAGCTGGCGCGTACCATCTACGAGAACAAGTCCGCGCTCGGCCTCGACAACGGCTTTGCGACCCACATCGAGCCTGCCTCCGTCGAGAAGGACTCCTTCGTGATGGCGCATCAGGGGGCGGCCGACTACATCAACGACGACACCAAGTCGTTCATGGATAAGTACAGCGACCTGATGTATCTGGGCGCTGCCGCGCTCAGCGTCATCGGCTCGATCTTCGCCGCGATCTACGCCAAGATCACACGGATCGCGCCGGAGAAGGCGAGCGAGCTCGCCACCGCGATCCTCGACATCGGCGAGCGTATCGAGCACGCCCGCTCGCTGGACCAGCTCGAATGTCTCCAGGACGAGCTGGAGGGCATTTTGCGCGGCGCCGTCATTGGCTTGCGCGATGGCACGATCAGTACCGACGGGCTCGACACGTTCAAGCTCGGCTACGAATTCGTCCGCGACGAGATCGGTATGCGCCGCGACTACCTCAAACGCCATGCCGGTGAGGCCGAGAAGCTCGCCCAGGACACGGCCCCGCCGCCGCACGACGAGGGCAATCTCGTGGTGGTGAAGACAGCTCAGAGTGCCTGACCTATCGACAGGAAGGTCTCGCGGCGGCGCCTTGCCGACATGTCCCGCACGTCACCATGCCTGGTCCCGGAACCGTCCCCGCCCGCAACCGTTTGGTTCCGGATACAACCGGGGAAGGCGCCATGCGTACACTCCTCATCATCATCCTTCTGGGAATGCTGGTTGCAGCTGGATATTTCGCTTATTCGGCAATGGCGGTCGAAGGTGAGCCGCTTCCGACGGAAGGCTATGTGGCGTTGGCGCTGGGAGCCGGATTTTCCATTGCTGTCGGCATCGGCTTGATGGTGCTGCTGTTCTTCAGCAGCCGTGGCGGCTATGACGAGCCGCCGCATTTCAGGTAACGGCACGCGCGCCCGTCGTTGACGGCTCCGGCCCGGGCAGGCACTTTGGCACCGAGGTTCCAGCCGGGACCGCCAACAGACGAAACCGAGCCGCCTTCCCGCATGTCCAAGCCGCTGATCTCCGCTCTGGCCCAGTTCGCGGCCGCCACGGCCGGCCGCAACATGACCAAGGCGGCCTATGTGGCCGTCGCCGGCGGCGTGCTCGGCATGGTGCTGCTGACGGTTGGCCCAGCCTACGAGACCGCGCACCGCTGGGTGGATGCCCTGCTGTGGGCCTGCCTCGTCTATTTCGTGTTCGAATGGCTGGTGCGGCTGCGGCACATGGCGCGAACGGGGCGCCTTGCGCTCTACATGTCCTCCTCCGCCGGACTGGTCGATACTGTCGGGGCGCTGGCCGTGCCGGTCGCGCTGATGCTCGGCGCCGATCCCGGGACGGCGTGGCTGCTCAGCGTTCTCTGGGTGCTGAAGGTGGTGCCGGGCATCCCGGGCCTGCGGCAGCTTCGCCGCGTGCTGGTTCTGGAATCGGGGCCGCTGGTCAGCGTGCTCGTGATCTTCCTGATGGTGGTCTTCCTGGCCTCGGTCGCCGAATATTTCCTCGAGCGGGACGTGCAGCCGCAGACGTTTGGCAGCGTCCCCGCCGCGCTGTGGTGGGCCGTCGTAACTCTGACGACGACGGGCTATGGCGACGTCGTGCCGGTGACGCCGCTGGGCCGCATGGTGGCGGCGCTGGTGATGATCTCCGGCCTCGGCGTGTTCGGCCTCTGGACCGGCATCCTGGCAACCGGGTTCGCGGCAGAAACGCGGCGCGACAATTTCCTGAAGACCTGGGAATCCGTCAGCAAGGTGCCATTCTTCGCGGCGCTTGGGCCGGCGGCCATTGCCGACGTCACCCACATGCTGCGCACCATGGAGCTGCCGGCGCGCACCATGATCATCCGCAAGGGCGCGCAGGGCGACTGCATGTATTTCATCGCCGCCGGCGAGGTCGAGGTCGACCTGCCCGGCAAGAAGGTACGGCTCGGCGACGGCGCGTTCTTCGGCGAGATGGCGCTGCTCGGCAACAATCTGCGCGGTGCCAACGTCTCGACCACCAAGGTGTCGCGGCTTCTGGTGCTCGACCTGGTCGATTTCCGCATGCTGATGGCGCGTCATCCTGATCTCGCCGAGACCATCGATGCGGAAGCCAGGCGCCGCACGCTCGAAAACAAATAAACGGAGACGAGAATGTCTGATACCGCCGAGGCGGCCTCCGGCCCCGTGTTCGAAATCATCGGCGCACGCGCCACCATCCGCCTCAACAGGCCCAAACATCTCAACCGGCTCCAGGCTGAAGATCTCGGCGAACTGATAATATTGTTCGACCGGGTCGAGGCCGATCCCGATCTCCGCGTGCTGGTGCTGACCGGAACCGGCCGTGCCTTCTCGGCGGGCTATGATCTCAACTCCGTCGCCGAGCGCGCGGTCAGCGCGAGCGAGCAGCAGAGCGCGGGCTCGGCGTTCGAGGTCGTGGTCAACCGGCTGGAGGATCTCGGCGTGCCCACGATCTGCCGGCTCAATGGCGGCGTCTATGGCGGCTCGACCGACCTTGCGCTTGCCTGCGATTTCCGCATCGGCATCGACACCGCCGAAATGTTCATGCCGGCGGCGCGGCTCGGGCTGCATTACTACAGGAGCGGCATCAAGCGTTACGTGACGCGGCTCGGCGTCGACAATGCCAAGAAGCTGTTTCTCACGGCACAGAAGATCACCGCGCCGGAGATGCTGCGGATCGGCTATCTCACCGCCATGGTGCCGGAGGAGATTCTCGACGAGGAAGTCGACAGGCTCGCCGGCGTCCTCGCCGGCAATGCGCCGCAGGCGATGCGCGGCATGAAGCGGGCGATCAACGAATTCGCCCGCGGCGAGCTCGATGAGCAAGCCGCCGACCAGCGCCACCGCGACAGCATGCGCGGTGACGAGATCAAGGAAGGCATCAAGGCGTTCGCGGAGAAGCGGGAGCCAAAGTTCTGATCACGCCCGCTTCGACCGCATCGCGCGCACCTGCGTGAGCTTGGGATCGCGGACGAGCGCCTGGTAGCGTTTACTGTCGACGGCGTAAATCGCGATCCGGCCCTCACTGTCGGCATGAACGCCCCAGCCGAAGCGCTTGCCCAGGCTCGACGCTCTCATGCACGCCTGCCCCCGGGAGAAGAACGCTTCACGTGCCGCACGCTTCTCCGCCTTCGTCGCCCTCACATCGAGCTCGCGTCCCGGCGCGGACGTCGCGAAGATCACGTCGTCGGACGTGTGCTTGTAGGGTGCCTTGGCGATCATCTCGTATTGCAGGCCGGCCACGGTCGGCTTTCCCGCGCGCAGCGGCGGTTCCTCGCCGGCACGCGCGGGACAGTCTTCAGCGACCCGGATGAAGGTGTTGAAGCAGTTGGTCGTGTGCATCGGCTTCGTCATCCGCAATCCAGATCGTTCATCCGACTGCCGCTGCGGCATGCCGCGCGGCCATCTCGGCGTCGGCCGCAGTGATCCGCTGGAAAGCCGGCCGCGACGTCATGCGCTCGGCATAGCGGACGAAGACGTCCTTTTTCGGCACGATCCCGAACATCATCGTCCAGCTGAACGCGACACCCCACAGGACATCCGCCGCCGTCATGCGCTCGCCGAGCAGATACGGCCCGTTCGACAGCTGCGCTTCGAGCGCGCCCAACATGATGTCGTAATCGGCATAAGGCGACTGCGTGATCGGCGCCGGCTCGCGTTGCATGAACTTGTCGATCAGGGCCGGCTCGAACGAGGCGCCGTAATAGGCGATCCAGCGCAGGTAAGGACCGCGCAGCGGATCGTTCAGAGCGGGCGTCAGCCCGGCCTGCGGAAACAAATCGGCGAGATAGATGGTGATCGCGACCTGCTCGGTCACCAGCGCCCCGCGGTGGCGGATCGCCGGCACCTTGCCGAGCGGATTGATGGCGAGATAGGCGTCCTCGCGCTGCTCGCCGGCCTTCATGTTGAGGATTTGGAGATCGTAGGGCGCGCCCAGCTCCTCCAGCAGCACCCGCGTGCCGGTGGCGCGGGTTTGGGGTGAATAATACAGCGTGATGCGGTTCGGATCGGTCATGGCAGGTCTGGTCATGGCAGGTCTCCATCTGGCCGGCTGGCGATGGCGGTTGTAGCGGACCATACCTGACATCTTGTGTCAGGTATGGTTTAAGGGATCATGCGCGCGAACCGGATGATGTCGATCCTCACCACCCTGCAGGCCAAGGGGCAGGTCACCGCGCCCGAATTGGCCGAGGCCTGCGAAGTCTCGGTGCGCACGATCTATCGCGACATCGATGCGCTCGCGGCATCCGGTGTCCCTGTTTACGCCGACCGCGGTGCAGAGGGCGGCTATCGCCTGCTCGACGGCTATCGCGTGCGGCTGAACGGACTGTCGCAGAGCGAGGCGGAGGCGCTGTTCCTCACGGGATTGCCGGGACCGGCGGCGGCGCTCGGGCTCGACGCGGCAATGATCGCTGCGCAGAACAAGCTGATGGCCGCGCTGCCCGCGAATCTGCGCGAAGACGCCGGGCGGATGCAGGAGCGTTTTCATCTGGACGCGCCCGGATGGTTCGGCGAGGCGGAGCAACCAAAGCATCTGCGCACGATTGCCGGCGCGGCTCTGCGCGGAACGCTGATCAAGATCCGCTACCAGAGCTGGCGCGCGCAGAAGCAGCGCCGCGTCGCGCCGCTCGGGCTCGTGCTGAAGGGCGGCAGCTGGTATCTCGCAGGGCAAGTCGACGGCAGCGTGCGCACCTATCGCGTCGCGCGCGTGCTCGACTGCACCGCGCTCGACGATCGCTTCGACCGTCCCGCCAATTTCGATCTCGCCGCTTATTGGCGCGACGCAACGCTGCGTCTCGAGGCCGAGATGCATCCCAATGTCGCGGTCGTCCGGTTGTCACCGTTCGGCGTCAAGCTGCTCGATGCGCTGAGCCAGCCTTACGTCAGGGCGCGCACGCAGCTTGAAGAGACGGCCGACGCGGATGGCTGGCGCATCGCCAGAGTGCCGACCGGCAAGACGTCATGGCATGCGGCGGCCGAATTGCTGCGGCTCGGGCCCGAGGCCGACGTGCTGGCGCCCGCCGACCTCCGCGAGAAGATGGCGGAGATGACGCAGGCCATGGCCGCGCGGTATCGCGCGGCGCGTAAAGCCTGATATCGGCGTATTTCGCCGCAGCCGACGAAACAGTCCTGAAACACGATTCTCGGTCCGCGCCGTGAACGCATTCGCGCTTCGGTCCGACCGAGAAGCAGGGACACAACAACGGCCTTTGCGCCACACTGGAGAATGAAGATGTTTCGCAAGCTTGCACTTGGTCTGATCGCTGCCGGCTCGCTCGGCGTTGCCGCTCTCGCGCCCACCGCCGCGTCCGCTCACGGCTTCCACCATCACTGGGGTCCCGGCTGGGGCTTCGGCGGCGTCTATGTCAACACCGGCGTCAACAATTGCTACCAGGAGCGCGTCGTCCAGACCCGCCACGGCCTGCGCGTCCGCGTCGTGAACGTCTGCGCGTACGGGATCTACTGAACACGCCTGCATCGGCTGGCGCAGCCCCGGTCGCTTCGCGACCGGGGCTCGTCGTCTCAGCTCGCCAGGGCTCTCGCCGCCGGCACGCCGCGCTGCAGCGTCACCGATCCGGCCTGATCGTCGGCAAGCGAATTGCGCTGCGATATCCATTGTTCCGCGCGCGATCGCCGCAGCGAGGGGGCGAAGAAGAATCCCTGGGCGACATCACAACCGATCCGGCGTATGGCCTCGAGCGCTTCCTGGCTTTCGACGCCCTCGGCCACGACCTTCATGTTGAACGCCCTTGCAAGTGCGACGGAGGCATCGACGATCTTCATCATGTCGTCATCGGATTCGCAGCCCTTGATGAAGGACTGATCGATCTTCAGCTCGCTGAACGGCAGCCGCGCCAGGGCCGCGAGCGACGAATAGCCGGTGCCGAAATCGTCGATCGCCGTACCGATCTTCTTGATCCGCAGCCGCACCAGAATGTCATTAGCGCGATCGACGTCGGCCATCGCCGTGGTCTCGGTGATCTCCACGATCAGCGACGCCGGAGGGACGTTTTCGCGGCGCAGAATCCCCTCGATCCGGTCAGGCAATGTCAGATCCGACATGAGCGAGCCCGAGATGTTGACGGCGATGGTAAGACCGGGATTGAGCTCGATCAGCTTACGGCCCTGCGACATCGCCGAGGACAGGATGCAGTCGGTCAGCCCGCGCATGAGGCCGGCGCCCTCGGCGATTGGAATGAAGACCAGTGGCGAGACGATGCCAAACTCGTCCGTGCGCCAGCGCGCGAGCGCCTCGGCGCCTATGACCCGTCCGGTCTGGAGCGCGATCTTCGGCTGGAATTCGACGAAGAACTCGTGGTCGGCGAGGCCTCGCGCAATTCTCTCCGGTGTGACCAGGAGCGACGGCGAGGCCGACGTCGCGGCCAGCGGCGACCGCCGCGGCCGTTCGAGCGCGCTGCGCAGGCGGCTTAGATCTAGCGGCTTGGTCAGGCATCCGCCAAGCGTCAGCTTCAACGCGCTCGTAACCCGCCGTGTCGCCTTCATGATGCGGTCATCGCAGCCACTGATGATGACGATCGACATCGCGCGGAAATTCTTCTCGGCCACGAAACGCAGCAGCTCCACTCCGTCGCGTTCGCCGAGCGACAGGTCGAGGACCATGATTTCGAAGGCTTCGCGCGCCAGAAGCTCGGTTGCGGCCTCGTAAGAGGAAGCGACGACGGTCTCGTAGCCGAGTTTCGCCCCGATCTTGCCGATCAGAACCCGTTGCACCAGATCGTCGTCAACCACCAGAAGGCGGCTTCTCGTTGCGCTCATGACCCATCACTCCAGACATCGGCTGCGTTGATGCTTTCGACATTAGAACGACGGGCTTCGCGGGCTCGTGAATACAAGACTCCTAAAACTTTCCCGATCTGGAAGAATTCGTTAGCCACGATTCTGTGGCTTACAAACGGCTGATTATATTGAATATTCTGGAGCCATCGACCAGACGGTATCGGAATGACCCGCCCGAACTGCGGGCGCGATGAACCCGCGGTAAAGCTTCCTATCGGAAGCCGGCAAAAGGCGTTGGCGAGAGGCCGCGCTGCTAGCTAGCCTGCCGCTGCCTGCGAAACCAGGCCCAGGTTTCGCGCGTCGTTCTGAGGTAGCCGCGGCCGCGATGGACGATCTCGCCGTCGACGATCCCGTTCAGCTTCGGCAGCGCGTGAAACGGGATCGAGGGATAGGCGTGATGCTCGACATGGTAGGGCATGTTCCACGCCAACCATTTGACGATCGCGGCGGTATAGGTGGTACGGGTGTTCTGGAAAGCGCTGCGGGTCCGCTCGCAGCCGGTGTGCTCGGCGTACAGATAGGGCCGCAGGAAGAACTGCCCGATGATCAGCGGCACGATCCAGACCCAGAGCAGCAGCGCTGAGGCGAACCACAGCGACAACACGAGCAGCAGCGCATAGAGCGCGACATAGACCCGCGCCTCGGTCACGATGATGGCGCGCCGGTTCTCGGGAATCCAGGGCACGACGACCTTGCCGCTGACGGCATGGCCGAGCATCAGCCGGAGGCGGCCGGCAACCTGGAGCAGGCCGCTATAGGCAATCGCGAGCTGCGCGTCGGATGTCGGCCTGACGCCGACGATGAGCTCCGGGTCCTTGTCCGGATCCTGGGTGTAGCGGTGATGGTCCCAGTGAAACAGGCAGTAATATTCGTAGGGCAATCCGATGATGAAGGCCGAGAGATAGCCGACCGCGAGATTGAGGCCGCGGCTCCTGAACGCCGTCTTGTGCGCCGTCTCGTGCACCGCCATGAACAGGAAGGCGACGACATAGCCCTGCACAGCCATCAGCGGCAACGCCCAGAGGACGCCATGACGTGAGGCGACCATCCAGATCAGCCCGCCGACCAGCAGGATCACGCCGTAATGGCCAAGGCTCTGCGCGGCGCCCCTGAGATCGGAGCGTACCGACAATTCGCGCAGCATTGCCGGGCTCAGCGGCTTCAGGCGATGGCCGGACTCTGAAACGGTTGCGTCGGTCATGATCGATGCCCGCCTATTTGCCGAGAAGCTCCGCGACCTCGGCCTTGATGAAGGCCTGATCGCGCGGAATGTTGACAGGGTTGCCGGCCCGGTGGCCGTGCAGTGACGGAATGGGATGGAGCACAGCCGACCTGGCGTTGACGAGACGTCCGAGTTCGTCCTCGTTGTCGCGGACGTCGAAATAGCGATCGGTCGCGCCCGGCATCAGCAGCATGTGCGCCTTGATCGCGGCCAGCGCCCGATCGAAATCGCCGCCGAATGCCGTGCAGCGGCTGATATCGCCGTTCTGCCAGATGCCGATCTGCGCCAGCAGATCATTGGCGTCACGCCGCGCGAACGCCGCGTCCCAGGCACGGACGAGATAGTCCTCCAGCGAGGTGAAGCCTGCCTCGCGCCAGACCTCGTCGCGGTAAAAGCCGTGCGACATCGCCCAACCTGCGTAAACGCGTCCCATGGCGCGATAGCCTGCGACGGGCTTCTCGACGAAGCGGCCGTCGCGGAAGGCCGGATCGCCGGTCAGCGCGCCCTTCACGCTTTCGAGGAAGACGTAATTATAGGGCGCGCACCGCGCGCTGCCGCAGACGACCGCGGCACGCTCGACCATGTCGGGATGCAGCGCCGCCCAGTGATACGCCTGCATTGCTCCCATCGACCAGCCATAAACGAGGGCGAGCTTCGAGATACCGAACCGCTCGGTGAGCAGCATGTGCTGAACCGCGATGGCGTCGTGACAGGTGACTTGCGGAAACGGTTCGGCGGTATTCGACGGCGAGGACGACAGGCCATTGCCGAACAGGTTCGGGATGATGATGAAGTAGCGGGTGGGGTCGAGCACGCCGGCGGGCCCGATCAGCCACTCGGTATCGATGTGCTGCGCGCTGAACGAGGTCGGATAGAGGATGACGTTGTCCTTGTTCGGGTTCAACGTGCCGTAGCTCTTGTAGGCGAGGCTCAGCGCGGGAAAGACGACGCCGGACTGGAGCGTGACGTCTCCGGCCTCGAAAATCTCGTAGTCGCGCTCCGCCGTCATGCGTTCAACTCCCACGCGGCCGCACAGCGCGCCGCCGAACCGACGATGCATCGATCGTGCCGATCTCGCGGACGCGTCGTTGCGTCACGCTTAATAACTGTACTTTTAGTCCATTTATTAACGGCCGGCAAGAAGAATTCGATCGCACCGGCTCAGACGATGGCAGCCAGATAGCGTGCGACAGACGCCGCGAATGCCGCCTTGGCGCCGGCCGCGACGTTGCGGCCCCACCAGGCACCATAGATGCGATCGAAGACCAGCGGCTCGACGGCAGCCGCAATCCGTCGCACGGCGGCGGCGTTCAGCGGCATGTAGTTCGGATAAGAGTACATGAAGCTGACGAAGCGGCGGTCCATCGTCACCTGCGCGATATCGCCGGTGAGCAGCGCGCCCCTGCCATCCGCGCCGCGCGACCAATGCAGCATGGTCGCGCCGGGAAAGTGTCCGCCGGTGCGCAGCAACTGCACATCGTCCGAGATCCGATGCTGATCGCCGGTCCAGTGCACGATCGATGAATGCGGACGCGTCACCCATTCGCGGTCGTCCGCATGCAGGTAGACCGGCACGCCGCCGAAGGCATCGTTCCAGTCGGCGAGCGCACCATAATAATGTGGATGCGAGATCGCGATCGCTTTCAGCCCGCCGAGCGAGCGGACCTGCGCGATCGCCTCCGGTGTCGCCAGCGGCACGCAGTCCCACATGACGCAGCCGCCTCCCAGCGGCACCAGCAGCGCCCGCTGGCCGATGGCGAAGCTGGGCTCGAGCGCGATGCCGGTCAGGCCGAGATCCTCGCGCCAGAGCACGCGGTGACGTTCCGAGAGCGTCTCGCGCGTGATGAAGGTCTGGCCGTTCCAGCCGACGAACTGCCGTTCGTCCTCGCAGATCGGACAGGACGCGGGCGGATTTCCGCTGTCCGGGAATTGCGCGCCGCAGGTTTCGCAGGTCCACAGAGGCATGGTCGTCATCCAGCTGTTGCAAATACGGTCGGAACCAACGCGATGAGGGCAGGTTAGATTCCGATCAGCGCCGGCACAATGGGCTGGCAGTCTGCGGGTGGCGCGAGACCCATTTGATCGACAGGAGCATTTTCAACGTCTCGATGACATCGCGCCCTTCATCACCCAGTCTCTGGCCCCTGTACGCAGTCAACTTCTTCATGGCCGACATGCAGTCGGGCATCGGACCGTTCGTCGGCGTGTTCCTTCAGGAGCGCGGCTGGGCGAGCGGATTGATCGGCACCGCCATGACGATCGGCAATGTCGCGGGCATGCTGGTCACGACGCCGATCGGCGGCTTCATCGATTCCAGCCGCAACAAGCGGCTGTGGCGTGCTCGCCTTCTTCGTCACGGGATGGTGGGGCGTCGAGCCGATGCAGGTGCTCGACGGCATCGGCACCGGCCTGCAGACGGTAGCCGTCCCCGGCATGGTCGCGCGCTCCCCCAATGGCACCGGCCGCATCAATCTCGGCCAGGGCGCAGTGGTTACTGTGCAAGGCGTCGGCGCGAGCCTTAGTCCGCGCTCGGCGGCTGGATCGCGCAATGGATCGGATACGGACCGACCTTCCTGCTGCTCGGCGGATTTGGGCTGGCGTCGATGGCGCTGTGGCTGGCGTTCGGGACGCACGTGAAGAAGTATTAGACCGTCATTGCGTGCTCCTAGGAGAACTCCACCACGATCTTGCCGAAGTGTCCGCCCCGCTGCATCAGCCGCAGTGCGTCGGGCACGGCATCGAAGCCGAACACGCGGTCGATCACTGGCTTCATCCCGTTGCGCCCGATCGCGGCGGTCATGCCCTCGAACATGCGGCGGCTTCCGACGGAGAGGCCGATGACGTGCAAATTCTTGGAGAACAGGCTCGGAATCGCGATCTGCTGCGAGAAGCCGGAGAGCACGCCGATCACGAGAATGGTCCCGCCGACCCTGACAGCCTCGAGCGACTGCGCAAAGGTCTCCTTGCCGCCGACCTCGACAACGTGGTCGACGCCGCCGCCGGTCCAGTCCGAGGCCGCCTTGCCCCATTCCGGAACCGAGCGGTAGTTGATGGTGTGGTCAGCCCCGAGCGCGCGGGCGCGTTCGAGCTTCTCGTCGCTCGACGAGGTCACGATCACACTTGCGCCGGCGAGCTTTGCGAATTGCAGCGCGAAGATCGATACGCCGCCGGTGCCCTGCACCAGCACGATGTCGCCGGGCTTCACATTGGCTTCCTCGAACAGCGCGCGCCATGCCGTAAGCCCCGCGCAAGGCAGCGTCGCAGCCTCCTGGAACGAAAGATGCGAAGGGATGCGGCTGACCCCTTCGGCGTCGAGCAGCATGACCGCCTGCAACACACCCGGCCGCGTGCCGCCGAGCGCGTAGCGGCGACTGGTCGCCGAGACCTTCCCGTCGATCCAGGACTGGAAGAACATCGGACAGACGCGATCACCGACCGCGACGCGAGCAACGCCCTCGCCGACCGCGATCACCTCGCCGGCACCATCCGAGAACGGGATCAGCGGCAATCTGGTGACTCCACCCTTGCCCTGCACCGTGAGCAGATCGCGATAGTTCAGTGATGCCGCCTTCATCCGCACCGCGACCTGGCCGGGGCCGGGCGCGGGCTCGGGCAGATCGGCCAACTCCATCCCCTCGATCGACCAGTCGCGCGCGACCTGCCAGGCTTTCATGGCAAATGCTCCGTCTCAGGTGCCGAAGCTCTTCTGGACCGCCTTGTCGAGCGTCTCGCCGCCGACGAACCGCTGGCGCAGCTCGCGCTTGAGCAGCTTGCCGCTCGGGTTCTTGGGCAGCGCGTCGACGAAGATGACCCGCTTGGGCACCTTGAAATGCGCCATCTGGCCGGCGCAGTGCCTGATGACGGACTCTTCGTCGAGCCTCTCGCCGCTCTTGACCACGACGATCGCGGTCACCGCCTCGATCCAGCGCGGATCGGGCAGACCGACGACGGCGACCTCCGACACGGCGGGGATGCGATAGACCATCTCCTCGACCTCGCGGCTCGCGACATTCTCGCCGCCGGTCTTGATCATGTCCTTGACGCGGTCGACCACGGTGATGTGGCCCTCGTCATCGACCGTGGCGAGGTCGCCGGAATGAAACCAGCCGCCGGTGAACGCGGCCGCGGTCTTCACGGGATCGTTATAATAGCCGGACAGCAGATGCGGCGAGCGGTGCACGATCTCGCCGACCTCGCCCACCTTCACGTCCTCCATCGCCGTGTTGACCACGCGCGTCTCGACATTGAGCACGGGCTTGCCGGCCGAGCCGGCCTTGCGCAGCTGATCCTCCGGCCGCAGCACGGTCGCGAGCGGCGCGATCTCGGTCTGGCCGTAGAAGTTCCAGAATTTGACGTCGGGCAGCCGGCGCTGCAGTTCGAGCAGCACCTCCACCGGCATGATCGAGGCGCCGTAATAGCCCTTCTGAAGCGTCGACAGATCGGTCTTGTCGAAATTCGGCGAGCGCAGCATCGCGATCCAGATCGTCGGCGGCGCGAAGAAGGAGGTGATCTTGTGGGCCTGGATCAGCGCCAAAATGTTGTCGGCGGTCGGCTTGCCCGTGATGACGCCGGAGGCGCCGAGATAGATCTGCGGCCCCAGAAAGACGTCGAGCTGCGCGCAATGATAGAGCGGCAGCGCGTGCAGAAACTTGTCGTCCACGCTCATGCCGCCGTCGATGATGCAGCTGACGTACTGCCACATCACGGCTTCATGGGTCAGCATCGCGCCCTTGGGCAGCGACTCCGTGCCGCTGGTGTAGACGATCTGCGCGAGGTCGCGGCTGTCGACGGACGCTTCCAGGAACGAGCCGTCGGCGGCAAGAAGATCATCGAAAGTGGTCAGGCCCGACGGCGCCGTGGCGGGATCCTCGCCCGGCAGCCAGATGATCTTCTCGACCGCGCAATCCCTCGCGCTTGCGGCGCGTGCGGGCTCGACGAAATCCGGCCCCGTCGCGAGCAGCTTGGCTCCGGAGCTTTTCAGGATGAAATTGATCTCGTCCGGATTGAGCATGAAGTTGATCGGCACCAGCACCGCGCCGATCCGCGCGAGCGCGAAGCGCAACGCGGCGAAAGCGTGCGAATTGCGCGAGAGCACGGCCATGCGGTCGCCCTTCTTGACGCCGAGAGCGAGCAGGCCGCGGCCCAGCCGGTTGCAGATCGCGTCCATCTCCGCAAAGGTCCAGCTGATATTGCCGCAGCTCACCGCGAGCTTGTTCGGCTCGCGGCCCGCCGATCGACGCAAGAGATCGCCGATGGAATGCTCGCGCGCTTTGGATATGGTGGCTGCGGTGTCGTTCGACATTTCCATTCCCCTCAAGATCTGCAATTTACGCGACGTTCCGAGCCCTAACGTCCGCCAGGCTCTTCCATCGCTTTTCGAGTTGCGCGAAGCGTAGTCGGCGCTGTCGGCTGCGTCAAATTCCTGCGCGCTGGCGTCATGACGCAAGAATTGCATCCTCGCCGCGGCAACTTTAGGCTGGCGCGCCAACTGTAAATATTGGGGGAAATGTCATGTATCGGATCGCGCGCGCCGCCTTTGCGGCCGGGCTACCGCCGACTACGTGTTCGGCCATTCGCTCGAGCGCGACACCAGCGATGTCGTGAAGGCCGCGGGCGGCAAGGTGCTCGGCAGCGTCAAGCATCCGCTCAATACCGCGGACTTCTCCTCCTTCCTCCTTCCTCCTTCCTGCTGCAGGCACAGGCCTCCAGAGCCAAGATCATCGGGCTCGCCAACGGCGGCGATACCATCAATGCGATCAAGCAAGCCGGCGAGTATCGTCGCCGGCGGCCAGAACCTCGCGGCCGTCGTGATGTTCATCTCCGACGTGCACAGCCTCGGGCTGAAGCTCGCGCAGGGGCTGATCATCACCGAGGCCTATTACTGGGACCTCAACGACAAGACGCGCGGCTTCGGCAAGCGCTTTCTGGAGCGCGTCAAGCGCATGCCTACGATGAACCAGGCCGCAACCTACAGCGCGGCGCTGCACTATCTGAAAGCCGTGCAGGCCACCGGCACCAAGGACACCAAGACGGTGATGGCGAAGACGCGCGAGCTGCCGGTGAAGGACGCCTTCACCGACAACGGCACACTCCGCGATGATGGCCGGATGGTGCACAGCATGTACCTGTTTCAGGTCAAGAAGCCCGAGGAATCCAAGGGTCCGCGGGATTATTAAAAGCTGCTCGCCGAAGTCCCCGCCGACCAGGCTGTCCGGCCGCTGAAGGACGGCGGCTGCCCACTGGTGAAGTAACGCTTTGCACACATTGTGGACCTGCCTTCCGTGACAGGGCGGGTCCACGACATTGCATCGCACGGAAAAACGAGCGAGCGCTCTCTCAGAAAATTCTGGTCCGCCCCCTTTCCCGATGGCTGCTCTCTGCGCTAGGAATGACGACAAGGGTGTAAAGCCCACGCCTGGATCAACAACATCGCCACAAGATCCGGGAAGAAATTTAGGGAGGCAGCGTGAATCTCGCGCGCCGACGACCTTGGACGAACGCGTTCTCGACGGAAGCGCTGTGCACGCGCATTCTGGAGCGTCATCGCGACTCCATCCGCGTCCAGAAGCCACGTCTCGCCGTCGCAAATCTCGCGCGCATCATCGGTGCAACCCTCACGCTCTCCAACAAGCAGGGCTTTCACGCCACGACGCTGCGCCAGCTCGCGGAAGCCTCCGGGCTGAGCATGGGCGGCCTCTATACGTATATCGACAGCAAGCCCAGGCTCCTGTCGATGATCCTCGACGAAGTCGCGGCAACGACGACCGAGGTGCTGACAGCGCCCCCCGACGACGTCAGGGACGACGCCCACAAGCACCTCGACTGGATCATCGCGACCCACATCCGCATGAGCGAGGCGATGCAGCCCTGGTTCGTCTTCGCTTTCATGGAGGCGAAGTCCTTTCCGCCAGCGGAACGCCAGCGTGCGATCGACATGGAAGCCATGACGGAGAAGATCATCGCCGACGTCCTCAGGCAGGGCGTCGCCAGCGGCGCCTTCACGATCGACCATGTCAAGCTCACGGCGTCATTGATCAAGCCGCTGCTCCAGGACTGGTACGTCAAACGCGCCAAGTATCGCAAGCGCGGCACGTCGATCGACGGCTACATCGATGGAGTCGGCAACCTCCTGAGCGCCGCCTTGTCGAATGGCAACCGCACGAACGGACGCACGTCCGCCAGGGCACGTGCGAGGCCAAAGCAGATGGCGCACCCATAGTCCCAGGAAGGGCCAAACGATGAAGCGTTTCCGGTTCAATCAGCAAGAGATCGTCTTCGCCGTCTTCGCGCTGCTGTTTCTGGTGTTTTCGATCTTCCTGCGCGGCTTTCTGACCGCAGACAACATGCTGACGCTGCTCCAGAACGTCGCGGTGCTGGGCATCCTCGGCCTTGCCATGGCGATCGTCGTGATCGGGCGCGGCATCGACATCTCGTTGATCGCAGCGCTGGCGGTGCCGCCGGGGCTGGTCTTGCAGATGGTGCAGAACGGTCACTCGCTGCCGGCTTCGCTGCTGACCGCCGTACTGCTCACGATCGCCTTCGGTCTCGTCAATGGCTGGCTGATCGCATACGCCGAAGTCCCCTCGCTGTTTGCGACGCTCGCAACCGGCCTGCTCCTCGCCGGTCTCGGGCAGGCTGCGCTGTTCCAGCTCGACGTCGTGCAGTGGAGTCCCGGTATGGACGGCTTCGAGCGGCTCGGACAGGGCACCGTTCTCGGCATTCCGACGTCGATCTGGATGTTCGCGATCGCCTGCATCGTGGTCGCGTTCCTGCTGCGCAAGACCCGCTGGGGTGCCTATATCTACGCGATCGGCGACAACCCCTACGCCGCACGCGTGACCGGCATCCCGGCCCGCCCGATCATCGTCCTGCAATATGTGATCACCGCCCTGATTGGCTGCTTTGCCGGCCTCGTGATGGCGGCCTCCGTCAATTCGATGCCGACCCGCGTCTTCAACTCGACACTGATCTACGATGTCATCCTGGTCGTGGTGCTCGGCGGCATCGGGCTATCCGGCGGACGCGGCGGCGTGCTGAACGTCGTCATCGGCACGCTCGTGATCGGCACGATGCTCAACGGCATGACCATCATGGACATCTCCTATGCCGGCCAGAACCTGATCAAGGGCGTGGTCCTGCTGCTCGCCGTCATCACGGATTCCTTCCTGAATCCACGCAACGAAGAAACCGCACAACAGGGCGACATCTGAACCAACGACAACAACGACAACCACAACCAAGGAGGAAGCAATGAAGCATTTCGGAAGCCCGACCAAGGCCATCCTTGCCGCACTGGGCCTTGCGGCCATGACTGCACCGGCCCTCGCCCAGCAGGGCCTGGACGAGCCGTTCCAGAAGCCGTTCAAGGAGGCACTGGCCGGCAAGACTGTCGCCTATGTTCCGGTCGCCATGAACTTCGACCTCACCGAGGGCTGGTATGCCGGATTGAAGAAGGAGCTCGAGCCGTTCGGCGTCAAGTTCGTGATCCGCGATGCCAACTGGAACACCAATGCCGGCGCACAAGCCGTCACGTCGCTGATCTCGGAGAAGCCGGCGGTGATGGTGGTCCATAATCCCGACGTGCAGACCTATGCGAAGCTGCTGCAGCGCGCGGAGAACGAGGGCATCTACGTCATCCAGATCAACATGGGCTCGGCCTATCGCAGCTCCGCCTTCGTTGGCGCCAACTGGGTCGAGATCGGCGAACGCCAGACCGAAGCCGTGGTCAAGGCCTGCGAGGGCAAGTCGAACAAGATCGCGATCATCCAGGGGGCGCTGTCGGCGGCCGCGAGCGCCTATACGCTCAAGGGCGTCGAGAACGTGCTCGCCAAGCATCCTGAAATCAAGGTGGTGTCGAGCCAGGCCGCCGATTGGGACGCCGCCAAGGCCAAGGCGATCACGCAGACGGTGCTGAAGCAGAATCCCGATCTCTGCGGCATCGTCGGCTTCTGGGACGGCATGGACATCGGCACCGCAGCGGCCGTCAAGGAAGCCGGCCTCACCGGCAAGGTGTTCGTGGCGACGTCGGGCGGCGGCGAGCGCAAGGGCGCGTGCGAGCTGGTGAAATCAGGCGCGTTCGATCTCAACATGAGCTACGACGTGCCGACGCAGGCCGCGCAGATGGCGGGCACGATCAAATGGCTGCTGTCGTCTGGCGTCAAGCCCGGCTCGATCAAGGGCTCGGAATACACGACGCTGATTCCGATCACCAAGGAGAACGCCGACAGCCAGACCGCCTGCTGGAACCTCAGCGACCTCAAGAAATAGCTGTCGCGACGCAAGACCCAGGCGTCCCGGACGATCGCTCGTCCGGGACGCGGCCCCTAAACTTGCAAGGTTCTGGAATGCCGATGCGCGACACCCTGACAAGCCTGCGTTACCGCTACTGGCCCGATCATCTGCTCGGTGAAATCCTGTCCAAGCGATGGACCGAGACGGCCATCCCGGTCATCCTGCTCCTGATCGTCGGCCTCGCGCTCAGCCGATCCATCGACAATTTCCTGTCGCCGGCGAGCCTCGCCGACACCGCGCGTCAGGCCGGAGAGATCGGCTTCATCGCGCTCGGGCTCGCGCTGGTCGTCATCGTCGGCGGCATCGATCTGTCCGTCGGATCGATCTTCGCGCTGACGGATTTCTGCGCGCTTTATCTGCTCGACGTGCTGGACTGGCCGGTCCCGGCGGTGGTGGCGGCCACACTGCTCTGCGGTGCGCTGCTCGGCGCCGTCAACGGCGTGCTGATCGGATATCTGCGGCTGCGCGCCTTCATCACCACGCTGATCACGCTGATCATCTACCGCTCGGCCTACGATCTCCTGATCCAGCGCTACTCCAACGCGATCGCATCGGCCTTCCCAGATATCCCATCCTGGGATTTCATCGGCGGTGGCAGCGTCTTCGGCATTCCGACCGTGGCGCTGGTCTATATCGTCGTCGCCATCGTCGGCCATATCTTCATGACCCGGCTCCGGCCGGGCTGGCACATCACGGCGATTGGCGGATCGCGCCGTTCGGCGTACAATTCAGGCATTCCCGTCCGCCGCACGATTGCACTCTGCTATGTCGCAAGCGGCGTGCTGACCAGCATCGGTGCGCTGTTCTTCGCATCCCGGCTCGGCACCGTCGGCGGCGACATCGGCGTCGGGCTCGAGGTGATCGTGCTGACGGCTACGGTACTGGGCGGAATCACGCTCGGCGGCGGCAAGGGCTCGGTCGCAAAATCGGCAGTCGGCGTTCTGATCGTGCTGCTGATCACCAACGGCCTGACGACCATGAATGCGCGCGGCGGCGTCAACCGGATGGCGCTCGCCGGCATCCTGCTCGCCGCGGCCATGGTCGATATCCGCTGGCAGAAGAACCGCACCCGTATCATCAGCAAGGTCTATGTCGCGCCAACCTATCACGCGCTGCCGCCGCCACCGCCGACCGAAATCGGGCAAGGCGGCCCGTTCGAGCAGAACGACAAGCTGCGTAACGTCGAGTCGATCGGCCTCGGCCGGATCGAGGCGCCGGAGGACGTCATCCTCGATCGCCACGACAACCTCTATGCGGGATCCCGTCACGGCGACATCATGCGCTTCCTCGCACCCGACTATCAGAAGATGGAGGTGTTCGCCCATATCGGCGGCCAGCCGCTCGGCATGGCCTTCGACCGCGAGGACAATCTCTATGTCTGCATCGGCGGCATGGGACTCTATCGCATCACGCCTGACGGCACGGTGGAAAAGGCCACCGACGAGACCAACCGCAGCATGCGCTCGGTCAACGACGACAGCCGCCTGCGGCTCGCCGACGACCTCGACATCACCGACGACGGTCTGATCTTCTTCTCCGAGGCGACCGTGCGTTACGAGATGGACGAGTGGCCGATCGACGGCCTCGAGGCGCGCGGCAACGGCCGCATCATCTCCTACGACACCAAGACCGGCGTGACCCGCACCGAGTTGCGCGGTCTCAAATTCCCCAACGGCATCTGCGTCGCCAGCGACGGCCAATCGATCCTGTTCGCCGAAACCTTCGGCTGCTCGATCAAGCGCTATTGGTTCGCCGGACCGAAGAAGGGCAAGGTCGAGGTCGTCATGGACAATCTGCCGGGCTACCCCGACAACATCAACCTTGCCTCCGACGGCAATTACTGGCTGGCACTGGTCGGCATGCGCAGCCCCTCTCTCGACCTCGCCTGGAAGATGCCCGGCTTCCGCCGCCGCATGGGCAAGCGCGTGCCGGTCGACGAATGGTTGTTTCCCAACATCAACACGGGCTGTGTGGTCAAGTTCAACGAGCAGGGCAAAATCGTCGAATCTTTCTGGGACCTGCGCGGCGAGAACCATCCGATGATCACCTCGATGCGCGAGCATCGCGGCTATCTCTATCTCGGCGGCATCCTCAACAACCGGATCGGCCGCTACAAGCTCGACAATGCCGATCCGAACTTCGTCCAGTACGACAAGCGGTGGGGGAAGCAGTCGTGATCGCAGCCGTCAGGGAGTTCGCAAACCGCTTTCTTGGACGCGGCGACGCCACCATCACCGTGCCGTCCTTCGACGGCGCGCTGAAGCCCAACCAGAAGCTGGAATCGGCCGAGACCTTGCTGACCTGCGAGGCGCCCGAGGACCTCGCGACGGATGGAAGCAACCTCTACATCGCGGACGGTCAGCGGCTGATGTCCCTGACTGGCGGCCAGGCATCGGAAGTCCGGAGCTTCGAGCAGCCGATCTCGGCCCTGTGTGCCCTTCCCGGCGGCGGCCTCGCCGTCGCCCTCGGCGGACGCGAGGTACATCTCTACGCAAACGCGTCGGCCGAGCAGCCAGGCGTGACGTTCGCCGATACGGCGTTCAACGCCATCAACGCGCTCGCGCTGGCGGGCGACAACACGCTGATTGCGACGGACGGCTCAGCGACATGCGGCGTCGACGACTGGGCGCGCGACCTGATGGAGCTCAACCGGAGCGGCCGCGTGTTCAGGCTGGATCCCGGCAGCAAGGTCGTGACGCCTCTCGCGCAGGGGCTCGGCCACGCCTTCGGCGCGTGTGCGCATGGCAACGGCGCGCTGGTCAGCGAGAGCTGGCGCCATCGCCTGGTTCTGGTGACGCCGGGCGCATCGCCAAAGGTCGTGCTTGCTCACCTGCCGGTCTATCCGTCGCGACTGACAAAAGCCGCGGGCGGCGGCTACTGGCTCACTGCCTTTACCGCGCGCACCCAGCTCATCGAGTTCGTGCTGCGCGAGCCGGGTTACCGCCGCCGCATGATGGCCGAGATCGATCCGGCCTACTGGGTCGCGCCTCGACTGCGCTCGGGCCTCTCGTTCAAGGAACCGATGCAGGGCGCGCACATCAAGACCATGGGTGTCATCAAGCCGTGGGCGCCGCCGCGGTCCTATGGCCTCGTCATCCGCCTCAACGCGGATGGCCAGCCGCTCTATTCGCTGCACAGCCGGGTCGACGGCGTCAACCACGGCATCGTTGCGGCGGTCGAACTGGGCGGCGATCTCGTCCTGATCGCCAAGGGACCGGGCCGCGTGCTGCGACTGTCCCTGTCCGGCCTTGCCGAGGAGTTTTGCTCATGAGCGACATCGCACTCTCGCTGCGCAAGGCCACGAAACTCTACGCCGGTGTGCCCGCCATCGACGGGGTGGATTTCGACCTCCGCCGCGGCGAGATCCACGCGCTGGTCGGCGAGAACGGCGCAGGCAAGTCGACCCTGACCAAGGTGATGGCGGGCGTGGTGACGCTGACCTCGGGCACCATGACGGTCGATGGCGCGGACGTCGCGCCGCGGACGCCGCTGGAGGCGCGCAATCTCGGCATCGCCATGGTGTTCCAGGAGAACAGCCTGGTGCCGACCATGACGGTGGCGCAGAATCTGTTTCTCGGGCAGGAGAGGTTCTACAACCGCCTGCGCGGCATCTACATCGCCGCGCAGCAGTTTTTGCAATCGCTCAATTTCGACGTCACGCCGACTGCGACCGTCGGCGGCCTCGGTGCCGCCAAGAAGCAGATGGTCGAGATCGCGCGCGCGGTCCTGCATCGCGCCAAGGTCATCATCTTCGACGAGCCGACCGCGTCGCTGACGCCGGAGGAAAAGAAATACTTCTTCGACCTCGTCCGCGATCTCAAGAAGCGCGGCGTCTCGATCGTCTTCATCTCGCACGCCCTCGAAGAGGCCCTGTTGCTGGCCGACCGCATCACCGTCCTGCGCGACGGCAAGCATGTCGTGACCGATGATGCCGCCAAATTCGACCGTGCCGCCATCGTGCAGGCCATGGTCGGGCGCGACCTCTCCAATACACTCTACGGCGCGCGGAAGAGCACCGTGCGGCCGGCCGGCGCCCGCGTGCTCACGGTGCAGAATTTGAAGATGGCGCCGATGGTGAAGAACAATTCGCTGTCGGTCTTCGCAGGGCAGATCACCGGCGTGTTCGGTCTCGTCGGCGCGGGCCGCACCGAGACGTTCAAGATCGTCGCAGGCGTGCTCAAGCGCGACTTCTTTCACGGCGGCGAAATCCTGCTGCACGACAAGCCGGTGCGCTATCGGGTGCCGGCGCCGGCGGTCAAGGCCGGCATCGCCTATGTCACCGAAGATCGCAAGGTCGAGGGCTTCTTCGAGACGTCCTCGATCGCGCGCAACATCTATCTCGGCCTGCTGTCGAAGTTTCCCGGGGGACGCATGATGCTGTCGCGGCGGGAAGCCGAGACGGTGGGCAAGACCTGGATCGAGAAGCTCAGGGTTCGCGCCATCGGCGACCACGGCAAGGTGGTCGAGCTCTCCGGCGGCAATCAGCAGAAGGTCGTGATCGCCAAATCGCTGGTGCAGGAGCCGGACCTGATCATCTTCGACGAGCCCACCCGCGGCGTCGACGTCGGCGCCATCGTCGAGATCCACGAGCTGATCAACCAGCTCGCCGACGATGGCAAGGCGGTCGTCGTCATCTCGTCCTATTTGCCGGAGATCATGGCGCTCTCCGACCGCATCCTGGTCTCGCGCCAGGGCAAGGTCGTGGAGGAATTCTCCGCGCTGGACGCGACGGAGGAGAGGATCATGTACGCCGCCATCCACTAAAACGGCCGTTCAGGGCTTTCGCCCCTTCTGGCGTAGCGCCTCGATGAGGCGCTGCTTCAGTTCGTCGGTGGCCTTCTGGCTGACGTCCTGGCCGATCTGCGCGCTGGCCAGCGCCAGCGCATCCGCCTTCTCCAGATATTTCTGCCCGGCAGGCAGGGCATAGAACGCCTCGATCTGGCGCAACTCGTCCGTGGTGAAGGTTGCGGCATAAGCGGCGGCGATCTGGTCGATCATCGCGGCGACGTACGGGGCGTAAATCTGGGCGCCGGGAGCTGTCATCGAGTCATAGTCGCGCTCGATCTCCGGCCGGTCCTGCGCGACCACGGGCCTGAGCTTGAGCAGCAGTTGCGGAAGCGCGTTGCGATACTGGTCCGCGATCCTCAGCGTGACCACGAGCTTGCGCGCCGCGGTCATCGCCTCCGGCGACGGCGGCTCGGCGGACGCGCCGCCGGCGAGGAGCAGAAGCAGGCCGGCGATCGTCAAAAAGCGTTTGGACATGAAACTCTCCACGATGCGGGCGACGCGTTTCTTCAACGGCTGGCAGGCGCCATGGCGGCGGTCGCCGGCGCGCTGTTCGGCGTGACCTCGTCAGGCTCCTCGACCTCCGTCACCTTCACAAACAGCTCCGGCACCTTGCGGGCGCGGTCGAGCAGCCACGCGGCGCCGATCTGAATCATGATGCCGACAAAGGACACGACGAGCTGCTCCCAGACGCCCTTCGTGTATTGCGTCAGGATCCAATGCGCCGAGAACGACAGGAACACGCCCAGGCAGAAGATCGGCAGCGAATGCTGGCCGCAGAGGATGACCGGGCGCAGCCATTTCAAATGCAGCGCCTTCCAGTGGCGCTGGACGAAATAGGTCACCCAGATCGCCAGCGCCAGAAAATGCGTGAAGCGCAGCATGTCGAGGTCGGTCTTGTCGATCGGGTAGATCGCCTTGATCATCCATTTCGGGACCATCGCCTCGAGTGCGTGGATGTGCCAGGTCATCACGATCAGGAGGGCGAAGGCGATCCACGCCGCGGCCAGCCCCATCACTGTCCTCGACCAGACCCATTTGGCGACCTTCTCGACCTGGCCGATGCCGCACCAGGCCGCGAACACGAACATCAGTTGCCAGCAGAACGGGTTGAAGTACCAGGTCGTGCCGGGCGGATAGGAGGCCAGGTTCCAGTCGAACCAGCGCGACAGCGCGTAGAGCACGACGGACGCCGCGAGCGTCAGGTTCGGCCGGCGCACCAGGCACCACACGATGAAGGGCGAGGCGAACACCAGCGTGATGTAGAGCGGCAGCACGTCGAGATTGACCGGCTTGTAGCGCAGCGAGAGCGCTTGCCCGATCAGGATGTCCGGATGGTCGAGAAAGTTGTGAACGTTGAACTCGTCCGCATACATCGGGTTGTCGAACCTCCTGACCGTACGCGCGATCTGCGCGGTGAACAGCAGGAACAGCATGATGTGGGCGACGTACATCTCGGCCGCGCGCCGCCACAGCCGCTTCAGCGCGGCGAGAAACCAGCCGCCGGCGACGATCGGCCCGTAGATCCAGCCGACCAGATAGCCGGAGATGAAGACGAAGAACTCGGCGGCGTCGCTGAAGCCGTAATTGCGCAGCGTCAGCCAGGCCACGACGTCGTGCGGGATGTGGTCGAGAAAGATCATCCACAGTCCGATGCCGCGGAAGAGATCGAGCCGCAGATCGCGCTCGACCGGAGCAAGCAGAGCCGACTGGTCCCGTATGATCATGGCCCCGCCTCGTTCGGTGAGCGTCGCGCCGTTGCGGCGCCGGCAAAATGGAATGCTAAAAAAACTGAATCAAAAGTCACCTGGCCGTGCGGCCAGGGCCAACGGTAGCCGACCTTAGTGGGCGCGCAAGGGGCTTTGTCATCGGAGCAGGCAGCGTAGGCGCGCCGTCCTCTGCGCTGCACAATGGCGGACCCTTCAAAAACAGCGAAAACAACCCCATGCACAGTAGCCAACCCTCTGCGTCGCCTGCGGGATTTATTTGGCGCATCGGGCCGATATCGGCCGGCCCGGAGTGGGTCAGGTCAGCTCGTCGTCCCGCGCCAGCATCCCGTTCAGCATCGCCTCGGCCTTGCGCTGGAGCGGCAGCGCGCCGCTTTCGGAGGCGATTGCGATCGTGCCGTGCAGGGCGGCGAGAATGGCCGCCCTGCTCTCCTCGCTCGTGGACGGCGTCACCACGGCTTCGCCGAACAGGGCCTCGGCCTCGAGCCCGGCAAACCCCTGCTGCCGCGCCGTGTTGCGCGCCTCGCGCAGCATGTTCTGCGCGGCCTGGACATCGCCGAGGCGATAGGTGGCGAGCGCCAGATAGATCGAGCTGCGCAACACCGCGGAGGTATAGCCGACCGCCTTGGCCTCCTCGCGCGCCTCAGTCAGCATGCCGCGCGCGCGGTCGAACAGCCCCTGCTCCAGATAGGCGATGCCGAGATGGCAGGCGAGCACCGGCACGAACAGCCGGATGCCGTGCTTCTGCGCCAGCACGTAGCCGTCCTCGAGAACGGCAGCGGCCGCCGCCGGCTCGTTGCGGCCGAGCATCAGCCAGCCGCCGCTATAGGCGGCCGCGACGCAGTCGTAGGGCCGATTGGTCTCCGCTGCGATCGCCGCAGCCTCTTGCTGGAGCTGCTCCGCGATATCCAATTCGCCCATGACGGTATGGGTGAAGCTCTTCATCATGCAGCAGAGCAGCAGCAGATATCTTGGAGTCGTCCCGATCGGGGCACTGGCTTGCGGCCCGGCCAGCTGGGCGTGAGCCAGTGCCAATGTCTGCCCGGCGTCACTGTAGCAACCAGCGAGGAAATAGGCTTGCCCGAGACCATATCGTGCGAGGTTGAGCCAGCCCAGATTGTCCCAGCCCTCCGCGAGACGGACGACCTCTTCATTGACCGCAACCGCTTCGACCGGCGCTCCATAGAAGTTCTGCGCACCGGCTCTGACCGTCATGGCGGCGACCTTGCGTCCGATATCATCGATCGCGTCGGCCCGCCGCTCGGCCTCTTTTCCAAGGTCGAGCCACTCGGCAATCTGACCGGACGCGATGAACGCCGCGCGTGCTTCCATGCGAAGATCTATGGCGTCGGCCTCCCGCAAGGGAGCCATCGGAGTCTTGTCGAGCGCGTCCATTGCGATCTCGAAATAGTTGGCCGCATCCGCAAAGGCCGAGCGGCTCAAACATTTTCGTCCTGCACTTCTGCCCTGACCGAACGCCCTGCGCCAATCCTTGGCCCGCACCGCATGATAGCACAGCGTATCGGGTTCATCGGCGTAAGCTCCGTCGCCCTCCAGGGTCTCGAGAATGCGCGCGTGAATGCCTTCGCGCACCTTTTCAACCATCGAATCATACGTCACCTGACGTACCATCTCGTGCCGAAACTCGAGCGCGTCGTCCAACTCGCTGTCGATCCTGACCAGCAGCTCGGCGCGATCGAGCGCCGCAAGGCAATCCTGGAGGACGTTCTCGGGCAACTCTACGAGCTTGCGCAGCATTGCGGCACGCGATCGCGGCCCGAGCGCCGACGCCATCTGCAAGACGGAACGTTCCTGCCTCGACACGCGATCGAGGCGCGCCGCGATCACGCCCTGGATGCTGGTGGGGATACCAAGCTCATCGATGGGACGCACCAGCGCGAGATCGCCCCACTGGCCGCGAAGCGTTCCGCTGTCCCTCAATCCGCGGCAGACCTCCTCGATGAACAGGGGGACATTGGCCGTGTGGGAAATTATCCGGCTTTTCAGATCGGCGTTCGCCGCGGAGGGGCCGAGCATGTCAGCCAGCATGGCCAGCCCCGAATCGTCGTCGAGAGGTCGCATCGCGACGACCTCGGCGCGGCAGCGCGCAATCCATACCGGCATGCCGTTAGGCCTGGAGGTGAGGAGCACGAGAAGACCTGGCACTTGCAGCGAAGCAATCGCAGCGATGACGGTATCGCTGGCCCGATCGATCCAATGCAGGTCCTCGACCAGAAGCACGGTGCGGCGGCGGCCCGCCACACTCTCGACGATGGCGCAACTCGCATCGGAAATCGCGCGTCCCCGCGCATGAGGCTCCAACTCGTTCCACTGCGGCTCCGATATCGGCAGATCAAGCACGGCATCGAGGGCGCATTGCTGGATCAGCGGCCGATCCTTTCGCGGGTCAGACGGACCGTCCGGATCCTTGCCGGCGGCATCCAGGATCGAGAGCAGCAGGCGCTTGAGCGTACTGAATGGCGCGCCCTGGAGGTTCGGACTGCACTCGGCGTCGATCAAGCGCCAGCCATCCGCCTTGAGCTGCTGGGCAAACTCATGCGCGAGACGCGACTTTCCGATGCCGGCGTCACCCAGCAACAGCACGGTCTGCCGGCCGGCACCGACGCATTCCGCGGCGCGGCCCAGCAGGGCCCGCTCCGTCGTGCGGTCGAAGAACCTTGAAATGCTGCGTGCCCGTCGTACGCGCCAGCTCGAGAGATCGCTGGCGCCGACGACCCGATAGACCGGCAGCGGCTGGCTGAAGCCGCGCAGCGCCCTGCAGCCCAGAAATTCAAACCGGACATGGCCATCCGCAAGCCTCTGGCAGGCTTCCGACACGTAGATCTGATTGGCTTCGGCCGCCGACTCCAGCCGCGCGGCGAGATGCTGGGCGGCACCGCCGATCTCGTAGACCTTGGAAAACTCGCTGGCGACCATGTAGGCAACCACATGTCCCGAATGGAGGCCGACCCGCACCTGCAGCCCGGGATCGCCGAGGCTTCCGACCCGCCGGACCAGCTCGATCGCCGCGTGGCAGGCCAATGGCGCATGGTTGTCGTCCGCGATCGGAGCGCCGAACACCGCTGCGAGTCCATCGCCCAACTCCTTGCTGACGATGCCTCCAAACTGACGTACCGCGGCCCTCATGGCTGCCAAGGCCGGCTCCAGGCGCGAGACGGCCTCCTCCGGCTCCAGCTCGGCAACAAGCCCGGTGGAATCGACCACGTCGGCGCGGAGAATCGTAACGAAGCGGCGCTCGCTTTCAGGATCGGCGCGTCGTGCGGCCGCCCCGCATTTGGGACACCAGCTATCGCCCGGATCGATCGTCGATTGACACGCGACGCAGTGCATTCCTGTGCCTTCAGAGGTCACGGCGTCGTTCCCGGCCGACCGGCGCACGCGAGGAGTTTGACGCAAGATTACCTATCGGGAAATGCATGGCAATCGAACTTGCACAGAAGCATGGCTGCATCACCAAACAGTGGCTCTCTGGACGAAGCACATTCGCGAGTGATAGCTTTTGCATGCGCGAGAATGGGGCCGCGCGTTCTAGGGGCGCCGAAGGCTTTCGATCTGGCCAACGAGCTTTGCTGGGCTGCACGTTACCCTGATTGGCTTAGATCATATCGAAGGACAAGGCGATGGGTGGAAGGACATACAGCGGCAAGCCGTTCAGGGATTTGATGAACAGCAATTACTACCCGCTGGCGAACATGAAGAAGAGCGTGGCGAAGCTCAAGGCATCGGACGACATCGATCTGCCGACCCTGGAATACGGCCAGTACCACCTGATTCTGAACCCCGCATCGACCTGGCCGCAGGGAAGCGCCAAGTACTGGCACAAGGAGAAGGGCCGGGCTCGTCTCGATCTCAGCACCCAGCCGAACACAGTGCCCCTGTCCAGGGATGAGCCGGGCGTCATTCCGCTGACGCGATGCGATCTGCTCGATGCCTGCGTCCGGAAATGCTTCAACTCCGAGCCGCCGATCCCGATGAAGACCAACATCATCGTCCACGAGCCGAGCGATGCCTATGCCCACCGGCACGAGATCCGGCTGGAGTGGGAGTACAAGAAGGGCGCGGACAAGCCAACGCTGCTCCATCTGACGATGGTCTGTCCGCACAGGGACTGATCTTCGGCCGCCTTTGGCTCGATCAGGAGAATCCTCATCATCGCCTCTCGCGCGCTCACGGGCACGCGAGAGGCATTTGTTTCAGGCGGTCCACGGCAAGACCGTCGCTGTCAGTTTCGCGTCAGCCGAGGGCTGTCGCCGCGCGTCGCGTCTGTCCCATCTCCGTCATGGGCCTGTCGTACGATTCGCTGCCTCCTGAATCATGACAGGAGCGGCCGATGCCCGTTGGACTGCTGGAGGTCGAAGGCACCATCGAGGTCAAGCAGTTCTGACCGGCGCGACGACCTGAATTGCCTCCTTGTCCCCGGTTGCAGACCGAGGACGGAGGACTGAGTTACTGGACCTCGGCGATCTTCGGTCCAGATGACAGCATCTGCGCGCTAGTTGCCGAGGGCCGGTTCGACGGCGATGCCGAGTCCGGCGATCGGAAAGCGGCGTCGGGCGGCGTTCCCTGCAATGGTCGGCGGGCAGCGGTTGCCGGAAGCACGATCACTTTCGCTCCGACTTTCACCCGCTCATAAAGGTCGACGACATCCTCATTGGTCAGCCGGATACAGCCGGACGAAACCCGCTTCCCGATCGTATCGGGCTTGTTGGTGCCGTGAATTCTATATTCGGTCTCGCCCAGATACATCGCCCGGGCGCCGAGCGGGTTGCCGGGACCGCCTGCCATGAACCGCGGCAGATAAGGCTGACGCACAACCATCTCCACAGGCGGATGCCAATCCGGCCATTCTGCCTTACGGGCCACGGTCTGCTCACCGGACCACGTGAAACCTTCGCGGCCAACACCGATGCCGTAGCGCAGTGCTTGCGCGTCGTTCAGAACGAAATAGAGGAACGTGTTTTTGGTATCTATGATCACGGTGCCCGGGGTCTGGCGGCTGGCGTAGTCAACCACCTGCCGAACCAATGCTCCGGGACCGTCAGCGGCTTTTGGCGGTTCGACCAGAGCGGCCGGCGCCGGAATCGGAGCCGGAGCTGGCGCCGACGCATGAACCGGAGTTGCCACGTAGACCGGAGTTGACGATGCCTGGGCCTGGGCCGCGGACGGCTTCCGTGTCGGCTGCACGCTCGCCGGGCGAGACAGCAAACCGTACCCCAACGCGGCAAGGGCCACGGCGCCAATAACGACTCTCCCGGCCATTGGCAGTGCGAGCGTCTCCGCCTTTCCACGTTTGGCCCGCTTGCCCATGTCTTCCCCCGGATCACTATGCCCGGAAGAGGTACCCAGTAAGATTTAAGAAACTTCGAAGCGAGCTCGCTCAGGCTGGAACCGTTAACGGTGGTTAACGCCGAACTCTTATTCCGACGACCTATGATCGTCTCGATATGCCGGGCCCTGCCTGAGGTTCGGTTGGGGATGACCAGCACGGCGAGAGCCCCGGGTGCAAAAGCTGATACTTACAGGCAGTCGGGTTCAACTTTTGGGAAGCTGGATGGACGCCATGTAGTCGCGGATCGACTGGTCGGGGATCGCCTTGCGCGCAATCAGGTGGTGAACGCAGTTCGCGGCAAGGTCGAACGAGCGGTAGCAATGATGAGCAATCATTGCGAGATGTTTCAGTTGCTCGACCGTCATGTCGGCTGGCCGCATGAAGTTTCGCACGTAGACGATGTCCGCCTCCAGCAACTGGTTCATCGCCGCATAGGGATTGGACGGGTCGCTCAAGGGAGCGATCATTCGCTGATTGATCGCCGTAAAGGCGTGAGGAATGAACCCCTGCTTGCGCAATTCCCCATCGATATCGCCGAACGTCGGCTGCTCCTTGTAGAGGCAGAGAAACGAGACCTCCGTTTGGATGGCGACCGCCTGCTTCAGCTTCTGCCGTCCGCTTCCGAACACGGCGAGTTCGGAGCCCTGAACGTCGATCTTCAGGAAATCCAGGTCCCGGATTTCGGCAATATCGTCGAGCCTGCGGGTCTGGACCGGATGTTCACTGACCACGGTGCCCCATTCGGCGAATTTCGCAAAGTGCGAGAGTGCGTTCTGATCCGGGAGCAGCAGGCTCGTCATTCCCGGTATTCGGCAGAGGCGCAGCTTTGCCTTGTGCCCGTTTCCGACGACGTAGTGGTAGTAGCTCTCCAGGTCGCTCTTGCGGGCGTTGAGCTCGGCGAGCGCCGCGTCCTGCGGTTCAAAGCCAACGACGGTGCAAAGCCTTCGTTGCAGCATCGCCTTGTAGGGCGGGTCACCATCAATCGGATTGGCCCCGACGTCGACCACCGAGGTGAGCCGCGCCGGCTGGATGAGATCATTCAGAAGGTCGTGTTCGTTGCTGGTCATATGCGGTGAAGCCATGAAAACAGAGATAGACGCGTGTGAAGTGAAGGTCAGACCGGAAAGCAGACATCGGTCAAGGAGTGTGTGGGGCTGTTTGAGGACCCGCAACCGTCGCTCCCCTCAACCTCCGCCACCATCGACGAGCCGTCATCGCGATATGTCGGACGGCTCGGTGGCGCCCGTAAACGAGGCATGCCGAAGACCCTTCATGCGATTGGTCTCCAACAGTGATGGCAATTGGTTGAGTTCGGACGCCGACAAGCGAATGTTGACGGTATCAGATCAAAGAAAAGCCCTTGAAAACATAATGTTCTCAAGGGCTTTTCCTTATCTTGGTTGCGGGGATAGGATTTGAACCTATGACCTTCAGGTTATGAGCCTGACGAGCTACCGGGCTGCTCCACCCCGCGTTAAACGTTGCCTTGCCTTCGCGAAAATGCCGGAGACGGTGGATGGAGGGCCGGCGCTGTACGCGTGGCTTGCTCTTCCGTCCCAAAGGCTTCCTTGGAAGGCAACCCCGGGCAAGGCCCGTCGGGTGCAGGGCGTATCTATCAACCCGGGCTGCCTTTGGAAAGGGCTGCGGGAACGTTTTTTTCGAGTTTATGACAGGCGGATGGACCAAATTCGGGTCGGTTTGGCGCGCCCTTGCCAGAAGTTCCACAAAGGGCCAGCTTGCGGCAACAAAACCAAGGGGCGAACGCCGCTTCAAGAGGGAGAACGCCCATGGACCGATCCCTGGATCGCGCCTTGAACCAATCCTTGGACAATTCGCCAGCGAGCGCCCCGCAGCTGGCCCTCGAGGACGCCTTCCATGCCATGGTCGCGCGGTCGCGGACCGAGCCGGCGTCTGACCTCGCCGAGCGGCTCGACCGGCTGGCGCGGCTGCGCGCCGTCGTCGCCGACAACGAGGAACGCTTCCGCCAGGCGATCTCGGCCGATTTCGGCCACCGCTCGGCGGTCGAGACCACCATCGCCGAAGCCATGATGGTCTACGGCGAGATCCGGCATGCCACAAAGCACCTGAAGAGCTGGATGGCGCCGCAACGCGTCGCCACCGCGCTGCAATTCCTGCCCGCGCGCAACCGGCTGATCCCGCAAGCACTCGGCGTCGTCGGCATCATCGCGCCCTGGAATTATCCGCTCCAGCTCACGCTCGCGCCCGCGATCGGCGCGCTCGCCGCCGGCAACCGTGTCATCATCAAGCCGAGCGAGCTGGCCCCCAGCTTCTCCGCGCTGCTGAAGGAGACGGTCGGGCAGAGATTCGACGCGACCGAGTTGCTCGTTACCAGCGTGGAGGACGAGGTCGCAAAAACCTTCGCTCACCTGCCGTTCGATCATCTGGTCTTCACCGGCTCGACGCGGGTTGGGCGGCTGGTCGCGGAGGCCGCGGGGCGCAATCTGACGCCTGTCACGCTCGAGCTCGGCGGCAAGTCACCCGCCATCATCGACGCCTCCGCCGATCTCGAAGAGGCGGCCGAGCGCATCGCCTATGGCAAGCTGCTCAATGCCGGGCAGACCTGCATCGCGCCGGACTACGTGCTGGTGCCCGAGCACGCATTGCAGGCCTTCGCCGAAAAAGTGCGCGCGCAGATGCGGCGCATGTTCGGCACCGACCCCGCAAACAAGGACTACACCTCCATCATTTCCGACCGGCATTATGCGCGACTGGAAGGTCTGGTCGCCGATGCGGCAAGCCGCGGCGCAAAGATCCTGCAACCGGCGAAGGCAGACGATCCGAACTGGAAGGCGCACCGCAAATTCCCTCCGACGCTGATCGTCGGAGGGACCGGAGAGATGGCCGCGATGCAGGAGGAGATTTTTGGTCCCGTGCTGCCGGTGCTCGGCTATCGCGAGCCGGCAGACGCCATCGCCTTCATCAATGCCCGTGACCGGCCGCTGGCGCTGTACTGGTTCGGCAAGGACCGGATTGCGCGCGAGACGGTGCTGACGCGCACGATCTCCGGCGGCGTCACCGTCAACGACTGCCTGTTCCACTTCGCGCAAATCAACCAGCCGATGGGCGGCGTCGGCGCGTCCGGCACCGGCGCCTATCACGGCGAATGGGGATTTCGTACGTTCAGCAAGCTGAAGCCGGTGTTCTACCGCTCCAGGTTCAACCGCCTCGCCGACCTCTATCCGCCCTACGGCGGCAAGATCGCGCGGCTGGAGAAATTGATGCGGTTCATGTCGTAAAGTCTCAACGCCGTCATTACGAGCGAAGCGAAGCAATCCAGACCGTCACCACGGAGGGATACTGGATTGCTTCGCTTCGCTCGCACTGACGACAAAAAAAGCAAATGGGGGAAACCAGGTGACTGACACATTCGATTTCGTCGTCGTGGGCGCGGGCTCCGGCGGCTGCGCGGTGGCAGGAAGGCTGTCCGAGGATGCGGGGACATCCGTGGCACTGCTCGATGCCGGCGGGCGAAACGACAATTGGCGGATCACCACGCCATTCGGGCTCGCTTTGCCATACAGCGCGGCCAACTGGGCCTTCGATACTGTGCCGCAGAAGGGATTGAACGGCCGGATCGGCTATCAACCGCGCGGCAAGGGCCTCGGCGGCTCCTCGGCGATCAACGCCATGGTCTACATCCGCGGCAACAAATGGGACTACGACCACTGGGCCTCGCTCGGCAATGCCGGCTGGTCGTACGCCGACGTGCTGCCCTATTTCAAGCGCTCGGAGAACAACACCGATTTCGACGGCGCGTATCACGGCAAAGGGGGCCCGCTGCATGTCAACAAACTGCGCTCGGACAATCCGATCCACGACGTCTTCCATCAGGCCGCGCGGGAGGCGCAATTCCGCATCCGCGAGGACTTCAATGAAGAGGACCACGAAGGGCTCGGCAGCTACCAGGTGACGCAGCACAATGGCGAGCGCTGGAGCGCGGCGCGTGCCTACGTTCAGCCCCATATGGACAAGCGCGCGAATCTGCGCGTCGAGACGGGGGCGCAGGCGACGAAAATCCTGTTCGAAGGTGGACGCGCGGTCGGCATCGAATATGTCCAGGGCAAGCAGACCAAGCAGCTGCGCGCCCGCCGCGAGGTGATCCTCGCCTCCGGCGCCTTCCAGTCACCGCAACTGCTGATGCTGTCGGGCGTCGGCGATGGCGATGCGCTTCGCGCGCACGGCATTGGCGTCGTGCATCATTTGCCGGGCGTCGGGCGCAATCTGCAGGACCATCCGGACTTCGTGTTCGTGTACGCCTCCGACTATCCGCACTTCGTTCATTCATCGCTCGGTCGGCTGCCATCCCTGCTCCGCGCCATCCAGCGGTACCGCCGCGAGCGACGCGGCCTGATGACCACCAATTTCGCCGAGTGTGGCGGCTTCCTGAAGACGCAGGCCCACCTCGACGTGCCGGACATTCAGCTCCACTTCATCATCGCGATGCTCGACGACCACGGCCGCAAGAAGCACAAGGAGGCAGGCTTCTCGTGCCATGTCTGCCTGCTCAGGCCGAAGAGCCGCGGCAGCGTGTGGCTGAAAAGCACCGATCCGTTCGCTGCCCCCATGATCGATCCGAACTTTCTGGGCGAGGCGGAGGATCTCGAGACGATGGTCGCGGGCTTCAAGACCACGCGACGGCTGATGGAGACACCGGCGATGCGCGCGTTGCAGAAGAAGGACATGTTCACGTCCGGTGTGAGAACGGACGACGACATCCGCGCCATCCTGCGCAATCGCGTCGACACCGTCTATCACCCCGTCGGCACCTGCAAGATGGGCACCGATGCGATGGCCGTGGTGGATCCGTCGCTGAAGGTGCACGGCGTCGAGGCTTTGCGCGTTGTCGACGCCTCGATCATGCCGACGCTGATCGGCGGCAATACCAATGCGCCGACCATCATGATCGGGGAGAAGGCGGCGGATATGATCCGGGCGGAGATGCGGTAGCTCTTCTCCCTCTCCCCGCTTGCGGGGAGAGGGTTGGGGTGAGGGGAAGTCTCCGCGAGGACGGATGCAGTTGAATCTGCGGAGGCTCCCCCTCACCCGCATCGCATCTTCGATGCGGTGCGACCTCTCCCCGCAAGCGGGGCGAGGTGAAGAAAGAGCTCAATTCAGCAGAAACCCGCCGTCCACCGTCACCACGCTCCCCGTCATGTACCGCGACGCCTGCGAGGCCAGCAGCAGGATCGCGCCGTCGAGATCGGACTCGGCGCCGACGCGGCGCTGGGGGATACGCTTGGCCAGGCGCTCGCCCGGCGGCGTCGACCAGAATGCGTGGTTCATCTCGGTGTCGACGTAGCCGGGCGCGAGCGCGTTGATGCGGATGTTCTGCCCGGCGAGCTCGAGCGCCATCGCCCTGGTCGCCTGGATGATGCCCGCCTTGGAGATCGCGTAAGGCGACACAGCCTTCAGCACGCCGGTGCCGAGTACGGAGGCAATGTTGACGATGTTGCCGGGCTGCTTGCGCGCGATCATGCGCCGCGCAACTTCCGTCGCGAGGAAATAGGCGCCCTTCAGATTGGCGCCGATTACGGCATCCCAATCGGATTCGGTCTGCTCGGTTGCGAGCTTCTCGATCGCGATGCCGGCATTGTTGACCAGCACCGTGATCGGACCGAGCGCGGCTTCCGCCGCATCGACGGCTTTCGCAATCGAAGCGATATCTGTGACGTCGAGCGCGACCGCGGCGGCGCGGCCACCCTTGCCGCGGATGTCCTGTTCCAGATTCTTCAACTTTTCCGTTTGCCGCGCCGCCAGCGCGACGGCCGCGCCATGCGCCGCCAGCACCCGGGCAAATTGCCGCCCCAGCCCCTGGCTCGCGCCCGTCACGAGGATGGTTTCTTTACTGACGTCGAATAGGTCTGACATGACGATTTCCCTGGACGTGTTCCCGCGCTTTTGGAGCCCATCAATACAGACGATTTTAACGATCTGAAACCGGAACGATCGGTTCAGCGTTCATTCGTTCCATGGCAGGGCTTTCGCAATGAACAGTTTCGATCTCGCGGTCTATGCGGCGTTCGCAGTTGCAATCGGATTTGGCTTCAGGACCGGCCTGCTCGGCAGCGCCATGACCATCCTCGCCTATCTCCTCGCCGCCCCCATCGCCGTCGCGCTGATGCCGCTGATCGTCCCGCAGGTCGCAAGCAATCCGAATCCACCGCTGTTTCAGAACTGGATCTGGTTCTTCGGCATCTTCGTCGTGGTCGGCATGCTGTTTGGATATATCGGCCGCCTGGCGCTGAGCGACACCATACGCGACGCCGGCATCGGCGACCGGCTCGGCGGCGCCGCGCTCGGCGCGATCAGGGTCGGCCTCGTCGCCACCACGCTGGTGCTGGTGTTCGACCAGATCGTGCCGGCCAACCGCCAGCCGCCGTTCCTCGCCGGCTCGCATCTGCGGCCGCTGTTCTCGGCCGCCGGCCAGATGGGCTTCAAGTCGCTGCCACCGGAGGCGGCCTCCGCGATCGACCGCCTCAAGCAGGAACGGCGCATCTAGCTCATTGTCTGGGCATGAACTTTTCGGAAAACTGCGGACACTTTTCCGGATCATGCCCGCACATTTGCATCGCCGCGCCGACGCGCATGCATTTTGGTGCGAGCCCGTCCCTTATCAGCGGCGTCGAGGTTGGCTAGAGTGCCGCCGTCTTAAAACCTGCCTGCCATTTACGGGAGTGAAACAGTGGATCTTGGGATCAAAGGTCGCCGCGCCATCGTCTGCGCATCCAGCAAGGGCCTCGGACGCGCCTGCGCCATCTCGCTGGCCGAAGCCGGCGTTCACGTCACGCTGACCGCGCGCGGCGCCGAAGCCTTGAAGAAGACGGCCGACGAAATCCGCAAGGCCTATCCCGATGTGACCGTCACCGAGATCGTCGGCGACATCACGACGCCGGCCGGCCGCGAGGCCGTGCTGAAGGCCTGCCCAGAGCCGGACATCCTGATCAACAATGCCGGCGGCCCGCCGCCCGGCGATTTCCGCAACTGGACCCGCGACGACTGGATCAAGGCGATCGATGCCAACATGCTGACGCCGATCGAGCTGATCAAGGCGACCGTGGACGGCATGATGGCGCGCAAGTTCGGCCGCATCGTCAACATCACCTCGGCCGCGGTGAAGGCGCCGATCGACATCCTCGGCCTCTCCAACGGCGCGCGCGCCGGCCTCACCGGCTTCATCGCCGGCCTGTCGCGCAAGACCGTGATCAACAACGTCACCATCAACGGCCTCTTGCCGGGCCCGTTCGAGACCGACCGCCTGCGCAGTACCGCGAAGGGGGAATCCGAGAAGCGCGGAATCACGCCGGACCAGGTTCTGGCCGAGCGCGCCAAGCTCAATCCCGCCGGCCGCTTCGGCGATCCCGACGAATTCGGCTATGCCTGCGCCTTTCTCTGCGGCGCGAGGGCCGGCTTCATCACCGGCCAGAACCTCCTGCTTGACGGCGGCGCCTTCCCCGGCACGCTGTGAGGGCAGGGCTACACCTCTCCCCAGCGGGGAGAGGTGGATTCCCGATGCCGCACCTGCTTGCCCAAGACTCAGAAAGCAATCCAGATGAGAGCGGTCTGGTACGAAGAGGCAGGACCGGCGGCGGACGTTCTCACCTATGGTGAGATGGCGACGCCGGTCGCGGGCCCAGGCGAAGTTCGCATTCGCCTGGAAGCCTCCGGCGTCAACCCGGCCGATGTCGGCCGGCGCGGCGGCAGCTACCGGACCATGGAATATCCCCGCGTGATCCCGAACAGCGACGGCGCGGGGTTTGTCGATCAGGTCGGCGACGGCGTGACGCGTTTCAAGATCGGCGACCGTGTCTGGCTGTTCAACGGCCAGCGCAACGGCCGCGCCTTCGGCACGGCGGCGGAATATATTGCGCTTGCCGAGCAGCTGGTGACGCCGCTGCCGGATCATCTTTCGTTCGCGGAAGGCGCAACGCTCGGCATCCCCGCGATGACCGCGTGGTGCAGCCTGTTTGCGGACGGACCGATAGTCGGCAAGACCGTGCTCGTCACCGGCGGTGCCGGCGCGGTCGGCCACTATGCCGTGCAGCTCGCCAAATGGGGCGGCGCGCAGGTGATCGCAACCGTCAGCTCGGCGATGAAGGGGGAGCAGGCCCGGCAAGCGGGGGCCGATCTCGTGGTCAATTACAAGGACGAGGACGTCGCCGCCAAGGCAATGGCCTTTTCCGGCGGACGCGGCGTCGACCGTGTCGTCGATGTCGATTTCGGAGGCAATATCGCGACGACGCTGAAGCTGATGGACGTCAATTCCACGATCGCGGTCTACGCCACCAATGGCAACCGCACGCCGACAGTGCCGATGCGCGAGCTGATGGAGAAATGCGTTACCCTTCGTTCGCTCGTGCTGTTCGCACTGCCGCCGGCGCTGCTTGCGGCTGCGCAGGCCGATATCTCGAAATGGCTGGCGGCAGGGCCGCGCATCCATAATGTCGCGGCGCAGTTCGCGCTGTCGGAGACCGCGCAGGCGCATCTCGCCGTCGAGAAGGGCGACAAGCTCGGCACCGTGATCGTCGATTGCGCCAAGTAGGTCCTACGAGACCGGCGTGGTCCGCTCGTCGGACCAGTCGATACCGAGCTCGTCCATGCCGTCGGCGAGCAGATCGCCCAGCATCGGCTCGCCCAGCAGATACCGCACCGCTTCGCGCCGGGGCGCCTTGTACTCGGCGCGCGCCTCGACGGCGCGGGTACGCAGATCGTCCCACTCCTCGACGTCACCGTCGCCGCGGCCGAGCCACATCAACGTGACGAGATCAAGCTGCTCGTCCTCGTTCAGCGCCCGGATGAAGCCTGCAAGCTCGCCAGCGACCGGATCGGACGCGTTGTCCTCCAGCACGTCGATCTCGTCATCGTCGGACGGATTCGACCCCGAATCCGGATCGGACGCCGCTTCCTTGACGTCGAATTCACGGGCCTTCTCGATGATGAAGGCAACCTTGTCGGCGGAAATGGCAAGCTCTGGCATGGGCTCCCCCTGGGGTGTCGTTTGGCTGGTTCGGGTTCCTCGGATAACGCGATATCGCGACAGATGATCCATTGCGTTCGACCGCGGAAGGCCGCATCTTTCGCGAAAGCAAGAAAATCCGGGGGCGCAGGGCATGTCGTGGACGGTCGGCAAGGTCAGGATCACGAAGATCGTCGAAATGGAGACGGTCGGCTCGACCCGCTTCATCCTGCCGGCCGCGACCAATGATGAAATCCGGAAGCTGCCCTGGCTGATGCCGCATTTTGCCACGGATGAAGGCCGGCTGAAGATGTCGATCCATTCACTGGTGGTGGAGACACCGGCACGTCGCATCGTGGTCGACACCGGCCTTGGCAACGACAAGCAGGGCCGCGGCGTGCCGACCTGGAACAACCGCAGCACCCCGTTTCTGGAGAGCATGACCGCGGCGGGCTTTCCCCCTGACAGCATCGACACGGTGCTGTGCACGCATCTTCATGTCGATCACGTCGGCTGGAACACGAAGCTGTCTGGCGGTCGATGGGTGCCGACCTTCCCCAACGCCCGCTACCTGTTCGGCAAGACCGAATACGAATATTGGCGCGGCTACACGGCCGAGCCGGACAAGGTCGCGGTGTTCAACGATTCCGTGAAGCCGGTCGTCGATGCCGGCCAGGCCGAGTTGATCCCAAGCGACCACCGGCTCTGCGAGGAAATCCGCGTGATCCCGACCCCCGGCCACAGTCCCGGGCACATGAGCGTCCTGATCGAGTCCGGCGGCGAGCAGGCGCTGCTCGCCGGCGACGTCGCCCACCACCCCTGCCAGATGGCGCATCTTGACTGGTGCTCGGTCGTCGATACCGACCCCGCTCAATCGGCGGCCAGCCGGCACAAATTGTTCTCGCGCTTTGCCGACAGCCCGACGCTGGTGATCGGCGGGCACTATTCGGCCGGGCACATCCGGCGGGACGGGGATGCGTTCAGGTTCGTGGCGCTGCAATCGTAGGGGGCAAAGCGGAGCGTGCCCACTATTCCCGGGGCAACCACGAGAATTGGAGGGCACGGCGCTTCGCACCTTTGTCCGCCCTACGATCCCTGAATTGCGGGGGCTGCAATGCGCCCCGCTTTGAGCGGTTGAATTTCCCGCCGCCCTGTTCCATGAAGCTATTTAACCGATCAGTCCATCCCAAGGGAGAAACGAGAATGAAGCTTGTTCGTTATGGCGAGAAGGGTGCGGAAAAGCCCGGCCTGATCGACAAATCCGGCCAGTTGCGCGACCTGTCGGCGCATGTGAAGGACCTCACCGGCGAAGCCTATTCGCCTGATACCCTGAAGAAGCTGGCGGGCCTCGATCCCGCTTCGCTGCCCGCCGTCTCGGGCAAGCCGCGCTTCGGCGCGCCCGTGACCGGCATCTCGAAATTCGTGGCGATCGGCCTCAACTACAGCGACCACGCCAAGGAGACCGGTGCGGCGATCCCGACCGAGCCGATCATCTTCATGAAGGCGAACACCTCGCTGTCCGGTCCGAACGACGCGGTCGAGAAGCCGCGCGGCTCGACCAAGCTCGACTGGGAAGTCGAGATCGCCGCGATCATCGGCACCCGTGCCAAGTATGTCTCGGAAGCCGATGCGCTGAATCATGTCGCCGGCTATTGCGTCTGCAACGACGTCTCCGAGCGCGCCTTCCAGACCGAGCGCCTGGGGCAGTGGACCAAGGGCAAGTCGCACGATACCTTCGGCCCGGTCGGACCGTGGCTTGCGACCAAGGACGAGATCAAGGACGTGCAGGACCTGTCGATGTGGCTCGACGTCAACGGCCAGCGCCGCCAGACCGGCTCGACCAAGACCATGATCTTCTCCATGGCCAAGTGCATCTCCTATGTCTCGCAGTTCATGACGCTGCTGCCGGGCGACATCATCACCACCGGCACTCCGCCCGGCGTCGGGCTCGGCATGAAGCCGCCGACTTTCCTCAATGTCGGCGACGTCGTCACCCTCGGCATCGAGGGCCTCGGCGAGCAGCGCCAGGAGATTATTGGGGCGTAAGCCTCCGACCACGACGGCCCGCCACAACATCATTGCGAGCGAAGCGAAGCAATCCGGAATCCCTCCGCGGCGACACTCTGGATTGCTTCGTCGCTTCGCTCCTCGCAATGACGAAGCAAAACTTTCATTGTTGGATACGCGCCATGAAGCTCTCCTTCTCCCCAGCCTCGCCCTTTGCCCGCAAGGTGCGCATCGCCGCGATCGAGCTCGGGCTGATCGACAAGATCGAATTCACGCCCGCGACCGTCGCTCCGGGCACGGCCAACGAGGACTATTCGCGCATCACACCGCTGAAGAAGCTGCCGGTGCTGATCACCAATGACGGCGACGTCATCTTGGACTCCTACGTCATCGTCGAATATCTCAACGAGATGGCCGGCGGCAGCCTGATCCCCGACTATGGCCCACGGCGCTGGAAGGCCAAGACCAATCATTCCCTGATCAACGGCATGCTCGATTCCATGCTGCTGTGCCGCTACGAGAAGATGGTGCGGCCGCAGGGCCTGCAATGGCAGGCATGGTCGGACGACCACTGGAACCGGGCCTGGACCGGCATGGCGCGCTTCGAGAACATGCCCGACGTGCTGAACGGCCCGTTCGACATCTCGCAGATCGGCCTCGTCTGCGTGCTCGGTTATGCCGACTTCCGCTTCGCCGATTGCGGCTGGCGCAAGGCCTATCCGAAGCTCGACGCCTTCCACCAGAAGATGCTGGAGCGGCCTTCCGTCAAGATCTCGGTGCCGCCGGCCAGCTAAAACGCGATGATCCGCATCGCGCTTCAGCTTTCCGTTCGAGCATGATCTTTTCGGAAAACCGCCGCACACTTTTCCGGATCATGCTTGTAACTCGCAGGAATTCTCATGAGCCTGAAATACTCGGTCGGCGATCTCACCATCCATCGCATCATCGAGCAGGAGACGACGTTCCTCCCGGCGCTGGAGCTCATCCCCGGTCTTACGCCGGAGGTGCTGGCCGAGAACCGCGCATGGATGCGTGAGGCGAAGGCGATGGACGAGCAGGATGTCTTGATCCTGTGTTTCCAGTCCTATGTGATCAAGACGCCGCACCACACCATTCTGGTCGACAGCTGCATCGGCAACGACAAGCCGCGGCCGCAGCGCCCGAAATGGAACATGAAGACCGACGACACCTATCTGCGCGGACTCAACGCTGCCGGATTCTCGCCTGACGACATCGACTTCGTGATGTGCACGCATCTCCACGTCGATCACGTCGGCTGGAATACGCGGATGGAGAACGGCCGCTGGGTGCCGACCTTCCCGAAAGCGCGCTACGTGTTCGCCAAGCAGGAGTTCGACTACTGGACCGAGCACAACGCGAAGGCGGAGGTCGCCCCCTTCGTCGACAGCGTGCTGCCGGTGGTCGAGGCCAAGCGTCACGAGGTGGTCGGCAACGACCACCAGATCGGCGATCACGTCCGCATCCTGCCGACACCGGGCCACACGCCCGGCCATGTCGCTGTTACGATGGGCCGCGGCAAGGACGACGCCGTGTTCTCCGGCGACCTCATGCATTCGCCGTTGCAGACGCTTTATCCGGAACTGTCGATCAAGTTCGACGTCGATCCGGCGAAGGCGGCAACCACGCGCCGCAGTTTCCTGGAACGCTATTGCGACACCGATACGCTGTGCTGCACCGCGCATTTCCCGTCGCCGTCGGTGGGCAAGATCCGGCGCAAGGGCGGCGGGTTCGTTTGCGCGGCGGTTTAGTGGGGTCCGCGCTCATAGGGTAGGCAAAGCGAAGCGTGCCCACCATGCCAAACGCGGTGTAGAAAGATGGTGGGCACGGCGCGCAAAACGCGCGCCTTTGCCCACCCTGCGATTCCACCCGAGTGGAGGATACGATGGCCGATCTCCCCGACATCCCCCTGCCCGCCGGCATCCGCTCGCGTTATGTCGACGGCATCAACGGCCTGCGCATGCATGTGCTGGAGGCAGGCTTCGAGACCAGAGGCCGGCCCTGCATCCTGCTGCTGCACGGCTTTCCCGAGCTCGCCTTCTCCTGGCGCAAGGTGATGCCGGCACTCGCCGAAGCCGGCTATCACGTGATCGCGCCGGACCAGCGCGGCTACGGCCGCACCACGGGATGGAGCGCCGATTTCGACGGCGATCTTGCGCCCTTCTCGCTCCTCAACCTGGTGCGCGATGCGCTCGCCCTGGTGTCGGCCTTCGGCTACGAGCAGGTCGATCTGGCCGGACATGATTTCGGCAGCCCGGTCGCGGCCTGGTGCGCGCTGATACGTCCGGACGTGTTTCGCTCGGTGACGATGATGAGCGCGCCGTTCGGCGGCGCGCCGCCGTTGCCGTTTGGCACGGTCGACGCGCCGGCGAAGCCTGCGGTCGAAGACCCCGTTCACCGCGAGCTCGCCGCGCTGCCGCGTCCGCGCAAGCACTATCAATGGTACTATTCGACACGTCCGGCCAATGCCGACATGCAGCACGCGCCGCAAGGCGTGCATGATTTCCTGCGCGCCTACTACCATCACAAGAGCGCGGACTGGGCCGACAACAAGCCTTACCCGCTGACATCATGGTCGGCGAGCGAGCTCGCAAAACTGCCGACCTACTACGTGATGGACGCCGGCGAGACCATGGCCGAGACGGTTGCGAAGGAGATGCCCTCGGCCGCCGCGATCGCCGCCAATCGATGGCTGCCGGACAGCGAGCTTGCGTATTACAGCGCCGAATATCGCCGCACCGGATTCCAGGGTGGCCTGCAATGGTACCGCTACGGCACGTCGGGCATGCTCAATAACGAGATGCAGCTGTTCTCCGGTCGCAGCATCGACGTGCCCTCCTGCTTCATCTCGGGCAAGCAGGATTGGGGCACCTACCAGCGCCCCGGGGTGTTCGAAGCGATGCTGGGCCGCGGGTGCACGAACATGCTCGGCTGCCACCTCGTCGACGGTGCCGGCCATTGGGTGCAGCAGGAGCAGCCTGCCGAGGTGAGCCGTCTGCTGCTCGACTTCCTGACGAAGAGCGGCCCGGCGTGATTTGACCGGGGAACCCCGGCATTCTATATAGTTTAGAATTATTCTAAACTTGGGAAGCAGGGCCGCCGTGAAGAACTTTTCCGATCTGACCGAGCGCGAGGTGCTCGCGGTCGCGATCTCCTCCGAGGAGGAGGACAGCCGCATCTACATGACCTTCGCCGAGGATCTCCGCGAGCGTTATCCGGATTCCGCCAAGATCTTTGAGCAGATGGCCGAGGAAGAGCGCGGGCATCGTCACATGCTGCTGGAAACCTATGAGCAGCGTTTCGGTCCGCACCTGCCTCCCATCCGCCGCGAGGACGTCAAGGGCTTCCTGCGACGCCGCCCGGTCTGGCTCACAAAGAACCTGTCGCTCGACACCATCCGCAGGGAGGTCGAGACCATGGAAATGCAGGCCGAGCGCTTTTACGTCAAGGCCGCCGAACAGGCTCAGGACGTCGGCGTTCGCCGTTTGCTCGGCGATCTCGCCGAAGCGGAGAAAGGCCACGAAGAGATGGCCGCAAAGCTGTCGGACCAGATCCTCAGCCCTGATGTGCGCGCGGAGGAAGATCGCACCAACCGCCGCATGTTCGTGCTGCAATACGTGCAGCCGGGCCTCGCCGGACTGATGGACGGATCGGTCTCGACTCTGGCGCCGCTGTTCGCGGCCGCGTTTGCCACCCACCAGAATTGGCAGACCTTTCTGGTCGGCCTCGCCGCCTCCATCGGCGCCGGCATCAGCATGGGATTTGCGGAGGCGCTGTCCGACGACGGCTCGCTCACCGGTCGCGGCTCGCCATGGCTGCGCGGTCTCACCTGCGGGGCGATGACGACGCTCGGCGGGCTCGGCCACACCATGCCCTATCTGGTGCCGGACACGTGGGCCAATGCGTTCTGGATCGCGACCGCGATCGCCGGCATCGTCGTGTTCTTCGAATTGTGGGCGATCGCCTTCATCCGCGCGCGCTACATGGACACGCCGTTCCTCCAGGCTGTGTTCCAGATCGTGCTCGGCGGCGCCATCGTGCTGGCGGTGGGGATATTGATCGGGGCGGCGTAGACGGCGATGACGGAGCGCAATACGAGTTCATCGTCAATCCGATCATGGGCGTCGGCTCCGGCCGCCATGGCGAGGCGGATGTCACGCCGGCCGCGCGCGTCACGCCCGCATCCGATCGTCTCGTGGTGAAGATGATCAACGGCTACGCATTTCGCGCATGCCTTTGCATGCAGCTTCCAACCCTCGAGCGACACTTGTCGCAGGATCGGGCGACTTCATGACGGGCCAACTTCACTATGGGACACCGGCCAAGATCTTCCACTGGCTTATTGTCGGACTGCTTGTCGTGCAATACCCGATCGGCTGGCTGATGCCGGACCTGCACCGCGGCATGACGCCCGGTGCCGGGATGACGTTTCACGTCTCGGTCGGAATGACGGTTCTGGCTCTGACCGCCCTGCGCTTCTTCTGGCGTCTTACCCATCCCGTTGCACCGGAGAGCTCGCTCCCGGCCTGGCAACGCGTGAGCTCAGAGGCGATCCACTGGCTGCTTTATGCGCTGGTGTTCGCCACGACGATTTCGGGCTGGCTGTTTGCGTCCTTCCGCGGATGGTCTGTTTCCCTCTTCTATCTTGTGCCGCTGCCGATGCTCGCGTCCGACAACGCTGCCGCCGGGCGGACAATCGACGGCCTGCACCAGGCCATGGAACTGGCGCTCGTCGTAACCATCGGTATTCACGTTGCAGCCGGGCTCGCACACATCTTCATCTATCGCGATCGTGTCATGCAGCGGATGCTGCCCAGGTAGCTTTCGTCACAGGTCAACGGCTGTCAAACGGCGGTTGCGACATCAGGTAAAACTGCGCATCATCTGTCCAGCAAAGCGCGGGAGAATGCCGTGGCCAAATCGGAATGGAGTTTCAAGAGCGCGGTCGAGCTTTCGGCGGCACTGACCGCGAAGAAGGTCTCCGCGGTAGAGCTCACGCAGGATGCGATCGAACGCATCGAACGACACGACGGCAAGGTCAACGCGATTTGCGTCAGGGATTTCGACCGAGCGCTCGGTGCTGCGCGCGAAGCGGACGCCGCATTGGCGCGCGGCGAACGGAAGCCGCTGCTCGGCCTGCCCGTCACGGTGAAGGAATCCTTCAACGTCGCCGGCCTGCCCACGACCTGGGGGTTCGTTCCGCAGAAGAATTTCAAGCCGGTGGAAGACGCGCTACCGGTGGCACGCATCAAGCAGGCCGGCGGCGTGATCCTCGGCAAGACCAACGTCCCAGTAGGCCTCGGCGACTGGCAGAGCTACAACGACATCTACGGCACCACGAACAACCCCTATGATCTCGACCGCACGCCGGGAGGATCATCCGGGGGATCTTCGGCAGCCCTTGCGGCAGGCTATTGTGCGCTCGCCACCGGCTCCGACATCGGCGGCTCCCTGCGTGTGCCGGCCTTTCATTGCGGCATCTTCGCTCACAAGCCGACCATCAATCTCTGCCCGGCACGCGGCGAGACGCCGCCTCCGTTTCCAGCCCTTCCGCGCGACAACGATCTCGCCGTCATCGGGCCAATGGCGCGCACGGCAGCGGATCTGCCCTTGCTGCTCGACGTTATGGCTGGACCCGATCCGCTCGAAGCCGGCGTCGCCTACAAACTCGATCTGCCTGTTGCACGGCATCAGTCGCTGCGGGATTTTCGCGTCCTGGTGATCGAAAGCCATCCATTGCTGCCGACTCACCGGGATGTGCGCGGCGCGATCGACAGGCTCGCAACCGATCTCACGAAGGCCGGCGTGACGGTCGCGCGCGAGAGCGCGCTGCTGCCGGATTTTGCGGACACGTCGCGGCTTTATATGCGCATGCTGCTCGGGTTCCTCGGCGCGTTCTTCCTTCCCGACGTGCTGGCGGATTCGCAATCCCGAGCGAGCCAATTGTCGCCGGAGGACCAGAGCCTTGGCGCGGAGCGGCTGCGCGGCATCACTGCAAGTCACCGTGCCTGGGTGCTCGACGCCGGCGGTCGCGCCGGCCTACGCGCACAATGGCGCGCGCTGTTCAGCAGCTTCGACGCGGTGATCTGCCCGATCATGCCGACGCCAGCCTATCCGCATGATCATTCGCCGGAGCAGCGCTTGCGAACCATCAACATCGATGGCAAGGACTACCCCTATTCCGACCAGCTCGCATGGCCCGGCATTGCGACGCTTCCGGGCCTGCCGGCAACGGCCGTTCCGCTCGGCCTGTCGAAGGACGGCCTGCCGGTCGGCGTTCAGATCATCGGGCCGTTCCTCGAGGACCGAACGCCGCTGAAACTCGCCGGGCTGATCGAACGCGAGTTCGGCGGGTTCGTGCCGCCGAAGATGTTTGATGACTAGTTCCTTGGCAATGACGGCGCAATATATCTGCTGGATCCGGGCTTGATGCTTCGCGGGCGCCGCGACGTCACCGCTCCAAGGTCTTCAGCAGCAATTTCAGCGCTGTCGCCGCAAATATCTGCATGTTGGCGAAACGGTCGTTGCTGCCCGTCTCCAGCGTCGTCACTTCCGCTGCGGGCCCGGCGACCGCCATGCAGCTATGGCCTGCGGCATCGCCGTAGCGGTTGCCGGTGGGACCGGCCGCGCCGGTCTCGGACAGGCCCCAGTCGCAGTTGAAGCGGCTGCGCATCTGCTCGGCCAGCAGCTGTGCGTAGGGCTCCGATGAGGACCGAAAGCCCTTCATGCCGTCGTCCGAAATATCCATCAGCACGCGTCTGGCATCGCGGGTGTAAACCACCGCGCCGCCGAGGAAATAGGCGGAGGCGCCGGGCACCGCGAGCAGGCTGGCCGAGATCAGGCCGCCGGTCGAGGATTCCGCCACGGCAATGGTCTGTTTGCGCGCGATCAGTCTGCCTGCGACCTGTTCCGCGATGCCGACGAGCTCTTTCATGCCTTTGACCTCTCATTCCCTCGCAACCGAGCTCAGCCTTCCTAGCATATGACAGCGCCGTTGGCCGAGTTGCGGGCGGCGGGCAGGCCTGCTTGAATGCCGCCACAAGACGGAGCGACCGAGCGCCGCCCACGACAAGACGTGACGAGGAAACGTGAAGGAGACGTCATGGCGTCCCTGATCGCCGGCGGGGTGGATTGCGATCTGCATCCGGCCGTGCCGCATCTGACCAGCCTGCTGCCCTATCTGAACGACTATTGGCGCGATCAGGTGACGACGCGCGGCATGGTCGACCTCGTCTCGCAATCCTATCCGCAGAACTCGCCGATCACGACGCGGCCCGACTGGCGCCCTGAAAGCGGCAAGCCGGGCGAAAGCCTGGAAGACATGCAGCGCCATGTGCTCGATCCCTTCCAGTTCACGCATGCCATCTGCAATCCGCTCTACGGCGTGCAGATGGTGTTTTCGGAAGACCTGCAAGCCGCCTTCTGCCGCGCGCTGAACGACTGGCTCGCCAAGGAGTGGCTCGATCGCGACCCGCGGCTGCGCGGCTCGATCGTGATTCCCACGCAGAGCATCGACAAGGCCGTTGCCGAGATCGAGCGCTGCGCGCCGGACAGGCGCTTCGTGCAGGTGCTGATGCTGGTGATGGGCGACACGCCGCTGGGCAAGCGTGCGCTGTGGCCGATCTACGAGGCCGCGGAACGGCTGGGGCTCCCAATCGGCATTCATGCCGGTTCCGCCTATCACAATCCGCCGACCTCGGTCGGATGGGGTTCCTACCACATCGAGGACTATGTCGGTCAGGCCCAGGCGTTCCAGACCCAGCTCACCAGCCTGATCGTCGAGGGCGTTTTCGCCAAATATCCGCGGCTGAAAATGGTGATGCTGGAATCCGGCGTCTCCTGGATCTCCCCCTATCTCTGGCGCCTGCACAAATTCTGGCGCGGGGTGCGGATGGAGACGCCCTGGGTCGATCGCGCGCCGCTCGAGATTGTGCGCAGCAACATCCGCTTCTCGTTACAGCCATTTGATGCGCCGCCGGATCAAGCGACATTAATTCGCCTGTTTGATCATATGCAGTCGGACGAATTGGTCCTATTCTCCACCGACTATCCGCACTGGCAGTTCGACGGCCAGGACGCGCTGCCCGAGGGCCTCACCCCCGATCTCGTGCGCAAGATCATGATCGATAATCCGCATGCCACCTACCCCCGCCTGACTTAGCCCGCTGCCAAAGGAGGCAAGGCGATGAATATCCAGTTCCGCGAGAGCACCGAAGCTGCTTCCCCACTGACCGTCAAAACCGCGATCGCGGACTGCGACATCCATCCGGCCCGCGCGACCCGCACCGAGCTCTATCCCTATCTCGCCAAACGCTGGCAGCATCATCTCGAAGTCTACGGCGTCCATGCCTATCAGGGCATGATGGAAGGGCCGCCCTACCCGAAGGCCCAGCCCAACGCCTCGCGCCGCGACGCCTATCCGCCGGAGGGCGGGCCGCAGGGCTCATCGCTCTCCTTCATGCAGAAGCAGCTGCTCGATCCCAACAACGTACAGCTGGGCGTGCTCAATCCGCTCAACACCGGGCAGGGAATCCGCAACCACGAGCTCTCGGCGGCGCTGTGCTCCGCGGTCAACGACTGGCAGATCGACAAATGGACCAGCAAGGATAAGCGGCTGAAGGCGTCCATTGTCGTCGGCAATGAGGACGGCTTGTCCGCCGCCGCCGAAATCCGCGAGCGCGCCGGTGACAGGAATTTCGTTCAGGTGCTGCTGCTCAGCCGCAACGTCGAGCCGCTCGGCCAGCGCCGCTACTGGCCGATCTATCAGGCCGCGGAAGAGGCGGGGTTGCCCGTCGGCGTGCACGCCTTCGGCTTCGGCGGCAACCCGATCACGCCGTCGGGCTGGCCTTCCTATTACATCGAGGAGATGGTGGGCCATTCGCAGTGCCAGCAATCCGCGCTGGCGAGCCTCGCGTTAGAGGGCGTGTTCGAGCGCTTCCCGAAACTGAAGATGGTGATGATCGAGGCCGGCTTCGGCTGGGCGCCGTCGCTGGCGTGGCGACTCGACAAGGTCTGGCGGCGGCTGCGCAGCGAGGTGCCGCACGTCAAACGGCCGCCATCCGAATATATCCGCGAGCAGGTGTGGTGGACGACGCAGCCGATGGAGGATCCGGAACGGCGCGAGGATCTGTTCGACGTCATCAATTGGATCGGCTGGGACCGCCTGCTGTTCGCGACCGACTATCCGCATTGGGACTATGACGAGCCGTCGCGGGTGCTGCCGGCGGGCGTCAGTGAAGCCAATCGCGAAGCGTTTTATCTCGGCAATGCGAAGAAGCTCTACGGCATTTCCTGATGGCAAGTTCCTGATGGCAAGACACGTCATCGCTCCCGTCGACGAGCTTCCGCCGGGCACGCGAAAATTTCTGGAGATCGACGGGCGGCCGATCGCGGTCTTCAACATCAAGGGCGAATATTTCGGCCTGATGAACCGCTGCCCGCATCAGGGCGCGGCGCTGTGCGAGGGCCCGCTGATGGGGCTCGCGCAATCCAGCGACCCTGGTGAGATCGAATACACCAGGCTCGGCGAGATCATCCGCTGCCCCTGGCACGGCTGGGAGTTCGACATCCGCACCGGCCAGTCCTATTGCGATCCCCGCCGCTTCCGCGCGAAGGCGTACCCGGCCCATGTCGAGCCGGGTGCGAGCGTGGTGAGGGGGCCGTATGTCGCCGAGACTGTTACGGTGCGGGTCGAGAGCGATTACGTGGTGGTGGAGTTGTAGCCAGCCGCACGTTTCACACCCTCCCTGGAGCGGGAGGGTGAAGGTCGACGATGATCGAAGCGACCATCAATGTCCCGCGACCGGCTCGACCACCGCATCATACGTCGGGACCGCCCTGCCGCCGCCGCGATAGACGACCGAGGCCGCGATGATGCCGAGCAATGCCGCGAACATCAGCCAGAAGCCGGGCGAGGCCTTGTCGCCGGTGTGCTCGATCAGCAAGGTCGAGGCGAATGGCGTGAAGGTGCCGAATAGCGCAGCCGCGAGCGCAAACGCCAGCGAGAAGCAGGTGGTGCGCACATGCGCCGGCACGATCTCGACCAGCGCACCGAGCATGGTGCCGCTGTAGACGCCGAAATAGAACGAGAACATCATCTCGACCGCGAGCAGCTTGCCGAAGCTCGGCGCCGCCACCAGCCAGTGCAGTGCCGGATAGGCGGTGACCAGCGACAGGCAGGCGATGGTGATCAGCACCGGCTTGCGGCCGATGCGGTCGGACAATGCGCCGCCGACCGGATTCCAGAAGAAATTGGTCACCGCGACGAGCAGCGTCACCAGCAGCGCGTCCTGCGTCGACAGTTTCAGCACGGTCTTGCCGAAGGTCGGCGTGTACACGGTGACGAAGTAGAACGTCGTCGTCGTCAGGATCGCGATCATCATGCCGAGGAGGACGATGCGCCAGTTGGCGAGCGCGGAGGCGAACACTTCGCTCGCCGTCGGATGCTTCTTCATGGCCAGGAACGCCGGCGTCTCCTCGAGCGTCCGGCGCAGGAAGAAGATCAGCGGAATGATCATGCAGCCGACGAAGAAGGGAATGCGCCAGCCCCAGGCGGCCACCATGTCGGCCGGCATCACCTCGGACAGGATGAAGCCGAGGATCGAGGCCACGAAGATCGCGACCTGCTGGCTCGACGACTGGAACGAGGTGTAGAAGCCGCGATTGCCGGGCGTGGAGATTTCCGCGAGATACACCGACACGCCGCCGAGCTCGACGCCGGCGGAGAAGCCCTGCAGCAGGCGTCCGATCAGCACGATGACCGGCGCCGCGATCCCGATGGTGGCGTAGCTCGGACAGAAGGCGATCACGACGGTGCCGATAGCCATGATGCCGAGCGTGACGATCAGGCCCTGGCGGCGGCCGATGCGGTCGATATAGGCCCCGAGCACGATCGCGCCGACAGGGCGCATCAGCGCGCCGAGCCAGAACACGCCGAAGGTGTTGAGCAGTGACGCAGTTTCGTTGGTCGAGGGGAAGAATGCCTTGCCGATGGCGGCGGCATAGAAGCCGAACAGGAAGAAGTCGAACTGCTCGAGGAAATTGCCCGATGTGGCGCGCAGGATCGCGCCGATGCGCGACTTGATCTCGGGCGGATTGGTTGCTGGTCCAGCCATGACATTACTCCCCTTGAAGATGCGGCCGGACCGGGAACTGACTTCACGGCAGGCGACGGATTGTTGCTGCGACAATCTGTCCTACCCCTTCTCGCGCGGGGCGCTGCGAGTCAATCGATTTTGCCACGGAAGCTGATGATTTTTCAGACTTTATTCCGCGTCGCAGCGATCATCCAGTCACGGAATGCGGCGAGCTTCGGCGCCGCGCGGCGGCCCTCCGGCGCGACCAGGTAGAACCCGGCATCGGCGGGCAGCGCGATCTTGAAGGGGACCACCAGTCGCCCCTTGGCAATGTCGTCCTGGACGTAGGACGTCCGCCCCATCGCCACGCCGATACCGTCGATCGCGGCCTGGATCGTCATGAAGATCATGTCGAAGGTGATGCCGGGCTGCCTGGCGATGTCGACCGGCTGGCCCGCCGCCGTCAGCCATAGCCGCCAGTCGTCGCTGTTGGCGTTGGAGGTGTGCAGCAGCATGTGGCTCTTGAGATCCTCGGGGCAGCGCAGCGGCTTGTCGCCACGCAGGAGGGATGGGCTGCACACCGGAAACAGCTCGTCCGCCATCAGCCAGTCGGCGCGCAGGCCCGGCCACTGGCCGCGGCCGTAGCGGATCGCGGCATCGACATTGTCGCGCTGGAAGTCGACGAGACTGGTGGAGGTGGTGATCCGGACGTCGATGCCGGGATGCTGCTCCTGAAAATCGGTCAGCCGCGGCAGCAGCCATTTTGCGGCGAGCGAGGCCAGCGTCGAGACGGTCAGCACCTTGTCGTCCTCCTTCCGCAGCAGGCGGTCGGTGGCGAGGCGAAGGTCGTTGAAGGCGGCACGGACGCCCGGCAAATAGTCGCGCGCCTCCGGCGTCAGCTGCAGCGCGCGGTTCTGCCGGACGAACAGGCGGATGCCGAGCTCCTCCTCGAGCCTGCGGATCTGATGGCTGATTGCGGTCTGGGTCACGTTCAGCTCCGACGCGGCCAGCGTGAAGCTGAGATGGCGCGCCGCGGCCTCAAAGGCCCGCAATCCGTTCAGGGAGGGCAATCTGGCAGTCATCTGGCAGCAGGATGCATGACGTTATTTCATGCGAAAGGGTACAAATTGTCGTTTGTCGCAGCGCACTGAGAAGCAGATATTAGCGGTCAACTTAGCTCAAGGAGCTGAAAATGTCTACTTTGACCCAGAATTCGATGACAAATCATCATGCGGCCGGTCTGCTCCAGCAGATCGGCGAGACGATTCACGTCTGGCATGAGCGCTACCGGACCCGTCGCGAGCTCAGCAATTGGACGGCGCGCGACCTGCACGATGTCGGCCTGTCCTGGACCGACATCGCCTATGAGGCCGACAAGCCCTTCTGGCGGGCCTGATTGGCCGCCAGGCCGGCGCCGCCTGATCACAGGGGCGCCGGCGGTCCCTCTTTCGTTAGGTCCTCTTTGGGGCACGTGTCATGAGCACCCTTCGCCTGGAAGATTTGAAGCAATATTCGGACGCGCTGCGCACCCGGCACGGCGAGGCGGTGAGCGTTCGTTTCGTCGAGCCGCGCGATACCGACGAGCTTCAGCATTATTTCCGCTCGCTCACGACCCGCTCCCGCTACAACCGCTTCTTCGGCGCCATCAGCGAGCTGCCGAAGGGCCTGCTGCACGAGTTCCTCGAGATCGGCGAGCGCGACCGGTTTACCGTGGTCGCGACAATGATGGTCGACGGATTCGAGACCATCGTCGCGGAAGCGCGCTATGCGCTGCATGCGGAGACCGCGACGCTCGAGTTCGGCCTGTCGGTCGACGATCGCTGGCAGGGCCACGGCATCGCCACCGTGCTGATGAAGAATCTTGAATGCCGCGCAGCCGCGCTTGGCGCCGAGCAGATGTTCGGCGACACGCTGCGCTCCAATGAAGCCATGATCTCGCTCGCCCGCAATTCCGGCTTTGCTTTCGTCAACCATCCGGACGACTGGAAGCTGGTGCGTTTCGACAAGGACATCACGGTCGCGCCAAAGGACATTCCCTGTGCGAGCTGGCGGCTCGCCGCCCTTTCCCGTCAGGCCGAAAGCCCCTCAGCCTCGGTCTGACACCACTGCAAGCCCGGTCCTCCAGGGCCGGGCATTTTTTGTGCTCACGCAGGCCGCGAAGCCCTACTTCCCCGTGAACACCGCCTTGCGCTTCTCGATGAAGGCCTGCACGGCTTCCTTGTGATCGGCGGTCGTGGTCAGGCGGATCAATCGTTCGGCTTCATGGTCGCGCGCGGTCTCGAAGTCGAACTGGAGGGCCTCGTCGAGATTGTCCTTCATGTAGCGCAGCGCGAGGCGCGGGCCTTCGGCGAGGGACTTGGCCAGGGCGAAGGCCTCGGCCTGCAATTTATCATCAGGCACGACGCGATTGACGAGGCCAATGGCCTCGCAACGCGCGGCATCGACCCGATCGCCGGTGAACATCAATTCGCGCGCCCGCGCTGTGCCGACGAGGCGCGTCAACAGCCAGGCGATGCCGTAATCGCCGCTGAGCGCGATGCGGGCATAGCCGGTGGCAACGAAGGCCGATTGCGCGGCGATGCGGATGTCGCAGGCCATGGCGATGGCGAGACCCGCGCCGACCGCCGGCCCCGGCAGCGCGGCGATGGTCGGCTTGCGCACCGACACCAGCGCGCCGGTGAGCAGCCGCTGCCGCTCCTGGAGATCGGCGATGCGGTCCTCGAGCGACATCTCCAGCTTCTTCGGATCGCGATGCGCGCCCATGCCCTTGACGTTGCCGCCGGCGCAGAAGGCTTCGCCGGCGCCGGTGAGCAGCAGCGCGCCGACATTGGGGTTCTCGCCGCAGGTCCGGATCATGGTGCGCAGCGCCGGCGTCAGCAGGTCCGACAGCGAATTGCGCGCCTCCGGCCGATTCAGCGTGATGACCGCGACGCGGTCGCGGATGACACAGAGGAGTTCGCTGGTGCCGGTGTCGATGGTGGTTTCCGTGCTCATATCGCTCCCTACTCTTGTCGGGTGGGCAAAGCGAAGCGTGCCCACCATTTCCGCATCCGGTGTTCGCGAAGGCGGGCACGGCGCGCTGCGCCTTCGCCCACCCTCGGCAGCCCGTTTAAAACTTCTCAACCCACGGCCGCAGCTCGAGCTCCCAGCTCCAGGCGCTGCGCGGCTGTTGCAGCACGTTCCAATAGCTCTCCGCGATCGCGTCGGGATCGAGCATCGAGTCCGGCTTGTCGGCAGGCTCTGTGCGCGTCGTGCTCTTGATGCCGCCGTCGATGACGAAATGCGCGACATGAATGCCCTGCGGCGACAATTCGCGCGCCATGCTCTGTGCGAGGCCGCGCAGCGCGAATTTGCCCATCGCAAACGGTGCCGACTGCGCATAACCCTTGACGCTGGCGGAGGCGCCGGTGAACAGGATTGCGCCGTGCTTGTTCGGCAGCATGCGTTTTGCCGCCTGCTGCGCCACCAGGAAGCCGCCATAGCCGCTGACCGCGATCGCGTTCGCGACGTCGGCCGGAACGAGGTCGACGAACGGTCCGCGCGCGCGGCCACTGGCATTGTAGACGACGAGGTCGGGCGTGCCGATCTCGCGCTCGACCAGGCCGAACAGGCGCTCGACCTCCTCAGGCTCGGTGGCGTTGCAGGCATAGGCCTTGGCGCCGGTCTCGCTGCAGAGCGCACCAAGCTTCTCGATCTTTCGCGCGGCCAGTGCGACGCGGATGCCTTGAGCGGACAGCAGCCGCGCCAGCGAGGCGCTCAAGCCCTCGCCAGCGCCGACGATGAGGGCGATCTTGTATTTCGGGAGTTCCATGGCCTGATCTCTCGGAGACGGGAAGCCGCTGATCTATGCATCCGCCGAGCGGACAACCAGCCGGGGCGATCACAATTCCGCAGAGCGAATTGCTCCCTCACGGCGATCATGCCTCCCCGACAATTTGCGGCTTTATCCGCTTTCGCGACTGGAGCATGATCGACATCATCCCAAGCGGCAAGCGTTAAGAATTGCCGTCGGGCGGAAACGAAGAGGACGATCATGCAGAAGCCGGTCCCAGCGCAGCCAAAACACGTCGCGGCCGCACCATCCGGACTGCTGGCGCCCGATACCAGCGGCATGAATTTCTATCGCGCCGATCCGGCACTCACCGACCTCTTGCGCATCCATCTGCCGGAGGCGCTGTTCCGTCACATCGAGCCGCATCTCGATCGACTCGGCGAGCTCGCCGGCGGCCGTCTCGACGAGTGTGCGCGGCTCGCCGATCATCACACGCCGGTGCTGCACCAGCGCGACAAGTTCGGCCGCGACGTGCAGTGGATCGAATACCACCCCGCTTATCGTGAATTGGAGAACGCCGCGTTCGGCGAGTTCGGCATCCACGCGCTCTCGATCCGCAAGGGCATCATGGGCTGGCCGGACAAATATCCCGTCGTCGCCAAGCACGCTTTCACCTTCCTGTTCAACCAGACCGAATTCGGCATGGGCTGCCCGATCAACGTCACCGACGGCTGCGCAAAGCTGCTGGCGAATTTCGGCAGCGAGGCGCTGAAGGCAAAATATCTCGACGGCCTGACCCAGACCGACATGAGCAAGCTGACGCAGGGCGGTCAGTTCATGACCGAGAAGGAAGGCGGCTCCGACGTCGGCACCCTGACCACGCGCGCGGTGCAGGAGGGTGACCATTGGCGCCTCCACGGCGAGAAATGGTTCTGCTCGAACGCCGACGCCAAGGTCGTGATGCTGCTGGCGCGCCCCGAAGGCGCCGGCCCCGGCACGCGCGGCGTCGGCCTGTTCCTGATGCCGCGCTTCCTCGACGACGGTTCGCAGAATCACTACCGGATCGTGCGCCTCAAGGACAAGCTCGGCACGCGCTCGATGGCCTCGGGCGAGATCAAGCTCGAAGGCGCGATCGCCTATGCGGTCGGCAAGCTCGACCGCGGCTTTGTGCAGATGGCCGAGATGGTGAACTCGTCGCGGCTCTCCAACGGGGTCAAATCCACCGCGCTGATGCGTCGGGCCTACCACGACGCGATGACCGTGGCGATGAACCGTGTGGTGTTCGGCAACCGCATCATCGACCTGCCGCTCGGCCGAAGGCAGATGTTGAAGATCATGCTGCCGGTCGAGCAGGCGCTGTCGATGAGCTTCCTCACGGCCGACGCGCTCGACCGCGCCGAGGGCGGCAGCCAGGACGCGGCGGCGCTGCTGCGCATCCTGACGCCGACCCTGAAATTCCGCGCCACGCGCGATGCGCGAAAGGTCTGCGGCGATGCGCTCGAGATGCGCGGCGGCATCGGCTATATCGAGGAATTCGCGACGGCGCGGCTGCTGCGCGATGCGCATCTCGGCTCGGTCTGGGAAGGCACCGGCAACATCGTCGCGATCGATGCGCTGCGGCGCGCGGTCGGCCGTCACGGCGCCGAATCCGCGCTCGCGGCCGATCTGCATGCCCGGCTCGACGACAGTGCCTCCGTGCCGCAAGCCTGGCGCGACCGTCTGCGCGGTCTCGTCGATCGCGCAGTCGGCTTTGCGCGCGAGGTGGCGGGCAAGGCCGACAACGAGGCCGATGCGCGGCGCGCCACCAGCCTGCTCTACCATGTCGCAAGCGCGGTCGCGCTTGCCTGGGAGGCGCATCGCATCCACGACATGCGCGGCGATGCGCGCCGGCTGCTGCTGTCGCGTCTGGTGATCGATCATCGGGTGTCGCCGAGCGATCCGTTCCGGCTGACGGAAAATGCGGTGCAAGCGAAGATCGCGGCACTGCTGCTCGGCGAGAGCGATGCCGGCATGAGCGAGGTTGGCGAACTGGTTCTGGCAGCGTAGGCTGCACTCCACGATCTAACCAAAAACCGCGACAGGGAGTGCTCGATGAAGGCCGCCGTCCTCCACGAAGTCAACAAGCCGCTGGTCATCGAGGATGTCAGCCTGCCGAAGCCGGGCCCACGCGAAGTCCTGATCCGCACCTCTGTCGCAGGCTTATGCCACTCCGATCTGCACTTCATGGAAGGCCTTTACCCGCATCCGCTGCCTGCAGTGCTCGGGCATGAATCGGCCGGTGTCGTCGAGCAGGTCGGCGCCGACGTCACTTACGTGAAGCCGGGCGATCACGTCGTCACCTGCCTGTCGGTGTTCTGCGGCACCTGCGACAATTGCACCACGGGCCGCACGGTGCTCTGCACCGACACGACGGTGAAGCTGCTGCCGGGCGTCTCCAATCGTATGCAATGGTCCAGACCTGAGAAGCTGCACCAGTTCCTCAATCTCTCCTCCTTTGCCGAGCAGATGCTGGTGCACGAGAACGCCATCGTCAAAATCCGGAAGGAGATGCCGCTCGATCTCGCCGCGCTGATCGGCTGCGGCGTCATCACCGGCTACGGCGCGGTCGTGAACACGGCCAAGGTGACCGCCGGCGAGACCGTGGCGGTAATCGGCTGCGGCGGCGTCGGCATGGCCGCGATCAACGGCGCACAGATCGCGGGCGCCGGCCGCATCATCGCCATCGACACCAACCCGGCCAAGCTCCAGCTCGCGACCAAGCTGGGGGCTACCGACATCATCAACCCCGCCGACGGCGACGTCGTGAAGCAGGTCCGCGACCTCACCAATGGCGGCGTACACCATTCCTTCGAGGTGCTCGGCCGCAAGGAGACCGCCGAGCAGGCCTTCGGCATGCTCGCCTCGGGCGGCACGGCCACCATCGTCGGCATGATCCCGTTCGGCCAGAAGATCGAGCTGCACGGCTTCGACTTCCTGCGTGAGCGCCGGATCCAGGGCTCGTCGATGGGCTCCAACCATTTTCGCGTCGACATGCCGCGGCTGGTGGACTTCTACCTGCGCGGCCGGCTGCATCTGGAGGACTGGATCTCGGCCAAGCTGAAGCTCTCCGAGATCAACGAAGGTTTTGCCAACATGAAGGCCGGCAAGACGCTGCGCAGCGTGATCATGTTCGACAGCTGAAGCGCGGCGATCACCGTCCCAGATGTCGGGTAAAGATCCGCACCACATGGCCCCTGACCCGCGGCGCCTCGTCGTAGAGGTCTGACGCGATCCGCTCGATGGACTCGCGCAGCGACAGGAACTGCGCCTGTCGCGCGCTGCTTTCGGTGCCCTGCATGCCCGCAAGCTCGTCCATCGCGGCGTCGCTGATCTGGCACTGTACGACGTCGCCCTCGCTCAGCATGGTGAAGCGAAAGGCCAGCCGTTCGAGATCATGACCAATGATCTTGTCGCGCATCAGCGGCATGGAAAACGGTCCGGTCGGCCCCGCGCCGACAATGCCCAGGATTCCCCGGCTTGTCAGCCGCAAGGAGGTACTAGTCCCTACTGGAACGCGACTTCGGCAAAACTGCGGAGCTTTCGCGAATGCAGCCGCTCCGATTCCTGCTGCTTGAGCCGTTCCAGCGCCTTCAGGCCGATCTCGAGATGCTGCCCGACGCGGCGGCGATAGAACTCGCTGGCCATCCCCGCTAGCTTGATCTCGCCGTGCAGCGGCTTATCGGAGACGCATAGCAGCGTGCCGTAGGGGACGCGGAAGCGGTAGCCGTTGGCGGCGATCGCGGCCGATTCCATGTCGAGCGCAACTGCGCGTGATTGCGACAGGCGGCGGATCACCTCAGGCCCGCTGATCTCCCAATTGCGGTTGTCGACGCTGGCGACCGTGCCTGTGCGCATCAGGCGCTTGAGCTCGAAACCCTCGAGGCCCGTGACGTCTTCGACGGCGTCCTCGAGCGCGATCTGCATTTCGGCGAGCGCCGGGATCGGCACCCATGGCGGCAGCTCGCGGTCGAGCACGTGATCCTCGCGCACATAGCCGTGGGCGAGCACGTAGTCGCCGAGCCGCTGCGTGTTGCGCAGGCCCGCGCAATGGCCGAGCATCAGCCAGGCATGGGGCCGCAGCACGGCGACGTGGTCCGTGACGTTGCGCGCGTTGGACGGTCCGGTGCCGATGTTGATGAGAGTGATGCCGCGATAGCCGGGCTCGACCAGATGAAACGCCGGCATCTGCGGCGTCCGCGCGGGCGCGATGCCCGTTGTGGCGCCGCCGCTGCGCGTGATCACATTGCCGGGCGCGACGAAGGCGTCGAGGCCGGCTTCGCCGGACTGAAGCCGCTGCTGGCAGAGCTGCGCGAAGGCGTCGACATAGAACTGGTAGTTGGTGAAGATCACGAAGTTCTGGAAATATTCGGGGTCCGTGCCGGTGTAGTGGTAGAGCCGGCGCAGCGAGTAGTCGACGCGGGCCGCCCGAAACAGCGACAGCGGCTCGGGCGCGCCGGGCTGGAGCGCGAAGGTGCCGTCGGCGATGGCATCGTCCATGGTGGCCAAATCAGGCACGTCGAACGCATCGCGCAGCGACCGTGTGACGGCGGAGTTCTCGCTGGTGGTGATGGCGGCCTCAATGTTGATGTCGCGGCGATAGGCGAAGTGAACGGGGATCGGCTCGCTGGACTCGCCGATCTCGACCGGCACACCGTGATTCTGGATCAACAATCCGATCTGCTCGGTAAGGTAGGTCCGGAACAGATCCGGCCTGGTCACGCTGGTCTCATGCACGCCGGGCCGGGCCACGAAGCCGTAGGCGAGACGCGAATCCAGCCGCGCATGCGTCGCGGTGGTGACGCGGACCAGGGGATAATAGGCCCGCATGCGCGCCGTGATCGCTTCGCCGTTGACATAGGCCTCGAACCGGTCGCGCAGGAATTTCGTGTTGCGCTCGTAGATCTCTTCGAGCCGGGCGACCGCCGCGACCGCGTCGGAGAAGGATTCGGTGGCGATGGAGGGCGGGGTTTGCATGGTTCGACGCCGGGTTGCTGGGCTTTGAGTCGAACTATAGCAAGAATAGACCCGCGTCGTCATTGCGAGCTCTTCTTATCCTCCCCAGGAGGGCCGGGGAGGGCAAGCGCGTCACTTCTCCCGGAAGGCGCGCATGAACTGGTCGTGCAGCGGCTTCAGCAGATAGGACAGCATGGTGCGGTCACCGGTCTGGACGAAGGCTTCCGCCGGCATGCCCGGGATCAGCTTGGAGTCGCCGAGCTTGGCGACCTCTTCCGCGGATAGCGAGACGCGGATGGTGTAGTAGCTCTGGCCGGTGCGCTGGTCGGTGGTGACGTCGGGCGAGACGCGGCTGACGACGCCGTTGAGCTCCGGCGTAGTGCGCTGGTTGAAGGCGGACAGGCGCAGCAGCGTCTTCTGGCCGATCTGGAGCTTGTCGATATCGACGGGATTGACCTTGGCCTCGACCTGGAGGTCGTCGGCCTGCGGCACGATCAGCATCAGGGTGTCACCCGCGGTGATGACGCCGCCGACCGTGTGGACGGTCGATTGCAGCACCATTCCGTCCTGCGGCGCGCGGATGTCGACGCGGCGAAGTTGGTCTTCAGCCGCGACCTTGCGCTCGATCAGCTCGCCGATCTTGTCGTTGGTCTCGCGCAAATCCTTGGAGACCTCGCTCACCATGTCCTTGTCGACCTGGATGATCTGAAGCTCGGTCTCGGTGATCTTGCCCTTGGCCTGCGCGCGCGATGCGATGTATTGCGCGCGTTCTCCATTGAGGCGGGCACTGTCGCGCTCGAGCGTGGTCAGGCGCGAGATCTGGACCAGATGCTTGTCGTAGAGATCGCGGACACCGGTGAGCTCCTGCTGCACCAGCGAGATTTCCTTGTCCTTGGCCCTCTCCTGCGCGGAGAGGCCCTCGATCTCCTCGTTGAGCTGCTGGATGCGCTCCCGAAGCTGCGCCTTCTGGCCGGCGCGGCCGTTGACGCGGACGTCGAACAGCTTGGTTTCGGCGGAAAGAAGGTTCTTGACGTCGGGATCGTTGCCGCGATCGAGCAGCGATTGCGGGAACTCGATCCTGTCGACGCCACGCTGCTCGGCCTGGAGCCTCGCCGTGCGCGCCAGGGCGGCATCGAGATTCTTGGTGACGATGGCGAGGTTCGCCTTGGTGACGGTGTCGTCGAGCCGCACCACGACATCGCCCGCCTTGACGACGTCGCCGTCGCGGGCGCGCACTTCGCCGACCACGCCGCCGGTCGGATGCTGCACCTTCTTGACGTTGGATTCGACCACGATCTGGCCCGGCGCGATCAGCGCGCCCGAGATCTGCACGGTCGATGACCAGCCGCCAAGGCCGACGGCCAGAACCAGCACGATCGCGAGGCCGAGAAACAGGTGAAACCTGATGGATTCCCGCACGGTCCTCTTTGCTGCGGGCTTCGCGCCGCCGATGGCCATCGTGCTCATGCCTTGGCTCCGCCTTCGCTGACGATCTTGATCGGGGCCGGCGGGGTCACGCGCGGCTGGAGCACCTGGGCGAGCACCTGCTCCTTCGGTCCAAAGGCCTGCATGCGGCCGTCGCGCAGCACCAGGATCTGGTCGACCGCCTCGACGCCGATCGGGCGGTGCGCCACCACGATGACGATGGCGCCGCGCTCGCGCGCGCTGCGGATCGCGCGCGTCAGCGCCTCGTCGCCTTCGGTGTCGAGATTGGAATTGGGCTCGTCGAGCACGACCAGGAACGGGCTGCCGTAGAGCGCGCGCGCCAGCGCCACGCGCTGCGCCTGGCCTGCCGAGAGTGCGGTGCCCTGCTCACCGACCTGCGTGTTGTAGCCCTCGCGCATCTTGATGATCATCTCGTGCACGCCGGCCTCTTTCGCCGCGGCGATGATGCCGTCGGAGATGGCGTCGGGGTCGAACCGGCTGATGTTCTGCGCGATGGTGCCGCCGAACAATTCGACGTCCTGCGGCAGATAGCCGATGTGGCGGCCGAGCATGTCGGACGACCACTGGTCGAGCGCCGCGCCGTCGAGCCGCACCTTGCCGCGCACCGGCTGCCAGACGCCGACCAGCGCGCGGATCAGGGACGACTTGCCGGAGCCGCTCGGTCCGATCACTCCAAGTCCATTGCCGGCTTCGAGCGCAAAGGTGATGTCCTGCACGATGAGGCGCTGGTCGCCCGGCGGCACCATGGCGACGCCCTCGACGGCGAGGCGGCTGGTGGGCGCCTGCAACTGGGTCGGCATCGTCTGCGCCGGCATCTGCTCCAGAAGACGGCTCAGGCGGTGCCAGCTCTGGCGGGCCGCGACGAAGGACTTCCAGTGGGCAATCGCAAGATCGACCGGCGCGAGCGCACGCGCGGAAAGGATCGAGCCGGCGATGATGATGCCGGCGGTCGCCTCCTGGTGGATGACGAGATAGGCGCCGACCGCGAGCACGGCCGATTGCAGCATCATGCGCAGCACTTTTGCGACCGCGCCGAGACCGCCGGCGACGTCGCTCGCACGCTGGTTGCCGGCGAGGTATTTTTCGTTGGCCTCGCTCCAGCGCTGGTTCATCCGGCCGGCCATGCCCATCGACACCATGACTTCGGCGTTGCGGCGGCTGGCCTGGGCAAGATCGTTGCGCTGGGCGGCGAGCCCCATCGCGTCGCGCGCCGGCTGGCGGGACATGAACTCGGTGACCAGCGTCAACCCGACCAGGATGACGGCGCCGACCAGCGCGGTGACGCCGATCATGACGTGGAAGGCGAAGCAGATGGCGAGATAGAGCGGCAGCCAGGGCAGGTCGAAGAACGCGCTCGGTCCCATGCCGCCGAGGAAGGAGCGGACATTGTCGAGATCGCGCAGCGGCTGAAGGCCCTCGTTGCGGTTGCCGACAAGCAGCGGCAGGCGCACGATGGTGTCGAACACACGCCTGTTCAGGGCCTCGTCGAGCGCGGTGCCGATCCGGCCCAAGATCCGGTTGCGGATCATGTCGAGCACGCCCTGCGCCATGTAGAGGAAGCTGGCGAGGACGATCAGGCCGACCAGGGTCGGAATGCTGCGGCTCGGCAGCACCCGGTCGTAGACCTCCAGCATGAAGATCGACCCGGTCAGATAGAGCAGGTTGATCATGCAGCTCATCAAGCCGACGCCGACAAACGCCGTGCGACAAGCGCGCAGCGCGTCACCGAGTTCTGAGCGACGAACGCCGGGTACGGCTGCCATCAGTCTGATCTCTTTCGGGTGGGGGCCAAAGCCCCTGATTTCAAAGGCAATTTCAGGAGTAATCGACCCGGATTAACATCGCGTTTTCGGCCCTCGTCCAACGCGGCTGAATCAACCCGATCCCCTGTGGGGGCACATCACCCCCTGATGGCCCCGCGCGCAAGTCCGGAATCACACAGTCTTGCGGCTTTTTCTTGCAGACATGTCACCCCTCCCCGGGCGGGGAGAGGTCGAAATCTTGATCAATTGAACCCGGGGCGCCGCTACAACCGGCCGCCGCCGCGTACCAGCCGCACCACCAGCAGCAGGATGACCGCGCCGATCGCGGAATAGACGATCTCGGACACCAGGCCGGTGCCGATGCGAATGCCGAGCTTCGGGAACAGGAAGCTGGCCACAAACGCGCCGGCAATGCCGATCACGATATCGCCGATGATGCCGAAACCCGCGCCCCGCACTACCTTGCCGGCCAGCCAGCCGGCGACCAGGCCGACGAACAGGATGACAAGCAGGCCTTCATTGGAAATGTACATAAGTGAGGTCCCTCTCCGTGAACCGTCCTATGGAACCGGAACGGGGATGAATGACGTGTGAATGTTCCCCCGCTGCCAGATTGCCGTCCAGGTATCAGGAGAGCGCGGGGACCGGCTCCGCCAACACACATCGTGCCGCCCGGCTCGGCCCGATCTCCACGTTCTCGGGCAGTTGCTCCAGGCAGCGCGGCTGAGCCACCGAACAGCGGGGCGCGAAGGAGCAGTTGTGGGGCTTCTCGGCCAGCGAGGGCGGGGTACCGGGGATGGTTTCGAGGCGCTGCCCCCGCTTGGCGCCGTGGATGGTGGAGGCGAGCAGGCCCTTGGCGTAGGGGTGCACCGGGCTGCGGACGATGTCGCGCAAGCTCCCCTGCTCCACGATCTGGCCGGCATACATCACCGCGACGCAGTCACAGATCTCGATGGCGACACCGATGTCGTGGGTGACGAAGATGACGGACATGCCGAACTCGCGTTGAAGCTCGCGCAGCAACAGCAGGATCTGGATCTGCACGGTGGCATCGAGCGCCGTGGTCGGCTCGTCCGCCAGCAGGATTTTTGGTCGGCAGGCGAGCGCCAGCGCGATCATCGCGCGCTGACGCATGCCGCCGGACATTTCATGCGGATAGGCGTCGAGGCGACGCTTCGCGCTGGGAATGCGCACGACCTCGAGCATTTCGAGCGCCCTCGCCCTGCCCTCCGCATAAGACTTGCCTTCGTGACGCACCACGCTTTCGGCGATCTGCGCGCCGATGGTGTAGACCGGATCGAGCGCGAGCGCGGGTTCCTGGAAGATCATCGACACGGTCTGGCCGCGGAACGACGAGAGCTGCTCGTCGTTCATGGCGAGCACGTCGCGGCCCATGACATTGACCTTGCCCGAAATCTGCGTCCGCTTCTTCGGAAGCAGCCGCATCAGCGCGCGCAAGGTCACGCTCTTGCCCGAACCGGACTCGCCGAGTAGGCCCAGCACCTCGCCGTCGCCGAGCGAGAGGCTGAGATCGTTCACTGCATAGACCGTGCGTTCGCCGGTGAAGCGGATGTTGAGGCCTGAAATCTCGACGAGCTTTGTCATGACGGGAGTTTCGGCAGCCTGTCGTGATAGTCGGTGACGCGCTGGAATGCGGCGCCGATGGTGAGCAAGGTCGCCTCATCGAAAGAGCGGCCGATCAGCTGCATGCCGATCGGCAGGCCGCTTTTGGTGAAGCCCGAGGGCACGGTGAGCGACGGCAGGCCGAGGAAGTTCACCGGGCGGGTGAACAGCGTCAGCCGCTGCAACAGCGCCGGCGCGTTCGGTCCGCCACCGACGTCGCTTTCGTCGATCGTCGGCGCCGGCACCGGCGAGGCCGGCGCGATCACCGCGTCGACCTTCGCCGTGGCCGCATTGTGCGCGGCGAGCGCCGGGCCGCGCCAGCGCATCGCCTCGAGATAGGTGATGGCGGGAACCGCGAGCCCGTTCTGGAGCCGCATCAGGACCTGCGGGCCGTAATCCTGCGGCCGCTCGATCATCCAGCGCTTGTGGAAGGCGGCAGCTTCCGCCGCGAGCACGAGCTGGCTTGCCGCCGACAATTGCCGCTGGTCCGGCAATTCGACCGTGACGATGTCGGCGCCCTCGCGCTTGAGCACGGCGATGGTCTCGTCCAGCACGCGCGCGACCTCGCTGTCGAGATCGTCGACATAGAAGGACGCGGGCACGCCGATCTTCAGGCCTTTGAGCGACCCCCTGGTCGCGCCGACATAGTCCGACAGCGGTTCGTGGCTACAGGTCGAGTCCGCAGGATCGGGGCCGGCCATCATCGCCAGCAACAGGGCACAGTCTTCGGCAGTGCGGGCGAGCGGACCGACCGTGTCGAGCGATTGCGACAGCGGCATCGCGCCGGCACGGCTGACGCGGCCGACCGTGGTCTTCAGCCCGGTGACACCGCAGAAATGCGCGGGCATGCGAATCGAGCCGCCGGTATCCGAGCCGAGCGCCGCGTAGGTCAGCCGCGCGGCGACCGCCGAGCCGGAGCCGGACGACGAGCCGCCGGTGATATGCGCGACGTTCCAGGGATTGCGCACCGGGCCGTAATGGGCGTTGTGGCCGGTCGGACCATAGGCGAATTCGGCGAGATGCAGCGTGCCGAGCCGAACCTGACCGGCGTCCTTCAGCCGCTGCAAGGCGGTGGACGTCACGGTCGGCACAAAATCGCGGCGGATCAGCGAGCCGCAAGTCGAGACCTTGCCGGCGTCATAATACATATCCTTGTGCGCGAGCGGCACGCCATGCAGCGGCCCGCGAACCTCGCCTTTGGCGAGCTCGGCGTCGGCAACCTCGGCGGCCTTCAACGCTGCCTCTGATTCAATCGACATGAAGGCGTTGAGATGCGGTTGCCATTGCGCGATGCGGTGAAGCAGCGCGCGCGTCACCTCATGGGAGGACACCTGCTTCATCGCGAGCGCGCGCGCGACCTCGGTGAGCGTCATCAATGCAGGCTCGGTGCTCATTTCGACACCTTTTGCGTCTGCGCGATCGGATAGAGCGCGGGCTCGAGATCGAACGGCAGCGTGCCGGCGATGGCCGCAAAGCCCTCGAAGGCCGGCCCGATGGAATTGGAGATGCGCGTCGCGATCTCGTCATCCACGGGGACGCCGGCGATTTGCGCGATCGGCTTGATCTCTTTTGGTGTCGGTCTCGTCATGCGGTCTTCTCCCTGGGCGCGCGGCTATGGCCTGAACCCGGAATTACCATGTAGCACGCGGCCTCGTGGCCCATTGTATCGAGCGCTGTGAGCTTTGGTGTCGCATTTGCGCAGAGCGGCTCCGCAAACGGGCAACGGGTGTGGAAGCGACAGCCCGACGGCGGATCGATCGGATTGGGCGGATCGCCCGTGATCGGCGGCGTCTCGGTGCGCCTGTCCGGGTCCGAGGACGGCATCGCGGCAAGAAGTGCGCGTGTATAGGGATGGGCCGGCTGGTCCCAGACCTGGTCGACCGGACCAAGCTCGACGACCTCGCCGAGATACATCACCAGCACACGATCGCTGATGTAGCGCACGACGTTGAGGTCGTGGCTGATGAAGAGATAGGTCAGCCCGAACTCGCGCTTGAGGTCGGCAAGCAGGTTGAGCACCTGCGCCTCGACGGATTTGTCGAGCGCCGAGACGGCTTCGTCGAGGATCACCAGCCGCGGCGACAGCGCCAGCGCCCGCGCGATGTTGACGCGCTGACGCTGGCCGCCGGAAATTTCATGCGGATAGCGATTGGCGAAGTTTGCAGGTACCAGGCCGACCTTGCCGAGCAGCTCGCGCGCCAGCGCACGTGCTGCGCCGTCGGCCATGCCGTGGACCTTGGGGCCGAAGGCGATGGATTCCTCGATCGTCAGGCGCGGATTGAGCGAGGCGTAGGAATCCTGGAACACCATCTGCATGCCGCGGCGCAATTCGCGCAGCGACAAGGACTGACCGACGGCCATGCCGTCATAGATGATGTCGCCGGTGTCGCGCGGCATCAGATGCATCAGGAGCCGCGCGGTGGTCGACTTGCCGCAGCCGGATTCTCCGACGATGCCGACCGTCTCACCCTTGGCGACGGAAAACGAGACATTGTCGACGGCGCGCACGGTGCGCTTCGCGGCGAAGAGCCCGCCACGCACGGGGAAGTGTTTTGTCAGGCCGTTGACCTGGAGCAGCGGCTGCGCGACGCCGCCAAGGTCTTCGATCGGCTCCAGCATGGCGAGGGAAGCGTTGGTATCGCTCATGGCTAGTTCCTGATGTCCATGGCGCTGCGCAGGCCGTCCGAGAGCAGGTTGAAGCAGATCGAGACCGCAAAGATCATCGCGCCCGGAAGCGCTGCGACCCACGGATTGACGTAGATCGCGGTCCGCAGCGTGTTGAGCATCAGGCCCCATTCCGGCTCCGGCGGCTTGGTGCCGAGGCCGAGGAAGGAGAGACCGGCGGCCAGGATCATCGAGACCGAGATCAGGCTGGTGGCATAGACGAAGATCGCGCCCAGCACGTTGCCGAGGATGTGCACGCGCATGATGGTGAAGGGTCCCGCGCCGGAGGCCCGCGCAGCCTCGACGAAATCCATGTTGCGCACGCCGGTGGTGACACTTTCCGCGACGCGCGTGATCTGCGGCACGAACACGACGGTCAACGACACGATGGAGTTGAGGATACCCGCTCCCAGCGCGCCGGAGATCGCGATCGCGAGCAGCACCGAGGGGAACGCGTAGAACACATCGATCGTGCGCATGATCGCGGTGTTGAGCTTGCCGCCGACGTAACCTGCGACGAGTCCGAGCGAGGTGCCGATGCCGAAGGCGAGGATCACCGGCAGGATGCCGATGAGGAGCGACAGCCGTCCGCCATAGATCAGGCGCGCCAGCATGTCGCGGCCGAGCTCGTCGGTGCCGAGCGGATAGCCGACCGTTCCGATGTGGCGGAGGCGGCGGATCATCGAGCCCTTGTAGGGGTCCTCCAGCCCGAGCCAGGGCGCGATCACCGCGGACAGGAAGATCAGCAGCAGCACCATCGCGCAAACCATGCTGACCTTGTCGCGCCGGATGCGGCGGCCGACGGTCGCCCAATAGCCGCGCGCCTTGGTCGCGGGCGCGGCCTGCAGCGCGGCATCGCTGGTGGCAGACAACGGAAGCTCGCTCATCGGCTAGCTCCCAATGGACGTTGGTTCGATAGGTGCATGCCAAGGATGCAGTGCACCTCGCCCGCTTGCGGGAGAGGTCGGCGCGCTGCGCCGGGTGAGGGTTCTCTCCTCTGGGGGATACTCGATTGAGGAGACACCCTCTCCCCAACCCTCCCCGCGCAAGCGGGGGAGGGAGCGCACTTTTTGTGTGGCTACGGCTGGGCTCATTGGCTAGCCCCGCTTGATGCGCGGATCGATCGCGGCTTGCGCGATGTCGACCAGCAGATTGAGGAAGACGAAGAACAGCGCCAGCACCAGGATCGTGCCCTGGAGCAGTGGCAGGTCGCGCTGGAAGATTGCCGAATTGAGCAGGAAGCCCGAGCCCGGCCAGGAGAACACGGTTTCGATCAGGATCGAACCGCCGAGCATGTAGCCCAGCTGAAGTCCCATCACCGCGAGCGCCGTCGGCGCGGCGTTCTTGATGACGTGGCGGAACACGCCGGTTTCGTGCAAGCCTTTTGCACGCAACGCCTCGACGAAATCCTGGCTGAGAATATCGCCAGTCAGCGCGCGCACCGTGCGGGTGACGATGCCCATCGGGATCACCGAGGTCGTGATCGCCGGGAGCACGAGGTATTTCAGGTGCGCCCAGTCCCAGGCCCAGGAGTTTGAGCCGTTGGGCCCGGCGCCGACCGCGGGCAGCCAGTTCAGCTGGACCGAGAAGATGATGACCAGCACCATGCCGAGCCAGTAATGCGGCACCGACACGCCGGCGATCGCAAAGGAGGTCGCGAGCTTGTCGATCCAGGTCTCGCGAAAATAGCCGGCGATCAGGCCGAGCAGGATGCCCATCGTGAAGCCGATGATGGCGGCGGCAATCGCGAGCGTCACGGTATTGCTGACCGCGCGCATGACCTCGGCGAGCACAGGGCGGCCCGTGGCGATGGAATTGCCGAGATCGCCATGAAGGGCACGGAGCAGCCAAAGCCCGAACTGCACCGGCAGCGGCCGGTCGAAACCATAGGCGGTGCGAAGCTGCGCCGCGAGTTCCTGCGAGGCATCGGCCGGCAGCACCGCGACCAGCGGATCGCCCGGCGTGATGTGCACGAGCAGAAAGCACACCAGCGCCACGCTGATGACGATCGGTATGACGTAGACGATGCGTCTGGCGATATAGGCGAGCACGGATTAACCTGACGTGATGTCGCACGATTGGGTGCGCGGGCTTGAGTAAGGGACGCGAGATGCGAGAGTTCCCTCCCCCCTTGTGGGGGAGGGTTAGGGAGAGGGGTGGCGACACGGGGACCGCCCGTGTGGCCCCCCTTCCCCAACCCCTCCCCACGAGGGGGAGGGGAGCCCCACCAGCGTGCTCACCTCACTGCATCGACACCAGCGAGAAGTCGATGAACCAGCTCTTCGGCTGCACCACGCCCGTGACCTTCGGGCTGATGGCGCGGGGGCCGACGTCGTGGGCGACGTAGAGGAAGGCTGCGTCATCGACGGAGGCCGCGTGCAGCTCGGCGAGAGCCGCGTCGCGCGCGGCGGGATCGAAGGTCTGCCGCGCCTTCTTCACCAGCTCGTCGAATTTGGGGTTGTTGATGAAGCCCCAATTGTTCGAGACCGGCGGCGCCATGCCGGACTGAAGGAAGCGCACCAGCGCGAAGAACGGGTCCATCGCCGCATAGGTGACGTTGGTCGCGTTCGAGCCGTTGGCGCTGGGGTCCTTGGCGCCGCGGCGCCAGTTGGTGAACAGCGTATTCCACTCGATGACGTCGAGCTGCACGTCGAAATAGCACTCGGCGAGCGCCTGCTGCAGATACTCGTTCATCGGCAGAGGCTGCATCTGGCCGGAGCCGGAGGCGGAAGTCTGCACCTTCACCGTCAGCTTCTTGTTCGGACCGAAGCCAGCCTCCTGCATCAGCTTTTGCGCGGCCGCCTTGTCATACTTGATCTCGAAGGTCGGCTTGCCGCGCCAGGGATGGCCGGGCTCGAACGTGCCGGTCGCGGGCACCATCAGGCCGGCGAGCAGGCCGTCCTTGAGGCCTTCGCGATCGACGCAGAGATTGGCCGCCTTGCGGACCCGGATGTCGTTCCAGGGCGAGCCTTCCACGCGCGAGAACTGCCACGGCCAGACATGCGGCTGCTCGTTGGCATAGAGCTTGAAGCCGCGCTGCTTGAGCTCGGGCAGCGCGTCGGGCGCGGGCGCTTCGACCCAATCGACCTGGCCCGAAAGCAACGCCGCGGTACGCGCGTTGGCTTCCGGCATCGGCAAGAGCACCATCTTGTCGATCTTGGGCACGCGCGCCTTGTCCCAATAGCTCGCGTTCTTGACGAGCTCGAGCCGCTCACGCGGGGTGAAGCTCGCCATCTTCCACGGGCCGGTGCCCGCGGCGTCCTTTGCGAACGCGGTCCAGGCGGCCTGCGACTTCGCCTTGGCGTCGGCGCCTTCCGCCTTGTCGTAAAAATGCTGCCACTTCGCCGGGCTCGCCATGAAGAGGTTGGTGAGGTTGATTGGCAGGAAGCTGTCTGGCTCCTTGGTGGTGAGCTCGACGGTCATGTCGTCGATCTTCTTCGCGGACGCCAGCGTCGGCATGCGCGAGGCCGTGACGCCGACCTGGCTGGCGTCGAATTGCGGCGCGTCCTGCTTCAGCACCTTCTCGACGTTCCACACCACGGCATCGGCATTGAACGGCGAGCCGTCGTGAAAGGTGACGCCGGGGCGCAGCTTGAAAGTCCATTTGGTCTTGTCGGCATCGTCGACCTTCCACTCGGTCGCGAGCCCGGGGATCACCACGCTCGGCTTGTCGGCAGAAGACAGGTCCCAGCCGGTCAGCGCGTCATACATGGTGAGGCCGGTGAAGCGGTTGCCCTCAAAACCCTGATCGGGTTGGCCCAGCGTGCGCGGAATATCAGCAGCGGTCATGCCGATGCGCAGCACGGTGTCGGCATTGGCCACGCGCGGCCATGCGGCAGCACTCGTCAGAGCCAGCGCCGCAATCAACGCCGCGCGTGTGGTCTTCTTGATAAGCATCGACTCAATCCTTTTCCGGCCTACGATGATTAATTTTGATGCAATCGTATGCAATGGCTGTGCCAATGGGGAAACTTATTCTGCGAATTGCCCCTGCGACGACAAGTCCTTGTGATCAAGCGCAGGCAAAAGTACCGCGCTGCCTATTCTGGCATCAAGATTGCAAGTTTGGCTCCAACTTCTCCCTCGAATTTTCCCTCGGAGCTTTGGGCCATGCGTATCCGACTGACGATCTGTCTCGCCGTGCTTGCGCTGGCGGCTTCCGCAATCTCGGCGCGCGCCGAAACGGTGGTGCGCTACGGCATCTCGATGGCGGACATTCCGCTGACGACGGGCCAGCCTGATCGCGGCGCCGGCGCCTATCAGTTCACGGCCTACACGATCTACGATCCGCTCGTCGCCTGGGAGATGGACGTATCCGATCGGCCCGGCAAGCTGGTGCCGGGACTCGCGACCGAATGGAAGGTGGACGAGGCCGACAAGACCAAATGGCGCTTCGCTCTTCGTAAAGGCGTGAAGTTTCACGACGGCAGCGAATTCAACGCCGACGCTGTGATCTGGAATCTCGACAAGGTGCTCAACGACAAGGCGCCGCAATTCGACAAGCGGCAGAGCGCGCAGGTGAAGACCCGCCTGCCCTCGGTCGCGAGCTACGCCAAGATCGACGACTTCACGGTGGAGATCACCACCAAGACGGTCGATTCCTTCTTTCCCTATCAGATGCTGTGGTTCCTGGTGTCGAGTCCCGCGCAATACGAGAAGCTCGGCAAGGACTGGGACAAGTTCGCGAGCCAGCCTTCCGGCACCGGCCCGTTCAAATTGACCAAGCTGGTGCCGCGCGAGCTTGCGGAGCTGACCAAGAATCCGGACTACTGGAATAAGAAGCGCATTCCGAAGGTCGACAAGCTGGTGCTGGTGCCGATGCCGGAAGCGCTGACGCGCACCAACGCGCTGCTCGCCGGACAAGTGGACCTGATCGAGACGCCGGCGCCGGACGCCGTGCCGCAGCTCAAGGCCGCCGGCATGAAGATCGTCGACAACGTCACGCCGCATGTCTGGAACTATCACCTCAGCGTGCTGCCGGGCTCGCCCTGGACCGACATCCGCCTGCGCAAGGCGCTGAACCTCGCGATCGATCGCGAGGCGGTGGTCGGCCTGATGAACGGTCTGGCCAAGCCCGCCAAGGGCCAGGTCGATCCGTCCAGCCCGTGGTTCGGCAAGCCGAGCTTCGAGCTGAAATATGATCTGGCTGCGGCCAAGAAGCTGGTCGAGGAGGCCGGCTATTCGAAGGCCAAGCCACTGAAGACGACCTTCATCATCGCGCAGGGCGGCACCGGCCAGATGCTGTCGCTGCCGATGAACGAATTCCTGCAGCAGAGCTTCAAGGAGATCGGCATCGACATCGACTTCAAGGTGGTCGAGCTCGAGACGCTCTATACCCATTGGCGCAAGGGCGCGGCCGACGAGATGAACGCCGGCATCACCGCCAACAACATCGCCTATGTCACCTCCGACCCGCTCTACGCCATCGTCCGCTTCTTCGCCTCCGACCAGATCGCGCCTGTCGGCGTCAACTGGGGCGGCTACAAGAACCCGAAGGTCGACGCGCTGATCAACGAGGCCAAGCAGACCTTCGACACTGCCAAGCAGGACGATCTGATCGCGCAGGCACACGCGCTGATCGTGGACGATGCCGCGCTGGTGTGGGTCGTCCACGATACCAACCCGCATGCGCTGTCACCCAAGATCAAGCAGTTCGTCCAGGCGCAGCACTGGTTCCAGGACCTGACCACGATCGGGGTGGAGTGAGGGGGCACGCAACCTTCTGCCGTCGTCCTGGCGAAAGCCAGGACCTATTTCCCCAAGGAGTAGTTGCGGCGACAAGCTATTGACCACCGGCCTTCGCAAAACAACGGTCGGTGGTAATGGGTCTGGCTTTCGCCAGGACGACACCGGGTGTGTGGCTACCATCCAGCCACATATTCCCTACTTCGTCAGCAGCGCATATGCCCCGGTCCACCCCTCCGCCGGCGGATTGACCTGGAACTCCTTGATGCGCACTTCGTAAAGCTTGAACAGCTTTTCCAGCGTGTCGGCATCCTCGCTCTTGCGGCCGCGCTCGATGGCGTCCAGCGCGCCTTGCCAGTCGCGGCCGCGGTAGCAGCCGAGCATCTCGATAGTGACGTTGCGCAGGCGCTGGAAGGCGCCTGAAAGCATCACGTCCTCGCGGCCGGCGATGGCGTAGATCACTTCCGGCTCGGTCTTGCCCTTGACCATGATGAAGTCGAGTTCGAGGATCGCGAACTTTTCCTTGGCGGCAAGCGCGGTCCTGGAGCCGACGATGATGGGAAAGCCGTATTCCTTGGACTGCCCCTCCAGGCGCGAGGCCAGGTTCACACTGTCGCCGAGCACCGAATAGTTCTTCTTCAGGTCGGAGCCCATGTTGCCAACCACGCCGATGCCGGTGTTGAGGCCGATGCCGACGTTGAGCGGGATGTAGACGTGGCCGCCGTCGGAGGCTTCCTGCTCGCGCTCCTTGTTGACCGCGTCGATCCGCTCCAGCATCCGGATCGCGGCTTCGCAGGCGTTGACCTCGTGCTCCTTGTCGTCGAGTGGCGCGTTCCAGAAGGCCATGATGGCGTCGCCCATGTACTTGTCGATATAGCCCTTCTGATCGATGATCACGTCGGTCAGCGGCGTCAGGAAGCGGTTCATGAGCGCAATCAGCCCTTGCGGGTCGTGCTTGTAGGTTTCCGATATGGTGGTGAAGCCGCGCACGTCGGAGAACATGATCGTCATCTCGCGTTCCTCGCCGCCGAGCACGAGCTTTTCCGGCGACTGCGCGAGTTGCTCGACCAGAACCGGCGACATGTACTGTGCGAACATGCCACGGATCTGCACGCGCTGGCGTTGCTCGCGCACGAAGCTCGCGAAGATCAGCGTCAGATAGATCGCCGTGGTCGACAGCAGCGGATAGGTGAAGTCGATGAGGTAGCGGTACTGCGCGTAGAAGAACCAGGACACGCCGACCAGGATGGCTGCAAACGCCGCACCCGCGAGCACCAGCCGCACGGGCCCAAGGTTCGGTGTGAAAATGATGACGAGCAGGCCGATGACGAGGGCGGCGAGCAGCTCGACGCCGAGTGCGTAGTTCGGCTGCGAAATCACCGCGCCGCTCAGCACGCTTTCCAGCACCTGGGCGTGGATCTCGACACCAGGCATGGCCCGCGACACCGGCGTGGTCTTGATGTCGTTGAGCCCGACGGCAGAGGTGCCGATCAGCACCAGCTTGCCGGCGATCTTGTTCGGCGGCACGGTGTTGTCGAGCACGTCGGCCGCCGAGACATAGATCGAGGGGTCCTGGGGGGCGTAATGCACCCAGATCTGGCCGTTCTTGTCGGTCGGAATCTCGACGCCCTTGAGGCGCACGGCCCGCACGCCGGTCTTGTCGGTGCGAACCAGCAGTGTCGGCGTGCCCGTTACGACGCGCAGGATCTCGAGGCTGAGTGAGGGCATGATGTTGCCCTGGGCTCGCATCACCATAGGCACGCGGCGGATCAGGCCGTCGCGCTCGGTCCTGATCGTGAACAGGCCGCGGCCGGCCGCGACCTTCTCGATGACGGGGACGTTGCGGAGCAGGCCAGGAAATTCGAACAGAAAGCGCTCGGCGCCCTCCTCGCCGACCGTCGCGACACCGGTGAACGGCAGCGTCTTGTCGAGCTCGGACGAGATCGCCGGCTGCCCGGTCTCGCCCAGCACCACGCGCGAGCGCTTGATCGCTTCGGAGAGTATCTGATCGTTGCTCGGCAATTCGCGCAGCTTGGCGCGGGTGGCGTCGTCGAGATAACGCATCTGGCCCGCGACCAGATCCGGATTCAGCCGGTCGGCCTCCGAGAATACCACGTCGAAGCCGATCGCCACCGCGCCTTGAGCCGTGAGGTTAAGGATCAGGTCGGCGATCCGCGTGCGTGGCCACGGCCACTGACCGAGCTTGGCGAGGCTCTTGTCGTCAATGTCGACGATGACGACCGGCCGCGCCGCCTTGTGGCGCGGATCGATCAATTGAAACATGTCGAAGGTGCGCAGCCGCAATTCCTGGATCGGCGGCGGATCCCATAGGCGAGCGCCGGCAAACACGACCAGCAGCGCCAGGCACATCAGCCGCGCAAAACCGAGCTTCCGCGCAAACCACCGCCGGAGGATCTTTAGACGTTTCATATCGCCCGAATTTCCCGCAGCCCGCCTTCGTCCGATGTTCGGGCGACAATACGCAATCAGCTATGTCTTTGATACCGGAATCCGCCGCAGACGAGGCGCCGCAGCCGAACCGGGGGCATGGCCGTCAAGCATGGTTCGCGACGATGAAATCGCTGGCGTGCAGGCTGCTCGCCACAAGATTCTTCACGCGGATCGACTGGTGATCGTCGAGCGTGACCAGAGTGTCGGCTCCCTGTTGCGTGATGCCGAGATCGCTGAAGGACTGGATGCCGGCAAACTTCTGCAGGTCGATCTTGTCCTGGCCCAGCTCGAAATCGAGGATCGTGCTCTGAACCGCAAGCGTCGAATTCGTGAAGGTAAACTGGTCCTGCCCGTCGGTCCCGACGAGGGTTGGTCCCGTGGGTGGATCGACGACCAGCGTGCCGCCATTGCCGTCGCTGGCGAAATCGAAGCTGTCGATGTTGTAGTTCCCGGCAAACTTGAGGATCGCGGTATCGGTCCCGTCGCTCAGCGTCAGCACGCCGCCCAGATGGTCGGCGTTCTCGGTGTAGGTCACCCCGGTCAGGCTCGAGAAGCCGATGTCCTTGAGGTCGAGGAGATCCGAATTGGCGAGGGTACCGTCACCGGCAAAGCCGTTGATGACGCCGGTGAAGTCGGCGGCGTGGTCGATCGCGAAGGTGCCGGTGGTTCCGGTTCCGTTGACGAAGATCACGTCCTCGGCGGAAGCTTCGCTGAGGTTCAGCACCGAACCGGTCTCGATCGTCATGGGTGAATCGGCAAGCGGATCGTAGACGGTGGTGCCGCCATGACCGTCGCTCTCAAGGTGCCAATTCAGGTCCCTGCCGAGGAACGACAGGGTGATGGTGGTCGCGCCGTTGTAGAAGTCGACGGTCGTGATGTTGGTGGCCTGATCGTACTGTGCCTGCGCCGACATCGAGGACGTCCAGGCGAGGTCCTTCATGTCGATCTCGTTACCGGACGAGAGCGGAGCCCCGGCCGGCGAGCCCGAGATGAGCCCGTGGAAATCCCTGGAGTGGTCCAGGATCAGCGTGCCCAGACCGTTGTCGTAATAGACGACGATTCCCGAGAACGATCCGTCGACCAGCGTCCCCGAAACAGACCCCTCGATCTCGACGACGGCCTTGTTGGAGATCTCGATCGCCCCGGTGCCGCTGACGTCGCCCTTGATGTCGATGTTCGAAACGTCGTTTCCGGAGAACGGGCCGGCCTCGATCAGACCATTGTCGACGACGTCACCGTTCACCGTGAACACGGTGCCGGGCTCGGTCTTCAGCGTCACGCCCGAGGCAACGGTGAGATCTTCGATCGTGACGCTGGTCGTGCTGTCGACGGTATAGGTCCCAGGCGCGTCGAGCTTGACGTCGTAATTGGCCGCAGGCACGCCCAGGCTCCAGTTCGACGCGTCATTCCAGGTGCCGCCCGTAGCATCGGTCCAGTGATCGGTCGGAATCAGCTCGACGTTCGTGCCGCCGCTTCCGTCGCTGCTGGTGACGAAGCGGACGTCGCTGTAGTCGCCGAGGAGGTGCAGCGTGATCGTATGCCCATGGGTGTCGCTCACGGCGAGATCGCCGGTCGAAACGTCGTAGGTCGCCGTTGTCCCGCTATCATACGTGATGGTCGACAGGTCGAGCTTGTCGGTCGCGGCGAAGCCGGCGATCGACCCGCCAAAACTCGTGGTGTCGATCTGGAGCTCGGCACCGCCGCCTTCGAAGGTCACGGTCTGCGACACCGTGGCGTTGACCTCGAGGGTCGCATTGGCCTCGATCTTGACCGAGCCTGCGCCGGACAGCGAACCGAACAGCGTCAGCGTTCCGGTGTGGACCTCGATGCTGCCGGTGTTGGTGATGGTGCCGGAGATCGACGCCGTGCCCCAGCTGTCGATGTCGTGGGAATTGGCGATGCTCAGGCCGGAGCCGGAAACCGAGGCGCCATTGAGGAGATCGATCTCGCCGGCGTTACCGATCGAGGACAGATTGCCGAACACGCTGCTGCCGGAGACGGTCCAGATACCGCCCGACTTGTTGTTGAACGTGGCGGTGGCGACTGAGATATTGCCGTTGATGTGGCCGTCATTGTTGATCGTGATAGCGCCGCCGGTCTCGACAATGGCGTAGGTCATGGCGGTCACGGTCGAGGCGACGGCGGGTCCGATCGTTCCGGTGGCGGAATTGTCGATCAGCGCGGAGCCGCCGGCCGTGTTCTCCTGGATATAGATCGCGGCGTGGGCGGTCGGCGCCACGATCGATCCGGTATTGATGATGTGGGTCGAGCCGGCCGCGCCGGCCTCGTTCTGCGTGACGCTGATGCCGGCCAGGCTCGTGCTGGTGATGCTGCCATGATTGACGATGGTGACGTCGCCATTACCGGTGGCAACGGCGGCGAGACCGACCGCGCCGGTGGCGGAGCCATCGTTGGTGACGCTGACGTTGCCGCCGCCGTGATCGAAGGCGCCGATCGCGGTGCCCGTGGCGGCGGTGATCGAGGACGTCGCGCCGGTCGTGACCGTGATATCGCCGGCGCCCCAGGTGAACGCCTCGATGCCGTAGCCGGCGTCAGCGACGATCGTCGCGTCACTCGTGACGATGACGTCGCCATTGACTGCGTTGGAGAAGGCGCTGGTGCCGCCCGGCTTATAGCCGGCGATGATCCCGCCCGGAATGGAGGTGTCGGAGTTCGCGGTCGGGCCGGAATGGATCGTGCCATGCGCCACGACGGAAATCGTGCTGTCGACGTCGGCGGCAATCGCGGTCGCATAATTGACAGCCACGATGCCCGAGCTGCCCGAAATGATGCTGTCGCCGTTTGCGAGGGTGACACTGATGTCGCCCGCATCGATGCTGTAGGCGAGGATGCCGTAGCTGGTGGTGCCCGTCACCGACGCACCGGCACCGAGCGTCACGCTGACGTCGCCGGCGCCGCCGCCGAGCGCCTGCGCCCTGATGCCTTCCTCGGCACCGACGATCATGGTGCCGGCTGCATCGTTCACCGTGACGTCGCCATTCCCGTAATTATATGCGTGAATGCCGTAACCCGCCGCGGCGGTGATGTTCGCGTGGTTGTTGACGACGACCGAGCCGTTCACGCCGGTGTTGGCGTTGCTGCCGGTGGCGGCACCGTTGTAGCCGGCCTGGATGCCGGCGGGCGCATTGCCGCTCTGGTTCTGGCTGCTGCCGGAGTTGATCGTACCGTAGGCGTTGATGGTGATGGTGCTGCCGGATGCTGCGCCGAGGGACGTCGCCCGATTGACTGCAACGATGCCGGAGCTGCCCGACGTGATGACGCTGCCGGCCTCGGTCGTGACCGCCTCGCTGCCCGAGCCGTAGCTGCGGACCCGAATGCCGTAGATCGCGCTGCCCGTGATGATGCCGCCGGCGTCGATGGTGATGTCGCCATCACCCTGGGTGACCGCGTCGATGCCGTATGCGCCGCCAATGGCGCCGCCGGTTGCCGTCAGCGAAATGTCGCCGGCGCCGTTCTGGGTGACGACAATGCCGCTCGCCGCGCCCGTCAACTTACCGGTGAGTGCGAGCATGATATCGGCCGGTGCGACATTCGTGCCGCCCGACGCGGTGAAGTCGAGCGCGTCGCCGCTCGATGTCGTGATATCGGCCGCGCCCTTGATTGTGAACGTGCCGGCTGTCGTCGACTGGCCGGCGATGGTGCCGGTGAAGCTCTGGCCCGCGGCCTTGTCGAGCTGGAGGGTATCAGTGCCGCCGGCGAAGGTAATGGTCTGGGCCGTCGCCCCCGCGAGCTCCAGCGTCGCGCCGTCGTCGATGGTCACCGAGCCGACGCCGCTGAGGCCGCCGGAAAGGTTGAGCGTTCCGGCCTGGACCTCGATGGCGCCGGTGTTGGTGACCGCGGCCGAGATCGTGTTGAGACCGGAGACCCCGTAGAGATTGCCGGCGTTGGTCAGAGACCCGCCATTGATCGAGGTGACACCGGACAGATACAGCTTCGACGTCGCGTCGACCGTGACCGTCCCGCCGCCATTGGTGATCGTGACATCGGTCAGCTTCAGGACGCCGTGGTCGATCGCCTTGATCTCGGCCGTATTCACGATCAGGTCGCCGGAGACGTCGAGTTCGCCGTTGCTCACCCGGATCAGAGCGTAATTTGTGATGGTGTGCAGCGTCACCGGATCGATCGTCAGCGTGCCGCCGGTGACAGTGATCGTGCCGGTGTTGGTGATGTCGGCGTCGTTGATCGCGCTCGTGCCGGTCGATTCCAGCGTGCCCGCGATCGTCAACGTGCCGCCGTCGATGACTGCACCGACGAGATCGAGCGTCGAGCCGGCCCCGACCGAAACCGCGCCGGTGCCGTTGGTCACCGTCATCGAGATCAGCTTCAGCGTGCCGCCATTGATCGCGGCCAGCGTGCCGGTGTTGGTGACGGCCTCATGGTCGATGTCGAGTTCGGCGCCATTGGCCTGAAGCGTGCCGGCGTTGGCGATGGTGGCCGAAGTGACGGTGGCAAGCGTCAGCAGGCCGCCGACCGCTTCGATCAGGCCGTTGTTGATGATGGCAGCATCGGTGATCGTGGTCGCCCCGGACGAATCCAGCGTGCCGGAGATCGTGAGCCCACCGCCGGTCAAGCCCACATCCGACAGCGTCAGCTTCTTGCTCGTATCGACCTTGACTGCACCATGATTGGCGATCGCACTCCCTGCAACGGTCGCATCATCGAGCGTCAGCGTGACACCGTTTTCGACCGTGACGGCGCCCTTGTTCAGGGTCGCATTGCCGTCGATCTTGCTGTTCCCGGTGACGTCGATCGCACCGCCGACCGAGCCGCTGAAATTGTTGATGGTGCCGCCGGTGATCTCGGTTCCGGACAGCGTCAGCGTCTGGCCATCGTCGACCGTGACGGTGTGGCCGGTATTGGTCAGGACATCGTTGAGCAGCGTCGCCGCGCCGGCGATCTCCAGCGTGCCGTTGTTGCTGATCGGGCCGCCCTGGATCTTGGCGCCGTCCTTGAGCTTGACGGTGTTGTTCAGCTCGATGCTGGAATTGTCGGTGATCGTCGAGCCCGACACCGTGACGCCGTCCAGCGTCAGCTTGGCGTCCGCCGTGACGATGCTCGTGCTCAGCGTCGCGCCGCCGTCGATCTTGCTGGCGCCGGTGACATCGATGGTGCCGCTGCCGTTGACGGCGCCGCCGCTGATCGTGGCATGATCCAGCATCAGCGCGGCACTACCGTCAACGATGACAGTGCCGCTCGAATTGTCGATGGTCGAGCCCTGGTCGATCGTCAGTGCACCGTTGGCCAGCACTTCGATGGTGCCGGCATTGGTGACGGTTTCGCCATCCAGCGCATTGCCGGTGCCGCTGACATTGAACGTGGTGTTGTTCTTCAGGATACCGCCGCTCAGCACGGCGTTGCCCGTCAGGTCGATCTCGCCGTTGACTGTGACAGTCCCGGCACCGCTGATCGTTGCGCCGTTCACCGTCAGCTTGCCGGTGGCATCGACGGTGACGTTGCCGGCATTGGTGACGCCGGAGCCCTGGTCGATGATCAGCCAACCATTCGCCAACACCTTGATCGTTCCGCTTGGCGTGTTGGCGACGGTCTCGTGGGCGAATTCCGCCGTGTCCTTGACGTTGACCGTGCCGGAATTGTTCAGCGTGCCGTTCTCGATCAGGCTGCTGCCTTCGAGCTCCAGCGTGCCCAGAATGGTGACGGTGCCACCATCGACCGTCGTGCCATCGACGATCAGCGTCGCGCCGGCATCGGTCTTCAGCGTGCCGCCGGCATTGTGGATCGTGGCCAACGTCTTCAGCGTGCCGCCAAATAGTTCGAGCGTGCCCGAATTGGTGATCGTGGTGCCGACGGCGAAATCGCCGCCGGCTTTGAGCGTCAGGTATCCGGCATTGCTGAGTACGCTGGTGTCCAGGATCTCGGCCAGGCCGCCGACCGACATCGTGCCAGTCGCGGCGTTCGTGAAGATCGAGTCCGCACTCATGTCGAGCGAGCCCGCGATGGTCAGCGAGCTCTGGTTGATCAGCTGCGGCGGTGGACCGCCAAAATCATTCATCGTGACCGACTTGGCATAGGCTGCCGCATCGATCGTGGCCGGAAAAGACGGCGTCAGGCCGTGCAATTGATCGGTGATGACGATGACGTCGTCGTCGATGGTCGGAACGGTGCCGGTTGCCCAGTTTGCCGCATCTTTCCAGAAGCCTCCGGAGGGAGCCTCGGGTTTCTCCGTTGCGATCCACACCACGGCAGGCGCATCGGTGCCCGTGATCGTGACGGTGATGGTCTGCTGCGAGGTGGCGCCTTGCAAATCCGTCAGCGTCACGGTGTAGATCAGCGTCAGCACCTCGCCCCTCGGAATGAAGTCGGCAAGGTAGACGGGAAGGTCGGCCAGAGACCAGTTGATGGTGCCGGTGCCGTCCCCGGTGCTGTCGGCACCGGCTGCGATCGCGACCGACATCGCGTTCTGGAACGCTGCAAGCGGACCCGGCGGAACAGTCGTGCCATCGGGCAGGGTCGCACTGGTCAGCGCCACCGACACCGTATGCTTGTCGGTGAGATCGACGTCGTCGAAGCTCAGCGTGCCCGTCGTCGGCACCTCGCTGCTGAGCGGGCCACCCGGCACGCTGGTGCCGCCCTCGAAGGTGATGGTCGGAACGCTGGTGGTGATCACCGGCTTGTCGTTGGTGCCGGTGATGGTGATGGTGATGTCGATGAACGACGTTTCGGGGTTGACCGAGAAATTGTTGTTGATGCTGACCTTGTAGGTCAGCGTCAGGGTTTCGCCGGCCGCGAGGAAGTCGAAGACGTGGTCCGGAATTGTGTAGGTCCAGACCGCCGAACCATTGTTGCTGTTGCCACCGTCGGCGGCGACGTTGATCTGGATCTGCGTCGCCGCAATGTCCTGCTTCTGAAGCGCAGAGAGCGTGCCGGTGACATCCTGCTGGCCGGCGCTCTTGTAGACGTAGTTCGGCGCACCGGCGAGATCCACGCTCACCGTCGGCCGATCGCCCAGGTTTTGATCGATGAAGGTGATTCGGCCGGAGACCGTGTCGGAATCCACGGTGTCGCCGGTCTTGTCCGCGCGCTCCGTCAGCGCAAACGCCGACGTCACATTGCCGTTGGCATCGAGACTTCGGGAAAGGGGCGGGCCGGGAACACGGGTGCTGGTCGACGGATCATGGCCGGGGCCCTGCGATCCCGGCTGATTCAGATTCGTGAAGGTCGCGGTCGCGGTGGCACCGGTGTCCGTCTTGATCACGACGATGTTGCCGGTCTGGGTGATCGAATCGGTGAAGTTCGTGGTCAGCTTGGTATTGCTGTTGTTGTCGGTGAACTTCAGTGTGAACACGTCCGTGATCAGCTTCTGAATGTCCGGCGACATCAGCGCGTTGGAGATCGAGACGTTGCCGCCGCTGATCTGGATCATCTGGCCGGCCTGATTGACCGTCGCGATCGGCAGCAGCGTGACCTTGTCGAACAGGATGTAGGAGCCGGTGGTGCCGTTCGGCTCGACCAGAACCTGGAAGCTCGCCTGCGGCTGCGGATCGCCGCCGCCGGCGGGAACGACGAAATTGATCTGGCTCAGCACGGCCGTGCCGCGGATGCCCATGGTGGCGACCGGCGTGTCGACCTTCATGTCGCCGTGCTTGGCTGTCTCGCCGGCAACGAAGGTGATGGTGCCTGCGACCAGGCTGAGCAGCGAGGAGTTGTTCGACCCGTTGGGGTCGTAGACCATCTCGTTCAGCACCATCCGCGCATTGGAGGACAGGCCGAACACGGTGCCGTCGATGAAGGTGATGCCGAGCGTCGAATCCGCACCGGTCGAGACCACATCGCCCTTCTCGACATTGTCGCCGTTGTTCAGGATGACCGAGACGCCGTTGCGGATAGCCGTGGCGCTGCCGGCGAGCTTGGTGACGTGGCCGATGACCTGCGCGGCGGCGATGCCGGACGCGGCTTGCGCATATTGGACGTGGCCGGTGAGCGCGTTGACGATGTCGCCGGTGAGATGGGCGCCATCGGGCGATGAGATCGCCGCGCGCTTGTCGCCCCTGAAATAATCGTGAACGACGAACTCGTGACCCTCATGCGACAGCACCAGATCGGCGCCGGCGCGCTTGAACTCACCGTGAAAGATCAGGTTGGGATCGGGAACGACGAACGCGCCTTCCGGCACATGCCCATGAGCCTTGGCAATGAAGGAATCGACATGGCCATCGGCGGGCGAGCGGGAACCCAGGCCGTCCAAGGAAATCGCGGCGTCAAATTTGCCAGCGTAATTCAACCGGGCACCAAAAAAAGGGTTAAAATTTAAGTAAGTATCGTTCGCCTAAACTTGCATATCATTACCAAGTCCTTAGCGAAACCATCTATTGCTTGTGTGATTTCGCATCACCAAGCGGTCGTTGCTCCCAAGCGGCAGGGCACCCGCAGAGAAGTCAAAGTAATTTTTGAAATAATGAAAAGTAAAGCGGGACTTATTCTCGCTCATTTCAAGTCACCCCATGTGTTCTATTGTAGAAATTCTACAATAGATACTTTTGTCATCTTTTTTTCGCGGTTCCCCGCAGGATCTTGCGCCAAATACGGAGCTAGATCTGTGATCCAACTAACAGAACCCGTGAAATAGCGGGTCGTTAGCCATACGGCACGGAACCAAGTTCCCTGCAACTTTTGCCTGCAATTGGTGCGAATTCGCGGCAGCCGTGCCCTCTTAGCCCCCGATAGCCCCCGAATCGTAAAACTTTACGCAATTCGAGCAGGCCCGTTTCAGCCTGTCCCCCGGTTTTGGGACCGCAGCCGGGCGCGTTAAGCAGAACAAAACGGCCCGTCTCGCACTATCTCCGCGAAAGCAACAAAGCCCGGCACGCACAGGTCGAGGGGGACCTGACGAAGCCGGAAGGGGATGTCAGATGGAGACCGCTGCTCGCTCGCGCGCCTGGCGCGCAATCCTTGTCCTGTGCGGATTGATCCTGCTCGGATCGGCCGCCGAACTTCGCGCCGGCACGCTGCTGTCGCCGGGGGCCGGCATCCTCGTGCGCAAATCCGCCGAGCCGTTCGGCGTGTTCGCCTTCGCCATCTCCGGCGGCGGCCTGCAACAGAAATGGCTCGCGCTGAAATCCAAGCTGGACGACGACATGGTGCAGCTCGCACTGTGCGACGGCGACCGGGACAATTGTGCTTCGCCCGCCGCACTGAAACTGCTCGCCATCGTCGACCAGGCCCGCAGCCGTGACGGCCGCGCCCGGCTCGGCGAAACCAATCGCGCCATCAACCTCGCCATCCGGGCAGCCAATGACGGTGCCGAGGATGTCTGGAGTTCGCCGCTCGCGACCCTCGAGCGCGGCGCCGGCGACTGCGAGGACTATGCCATTGCCAAGCTCGCCGCGTTGCGGCTCGCGGGCGTTGCCAGCGATGACCTCCGCATCGTCGTGGTGCGTGACACCCGCGCCGGGGAAGAGCATGCGGTTGTCGCCGCACGGCTCGAGGGCCACTGGCTGATGCTCGACAACCGCCGCATGGCAATGGTCGAGGACGACGCCGCACGGAGCTACCAGCCGCTGTTCGTGCTCTTCCAGTCGGCCGTGATGAAATATGTCGACGAGCCGGTGCGGATATCGCTGGTCGCCGACGAGGCACGCTGATTGATCTGGTGCCTGGATGGAGCACAGCGAATCCAGGCTGCAGGCCCGTGCCGACCACCCACCACAAACCCATTTCGCCGCGCGATCCGGAACTGCTAGCATGGCCGCGGCCATACTGGGGGCGACGGGAATGCGGTTCATCGTGCTGTCTGTGCTTGCGCTGCTGGCCTTGCCGGCAGCACCAGGCCTCGCGCAATCCGGCCCATCCGACCGCTCCGTCGCCGACAGGCTGCCGCTATTCGCCCAGAACAACTGCCAGCAGATCCGCGACCCCGGCAATCAATTGTTCTGCGGTGATCCCGAGCTTGCCGCTGCGGCCGAGAAGCTGAACTCGGGAATCGAGGCGCGGCTTGGCCGCCTGCCCGATCGCCTGCCGGCGATCGAGGAAAACGCGATCTGGGTTCGCCAGCGCAACCTCGGTTGCGGCATCGTCGGCCAGACCGCGATCCGCACCGGCGATTTCGACCGGGTGAAGGCATGTCTACTCAAGGTGACCGAGGAGCGCGCCGCGATCGTGCGCGATCCGGATTTCGACTGTCTCGCGGCCAACACCGCCGCGGGCGCGGTGATTTGTGCGGACCCGTCGCTGGCGCTTGCCGAGACCGAGTTGAACGGCCAGGTGCTCGGTTTGATCGGCAAACTCGATTCGACCGCGTCGCGCTTTGCCTTTGCCGAATATGGCCGGTGGACGCGGGAGCGCGATCGCAAATGCAATCTTGTCGGCAAGGAGAACGTCCCGCTCGGAGAGCTCGAATCCGCTGAGGACTGTCTCGCCGCATATCTGAAGCACAAGACCGACGAAATCGGCGCGGCGAAAGGCGATCCCAAGAAGGTGTTTGGCCGGCAGGTCGCAGCCCGCTCGCCCGACACAGACGCCGTCGACTTCTGCGCCGCGCGAATCCATGCGGCCAATTCCTGTGGCAATTTCCTCCGCATCACCCGCGTCTACGCCATCGACAGCCATGTGGCCGAGCAGGAGGCGCAGGTCACGGGCGAGATCGAAATGGCGGTGCTGGCGCCGTTCGCCACCTGCAGCAGGGTCGCGACCATCTGCACGGGCACTTGCTGGGACGCCGGAACGGGTCGTCCGCAGCCGGGAGCCGGCAACAAGGAGCGCTCCGCAGACGCCTTCAACGTCACGCGCCGCCTCAGGATCCAGCGAACCTTCGCCTTCGTGAAAGCCGCCGACGGCTGGCGATGCCGGGAGGACGCGCTGGCCCCGGTGAGCTCGGGCACTGCGGGCGGGGGCTCGTAGGTGTTTTCTTCCCTTCTCTCCTCGTGGAAGAAGGTGACGCGAAGCGCCGGATGAGAGGTCCTCTCCACTCGCAGGACCGTTCGTGGGGATAGAGACCCTCCCCCGGCTTCGCTGACACGATGCCACCCTCTTCCACAAGGGGAGAGGGTGCACCATCGTTGCGGCGAGAGATCAGAACATCAGATTGTCCTTCACCAGCACCCAGCGGCCGCCCTTGACCTGTTGCACCTGGGTGATGGTGCTGGCGAGATGGTCAATCTTGGAGAACTTCGTCGGAGGCGAGTTGAAGATGTCGACGAACTTGTCCCCGGATTCCAGCGCGTCGAGCATCTTCTGACCGGTCAGATCCTTGCCGGCCTTCTGCGCGTAGAAAGCGAAGGTCATGACCGCGTTGTAGCCGATGATGGCCTGGGTGTTGGCGTCCGTGCCGAACATCTTCTTGTAGGTGGCGAGCCAGTCCTTGACCTTGCCCTTGGCCGTGTCCTCGTAGGGGATCTCGAAGAGGGCGGCGGCGTAGAGGCCTTCCACGGCTTCCTTGCCGAGCATGGGCACCTCCATCACATTGGTGGGCGTGGCGCCGAGGAAGGTAACCTCCCAGCCGAGCTTCTTGGCCTCGGTCATGGCGCCGATGGGCTCACGGAGGATCGCGCCGAGCACGACGAGGTCGCAGCTGTCGGACTTCATCTTGGCGATCTGCGCGCTGAAGTCGGAGGCGCCACGCTTGTAGCTCGTGATCGAGGCCGGCTGCACCTTCATGGCGGTGAGCTGCTGGCTGAAGCCGTCGAGCACGTTTTTGCCGTACTCGTCATCCTGGTACATGATGCACGGCTTCTGGAATTTCTTCCACTCCATCATGTATTTCAGCGCCGCGCGTGTGCTCTCGACATAGGGCAGCAGGTTATTGAACTTCAGCCGCTCCTGCGGTTTGGCCGGATCGAACTTGAAGGTGAACTCGGCCGCCGTCAGCGGGAAGAGCTGAAGCACCCCCGCATCGAGCAGGATATCCTGCGCGGCGAGCACGGTCGGCGATCCCATTGCTCCCACCATCGCGAAGATCTTGTCGCGCTCGATCAGTTTCTGCGAAGCCAGCACGGCCTTCTTCGGATCGTAGCCGCTATCCTCGACGACCAGCCGAATCTTGCGGCCGTTGACGCCGCCCGCCGCGTTGACCTCCTCGACCGCCATCTTCATGCCGTTGGAGACCGGCACGCCCCAGCCCTTGATCGGGCCCGACAGATCCTGATGGGTGCCGATGACGATCTCGGATCCCGAGATGCCTTCGTTGGTGACCTTGGTTTGCGCCGCGGCCGGCAGACTGGTGAGCGCCATCGCGCCCACCGCAAGGCCGAACGCTCTCATCGATCTCGACATTGACGTCTCCTCTCCTTGGGGCCCGTATTATGCGAAGGGCGGGGGCCATCACTCCTTCGCTGTCTTCAGACGAACATCCCTTTGTTTCCGCGCATGCCTCTTGTCGGAAAAACTTCCCACTCTTCCAGGAGCATGCGCACGTCACGCCACCGCGCGCTCGCGATACATCGCGTCGATCTCGGCGGCATAGCGCTTGTTCACGAAGCCGCGCTTCAGCTTCATGGTCGGCGTCAGTTCCTCGTCCTCCGGGGTGAGCTGGCGTTCGATCAGGAAAAACCTCTTGATGGTCTCGACGCGGGCGAAATTGGTGTTGACCCCTTCGATCTCGCGCCAGATCAGGTCCTGGATCTCCGACGCGCGGCACAGGCTGGCATAATTGGTGAAGGGGATGTCGTGGTCCTGGGCGAACTTCTCGACATTCTCCTGGTCGATCATCACGAGGCAGGTGAGGTACGGCCGCTTGTCGCCGACCACCACGGCGTCCGAGATGTAGGGCGAGAATTTCAACTGGTTCTCGATCTCGGACGGCGTGATGTTCTTGCCGCCGGAGGTGATGATGATGTCCTTCATCCGGTCCGTGATGCGGACGAACCCTTCATTGTCGATGGTGCCGACGTCGCCGGTATGCAGCCAGCCGCGCTGATCGATGGCCTCCGCGGTCTTCTCGGGCTGGTTCAGATAGCCCATGAACAGGAAGTCGCCCTTGATCAGGATCTCGCCCTCGGGCGACAGCGCGACCTCGCCCCAGGGCACCGCCGTGCCGACCGAACCGAGCTTGATCCGCTTCGACGGCATCATGGTCGCGACACCGCAATTCTCGGTCTGGCCATAGAGCTCGTGGATGTCGATGCCGAGCGCGAGGTACCAGCGAATCAGCTCCGGTGCGATCGGCGCTGCGCCGGTGAAGGCAATGCGGCAGCGATCGAGTCCGATCATGCGGCGGATGTTGCGGAATGCGACCTGATAAGCCAGGCCGTTAGCGATGCGGAGCGACAGCGGCGGCGCTTTACCCTCGATCTTGCAATCGACCATGCGATTGCCGATTTCGATGGCGCGGCGGTAGACCCATTGCTGGAACGGCGTTGCATCCTTCAGCGCGATGGTGATGGCGGAATAGAATTTTTCCCAGATGCGCGGCACCGCGAGGAAGACGGTCGGCTGCACCTCGCGAAGATTGTCCGGCACGGTCTCCGGGCTTTCGGCAAAATTCATCACCGAGCCGAGCGCGACCGAAATGTAGTAGCCGCCGATGCGCTCGGCGACGTGGCAGAGCGGCAGGAAGATCAGCCGGTCATCGTTCTCTCGCGCCGGGATGAAGTCGTTGGCGTGCCGCATCTGATGGGTGACGCTGAGGTTGGCGTGCATCGCGCCCTTGGGCGGACCCGTGGTGCCAGAGGTGTAGACGAGCACAGCGAGATCGCCGGCGCTGCGACTGTCGATCATCTCCTGCCACAGCGCCTCGCGGTCGACCATGTGATTGCGGCCGAGCGCGCGAAACTCGTCGAGCGACATCACCATGTGGTCGGAGAAGCCGCTGAGGCCCTCCATGTCGAACACGATTATCCTTTGCAGGGAGGGACAGCGCGCGCGGCACGCCAGGATCTTGTCCAGCTGCTCCTCGTCCTCGGCAAAGATCACTTTCGTCCGGGAGTCGTTGACGAGATATTCGACCTGGGTCGATGCATCGGTCGGATAGATGCCCGTCGAGACGCCGCCGGCGCACAGGATGCCCATGTCGACGTGGACCCATTCGGGCACGGCGTTGGCGATGATCGAGGCAACGTCGCCGGGCACAAAGCCGCAGGCGTGAAGCGCGTAGGCGATCTCCTTCGAGATCTCCAGCCATTCGCGCCAGCTCGTCGGTTGCCAGATGCCGAATTTCTTCTCGCGGATCGCGGGCCTGTCGCCCCGCGTTTCAGCGGCGCGCAAAAAGCTCTTCGCGATCGTGTCAGCGACCGTCAGCACCGCCGGTCGATCCATCCGCGTTCCCTCCTCGTCGCTTCCCTCTCCACTGCCTGCCTTGCCGGCGGTCTATTGTTGCGGACGGGCAATCCCGTTTAGCGCCAGTTCTTCCTCAACGCCACGTCTTCTTCTTTTTCCAGCGCCGCTCGCCTCGCGCGCCCGCTTCCTTGGCGCCAAGGTAGAACTCCTGAATGTCCTGGGAATGCATCAAGCGGTCGCAGCTATCGTTCATCACGATGCGGCCGATCTCCAGCACATAGCCGTAATGCGCGGTCTCCAGCGCCACCTTGGCATTCTGCTCGACCAGCAGGATCGACATGCCCTGCTCCTCGTTGACGCGGCGGATGATGGTGAATATCTCCTTCACCAGGATCGGCGACAGCCCGAGCGAGGGCTCGTCGAGCAGCAGCAGCGTCGGCCGGTTCATCAGCGCGCGCCCGATCGCGAGCATCTGCTGCTCGCCGCCGGAGAGCTGTCCGGCCGGCTGGTTGATCCGCTCCTTCAGCCGTGGGAAGTAGCCATAGACGCGCTCGATGTCTTCCGCAACGCCGTCGCGATCCCTACGCGGATAGGCCCCCATCATCAGGTTCTCGCGCACGGAGAGGAACGGGAACACCTCGCGACCTTCCGGTACGTGGCTGAGGCCGAGCCGCACGATGCGGTCAGCCTCCATGCGCTGGATCGGCCTGCCCATGAACTCGATCGCGCCCTTCTGCGGATCGAGAATGCCGGAGATGGTCTTCAGCACCGTGGTCTTGCCGGCGCCGTTGGCTCCGAGCAGCGTCACGATCCGGCCGCGCGGCACCTCCAGCGAGATGCCGCGGATCGCCATGATCGGCCCGTAATAGCTCTCGATGTTGGAGAGCTTCAGGATGATATCCGGTGTCACCGCGGCATCCATCACCTCAAGCTCCCAGATACGCGGCGACAACGTCGGGATGGTGCTGCACCTCGGCAGGCGACCCCATGGTCAGCACCCGGCCGTAGTTCAGCGCGATGACGCGATCGGAGACGCGGTTGACCAGCGACATGTCATGCTCGACCATGAGCACGGTGACGCCGAGCTCGTTCTTCAGGTCGCGGATCCAGAACGACATGTCGTCGGTCTCCTCGACGTTGAGCCCGGAGGACGGCTCGTCGAGCAGGATCAGCTTCGGCTCCGAGCAGAGCGCGCGCGCGAGCTCGATCACCTTGCGCACGCCGTAGGGCAGACCCGAAATCAGCTTGTCGCGATAGGGCTCGAGATCGAGGAACTCGATGACCTGCTCGACACGATGGCGATGCACCTTCTCATTGGCGCGCACGCTCGGCAGGAACAGCAGCTCCTGCCAGAGCTGCGTGGTCGAATGGCGGTGGCGCCCGACCAGGAGGTTGGAGAGCACGGTGGCATTCTCGAACAGCTCGATGTTCTGGAAGGTGCGCGCGATGCCGAGCCTGGCGATGTCGTAGGGCGGCTCTTCGGTGATGTCCTGGTCCTCGAAGAAGATGCGGCCCGAGGTCGGCCGGTAGATCCGCGAGATCAGGTTGAAGATCGAGCTCTTGCCCGCGCCGTTGGGACCGATGATCGAGAGGATCTCGCCCTTCTCGACCGCGAAGGATACCGCATCGACGGCCTTCAGGCCGCCGAAATGCAGCGACAAATTCTCGGCGCGGAAATAGCTCATCGGTTCCGCTCCGATTTCACGTAGATCTTCTGCCGCTTGAAGGTGGCGCGCTTGTAGAGCGGGAATAGCTGGAAGAAGAGCTTGATCTTGAGCCAGCGGCCGTAGAGCCCGAGCGGCTCGAACAGCACGAACAGCACGATGATGATGCCGTAGATCGCGCCCTTCAGTCCGTTGAGCGAGGCGAAGGCCGCGACCTTGGACTGCACGTTCGCGGCACTCTGTGTGCCGGCGCCGAACGTCGCGGCGACGCCGGCGATGATGCCGGGCATGTCGTCCTTCAGATAGGTCAGGAACGGATCGATCATCACGATGAAGATCGCGCCGAGCACCGCGCCGTGCAGGCTGAAGGTGCCGCCGATCAGGATCACGATGATGAACTCGATCGAAAGCTGCAGCGTGAACATCTCCGGCGAGATGAAGGAGAGCTTGTGCGCGAACAGCACGCCGGCAAAGCCGGTGATCGCCGCCGAGATCGCAAACGACTTTACCTTGTAGAGCGCGACATTGACGCCCATGCTGCGCGCCGCCGTCTCGCTGTCGCGGATGGCGACGAAGGCGCGTCCCGTGGGCGAGCGCAGCAGATTGAGCGTGCCGACGATGGTCAGCACCAGCACGGCGAGGCAAAGGAAATAGAAGGTCGGACTGTCGCGCGAGACTGTAACCCCCAGCAACGACACCGCCTTGACCCGCATACCCTCATTGCCGTTGGTGACGCTTTCCCAGCGCGCCAGGATTTCTTCGACGATCAGGGCAAAGGAGATGGTAGCGATGACGAGGTAGATGCCGGTCAAGCGCAGCGCCGGGAAGCCGACCATCGCGCCGATCAACCCGGTCAGGACACCTGCGGCAAGGAAATAGATTGGGAACGGCACATTGTATTTCTGCAAATAGGCCGCCGTGTAGGCGCCGATCGCCAGAAACGCGGCATGCCCGAGCGAGGCCTGCCCGGTAAAGCCCGTCAAGATCAGCAGCGCCACGCCGACGGTCGCATAGATGCAGACGAAGACGAGCTGGCTCATCACATAGCTGGAGAGCACGTAGGGCGCTATCAGCAGCACGGCCAGCAACAGGCCATAGGAGACGAAATAGCCCGAATGCGGAAACAGCCTGATGTCGTCCTCATAGTCGGTCTTGAACAGGAAGCGCATGGCGTTCAGACCTTCTTGCGGACGTGAAGGCCGAACAGGCCTTCGGGCTTGAGCAAGAGCACGGCGAGCAGCACGATGTAGGGCGCGACGTCCTTCCAGCCCTCCGCCAGATAGAAGCCGGCCATGCTCTCGATCACCCCGATCAGCACGCCGCCGACGACGGCGCCGGGGATCGAGCCGAAGCCGCCGAGCACGGCCGCCGGGAACGCCTTCAGGCCAAGCGCCAGACCGACATTGGAGTGGATGAAGGTGATCGGCGCCAGCAGCACGCCGGCGCAGGTCGCGACCGCCGCGCTGATCGCCCAGACGATCGACACCACGCGCTTGACCGGAATGCCCATGTAATAGGCCGCCAGCATGTTCTCGGAGCTGGCGCGCATCGCGGTGCCGAGCGTGGTCTTGTTGAAGAACAGCCACAGCAACGTGCAGAGGATGACCGTCGCCGCGATCACCGAAAGCTTGTCGTGGGCGAGCACCAGCGAACCGACGCGCAGCACGCCCTGGCTGAACGGGGTCTCGATCTTGAGATCGTCGGTACCCCAGATCATGCCGGCGATCGAGCGCAGGAAGTAGCCGAGGCCGATCGTGGCCATGATGATGGAGAATTGCGGATAGCCAAGGATCGGCCGCACCACCACGCGTTCCGCCACCATGCCGAACAGCGCCATCGCGGCCACCGCACCGGCAAAGCCGACCCAGTAGTTCAGCCCCATCATGCCGATGAAGGTGAAGGCGAAGAAGCCGCCCAGCATCATCAGATCGCCCTGGGCGAAATTGACGACCTCGGTGGCCTTGTAGACGAGCACGAAGCCGAGCGCGATCAGGCCGTAGACGCAGCCGAGCGCAACACCGCTGACCAGCTGCTGAACGAAATCCAGCATCGCCGCGCATCCTCCCGATACAACCGGCGGTTCTTCCTGACCGCCTTGCCGCATCTTGTGTCCAGTCGCTACGCAGTCGTTTGCTGCGTTAGCGCCATTCGTCCCTTCGCCAATTCAGCCTGAACCGCCAAGCGCTGTCAACAAACGGTGACTTGCCTTTAGTCCAATCCGGATGACGGAATTTGCGGCAACGCGATTCACCGTGCCGAAACATCTTCAGGTCATGGTCGCGAGCAATGCAAAACCGGATGGTGTGGCCCGTCATGAAGCCCGACAGATCGGCGCTGGAAGTCCTGGGGTTAACGAAGCGTTTTGACCGCCTGGCGGTCGATAGCCTCGATCTCACCATCCATGCCGGCGAATTCTACGCGCTGGTCGGCCCCAATGGCGCCGGCAAGACCACCACTTTGCGCATGGTTGCAGGCCTGCTCAGGCCCGATGCCGGCGCGGTCTCGATCTTCGGCATCGACGCGCTCCAGAATCCCGTCGCCGCCAAGCAGGTGATGGCGTGGGTGTCCGACGAGCCCATGATCTATGACAAGCTCACCCCGCTCGAATATCTCGAATTCGTCGCCGGCCTCTGGGGCATCGCGCCATCGGTCTCGGAACCGGTCGCGCAGGAGCTCTTGAGCTCGCTCGGGCTCGAGCCGCACCGGCACGAACGCTGCGAGGGCTTTTCCAAGGGCATGCGCCAGAAGGTCGCTCTCGCCGGCGCGCTCGTGCACGATCCCCGCCTCATCATTCTCGACGAACCCCTGACCGGCCTCGACGCCGTCTCCGCGCGCCATGTGAAGGGTCTCCTGAGCGAGCGCGTCAAGGCCGGCTGCACCATCATCATGACCACGCATATCCTCGAGGTTGCCGAACGCATGGCCGACCGCATCGGCGTGATCGCCTCCGGCCGCCTGGTTGCGGAGGGCACGCTTACCGAGCTGCGCCAGCAGAACGGTCACGGCGACACCAGCCTGGAAGATCTCTTCATCGCCTTGGTGACGCTCCAGGAAGCCGCATGAGCTCGGCGACCGCGCTCTCCTGGTTTGCCCGCCACGAGCTCCGGCTCGCCTGGCGCGAATGGTTCGCCATGATGACCGGGGGGCGGCGCAAGCGAACGCGTGCCGCGGTGATCGGCCTGCTGTTCTTCGCAGCGCTGCTGCACGTGCCCGCCTGGGCCGTGATCGGCCGGTTCGCCGACCTGTATTTGCCGCTCGACAAATCCGCGCTGATCGTGATCTCCGCGACGATCTTTCTGGCCTGGACCTTGATGGTGTCGCAGGCGATCGAATCGGTGACGCGGGTGTTTTACGCCCGTGCCGATCTCGACCTCATCATGTCCTCGCCCGCGACGCTGGCCAATCTGTTCTCGGTGCGCATCGCCGCGATCGCGCTCTCCGTCACGGTGATGGCGCTGCTGTTCTCGATGCCCTTCATCGACGTGCTGGTGTTCGGGGGCGGCGCGCGCTGGCTTGCGGCGTTCGGCCTCGTCGTCGCCATGGGCCTGTCGGCCGCGGCGGTCGCGATTGCGGTCACCATCCTGCTGTTCCGGCTGATCGGCCCGGCGCGCACGCGGCTCATAGCCCAGATCCTGGCCGCGATCATCGGCGCCGGCTTTGTGATCGCGCTCCAGGTCGCGGCAATCATGTCCTACGGCACCCTGTCGCGCTTCACCATCCTGACCTCGGGTAGCGTGGCTGACCATGCCCCCGACGTCGACAGCTTCTGGTGGTGGCCCGCGCGGGCGGCGATGGGCGACGGTGGGCCGCTGCTGCTGCTTCTGGCGCTCGGCCTCGTGCTGCTCGGGAGCGTCATGGCGATCTTCTCGGGCCGCTTCGCCGATACTGCGATCGATGCCGCCGCTTACGGCAAGTCCGGTCGCCAAGGTGCGAAGGAACGCCCGTTCCGCGGCGGATCGCGGCAGCAGGCGCTGCGGCGCAAGGAATTTTCGCTGCTCTGGCGTGATCCCTGGCTGGTCTCGCAGACCCTGATGCAGCTGCTCTATCTGGTGCCGCCGGCGCTGCTGCTCTGGCGCAGCTTTGCCGACAGTTCCGCGGCGCTGACGTTGATTACGCCGGTTATCGTCATGGCGGCGGGACAGCTCGCAGGAGGGCTCGCCTGGCTGACGATCTCGGGCGAGGACGCGCCCGATCTGGTCGCGACCGCACCGTTGACACCATCCGGCGTCACCCGCGCCAAGATCGAGGTGGTGCTGATCGCGATCGCCGTCATCTTCTGCCCGCTGGTCACGGCGCTCGCCTTTGCCTCGCCGCTCCAGGCCGCGGTCAGTGCCGGTGCCGTTGTCATCAGCGCGGCCTCAGCCACCGCGATCCAGCTCTGGTTCCGGGTCCAGGCCCGGCGCAGCCAATTCCGCCGCCGCCAGACCTCGTCGCGGCTTGCGACGTTTGCCGAAGCCTTCTCCTCCATCGGCTGGGCTGCCAGCGCCGCGCTTCTGCTCGCGCTGCCGCTTGCCGGCATCATCAGCGGCCTGATCACCGCAGGGCTCGTCGCCATCACGTGGAAATTCAGCCCGCGGCGGGAGTGAGGGCCTTTCAGAAGATCTGCCTTCTCTTGAATGTAAGGCCATTTTGCCTTACGAAGATGATGCCGAGCAGAGTAAGGCAGCCGAAGCCATTCTCAAGAAGGCCGACGTGGTGGCCATCTCGATCTCAGCACTCTGTGAGCTGAGCTGGGTTCTCCCACGAGGCTACAGGATTTCCGCTGACGATATCGCAGCTTCCATCCGGCACTTTCTCAATGCCGCCAATGCGGCCGTCAATCGCCCGTTGGCCGAAGCTGGATTGGCCTTTCTCGAAGCCGGAGGCGATTTTGCCGATGGCGTCATTGCCCACGAAGGAAACTGGCTTGGGGCCGACACGTTCGTGTCTTTCGACAAGAAGGCCGTGAAATTGATCGAGGCAAGCGGCGGATTGGCGCGGCTGCCCTAGCGCGACATGACCGCGGCCGGATTCGACGATACACTGTCTGGATCGCTGCTTGAGTGACGGACGGTCTGCTATGTATCGACTAATCTTGGCGGTCTTCGCGTTTCTTGGCTGGGTCGCCGCACCTGCCCTCGCCCAGCAGCCACAGCGCAGCGAGTGTCTGGCGATGGCGAATGCGGCGCCGCGCGCCATGCCGGTCGCGTTCCGGCAGGCCGCCAGCTCGGCCGAGGTCGAGATCACCTATGCCGGCCACTCCACCTATTTCATCGACACGCCTGGCGGCTTGCGCATCGCCACCGACTACAGCGGCGCCTACCAGGTCGGACGGCTGCCCGATGTCGTCACCATGAACCGCGCGCACAGCACGCACTACTCCTTATATCCCGACAAGCGCATTCCCCATGTGCTGCATGGCTGGGGCGAGGACGGCAAGCCGGCCATCGTGTCGGAACGTATCGGCGACACCTTCATCCGCAACGTCACCACCGACATCCGCCGCTATGTCGGCGACGATGCCGGCGCCGACATGATCCGCGACGGCAATTCGATCTTCATCTTCGAGGTCGCGGGCCTCTGCATCGGCCATCTCGGTCATCTCCACCACAAGCTCGACGACAGCCATTTCGCCCAGATCGGGCGGCTCGACATCGTGATGGTGCCGATCGACGGCACCTACACCATGTCGCTCGACGGCGTCTCCGATATCACCAGGCGGCTGCGCGCCTCGGTGGTGCTGCCGATGCATCGCTTCGCCACCCCGCTCGACGACTTCATGCGCCGCATCGGCCAGCAGTTCGAGATCGACCACCGCACCGAGCGCTCCTTCCGCATGTCCCGGGATGCGCTGCCGTCGAAGCCGACTGTGATCATCCTCGACGGGGCCTGACGCGCAATTTTCTCCAAGTCGGCTGCCGGCCGGTCGTGCTGCTCTCCCCACGACAGGAGATCGACATGACCGACTTTGCGAGATTGTTGCACGCGGACGGACCGAACCCAGAGCACGCGGCGGCGCTGCAGCTTTACGGCCGCTTCGTCGGCGATTGGGACGCCGAGATCACCGCCCACGGTCCGGACGGGACGAAACACACCGCGGCCGGCGAAATCCATTTTGGCTGGGTGCTGGAGGGCCGCGCCGTCCAGGACGTCTGGATCATCCCCCGCCTCGCGGGCAGCCCGGCGTTGCCGATCGCCGGCAACTGGTACGGCACGACGCTGCGGGTCTACGATCCGACCATCGATGCGTGGAGGATCTCCTGGTTCGATCCCGGCCGCAGCGTGTTCCGCCAGCAGGTCGGGCGCCCGCAGGGCGAGGACATCGTGCAGGAAGGCGTCACCGAAGCCGGAGACCTGACGCGCTGGAGGTTTACCGAGATCACCGGCGATTCCTTCCATTGGCTCGGCGAGGTCAAGCCGGCCGCCGCAGCCAATTGGCGGCTCGTGGTCGATGTAAGGGCGAAGCGGCGGAGTATCTGACGACGGCGCCCCGCTGTGCTCGCGATGAGGAGCGCGGTTGCGCAACGTGCGCTGCTGCGCAAAGAGATGAGGTGCTAGGCTCCCACCACAAGAGAATAAAAGGAGCGAACGCCGATGGCTGCAAGCGGTCTGCCCGCCAATACGAGCGGGCTGTTCGTCGAGCCGCGCGAGGACTGGCTCGCGCAATATCAGGAGGAGATCATCGATTCGGCTCGGCCGATCGTCGATCCCCATCACCACCTCTGGAATCGCGGGCACCGCTATCTGATCGAGGAGATGGCGGCGGACATCGCCTCGGGCCACAACATCGTCGCCACCGTCTACGTCGACTGCCGCTCGATGTATCGCGCACACGGGCCCGAAGCATTCCAGCCCGTCGGCGAGGTCGAGTTCGCCAATGGCGTCGCCGCGATGAGCGCGAGCGGCGGTTACGGCAAGGCCGCGATCTGCGCCGGCATCGTCAGCCACGTGAATTTGCTGCTGGGCGATGCAGCGAAGCCGGTGCTGGAAGCCGAGATCGCGGCAGGCAACGGCCGTTTCCGCGGCATCCGGCATTCCTCGGCCTGGGACAAGGATCCCGCCGTCGCCGGCATGTATGCGAACCGGCCGAAGAGACTGTTGCAGGACCCGACCTTCCGCAAGGGTTTTGCCTGCCTCGCACCGCTGAATCTGAGCTTCGATGCCTGGCTGTTCCATCCGCAGATCGACGAGCTGACCGGGCTCGCGCGCGCCTTTCCGGGCACCAGGATCGTGCTCGACCATTGCGGCGGCCCGGCAGGCGTCGGCCGCTTTGCGGGGCGGCGCGAGGAGGTGTTTCCGCAGTGGCGCGCGTCGATCCAGGAGATCGCGAAGTGTGAGAACGTGGTGGTGAAGCTCGGCGGGCTCGCGATGTGCCTGCTCGGCTACGACTTCCATCTGCGCGAGAGGCCGCCGTCATCCGAAGAGCTTGCTGCGGCCTGGCGACCCTATGTCGAGACCTGCATCGACGCGTTTGGACCCACGCGGGCGATGTTCGAGAGCAATTTCCCGCCGGACAAGGGCCAGTGCAGCTATCAGGTGATCTTCAACGCCTTCAAGCGCATCGCGGCGCCCTTGAGTGAGGCCGAGAAGACGGCGCTGTTCTCACAGACCGCGACCGATGTCTACCGGCTCGAACGGCCGTCATGACGAGAAAAAGGGCCGGGATATTGATCCCGACCCCTCTTCCGTCGTGGCCGCTGGGAAGCGTCCTTAAAAACTAGCCGGCCCCCATCAGCGAGGCGGGGCGGCGTTCGCCGGCGGAGACGAACATCCGCTTGAGCCTGTTGACGACGCGGATCAGGAAGCCGATCATCACGGGATTGGTCTTGCGGCAGAAGGCGATCTTCTTGACGTGTCCCTCGACATGCCATTTGGCATGCGCGCCATCGCGGAAGAAAATGACGTCGCCCGGACCGTAGCGCTTCGGCGGCATGCCGTCGCTTTCGAGCACGATCGACCCTTCCATGATCATGATCGTCTCGTCGATGTCGTAATACCAGTTGAAGCGCCCTTCGGTGCAGGCCCAGATGATGGTCGAAGCGGTGCCGTCGGCGCTGGTGGACAGGATGTGCGAGCGCGATACCGGATTGCCCTCGATGATCCAGGACGGCTCGATCGGCCGCAGCTCGAGCTCAACGTTGCAACTACTGATTTCAATCAATGCGCGCGACATCTGTCTCCCCAAGGGATATAATATGACCGGCCGGGTCTCGGCCCGGATTGTTTCGAAAGATGTTTGGAACGCTAGTAGCCGGCTTTTAATTCTTTCTTACGCGGGCCCCGACAATCAGCCGCAAGTTGCAGATGCGAAGCGGTTAACGTCGCGATTTCCCTGCAATTTCGCGCAGATGAACCCGTCTTTTCCGGGGTGCGACAAAATGCGCGGAACGATCTGAAAGGAGCCATGCCGATGCCCCTCACTCCCGAGGTCCTCGCAGCCAACAGCGAGGCCGTCGCCTGGCTCGGCAGCCTCGATGTCTCCTTCGCAGCCGAAGAGGAGACCTGGTTCACCGTCGACGGCATCGAAAGCCCCCTGCACATCGGCAGTGACGGCTCCGGCGGCGCGTTCGTGCTGCTCCCGTCGCAGAACGTGCTCTACGTCTCGTCGGAAGGCCGCGCGGGAATTATCGCGGAGGATTTCGAGGCGTGGGTCCAGCTCGTCGTCGCCCGACCCTATTGGCTCGACATCCTGAAATTCTCCACCGGCGGCGATCTCGCCGAGATGCGGCGCGCGGCGGATGCGCTGGAAGCGACACTCGACGACGAGGACGACGTCAACGAGGCGCGCGAGGAAATCCGCAGCGCGCTCGACCTGCCGGAGGTGAACGATCCGGTCGGCGCGCTCTACGACGCAGTGGCTGCCTCCGACGCCATCGTGCGGGCCACCGACGGCAGCCCATTCACGACGCTATTCAACCGCTTCAGCATCGACAACAGCCCGATGCGGCGCAACGCGGCGGCCTGAGGAAAAATCCTACTTCGCCCACTCGCCCTTGCGGAATACCGGCACCTTGCTGCCGTCGGCAAGAATGCCGTCGATGTCGGTCTCGGCCGAGCCGATCATCCAGTCGATATGGATGAGGCTCTGGTTGCCGCCTTGCGCCGCGATCTGCTGCGGCGTGAGCTGGGCGCCGTTGACGAAGCACTTCGAATAGCACTGGCCGAGCGCGATGTGAGATGCCGCGTTCTCGTCGAACAGCGTGTTGTAGAACAGCAGCCCGCTCTGCGAGATCGGCGAGGAATGCGGCACCAGCGCCACTTCCCCGAGACGCCGCGCGCCCTCGTCGGTGTCGAGCACCTTGTTCAGCACCTCCGCACCGCGCGAGGCCTTGGCATCGACGATCCTGCCGTCCTCGAAGCGCACCGCGATGTTGTCGATCAGCGTGCCCTGGTAGGACAACGGCTTCGAGCTCACGACATGGCCGTAGACGCGACGGCAATGCGGCGTGGTGAAAACCTCTTCGGTCGGGATGTTGGCGTTGCAGCTGATGCCGTTCTTGGACAGCGAGGCGCCGCCCTCCCACTCGTGCCCGTCGGCAAGCCCGATGGTGAGGTCGATGCCGGGACCTGCGTATTGGAGCGCGCGAAAACGCTGGCCGTTGAGCCAGTTGGTGCGCTCGCGCAGCACCGCATTGTGGCTCGCCCAGTTGCCCATCGCGTCCTCGCGATCGACGCGCGAAGCCGCGAAGATCGCATCGGCGAGCTTGCCGATCGCGACGTCTTCGGGATCGTTGGGAAATACCTGCCTGGCCCAGGACGGGCTCGGATAGGCGATGATGTTCCAGTTGGTGTCGAAATTGACGATTTTTTCCAGCGCCGGCTGATAGGCCATCGAATTGGCCTTGCTGGCTCGCGCCACCTTGGACGGATCCTCGCCCGACAGCAGCATCGGATTGTCGCCGACGATGGCGAGCCGCGCGGTGTTGTCCGAGAACGCCTTGGCCATGCCCTCGTAGAGCCAGTTGGCGGCGCGATCGAAGCTGTTGTCGTGGCCGTGGCGATAGCGCGCCAGCGTCATCTCCTCGTCGGAGAGAATCGGCGTCACGATGCCGGCGCCGGCCTTGTAGGCATGCACGGCGATCCGTCGCACCAGCGGCAACGCGATCGCGGGCGCCGTCAAGAGCAGATCCTGGCCCGGCCGCAAGCCCAGGCCCACCTTCACCGCCACCTCGGCCAGCCGGTCGAGCTTCGCAGGATCGATGGGAGTGGTGGAATTGCGGTGATCAGTCATGCGGGGTCCTCTGCCGAAGCTCTCTCGTCCAATTTAAGTCTAGCATCGCAAGGCGCAAGTGCGCGAGCACCTTGCGGCACGGAGAGATACGCAGTTTCACGCATTTTGGTTTTCAACGCGTTGCCGATTTCAGCACCCGGTCGACCATGGCGGGAGCAAGGCCGAGGTAATTTTTCGGTGAAGTAAGCGCCTCGATCCCGGCACGGTCGATCCTGACAGAGACGCGGGCGTCGGACGAGAGCGCGTCCGCCAGCGTCAGACCCTTCTCGTTGGCGAGCCTGCAAGCGTCATAGACCACGTCATGCGCTTCCTGCCGCCCGATCTGCGGCGCGAGCCCCATCATGACAGCTTCGGCCACGATCAGGCCGCGACTGATGGCGAGATTGTCGTTCATCTTTGTTTCGTCCACGACGAGGCCTGCGAGCGCGAACTTCGCCTGGTGCAGGGCGCCGGCGGTCAGCACGAAGCTTTCGGGGATCGCCATCCATTCGGCGTGCCAGGGGCCGGTGGCGCGCTCGAAATCCTGCACCATGGCATCCAGCATGAGTCCGGCGTGCTGGCGCACCGCCTTGGACGCGGCGAGCATCAGTTCCGAGGAGATCGGGTTGCGTTTCTGCGGCATGGTCGAGGAGGCGCCGCGCCCCTTGACGAAGGGCTCGTAGACCTCTGCGAATTCAGTCGAAGCCATGATCATGACGTCGAGCGCGATCTTGCCGAGCGAGCCAGTGACGAGCGCGAGGAAGTTCACGGCCTCGGCAAAGCCGTCGCGAGCGACATGCCAGGTCGAGGCGGGAACGCCGAGCTTCAGCTCGGCGCAGAGCGCCTCCTGCACCTCGAAGCCCTTGTCGCCGAGCGAGGCCAGCGTTCCGGCAGCGCCGGCGAACTGGCCGACCAGGACGCGCGGCTTCAATTGCGCCAGACGCTCGGCATGGCGATCGAACATCGCGAGCCAGATCGCGGTCTTGTAGCCGAAGGTGACCGGCAGCGCCTGCTGGAGATGGGTGCGGCCCGCCATCGGCGTGTCGCGGTAGCGCTTCGAGAGCTCGGCGAGGATCCTGCGCAGCTCGGCGATGTCGTGCGCGACGATATCCAGCCCGGCGCGCAATTGCAGCACCACGGCGGTGTCCATGATGTCCTGCGTGGTCGCGCCCCAATGCACATAGCGGCCGGCATCGCCGCATTGCTTCACCATCTGATGCACGAGCGGAAGGATGGGGTAGCCGACCACGTCGGTCTCCTGGCGCAGCAGATCGAAATCGAGCGCGGCAACGTCGGTCCGCGCCGCGATCTGATCGGCGGCTTCCTGCGGAATCACGCCGCACTTCGCCTCCGCCTTCGCCAGCGCCACCTCGACCTCGGCATAGCGCGCGAGCGTCGCGACATCGGAAAATATCTCCCGCATCTGCGGCGTGCCGAAGGCATCGCGGAACAGCATGGAATCGATCACGGTGGTCGCGGCGGAAAAAGCGGGCATGGGCGTTTCTTCGTGGTTGGTGTTGTATGAAGGGTAGCTTACGCAGGCCACCCTGTTCGGCAAAGGACATTCAGTGTTCGGCGCACACTCAGTGGTGTGCGATGCTCTCGCAGGCGCGTGTCGAGTTGTCAGCTCCGTCATCCCGGGGTGGCCGCTGAAGAAAGCGGCCACCTCAGGGTGACGGCGGCAAGAACAGGAAGATCCGATCCGGTACGTAGCCCGCGGCCATCCGGCTCAAATCGTCGCATTCTCGTCGCGGTTGTATTTCCCTCCGAAAACCGCATGGCTGCCATCACGCGATCGTGGTGAACCGGGCAGACCTCTCGTTAGACTCACAGACTTCGTGTCGAAATCCATTTTGATTTCATCATTGCCGAACCTATTGTGAGGTCTGAGTTTTCGACGTGCAGTTTCTGTTCCGGGATCATCTCCTCGACACCGACCTGCGCGAGCTGAGCCGCGAGCAGGTTCCCATTGCCGTGGAGCCACAGGTCTTCGATCTCGTCGTCCATCTCATGGAAAACCGCGACCGGGTGGTGAGCAAGGACGAGCTGATCGACAAGATCTGGCATGGGCGCAGTGTCTCCGAATCCACGCTGACCAGCCGCATCAATGCGGCACGCAAGGCGATCGGCGACAGCGGCGCAAGCCAGGCGCTGATCCGCACCATCGCCCGCAAAGGCTTTCGTTTCGTCGGCAATGTCCAGACGCAGCTTGGGGCGGTCGCCTCGGATCTTGGCCGCGTCGCGCAGACTCAGTCCATGCTCGCGTTGCCCGACCGGCCCGCAATCGCGGTCCTGCCCTTCACCAACATGAGCGGCGACCGCGAGCAGGATTACTTTTCCGACGGCATCAGCGAGGACATCATCACCGCGCTGTCGAAACTTCGCTGGTTCTTCGTCGTCGCGCGCAATTCCTCCTTCGTCTACAAGGGCCGCGCCGTGCACATGCACGACGTCGCGCGCGAGCTCGGGGTGCGGTACGTGGTCGAAGGCAGCGTGAGGCGGAGCGGCGAGCGCCTGCGTATCTCGGCCCAGCTCAACGACGTCTCGACCGGCAGCCATCTCTGGGCCGAACGCTACGATCGCGAGCTTGCCGACGTCTTCGCCGTGCAGGACGAAATCACCGAGGCGATCGTCGCCGCGATCGAGCCGCAGCTCTATACGGCCGAGAGTTTTCGCGCCCAGCAGAAGCCACCGGGCAGCCTGGATGCCTGGGACCTCGTGATGCGCGCGTTGTCGCGTTACTGGCGCATCACCCGCGAGGACAATGCCGCCGCGCAGGACCTGCTCGAAAAGGCGGTCGCGATCGACCCCGCCTATGGCAAGGCGCTCGGCCTGCTCGCGACCAGCCATATCTTCGGCGCGCATATGGGCTGGGCCGACATGGCTGCGACCGTGCCGCTCGCCGAACGCGCGGCGCTCGCCGCGGTGGAGGCTGATCGCGAGGATGCCTGGGCCCATCACGGCCTCGCCTATGCTTATCTTTTCCGCCGCCGCTTCGATGACGCGCTGGCGGAGTTCGAACTGGCGCTGCAGCTCAACCCGAATTTTGCGATGGCGCACGCCTTCTATGGCGTGACGTTGTGCTACGCGGGGCGGTGGCAGGACGGCGATGCCGCCGCGCGCCGCGCGCTGCGGCTGAGCCCTCGCGACCCGCTCGCGGCGATCTATTGCGGCGTTTCCGCCTATGCTCGATTCATAGGCCGCGACTACGAAGGAGCCGTGCAGATGGCGCGGGAATCGATGCGACAACGCGCCGATTTCGTCGGCGCACATCGCGTGCTGACGGCCGCCGCCGGCATGTCGGGGGACACCGCGCTCTCGGCTGCGGCGCTGGAAGGCCTGCGCCGCGCCCAACCCGGCATTTCGCTCGCCTGGATCACGCGCGAGCTGCCCATGCTGCGGGACGAGGATCGCGCGCATTATCTGGAAGGGTTTCGGCGCGCGGGGATGTGAACGACTTCTCCCTCTCCCCGCTTGCAGTGCGCTTGCGGGGAGAGGCGAAGAAAGTCTATTCCTGCATCATCTCGCCGCTGCCGCCGAACTCGGCCGGAAAATCCTTCAGCTTGGGCAGGCCGTCGCGCATCGGCAGAACCGTCTCGGCGTAGTTGACGTGGACGCCGGGCGCGAATGCGAGCGTGGGGATCGTGGCGGTGAAGACGTCGACCAGGCCGAGTGGCGGGTGGTTCGTCATGAGATGGCCGCCGCACTTCCGGCAATATTTGCGCTGGCTGAGCGGCGTCTTGGCAAACGTCTCGACGTTCTGAGCGCCTTCGGTGATGCGCACGGCCTCGGGCTTCCAAAGGCTGAATGCGTTAACCGGGCCGCCCGACCACGAGCGGCAGGAACGGCAATGGCAATAGCCCATCGCCTCCGGCGCACCCGTGACCTCGATCGTGACCGCGCCACAGAAGCAATTTCCGACATGTTTCATTGGGTCGTCTCCGTTGATGAAGGGTTGAATTCCTCTCCCCGCTCCTGTCCGCCGATAACTCGGCAAAGCGGATGCGGGGAGAGGCGTCGGGATGAGGGGGGAATCACCCCGATGGACGTGAAGACTGCAGTCCGGCAAGGTCCGTTACGCGTCATCGTTCCGCCGCGCATCCTCCTTTCGGCGGACGCGACGGAACGACGCGAGCGCTATATCGATCTGCGCCAGGGAATAAGCATCGACACCCGTTGTTTGTACTGCCGGTACTCGTCGCCGAAGAGATCGACGAGGTCATGCTCCTCCAGCGCGATGCCGACGAAGATGTAGAGCGTGGTCACGGCCGCGAACAGCAGATGGCCTGCGGTCATGACCGGCGCCGCCCAGAACGCGACGATGAAACCGAGATAAATCGGATGGCGGACGAACTTGTAGAGCAGCGGCGTCTTGAAGCGTGGCGGCGTCTCCTCCTTGCCGACGAGATGATTGGTGACCTGGTGCAATCCGAACAGCTCGAAGTGATTGATGATGAACGTCGAGGTGAACACCAGGATCCAGCCCGCGAAGGACAGCGTGACCACCGTCACGGCAAGATCCGGATTTCCGACATCCCATATGACCGATGGCAGCGGACGCCATTGCCAGAACAGGAGCAGCAATGACAGGCTCGCAAACAGCACATAAGTGCTGCGCTCGACCGGCTTGGGGACGAATTGCGTCCACCACGCCTTGAACTGCCGGCGCGCCATCACGCTGTGCTGAACGGCAAACAATGCCATCAGCAGCAGGTTGATGATGACGGCCTCGGCCGTCGGCGTGTCGGTTCCGGTGTCGATGGTCTTCGGCACCACCAGCCCCATGACGAAGCCGATGGCGTAGAGAATAGTGACGAAAAACACGAGATATGCCGCAATTCCGTATAGAAAGGCGATGAACTTGAAAATGCGTGAGCCCGCAACCTCCGGGCCGATGGAATAAACCTGATGTTCAAATTGGGTCATAGAACGCTCCGTTGTGCCGAGGCATCGGCACTATTTGGTCTTCTCACCATGCCGGTTCGGAGGTCCCCATGCTTTCGCGGATGGTTGATTTTCGCCTGAGACGACTTTGATTTTTGCTTGAGACGACAGAAACGTGCGATTTCTCTTTGAAAACAACGTGCTCGACGGCGATCTGCGGGAGCTGACCTGCGGCGGCACCCCCGTGCCCCTCCAGCCGCAGGTGTTCGATCTCCTGCTCTACCTCGTCGCGCAGCGTGCCCGTGTGGTCAGCAAGGATGACCTGATCAGCGAGATCTGGAGCGACCGCATCGTCTCGGACTCCGCGCTGAACAGCCGGATCAACGCCGCGCGCAAGGCGCTTGGCGACGACGGCGCAACGCAGCGGCTGATCAAGACCATTCCGCGCAAGGGCTTCCGTTTCGTCGGCGAAGCCCGGGAAGATGGGGCAACAACTCTTGCGCCAGAGGAACCCGGCCCTGCTCCCTCACGGGTCGTGACCGACCGGCCGGCGATCGCGGTGCTCGCTTTCGAGAACATGAGCGGCGATCCCGCGCAGGAATATTTCGGCGACGGGATCAGCGAGGACATTCTCACGGCGCTATCGAAGCAACGCTGGTTCATGGTGATCGCCCGCAACTCGTCCTTCACCTACAAGGGACGCTCGGTCCATATCAGGCAGATCGCCGAGGAGCTCGGCGTCCGTTACATCGTCGAAGGCAGCGTGCGCAAGGCGGACAATCGCGTGCGCATCACCGCACAGCTCAACGACGCCACCACCGGCAGTCATCTCTGGGCCGAACGCTACGACCGCGAGCTCGGCGACGTCTTCGCCGTGCAGGACGACATCACCAACGCGATCGTCGCGGCGATCGAGCCGCAGATCCATGCGGCGGAGAATTTTCGCGCCGACCGTAAGCCTCCCGCAAGCCTTGACGCCTGGGACCTGTTGATGCGCGCCCTGTCGCATTACTGGCGGGTGACGCGACAGGATCACGCGGCCGCACAGACCTTGCTCGAACGCGCCATTGCCATCGACTCGAACTACGGCCAGGCGCTCTCGGTGCTCGCGGCAAGCCACATGTTCGGCGTACATCTCGGCTGGGCGGAGCTTGCCACGACGGTGCCGATCGCAGAGGCTGCCGCGCTCGCCGCGGTGCGCTGCGACCACGAGGATGCCTGGGCGCATGCCGCGCTCGGCAGCGTCTTTTTCTCGACGCGCAGGCTTTCCGACGCGTTATCCGAGTTCGAGCAGGCGCTCGCGCTCAACCCGAATTTCTCGCTGGCGCAGGGCTATTACGCCCTGGCGCTGTCCTACGCCGGGCGATCAAGCGAATCGTTCGACGCAGCACAAAGAGCGATCCGGCTCTCACCGCGCGATCCGTCGCTGGCGATCTACTACGGCATTGCCGGCTACGCGCGCTTCACCGAGCGGCGCTATGACGAAGCCATCACGCTCGCGCGCGAGGCGATCCGCCACCGCGGCGATCTCACCGGCGCTTACCGCGTGCTCGCGGTTTCAGCCGGCATGACCGGCGACGGGATGCTTGCGGAGACGGCGCTGGACGAGCTCCGCCGTACCCAGCCGGGCATTTCGCTGCATTGGATCGCGACGCAATTGCCGTGGGCCAATGAGGCCGATCGGGAGCACTATCTGGAGGGATTCCGGCGGGCCGGATTACGCTAGAACATCGTCCTGCCGCCCCTACGTCGCGCGCTTCCGGCGCAGATGGACGATGACGTCGAGCCGCGCGATCTCGTGGCCGGGAAGCGCCTCGGGCAGCTTGGTGAAGGTCAGACCGTCGGCGACGTCGACCAGCAGATCCTCGCCTTCGAGGTAGAAGTGCGGGTGCACGGACGTATCGGTGTCGAAGAACGACTTGATGCCGTCGGCGGCGATCCGGCGCAACAGGCCGGCTTCGGTGAACTGGTTCAGCGTGTTGTAGACGGTCGCGAGCGACAGGTACGCGTTCGCCGCCATCGCCTCTTCATGGAGTCCCTCGGCGGTGACGTGCCGGTGGCCGCGCAGGAACAGCAATTGGCCGAGCGCCAGGCGCTGGCGCGTCGGGCGCAGACCGGCATCGCCCAGCAATTGCAGGCAGCGCTGCACGCCCTCATCCGGCTCCGGCGCGACGACGTCCGGGCCGCTGTCGTCGCCCGCAGGGATAGTCGTGGCCTGCATATCCATCGATCGTCTCACGGCTGAAAGAACCAGGGCACGCAACGCGGCGTCCGGCCAGTTGCCACTCGATCGCAGAAACGGCGACTTGGCTTTGATCCGGATCAAATCCGGAAGCGGACGCCTCTGACCTATCGCAAGGCGGCCCGGTTTATTCCCGGCCAAAATGAGAGGCATCGATGAGGTTCACATGTCCCGTCCGGTTCCCGACAAGGCAGAGATCGCGCTCGAATATCCCGACAAGTTCTATGTCGGCACCTTCGAGCACTCATCGCGGTTCGAGGCACGGCTCGACGGGAGCGGCGTCGCGCTGGTGCTGCAACATCCGGGCGCGGCCGACGAACGCAAGTCGGTGCATCTGCACATCAACTTCGGCCTGCTCGCCAGCATCCTGCGCGAGCTCGCAGGCAGCGTCGCTGCCCTCCCCAAGGATGACATCGCGCACCGCGAGCAACTCGCAGACGCCCTCGATGAGTTGCGGCGGGCGCTGCGATCGTCGTGAAGACTACTTCCCCTTCGCCTGTACCGGCTTCGGTGCCGGCACTTGCGCCCATTCCTTGTCGGCGCGGGGGCCGTTGAGATCGCCGGTCAGGCCGACCAGCTGGCCGGGCTGGACGTCGAGAGTCTGCTGCCAGGTCTGGGTCTGGCACAGGAACTTGATCAGGCATCCCTTGAGCTTGAGGCGGTCGGGGGATTCGCGCCACAGCGAGACCGAGTAGAACTTGCCGTCCTCGGCATTGTAGATGTCGCCGGCAAACCGCCCCTCTGCCGTCGCCTGCAGGCCCATGATGAGCTGGTGGCCGAGCAGCGCGCGGGCGCGCTTGTCTGCATCAGGGTTTTCCTTGTCGCGATAAGGCTGGCCGCGCTTGTCGGCCGGCTCCTTCATCCAGACGATGAAGCCGCAGATGCGCTCGCGCGACGGACCGCAGCGTTCGAGCCGAATGCGGGCGCGGCCGTCCTCGACCAGCCAGGTGCCGCTTGGATCAGTGGGCGCGGCAGCGCCGGCGCGGCCGCCGATGATCATCATCACGACGGTGATCGCGACGCGCAGCACGAAGCGAAGCAAGAAGTTCATCGGCAGCACCTTTCGTTGGGTGGATTGCGGCGTCAGTTGAGTTGCGCCATCAGCGCGTCGGCGCCCTTGTCGAGGCCGGCGGTGGCGGCGGCGAGCGAGCCGGCCGTAGCCTTGATGTCGTAGGCGCCCGGGTATTGCTTGGTGACGTAGGCCGAGAGCAGGCGCGAGGTCGTGGCGTCGAAGATCTCGACGCCGTAGACGACCGAGCCGGTCATCGTCCCCTCACCGTCGCGCGCGGCCTGCACGCCGTTGTAGACGGCGCCGGCGAGGTCGAAGCGTGAGAGCGTGCCGAGCACCGGCGTGTTGGTGACGGCGCCGGTGAGCGTCAGCCTGATCCGCAGCGTGTTCGGTCCGCGCTCGCGCACCAACGCGAAACGGCCGCGCAGCCGCTCGGCGAATGAATTCTGCATGTAGGCGGCGAGCGTCGCCTTGTCCTTGTCGGACATGTCGCCGAACTGGTGATCCTTGCCGCGGTAGACCACGACGGGATCGAGGATCACCTTATGGTACGCGCGCCAGTCCACCTGGGTGGAATAGCGGTAGGGCACGCGGCCGGAGGCGTCCGATTTGTCCGGGGCCATGTAGGCCGAGGACGCCATCTCCGAATAGGGCACGGGCGCGACCGAGGCGCAGCCGGCCGCGGCCGCGCAAAGCACCAGCATTCCCGGACCGCGCAGGGCGATCGAGCGATCCATTCCAGACTCCTCTAGCGGCTTTCAGCAAGGGCTATGGGGACCGCAGCCGCGTTTTGGGACCAGACGCGGCTGCGGCGCTCACCATTGCCGGCCCAAGGCATCGTCCGGGGCCATTTCAGAAGCCTTGGGCCGTCTCAGTGTTTCCGCTTATAAAACCGACCAGTTGGTTTGTAAAGTGCGAAAATGACGGTCTGGCACCTTTGGCCGCAGGCGCGGTTTTGGGCAGGCGCCGGTCGGAATTCGTTAACGATGTATCAGGCGCGCTTGCGCGGGGTTGCGGCCTTTGCCGCCGGCGCTGCGCCGGACTTGGCCGTGCGGACCTTCGCCGCCTTTTCGAGAGGACGCCACTGATCGTCATCGAGCAGGCGCGCGAACAGCCGCTGGTGCTCGTCCTTGCCAAGCGGCGACATGCCGAACAGCGAGCTCAACAACAGTCCCCGCGCCGCGGCCCAGCGCAACAGCGCGAGCTCGGGATCGGCGGCCTCCGCCTTGATCGCCTCCACCCGCTTCAACTCACGCTCGCGCGGCAGCACCATCAGACCGGGATTTTCGACCATGGCCGCAACAAGCGCCAGCGCTGCGGAATTCGGCGACGTGGCCGCTTCGCGTACGGTGGCAAGCTGCGTCGCCAGGTGGGGATTGGCCGAGGTCCCACTGACCTTCGCCATATAACGGAGCGAGAACTCCTCGAAATGATCCATCTGCCGCTCCAGGAGCGCCTTGAGCACGGCCTCCTTGGTGCGGAACTGGTGCATGACGCCGCCCTTGCTCAGACCGCTCTCGCGCGCGATGGCATCGAGCGTCAGCCGGCCGGGCCCGTCGCGCGCAATGATCCTGGTCGCCGCATCGAGCGCAGCGTTGCGGGACCGTTCGGAGCGCGTGGCATTGTCCATGGCGGACTTGTCTCCGTGACAGGAGAATGAATCAAGTGAAAACAGGACGCGCTGTACATTTTTTGTGCGAACACTGTCGAGACTTTCATCTTGCGGCGCCGAACGGGACTATGTGAGCCTCGATCTCGGATGGGGACTGGGATGGGCCGGCCGTAGCTTTGCGCGCCACAACGTGCGAAGCGCTTGCGGCCGGCCTCGTTTGAGAAAGATACGACATGCCAAAACGAGTGTTGCTTGGTCTTCTCCTGGCTTGCGGCCTCACGGCCTCGGCGCTGGCGCAAGAGCCAAAAACGGGGGGTGTGATCAACGCCGTGATCCAGCCCGAGCCGCCCGGCCTGATGCTGGCGATGGTCCAGAACGGCCCGGTGCAGATGGTGGCGGGCAACATCTTCGAAGGCCTGCTTCGCTACAGCCCGAAGCTCGAACCGCAGCCGGAGCTCGCCGAGAGCTGGAGCGTCAGCGAGGACGCGAAAACCTACACATTCAAGCTCAGGAAGGGCGTGACCTGGCATGACGGCAAGCCCTTCACCGCCGCCGACGTGCTGTTCTCGGTCGAGATGCTGAAGCAAACGCATGCGCGTGCCCGCAACAACCTCGCGCAGGTCGACAAGATCGAAGCGCCCGACGATTACACGGTGGTGTTCACACTGAAGCAGCCGTTCGGCCCGTTCCTCGGCATCTTCGAGGTCGGCTCGATGCCGATGGTGCCCAAGCATCTGTATGAAGGCACCGACTGGAAGACCAACCCTTACAACAACGCGCCGGTGGGCACCGGTCCCTTCATGTTCAAGGAATGGCAGAAGGGCTCGTTCATTCGCCTGGTCAAGAACCCGAACTATTACGAAAAGGGCAAGCCCTATATCGACGAGATCTACTGGCAGATCATCCCCGACGCTGCGGCGCGCTCGGTGGCCTACGAGACCGGCAAGGTCGACGTGCTGCCCGGCGGCTCGGTCGAGAACTTCGACGTGCCGCGGCTGTCCAAGCTGAAGGACACTTGCGTCACCGGCGCCGGCTGGGAGTTCTTCTCGCCGCTGGCCTGGCTGTGGCTCAACAACCGCCAGGGCCCGCTCGCCGACAAGCGGGTGCGGCAGGCGATCATGTATGCGATCGACCGGGATTTCGCCAAGGACGTGATCTGGAACGGGCTCGGCAAGGTCGCGACCGGCCCGTCCGCCTCGAGCATCAAGTACTACACCGCCGACGTGCCGAAATATCCGTACGATCCGGCCAAGGCCAAGGCGCTGCTGAAGGAGGCCGGCTACAAGGGCGAGAAGATCCGCCTGCTGCCGCTCGCCTATGGCGAGACCTGGCAGCGCTGGGGTGAAGCCGTGAAGCAGAACCTCCAGGACGTCGGCATGAACATCGAGACGATCGCCACCGACGTTGCCGGCGGCAACCAGAAGATCGGCGACTGGGACTACGACATCGCCTTCACATATCTCTACCAGTACGGCGATCCAGCCCTCGGTGTCGGGCGCAACTACGTCTCCAGCGCCATCGCCAAGGGCCAGGTGTTCAACAATGTCGAGGGCTACTCCAACCCGGAGATCGACAAGCTGTTCGCCGATGGCGCCGTCGCGACCTCGGATTCCAAGCGCGAGGAGATCTACGAGAAGGCGCAGAAGATCCTGGTCGAGGACGTGCCGGTGGCCTGGATGCTCGAATTGCAATTCCCAACCATCATGCGCTGCAAGGTCAAGAACCTGATCACCACCGGCATCGGCGTCAATGACGGTTTCAAGGACGCATGGCTCGACAAGTAGCGATGATTCGCGCCGCACGCTTGCTTCACCTCCCTCGCATGCGGGGGAGGTCGACGCGCTCGCAGAGCGCGGCGGGAGAGAGCTCTCTCCACTCGGCGTCCTCTCTGCGGAAATACCCTCTCCCCTGCCCTCTCCCGCCAGCGGGGGAGGGAGCGCACCGCGATTGCGGCTGCGTTCAACCTGATCTGATCGCCATCTAATTATGCTCTCCTTCGTCGCTCAGCGTGTCGTGAAGGGCGTGATCGTCCTGCTCGCGATCGTCGTTCTCAATTTCTTCCTGATCCGGCTTGCGCCCGGCGACCCCGCCGTCGTGATGGCGGGCGAGGCCGGGGCCAGCGACCAGATCTTCGTCCAGCAGCTCAGGGAGAAGTTCGGCCTCGACAAGCCTGTACCCGAGCAGCTCTTCATCTACGTCAAGGGCATCGTGACACTCGACCTCGGCTTCTCCTTCCGCCAGCAGGCGCCGGTGTCGAAGCTGATCCTGGAGCGGTTGCCGGCGACGCTCCTGCTCACGCTGACGGCCTTCGCGATCTCGCTGGTGCTCGGCATCCTGTTCGGCACCTTCGCGGCGCGCTTTGCCGGGACCTGGCTCGACACCGCGATCACGATCTTCGCGCTGGTCTTCTACGCCATGCCTATCTTCTGGGTGGCGCTGATGGGCATCCTGCTGTTCTCGGTCACCATGGATTGGCTGCCCAGCTTCGGCTACGAGACGGTCGGCGCCAATTTCTCCGGCCTTGGCCATGTGGTCGACGTCGCCAAACATCTGATCATGCCGGCGATGACGCTCGGCCTGTTCTTCATGGCGACCTACACCCGCATGACGCGAGCCTCGATGCTGGAGGTGAAACGGCTCGACTTCGTCAAGACCGCGCGCGCGAAGGGCCTTTCCGATGCCGTGATCCAGCGCCGCCATGTGCTGCGCAACGCGCTGCTGCCGGTCGTGACGCTCGCCGGCGTCCATTCCGGCACGCTGATCGGCGGCGCCGTCATTACGGAGACCGTGTTCGCCTGGCCCGGCATCGGACGCCTGATGTACGACGCACTGCTGCAGCGGGACTACAATCTGCTGCTCGGTGTGTTCGTGATCTGCTCCGCCATGGTCCTGACCTTCAACCTCATCACCGACCTGGTCTATCGCCTGGTCGACCCGCGCATCGAATTCACCTCATGAAACAGTTCTGGAAATCGATGCTGAAGAGCCCGAGCGGCGTCATCGGGCTCGTCATCCTGCTGCTCGCGATCGGAGTCGCGGTGTTCGGACCGATGCTGTTCCCGAACTCGCCCTGGCGCATGGTGCAGCGGCCGTTCCTGCCGCCGTTCACGCTCTCGACCGTACCGCTCGGTACCGATGCGCTCGGCCGCGACGTGTTCGCCGGCGTGATCTTTGGCGCACGCGTTTCACTGCTGGTGGGCCTGGTCTCCACCCTGGTGGCGCTGGTCGTGGGCGTGCCGATCGGCGCCATGGCCGGCTATTTCGGCGGCAAGGTCGACGACGCCCTGATGCGCTTCACCGAGTTTTTCCAGACCATTCCGAGTTTCGCGCTCGCGATCGTGCTGGTCGCCATCCTGCAGCCCTCGATCTATTCGATCGTGGCCTCGATCGCCGTGGTGAGCTGGCCGCCGGTTGCCCGCCTCGTGCGCGGCGAGGTGCTGTCGCTGCGCACGCGCGAATACGTCCAGGCCGCCGTGGTCACCGGCCAGAGCAACGCCTGGATCATCCTGCGCGAGATCCTGCCCAACGCGCTGTCGCCGGTAATCGTGCTGGCGTCGCTGATGGTGGCGACCGCGATCCTGCTGGAATCCTCGCTGTCGTTCCTCGGCCTCGGCGATCCCAATCTGATCTCCTGGGGCTACATGGTCGGTGCCGGCCGCACCGTAATCCGCCAGGCCTGGTGGATCACGGTGTTTCCGGGCATCGCCATCCTGATCTCGGTGCTCGGCCTCAATTTGATCGGCGAAGGCCTCAACGACGCGCTCAACCCGCGCCTGTCGCGGGAGGGACGCTGACGATGACCGCCCCGCCCGCCGTCTCCATCAAGAACCTGCGCATCGCGCTGCCCAAGGGCGCCGAGCGAGACTTCGCCGTCGACGGCATCTCGCTCGATTTGCGGCCCGGCAAGATCGTCTGCGTCGTCGGCGAATCCGGCTCCGGCAAATCCATGTGTGCGCATGCGCTGATGGGTCTCCTGCCGGACACGGTCGACGTCGCCTCCGGCGAGATCCAGTTCGAAGGCCGCGACCTGCTCAAGCTCAATGACGACGGCTGGCGCGATCTGCGGGGCCGCAGGCTCGCCATGATCTTTCAGGAGCCGATGACCGCGCTCAATCCCCTGATGCGGATCGGCGACCAGATGGCGGAGATGTTCGAGGCCCACGGCCTGCTGACGCCTGCGGAGCGGCGCGCAAGAGCGCTCTCGCTGGCGCGCGAGGTCGGCCTTCCCGACCCCGAGCGCATCGTGCGCGCCTATCCGCATCAGCTCTCCGGCGGCCAGCGCCAGCGCGCCATGATCGCCATGGCGCTGGCGCTCGAACCGGCGGTGCTGGTCGCGGACGAGCCGACGACCGCGCTCGACGTCACCACGCAGGCGCAGATCCTCAAATTGATCCGCAACCTCCAGCGCAACCGCAACATGGCGGTGATGTTCATCACCCATGATTTCGGCGTGGTCGCCGACATCGCCGACCAGGTCGTGGTGCTCAGGCATGGCAAGGTCGTGGAAGAAGGCCCCGCCGCGACCGTCTTCAACGAGCCGCAGCACGACTACACCAAGGCGTTGCTCGCCGCCGTGCCGACGATGGATCCGCCGGCACGCCAGCCGCTCGACGATCAAGCCAGGGCCGTCGAGGTGATCGGGCTGGACAAGACCTACGTCACCTCGGGCGGCTGGTTTCGCGAGGACCGCCGCGTCGATGCGGCGCGCCAGGTCAACTTCAACATCCTCAAGGGCGAGACGCTTGGCCTCGTCGGCGAATCCGGCTCGGGCAAATCGTCGGTAGCGCGCCTGGTGATGCGGCTGATCGAGGCCGATCGCGGCACGGTGCGGATCGGCGAGACCGATCTTACCTCGCTCTCGGGCAAGGCGCTGCGTGCGGAGCGCCATCGTATCCAGATGATCTTTCAGGACCCGTTTGCCTCGCTCAATCCGCGCCGCAAGGTTGGCCACATCATTGCCGACGGCCCGATCGCCGCCGGCACCGGTCAGAAGGTGGCGTTCGACCGCGCACGCGATCTCCTGAAGATGGTCGGCCTGGACGCGGGCGCGCTCGAGCGCTATCCGCATGAATTCTCCGGCGGCCAGCGCCAGCGTATCGGCATTGCGCGCGCACTTGCACTCGAGCCCGAGATCATCGTCGCGGACGAAGCCGTCTCCGCGCTCGACGTATCCGTGCAGGCGCAAGTGCTGAAACTGCTCGAAGACCTCAAGGCGCGCCTCGGACTCTCGATGCTCTTCATCACCCACGATCTGCGTGTCGCCGCCCAGATCTGCGACCGCATCGCGGTGATGCAGCGCGGCGCCATCGTCGAGCTGAAGCCGACCGCACAGCTGTTCGCATCTCCGGAGCACCCCTACACCCGCGAATTGCTGGCGGCCGTGCCCGGGCGGAAGGAACGGGCGCCGGCAGCGTGAGGTAACCGGTTCTACCGGGCACCCGATATTCGGCCGATTTTCCGCAGGAACGGGGCGGTCACGCGCTTGTTATTGCTTCAACAGCGCTGCTCCGGCTTCAAAGCCGCGAGCGGCATCCTACATGCTTGGCATGACATTCATCATCTAATGGTGCCGTTCAACGTTTGGAGCGAATATGGGCGAAGTCATTCTGTTTGTCTCGAAATCCGAGCGCGAGCGAGAGCGCCTCATTCGAGAAGCGCGCGCGATCTACGACAGCATCTTCCCGCCTGCTGATCCGGCGAGCGAGCAGTCGGGCGGAGCTACCGCGCGTCGCGGCGACGGAGGCAACCTCGCGTGATCAAGATCATCGCCGTGCTCTGCAATCTCGCCTCTCCGGCGAACTGTCATGAGCTAACCGTCACCACGTCCGACTTCGCCGACGTTTCGATGCAATCGTGCCTGATGGGTGCGCCGCAGCTCGCCGAATGGATGAACCAGCATCCGGCCGAGCGCCTCGCCGGATGGCGCTGCGTGATCGGCCAACAGGCCCGCAGGGGCGCCTGAAGTCATAGGCTGCGATCCGGTTGAACCGTGACGACGGCGCATCTCCCAGCTAGGATGGCATCGAGCTGACTGGCTAAGGGGGATGCCGGATGGAGGTCGCCAGCCTCGTTCTTCCCGTGTTCGCGATCATCGTCACCGGGTGGCTCGCCGGCGAGCTCGGCTATCTCTCCCGCTCGCTTGCCGATGCCCTGGTGCATTTTGCCTACAACGTGGCGATGCCGGCGCTGCTGATCGTCACGATCGCGCAGGAGCCGGCACGCCATCTGCTGGAATGGCGTTTCCTGCTCGCCTTCGGCGGCGGCTCCCTGATCTGCTTCGCGCTCGTCTTCGTGACCGTCCGCGCCGGCGGCAACCACGATCTCGCCAGCAGCACCATCCATGGCATGGCGGCGGCAATGACCAATACCGGGTTCGTCGCACTGCCGATCCTGCATGCGATCTACGGCCAGCCTGCGGTCCTGCCTGCGGCGGTCGCGACGGTGTTCGTGGCGGCAGTGATGTTTCCGATCACAGTCATCCTGATGGAAAGGCGCGATGCGCGGGGGACATCCGCGTCCTCCGCCGGACTGGTGAAGCAGATCCTGCTCAATCCGATGGTCCTGTCGACGCTGATTGGTCTCGCTTGGGCGATCACGGGCTTGGCGATTCCGGCACCGGTCGCGGCCTACCTGAACATGATTGCCGCGGCGCTCACGCCCTGCGCGCTGTTTGCGATCGGACTAGGCCTGTCCCTGGAGGGCCTGCGGTCGAGCCTGAAGGCATCGTTCGCGCTCGCGGCGGTGAAACTGGTGATCATGCCAACGATCGTCTACGGCCTCTGTGTGGTCCTGGCCCTCAGCCCTCTCTACACGGTCGCCGCGGTCGTGTGCGCGGCGGTGCCTACGGCCAAGACCGTCTACGTGCTCGCACACGAGCACAAGGTCGAGGAGAAACTGGTTGCGGCTACGGTCTCGGTCACGACGATGCTGTCGGTCGCGACATTGCTGGTCGCGCTCTATTTGCTCTCCGGTCTCGCGACCGGCCCGCGCTGACCGGCATCGGCTCGCACCAGAGGTGTTCTCTATCTCGTGGTGTTGCTCCAGGTCGGGACCGAATTGGTCACGCCGACCGACGGCCAATTGTACGTTCCGACCGACGGCGCTGTGACCGTGCCGACCGTCTGTCCGGACGCCCCGTAGGACGCCCCCGGCCGCACCGCCGGCGCGCCGGCGCCGCGATAGGTCGGAGCCACGACGCTCGTGCTGTGATGTCGGCTCGATCGGGCCTTCTTCGCTTCAGCCGCAAACGGCGCGGCGAGCAGCCCGGCCGTCATGAGCGCGGCAATGGCGAATTTGAGGCTTGTCATGGTTGATCCCTCGGTTGCTAGCGGCCCCCCGTGCCATGTGCTCATTCCTCGGGCAATTTCCATGGGCACAGGATCATAACTCCGTGCGAACGCAAATGTGCCGGAGCATGGTCGCACCGCGTTTACCGCCGCTTCGGCCGGCAGGCATGGCGGCCATGCCGCTCCTTCACGGTCGCGACCGAATGCATGAGTTCCTTGAATGCGGCGATCGCCTTGTCGTCAGCGAACGCTTGATCTGGCCTCGCCTCCAGGTGCTCGATCACGGCCAGCAGCGCATCGGCGATTTGCCCGATCTGCTTGCCGTAGCCGGCGACGTCCGACAGCACGTCCTTCTCGACATCGGGCGCCGAGGATTGCCCGACCGTGATGTTGACGAGGCCGAACTGGCCGCCGGCAGGACTGAAAAACGATGGATAGATCGACTGGACGACATCCCCCGACAGGGGCAGCTTGAAAACAGGCATGCCATTTCCCCTCGCTGACGCTCGACCGGCGGGGACACACTATCATGATCACGCCTGTCTTCGGATCGACCCGAATCAGCGCTAGTGCATTGCCTTCAGTGACTTCCCTGGACGCAAGCAGCATGACCGGCCCCGAACTGAAGCAACTCCGCGCCGACCTCTCCGACGCCCTCGAGCGCAAGCTCACCGCGGTCGACATGGCCAGGCTGTGCGGATTGCCGGAGAAGGGCGGCGCCGACACCATCAGGCGCTGGGAGGTGAGCGGCCCGACGCCGTCGGCGACCAAGGTGCTGCGCGTGCTCGCGATGGCGAGCGAGCGCTATCCGATCCTGGAGAAGTTCGACATCTTCGATCGTCACGACGTACGCGAGGAAGACCGGCCCGCAAAGCGCGCGGCTTTTCGCGAACAGATGCGCGATGAGGCGCGTCGGCGCCTTGGTTAACAAGAGGCGCGCACAAGTTACCTGCGGGGCACGAAGTTAAGCCTTCCTTCAGCATTTCTTAAGCCGACATTAAGCACAAAAATCATTTACAGCCCAATAAGTTAGGTTGGCTGTCGCTGTGCCATGCATGTGACAGCATTTTCGTCAAAAGCGAGCTATCTGCAAAACCAACGACGGCGCGGAAAGCGCGCCTGCCGGGGACCTAAGTGTTGGAGTTTGGACTATGAAGAAGATTCTGTTTGCGACCGTTGCGCTGCTCGTGGTGGGCGCTGCCGCGCCGGCCGTCGGCGCCGATCTCGGTAACCGCAATTACTACAAGGCGCCCGCGCCGGCTTATGCCGCGCCGATCTACAACTGGACCGGTTTCTACCTCGGTGCGCATGTCGGTGGCGCGTTCTCCAGCGACAACAATTTCAGCGGCCTCTCCACCGGCAACAACGGCAATGGCCGTTTCCTCGGCGGCCTGCAGGCCGGTGCGGACTGGCAGTTCAACCCGAACTTCGTGGTCGGCGTCGAAGGCCAGTATTCCTGGCTCTCCGGCAGCGTCGGCGCGGTGTTTCCGGGCGGCGTCGCCTACACCAACGACCAGCGCGGCCTCGGCTCGATCACCGGCCGGGTCGGCTACACCTGGGGTCCTGGCCTGCTCTACGTGAAGGGCGGCTACGCCTATTCGGACAACAACGAGAAGGTGACGGTCGGCGGCGTGCCGACCGGCTTCATCATCGATGGCGATCACCGCAACGGTTACACCGTCGGTGCCGGCCTCGAGTACATGTTCGCCCCGAACTGGTCGGCCAAGGCCGAGTACCAGTACTATAATTTCGGCGACGCGCACTTCACCGCAGGCCCGCTGGCGGGCACCGGCAACTTCACCACCGACGACCACACCATCAAGGCGGGCGTCAACTACCGCTTCAATTGGGCCGGCCCGGTCGCCGCGCGCTACTGAACGGTTATCAAGACCTTATCGTGATGAGGGGCCGGCAGCGTTTGCCGGCCCTTCTTTTTTCGCTGTGCGGAACGAACCCAAGCAATTGCCCCAATTGCGATTTTTTAACCGGCGCTGCCGATACTGCCGGCCACACAGAAGCAAGAGCGTGGGGGAATTTCGATGGCGATCCGTATCAGTGCTGGCCGTTTCGTGAGCCGCTTCCGGCCTCGCTTCAAGATGCCGAAATGGGGCGTGCGCGGCAGCCTGTTCACGGCCTTCGCGGTGATCGCAGGCATGGGCCTCGTGATCGCGGCCGGCGCCGGCTTCGTGTTCAACCATCTCGGCAGCACCATGATGGATCTGAGCGGGCGCGACATTCCGCGCCTCTCCGCGAGCCTTCAACTCGCATCGCAAAGCGCAACGCTCGCGGCGCAGGGGCCGGGCCTGCTGGCATCGCCCTCGGACGAGGCGCTGAACGAGCGCACCAAGAGCGTAAAGAATATCCAGCAGCTCGCCATGGCTAAGCTCGGCGAGATCATCGAGCTCGGCGCCGACAAGCAGATCGCGACCGCGCTGCGCGACACCGCAAAGAGCATCGACGAAGCGACCCAGAGCCTGGTGTCGGCCGCGCGCGAGCGGCTCGATACCGGCGCGCAGCATGACAAGCAATATGAAGCGCTGCGTAAGGCACAGCTCACCTTCGTCGGCGCGGCCGGTCCTGCGATGCTGGACGCACAGACGCGCCTGAACGCGATCCTCGGCGCAGCCGAAGTTTCCGCCGATGACGCCACCGAGGCCGCCCGCACCGTCGCTCAGGTCGCGACGATCTCCACCAACGGCAATCTGATGGCCGCCGACATGATGGCGGCGCTTTCGGCAAACAACAGCGACACGCTGGAGGCGATCGAGAAGGAGTTCAAGGCGACGCGCGACCGCGTCAAGTCGAACCTCGAGGACCTGCCGAACATGACCTCGATGCAGGCGGTGCGCGACGCCGTGCAAAAGCTGTTCGGATTCGGCGAGGGCAAGACGGGCGTGTTCAAGATCCGCCAGAAGGAGCTCGACGCCATCGACTACGGCCAGACCATCCTGGACGAGACCCGCAAGCTCAATGTCGGCCTCGGCATCAGCGTGCAGCAGCTCGTCGACGGCGTGCAGAAGGAGACCAACGCTTCGACCTTCCAGGCGCGGCAGGAGATCGCGCTGGCGACGACCGCGATGCTGGCCCTCGGCGCACTCATGCTGGTCGGCTCGGCCCTGTTCGTCTGGCTCTATGTCGGACGCAACATCCTGCGCCGGATCACCGGCCTGCAGCGCGCCATGCAGTCACTCTCGGCCGGCGATCTCGACACCGAGATCGCGCGCGCCAGGCACAATGACGAGATCGGCGCGATGACCGACACGCTGACCGTGTTCCGCGACAGCATGATCGAGGCCCGCGCGCTCGCGAGCGAGCAGGACAAGGACCGCGTCGCCAAGGCCGAGCGTGCCGCACGCATGGAGGCGAAGATCGCCGAATTCGAAGGCACGGTGCGCTCCGCGCTGGACAATCTCGCGCAGTCGGCCAACTCGATGCAGACGACCGCACAGAGCATGTCGAACACCGCCGACCAGTCCAATGCGCTGGTGAACGCGGTCGCTTCCGCCGCGGAGGAAACGTCGGTCAACGTGCAGACCGTGTCATCCGGCACCGAGCAGCTCTCGTCCTCGATCGAGGAGATCAGCAAGCAGGTCGTCACCTCGTCCGCGATCGCCAGAAAGGCGGTCGACGAGGCAGGCGCCACCGACGCCACGGTGCAGAGCCTCGCTGACAGCGCCAGCCGCATCAGCGTCGTGGTCGACCTGATCCAGACCATCGCCTCGCAGACCAATCTGCTGGCGCTCAACGCCACCATCGAGGCGGCGCGCGCGGGCGAGGCCGGCCGTGGCTTCGCGGTGGTCGCCTCCGAGGTGAAGAGCCTGGCGAGCCAGACCGCCAAGGCAACGGAGGAAATCCGCGCCCAGATCGCCAGCATGCAGCAGGTCACCACCTCGGCAGTCGGTGCCATCCAGGGCATCGGCCGGATCATCGGCGAGATCAACAACGTCACCACCACGATCGCGGCCGCGGTCGAGGAACAGGGCGCGGCGACCCGCGAGATCGCCCGCAACATCCAGCATGCGGCCGGCGGCACCAGCGAGGTTTCCAGCAACATCGTCGGCGTCTCCACCGCCTCGGCGGAAGCCGGCGCAGCGGCGAGCGAAGTGCTTGGCGCCTCCGACGCGCTCCGCCGCGAAGCCGACATGCTGCGCGGAGAGATCGACGCGTTCCTCAACAATATGCGGGCCGCGTAAGCAGCCGTCCCCTGGCCCGGACGGAGCGCAGTCCGAGATAGTGCCGCAGGCGAGAAAGGCCCGGGTTGCGCTGCGCTCCATCCGGGCTGCGGAAAAACCCGTCCGGCATGACCGCCATGCGGCGGCCAGCTCGCGTCCTTTTTCGGCTGGCGCGCCGCAGCCAGTGGGTTTAAGTCGGTAGCATGAACTCAAAGAGCGACATTGTGCAGTCCTTCGCCGAGGCCCTGCGCTACCCCTGGGAACAACATCCCGGCCCGGAGCGGGTCGTCGAGGTGAAGCCGGGCGTGTTGTGGGCGCGGCTGAAGCTGCCGTTCCGCCTCAACCATGTGAACATCTACCTGCTCGCCGACGGCGACGGCTATGCCATCGTCGATACCGGCTTCGGCAATGAAGAGACAATCGAGGCCTGGACCAGGCTGTTCGACGGACCGCTGAAGGGCGTCAACATCACGCGCCTGATCGTGACCCATTCCCATCCCGATCATGTCGGGCTGGCGGGGTGGATCGTCGAGCGGTTCAGCTGCCCGCTGGTGATGTCGCAGGTCGAGTATCTGCAATCGGTCTATCACCAGAACCGCGGCACAGAGGAACGGCAGGAGGCGCAGCGCTTGTTCTTCCGCCGCCACGGCATGGACGAGTCGCTCACCGAAAAACTGCTCGGCCGGGGCCAGGATTATCTCAAGCGCGTCTCGGTGCTGCCGCCGTCCTATCGCCGCATCTCGCATGGCGACGACGTCGTGATTGGCACGCGCCGCTTCAAGGTGATCACCGGCGGCGGTCACGCGCTCGACCAGGTGATGCTGTATTGCGCCGACGACAAGCTGTTCCTCTCGGCAGACCAGGTGCTGAGCAAGATCTCGCCGAACGTCAGCGTGTGGGCGGTCGAGCCCGACCAGAACTCGCTCGGCGAATATCTGGCCTCGCTCGCCAGCCTCACCACGACGCTGCCCTATGACGTGCTGGTGCTGCCGGGCCACGGCGTGCCGTTCTACGGACTGAAGACCCGCATCAAGCAGCTCGCCGATCACCACGAGGAGCGTTGCCGCCTGATCGCGGAAGCCTGCCGCGAGGTGCCGCAGACCTCGCGGGCCCTGGTGCCAGTCGTATTCAACAAGCACGTGCTGGACGAGCACCAGATGGGTTTTGCCGCCGGCGAGCTCGTCGCCCACGTCAACTACATGATCGTCGAAGGCCGGTTGACGGCCGAAACCAAGGACGGCGTGCTCCAGTTCAGGACGACTTGAGCTCTGGCTTCGTTTCTCCCTCCCTGCAGGGAGGGACCAGGCGTCAGTAGTCCACCTTCATCAGATACAGCCCCTCCGGAGGGGCGACGATGCCGCAGGCGGCGCGGTTGCGGGCGGCAAGCGCGGCCGAGAGATCGTCCGCGGTCCAGCGGCCTTCGCCGACCCACATCAGCGAGCCGACCATCGAGCGCACCTGGCTGTGCAGGAAAGAGCGCGCCGAGGTGACGACGGTGACCTCGCGGCCGTCGCGCATCACGTCGAGCTGGTCGAGCGTCTTCTCCGGCGACTTCGCCTGACACTCGGTGTCGCGGAACGTCGTGAAATCGTGCTTGCCAAGCAGGTGTTGTGCCGCTGCGTGCATCGCGTCGGCGTCGAGCCGGCGCGGCACGCGCCAGGCGTGGCCGATATCGAGCGCGAGATTGGCGCGGGTGTTAACGATGCGGTAGCGGTAGTGGCGCTTCACCGCCGAGAAGCGGGCCTCGAATGTATCAGGCACGATCTCGGCCTCTAGCACCGCGATCGGATGCGGCCGCAGATGCGCGTTCAGCCCGTCGCGAAAACGGCCCGGCGGAAACTGCTTCTCGATGTCGACATGGGCAACCTGGCCGCGCGCATGCACGCCGGCATCGGTGCGGCCCGCACCGTGGACGCGCAGATCCGCGCCGGTCATCGCCTTCACGGCGGCCTCCAGCGCGCCTTGCACCGACGGCAGCGTCTCCTGCACCTGCCAGCCGAAAAACGGCGCGCCGTCATATTCGATGGTGAGCTTGTAGCGGGGCATCAAGCCAGCCGCATCGGCGGCTTCAGAGGCACACCGCGCAAGAAGTCCACGGCCTGCATGCGCGCCTTGCCTTCGCGCTGGAGCTCGAGGACGCGTATGGCGCCCTCGCCGCAGGCGATCGTCAGTTGGTCGTCGAGCACCGCTCCCGGCGCGCCAAAACCCTTCGCGAGTTCACACCGCAGGATTTTTACGCGCACATTTTCGCTCAGCCCGGCCAGCTCGGCCCAGGCGCCGGGGAACGGCGACAGGCCGTGGATGTGGCGCAGCACCTCGCGCGCCGGCTTCGTCCAGTCGATCCGCGCCTCGGCCTTGTCGATCTTGGCGGCATAGGTCACGCCGTCCTCGCTCTGCTTCCGGAGCTGAAGTCCGCCGCGGGCGAGCGCAGCCATCGCGCGCACCATCAGATCGGCGCCAAGCCGGGACAGACGGTCGTGCAAATCGGCTGCGGTCATGGTGTCGGTGATCGCCAGCCGTTCGGCCATGGCGACGTCGCCGGTGTCGAGGCCGACATCCATCTTCATCACCATGACACCGCTCTCGGCATCGCCCGCCATGATCGCGCGGTTGATGGGAGCTGCGCCACGCCAGCGCGGCAGCAGCGAGGCGTGCAGATTGTAGCAGCCGAGCTTTGGCGCATCGAGGATGACCTGCGGCAGGATCATGCCGTAGGCGACGACGACGGCCGCGTCGGCGTCAAAGGCGCGGAACTGTTCCAGCGCTTCGGGCGTCTTCAACGTCTTCGGCGTCAGCACGGGAACGCCGAGTTTTCGCGCGGCTTCCTCGACGGGGGTCGGCTGCAATTGCAGGCCGCGCCGTCCGCCCGGCTTCGGCGCGCGCGTATAGACCGCCGCAATCTCGTGACCATGCGCGACGAGCTCGAGCAGCGTCGGCACGGAGAAATCGGGCGTGCCCATGAAGATCAGACGGAGGGGCATGACAAGAACTCGATACGTTCCCTCCCCCCTTGCGGGGGAGGGCTAGGGAGGGGGGTGCCACACGACGCGCTCTCTCGGTTTGAGCGCGGGCGCCTTGTTGTTTGCACTCCGCAGATCGGGAGCACCTTTTGCTGGTCTACCCCCTCCCCTGCCCTCCCCCGCAAGGGGGGAGGGAGCAGAGTGGAGTGCCTGGCTACTAATCGCTCACTCCGCCCGCTTGGCGGCCTTCTCGAACTTCTTGATCACGCGGTCGCGCTTGAGCTTCGACAGATAGTCGACGAACAGCACGCCGTTGAGATGGTCGATCTCGTGCTGGATGCAGGTGGCGTAGAGGCCTTCGGCGTCCTCTTCGTGCACCTTGCCGTCGAGATCGGTGAAGCGCACGCGCACCTTGGCAGGCCGCTCGACCTCCTCGTAATATTCGGGGATCGATAGGCAGCCTTCCTCGTAGACCGACAGATCCTCGGAGGAGGCGATGATCTCGGGATTGATGAAGACGCGCGGCTCCGGCTTGGTCTCGCCGTCCTGGTCCGGCTTGGCCAGATCCATGGTGATGAGCCGCAGCGGCCGCGCGATCTGGATCGCCGCCAGGCCGATGCCGGGCGCGTCGTACATGGTTTCGAACATGTCGTCGGCAAGCTTGCGGATCTCCGGCGTGACCTTCTCGATCGGCTTGGAGACCAGACGCAGCTGCTTGTCGGGCAGGATGATGATTTCTCTGAGGGCCATGGCCGCGATTTAAGCTGCGCACCGGATGCGGTCAATCCGGCCGGGAACTCCGTTAACGATCCGCTAACCATAAAACTTCAGGTTTCGTTAACCATGAAAATTAGGGAGTAGTTAACCATAAATGTTCGCTATTCGTTCGTGTCGTCAGGCGAATCGGCTAGAAGGACAGGCATGAACGAGACCATTTTCATGCTCGGCGACTGGCCGGTGCGCACCATCGATGCGCTGATCGGCTTCGGCGTCCTGGTCCTCATCCTGCTGGTGATGATTGCGGTCGTGATCGCGAGGTCAGGGCGGCGCGGCGCGGAACTCGCGATGGCGAATGCCATCCGGGCCGACGAGCTCGAGGAGCGCATCAGCCAGATGCTGCACGCCCAGAGCGAGTCCTCGGGCCGGGTCGATGCCATGACCCAGGCGCTGGCCGGCCGCCAGGCCGAGATGGCGCGCGCGGTCAACGAGCGGCTGGATTCGGTGACCCACCGCGTCGGCCAGTCCATGGAGCACTCTACCCGCAACACCATGGAGAGCCTGCGCGCGCTGCACGAGCGGCTCGGCATCATCGACAGCGCCCACAAGAACCTCACCGACCTCACCACGCAGGTGACGACCTTGCGCGATGTGCTCGCCAACAAGCAGTCGCGCGGCGCCTTCGGACAAGCGCGGATGGAGGCGATCGTCCAGGACGGTCTGCCGAAGGGTGCCTACGAATTCCAGTTCACACTTTCGACCGGCAAGCGGCCCGACTGCGTTGTGTTCCTGCCCGACCAGCGCCCGCTCTGCATCGATGCGAAATTCCCGCTGGAAGCGATGACCGCGCTGCACGACGCCCGCACCGACGAGGAGAAGCGGATCGCGACGCAGCGGCTGCGCAGCGACGTGATGAAGCATGTCAGCGACATCGCGGAAAAATACCTCGTCACCGGCGAGACCCAGGAGATGGCGCTGATGTTCGTGCCGTCGGAATCGGTCTATGCCGAGATCCACGACGGTTTCGACGACGTGATCCAGAAGGCCTACCGCGCCCGCGTGGTGCTGGTGTCGCCCTCGCTGCTGATGCTGGCGATCCAGGTGATGCAGCAGATCATGAAGGACGCGCGCATGCGCGACGCGGCCGACCAGATCCGCACCGAAGTGATCAAGCTCGGCGACGACCTCGGCCGCCTGCGCGACCGCGTGCTGAAACTGCAGAAGCACTTTGCCGACGCCAACGAGGACGTCCGCCAGGTGCTGATCTCCGCCGACAAGATCGAGAAGCGCGCAGGAAGAATCGAGGAGCTCGATTTCAGCAAGACCGATGCGCCCGAAGGCCCGCACCTGGTGGCGACAGGTGCTCCGGAGCTGTTCCCGAGGAAGCTCCAGGCGGGGGAGTGAGGCACTTCCCTCTCCCCCGCAAGAACGGGGCGAGGGAAAGAGGCAGCGCCCCCAGAATCTGCTAACACCACCCCATGACCGCACCCGACGCGACCTCGCCCGCCGGCACCGACGCCCCCGCCACCTCCTGGCGCGACAGCCTTGCCGTTTACCTGCAACCGCGGGTGCTGATCGTGCTGTTCCTCGGCTTCTCCTCCGGGCTGCCGCTGGCGCTGTCAGGATCGACGCTCCTGGTGTGGATGCGGGAGGCCGGGGTCGATCTCAAGACCATCGGGCTATTTGCGCTGGTCGGCACGCCCTACACGCTGAAATTCCTGTGGGCGCCGCTGGTGGATGCGGTGCACGTGCCGCTGTTCACCCGCGCTTTCGGGCGGCGGCGCGGCTGGCTGGTGTTCTCGCAACTGCTGCTGATCATCGCGATCCTGCTGCTGGCGCTCACCGACCCCGCAAGCTCGCCGTTCTACGTCGCGCTGGGCGCGCTGCTGGTCGCGACGATGTCGTCAACGCAGGACATCGTGGTCGACGCCTTCCGCGTCGAAAGCCTCCCGGAGAGCGAGCAGGCCGCCGGCATGGCATCATATGTCGCGGCCTATCGCATCGGCATGCTGGTCTCGACCGCGGGCGCGCTGTTTATCGTCTCGGGCTTCGAGAGCACCGGCATTGCCCGCACGTCGGCCTGGATGTGGGGCTATGTGGTGATGGCGACGATGGTGCTGATCGGGACGATCACAGCGCTCGTCGCAAACGAGCCCGGGCAATCGGTGCGGGCGGAAGCTGCGACAAAGGCCGAGACCGCCTTCGTGCGCGTGCTGCACGCCGCGACCGGCGCCTTCTCGGAATTCCTGACGCGCAAGGACGCACTCGCCGCGCTCGCCTTCGTCGTGCTGTTCAAATTTACCGACGCCTTCTCCGGCACCATGACGGCGCCGTTCGTGATCGACCTCGGCTTCTCCCGAAACGACTATGCGGCGATCGTGAAGGGCGTTGGCCTCGCCGCAACACTGATCGGCGGCTTTGCCGGCGGCTTCGTTGCGCGGCGCTATTCGCTTTCGACCAGCCTCTGGATCGGCGGCGTGGTGCAGGCGCTCGCCAACCTCTCGTTCTCCTGGCTCGCATTCGTCGGCACCAGTCAATGGGCGCTCGCTTTCGCCATCACCTGCGAAAATTTCACCAGCGCCATCGGCACCGTGATCTTCGTCGCCTACCTTTCGGCGCTGTGCCAGAACCCGCTGCACACTGCGACACAATACGCGCTGCTCACCGCGCTTGCGGCGGTCGGGCGGACCTATCTTTCATCAGGCGCCGGCTTCGTGGCGGACACGACGGGCTGGCCGCTGTTCTTCATGATCTGCGTGCTGGTGGCGATCCCGAGCCTGGTGCTGCTCGCCTGGCTGCAGAAACGCGGGCATTTCGAGGCGCTGGGGCCGGTGCGGGTGTAGGTCGACGCTTCCACCTTCGTCATTGCGAGCGAAGCGAAGCAATCCAGAGAGCGGAGCGCGCGCTCCTACTGCTTCTTGATCAGGCTCCACTTCGTGATCACGGCCTCGCTCATCTGGCCGGGATCGTTGGCGCAGGCGACCTCGTCGACCTTGACCGAGATCTCCTTGCCGGCGAACGTCTTCAGCTGCGCGGCCTGCGCGTTACCGCTGGGAACGAGCTGGAAGGTCTCGGGCCCGGTCTCGAGATTGCAAAGCCCGTTCGGCGCTGGAAGGCGGCGTGGCTCGGAGGTGATCTGGTACATCGCAATCCGCTTGCCGGCGTTCTTGACGTCGCGCACTTTCATCGCATTCAACTCGCCCGACAGCACATCGCCGGTGTTGATCGGCTTGCCGGGCTTGGACGGCGGCGGCGCCTCGTCGCCCTGCTGCGCGGAGACGGCCGGCGTCACCAGCATCGTCATCATCGCGACCAAAGCCAATCGTGTGGCGAAAAGTTTCGTCATGTCGTCCGTTCCGTCAAGGCTGGATGGCTAGAACAGGGTGCGCTGCCGCATCGCAGCCGATAGCGTACCTTCATCGAGATAATCAAGCTCGCCGCCGACCGGCACGCCATGGGCGAGCCGCGTCACCTTCACGTTGGCGTCCTGAAGCAGGTCGGTGATGTAATGCGCCGTGGTCTGGCCGTCGACGGTGGCATTGAGGGCGAGAATGACCTCATGCACCTGCGCGTCATGTGCGCGCGCGACCAGCGCGTCGATGGTGAGGTCTTGCGGACCGACCCCGTCGAGCGGCGACAATGTCGCGCCCAGCACATGGTAGCGCCCTTGAGTCGCATTTGCCCGCTCCAGCGCCCAGAGATCGGCCACGTCGGCGACGACGACGATGATTGCAGGATCGCGCTTCGGGTCGGTGCAGACGGTGCAGGGATTTTGCGTGTCGATGTTGCCGCAGGTCTTGCAGACTTGAACCTTGTCCAGCGCGACCTGCATGGCCGAGGACAGCGGCATCATCAGCGCCTCGCGCTTCTTGATCAGATGCAGCGCCGCGCGCCGCGCAGAGCGCGGACCGAGGCCAGGCAGCCGTGCCAGGAGCTGGACCAGCCGCTCGATTTCAGGACCTGCAACCGCGCCCATATTACTGGCCGAACAGCCCCGGCGGCAGGCCGAGCCCGCCGGTCAGCGACTGCATCTTCTCCTGCATCGCAGTCTCGGCCTTCCGGCGCGCATCGCCAAGGGCGGTAACGAGCAGGTCTTCCAGAACCTCGCTCTCTTCCGGCTTCATCAGCGAGGGATCGATCTTGACGCCTTTGACGTCCATCTTCGCGGTCATGCGCACTGCGACGAGACCGCCGCCGGAGATGCCCTCGACCTCGACGTTGGCAAGCTGGTCCTGCATCTCCTGCATCTTGGATTGCAGCTGCGCCGCCTGCTTCATCATGCCTAGAAAATCAGCCATGGGTGATTGTCCTCGAAACTGGCTCTAGAGATCGTCGCCGTCGGAACCGTCCGGCGGATCGTCGCTGCCATAGTCGGCGTTTATATTGGATTCCGGGGTCTCGGGCGCAAGCTTTCGGACCTCGACGACCTTGGCTCCGGGGAAACGCGACAGCACCTCCCGTACGCGCGGATCGGCCTCGGCGGTGCGCGCATGTTCCTGCTTCGCAGCCTGGTTCACCGAGCGCAGCGTCGGCTGGCCCTGCTCGTTGGAGACGATCACAGTCCAGCGGCGGCCGGTCCACAGCTCGAATTTTCGCGCGAGCTCGGAGATCATGGTCTTGGAGGCGTTGGGCTCGAGCGCGACTTCCAGCCGGCCCTCCTCGAAACGGACGAGACGCATGTCGCCTTCGAGCGCGCCCTTGGTCATGAGGTCACGCTTCTGCCCGGCGAGCGCGACGAGCTGGGTGAAGCTCGCAATGCGCAGCGCCGGTGCCGCGGCCTGCGGGTCGGCCGCGGGCGCGGCCATCTGTGGGCGGGCGCCACCGCCGAACGAGGACGGCGACGATGTCGGCATGCGAACAGGCGGCGCAGAGGCCACCGGCGCGGCGGGCGCGCTGCGCGCGGCGCTGCCGCCGCTTACGACTGGCGAGCCGCCATCGTTCTGCTCCAGCATCCTGATCGCTTCGTCCGGCGTCGGCAGGTCGGCGACATAGGCGATGCGCACCAGCACCATCTCGGCAGCCGCGGCGGGGCGCGTCGCGGCCTGCACCTCGGTGATTCCCTTGAGCAGCATCTGCCACATCCGCGACAGCACGCGCATCGAGATCTTCGACGCGAAATCCCGCGCACGCACGCGCTCGGTCTCGCCATAGGCGACGTTGTCGGCAGTCGCAGGCACGATCTTCACGCGGGTGACGAAGTTGACGAATTCGGCGAGGTCCGAAAGCACGACGATGGGATCGGCCCCGACGTCGTACTGGTCGCGGAACTCCTTGAAGGCGCTCGCGATGTCGCCGCGCGCCAGCGAATCGAAGAGGTCGATGACGCGGGTGCGGTCGGCAAGCCCCAGCATCTGCCTGACCGCATCGGCCTTCACGGCGCCGGCCGCATGCGCAATCGCCTGGTCGAGCAGCGACAGCGAATCGCGCACCGACCCTTCAGCCGCACGCGCGATGATGCCGAGCGCCTCGGGTTCGATCTCGACGTTTTCCTTCGCGGCAATGCTGGCGAGGTGCTTCATCAGCACGTCGGCCTCGACACGGCGGAGATCAAAGCGCTGGCAGCGCGACAGCACGGTGACCGGAACCTTGCGGATCTCGGTCGTGGCGAACACGAACTTGGCATGCTCCGGCGGTTCCTCCAGCGTCTTCAGGAAGGCGTTGAACGCCGCCGTCGACAGCATGTGGACTTCGTCGATGATGTAGACCTTGTAGCGGGCGCTGGCCGGCGCGTAGCGCACGCTGTCATTGATCTGGCGGACGTCGTCGACACCGGTGTGCGAGGCCGCGTCCATCTCCAGCACGTCCATGTGCCGGCTTTCCATGATTGCCTGGCAATGCACCCCTAGCGTCGGCATGTGGATGGTCGGGCCCTTCACCGAACCATCCGGCATCTCGTAGTTGAGTGCACGGGCCAGGATGCGCGCAGTGGTGGTCTTGCCGACGCCGCGGACGCCGGTGAGAATCCAGGCCTGCGGAATGCGGCCGGTCTCGAATGCATTCGAGACCGTCCGGACCACGGCCTCCTGGCCGATCAGATCGTCAAAGCTCGAAGGGCGGTATTTGCGCGCCAGGACCCGGTAGGGCGTTCCAGCCTGGCCGGCGCTATCGGAATTGGGAGGGGCGCCAGCGTCGGTCATCGGTCGATCCGCAATGAAATGTCTTTCGGCCGGCGTTTGCGGAAAGGAGCACGCTGGCGGGAAACCCGCCGGCGCAATTCGCTCGGAAAAACAGGTAGGAGACTGACGAGCGACCCGATCCGGACCTCGTTAGGGCTGCTTCCTTCCGGACCTGACCCGGTTGGCGAGTGGCTCGTCCACCGCCAATCTCCCGGTGCCTATTTGGGGCCAAAAGAGCTGGAAAGCAAGCGGGTATCGCCCGCATGGCCGGGGCCTGCCCAGCATCCGGGCAATTCATGATCTGCCCAGCCGACAGGCTGTGCTTTCGCTGCCAAGGCTGCCTTGGTATGAACGCAGCCGGAACCCCATCCAACCAGAAAAGCGATTGATCCCAATGGTTACACGTCGTGATGTTGCATCGATTGTCGGGCTTGGCGCCATTGGCGCGGTGACCGCGGGCGCGCTGGCGTCGCCTGCCGTTGCCCAGGCGGCCGATCCCAACGAATCGACCTTCGCCCGCATCCGCCGCACCAAGAAGATGCGAATCGGCGCCGTCGGCGGCGGCGCGCCCTATTACATGAAGGATCTCGCCAGCGGCCAGTGGAAGGGTTTCTACATCGACATCGCCAAGGGGCTCGCCGACGACATGGAGGCCGAGCTCGAGATCACCGAGACCACTTGGGGCAATTCGGTGCTGGACCTGCAGTCCAACAAGATCGACATCTTCTTCGGCCTGAACCCGACCCCGAAACGCGCGCTGGTGATCGACTTCTCGGTGCCGGTCTTCAACAACGCCTTCGGCATCCTCTGCAAGAAGGACTTCAAGCCGAAGAGCTGGGCCGAGCTGAACTCGCCCGACGTCAAGATCGCCGTCGACCAGGGCTCCTCGCACGACCAGGTCGTCAGCCGCCTGACGCCGAAAGCGCAGATCTCGCGGCTGAAGACCGCGGACGACGCCACCGCAGCTCTGCAGACCGGGCGCGTCGACGCGCAGTGCCTGATCACCATGCTGTCGCTGACCGTGCTGAAGAAGAACCCCTCGCTCGGCCAGTTCGTGCTGCCGACGCCGATCTTCGCCACCACGTCGAACGCCGGCTTCCGCCGCGAGACCGACAAGACCTGGCGCGATTACGTCAATACCTGGATCGACTTCAACAAGGGCCTCGGCTTCATTCGCAATGCGATCATCACCAACATGGAGCTCGTGGGCGTGACCGAGGCGGACATTCCGCCAGGCGTTTCATTGTAAGTGATGAGATCAGGGCTTGCTCGTTCCGCCCCTCTCCCGCTTGCGGGAGAGGGGCGGGGTGAGGGTGTCTCCGCAATCGAGAACCCCTGTGGGAAGAGAGCCCTCACCCGCACCGCATCTTCGATGCGATGCGACCTCTCCCGCAAGCGGGAGAGGTGAAGCAAGAAAGAACACATGTATCAGTGGGACTTCGGCATCCTCTGGAGCTATCGCTGGCTCTTTCTCAACGGGCTCGGCGTCACCGTCGGCTTCACCGTGGTCATCGTCATACTCGGGGTCGTCTTCGGCCTGTTCGGGGCGTTCGGCAGCCTGTCGCGCTTCAAGGCGGTGCGCATGCTCGCGCTCACCTTCATCGAGGCATTCCGCTGCACGCCCATCCTGGTGCAGCTGATCTGGTTCTACTACGCGCTGCCGATCCTCGCCGGCGTCGAGATGACGCCGATCACGGCTTCGGCGCTGGCGCTCTCGCTCTATGGCGGTTCGTTCTATTCGGAGATCATCCGCGGCGGCATCATCTCGATCGACCGCGGCCAGTCGGAGGCCGGCGCCGCGCTCGGCATGACCCCTGGCCAAAGCATGCGGCGCATCGTGCTGCCGCAGGCGATCAAGCGGATGATTCCGGCCCTGATGAACCAGTCGATCATCCAGTTCAAGAACACCTCGCTGGTTTCGGTGCTGGCGGTGCCTGACCTCGTCTACCAGAGCCAAGTCGCCGCCCATGACAGCTACCGGCCTCTGGAAACCTACACCGCGGTCGCCGTCGCCTATGCGGCGATCCTGATTCCCCTGACCATCCTCGTCCGGCGAGGCGAGAAGCGACTGGCGGTCAGCGAATGAGCGAGACGTCAAAGATCGAGATCCGCGGCTTGCGCAAGAGCTTCGGCAGCAACGAGGTCTTGAAGAACATCAATCTCGACGTCGCCAAGGGCGGCGTCGTGGCGCTGATCGGCCCCTCCGGCTCGGGCAAATCGACGCTGCTCCGCTGCATCAATCTGCTGGTCGCGCCCGACGGCGGCAGCGTCCGCGTCGGCGACAAGCTCTTTGCATTCGGTGACGGCACGAAGCTGCCCGACGTGAAGACGCTGGCAAAATTCCGCGCCACCACCGGCATGGTGTTCCAGCATTTCAACCTGTTCCCGCACATGACGACGCTCCAGAACGTGATGGAAGGGCCGGTCACGGTGCGGCGCATGACCAGGGCGGATGCCGATAGGCTCGCACGTGCGCAGCTCGCCAAGGTCGGGCTTGCGGAAAAGGCCGACCAGTATCCGGCGACGCTCTCCGGCGGCCAGAAGCAGCGCGTCGCGATCGCGCGGGCGCTGGCGATGGAGCCGGACGTGATGCTGTTCGACGAAGCCACCTCGGCACTCGACCCTGAGCTCGTCGGCGAAGTGCTCGCTGTCATCCAGCAGCTGGCGTCGGAGGGCATGACCATGGTGATCGTGACCCACGAGATCGCCTTCGCCCGCGAGGTCGCCGACCGCCTCATCTTCATGCGCGACGGCGTCGTGGTCGAGGAAGGCCCGGCGCGGCAGGTGATCGACAATCCGCAGGAAGCCGCAACGCGGGCGTTCCTCAGCCATTTCCACCGCACCGGCGCATTGCCGCCGGCGAACGCAACACCGTGATGCCCAACATCGATCGCGCCTATCTCGTCACCGGTGCCGCCAGCGGCATCGGCCGCGCCACCGCAAAGCTGCTGGCGGCACCCGGCACCGCGCTGCTGCTGCACACGCGCTCGAACGCAGAGGGACTCGACGCCACTGCGGCGGAGGCCGAAGCGCTAGGCGCTGTGGTGGCAAAATGCCTCGGCGATCTCGCCGAAGAGGCCGCGGCGACTGATGCCATCGCCGCCGCGCAAACGGCCTTCGGCCGGCTTGATGGATTGATTCTGGTCGGCGGCCACGCCCGTCGCGGCAGTGCGATCGGCACGTCCGCGGATCAGTTCCGCCAGGCGATGGACGAATCCGCACTGGCATTCACGCGGTTGGTCGACGCCGCGCTGCCGTTGCTGCGTGCAGGGCGTGACGCGCGGATCGTGGCGGTGTCATCCTTCGTGGCACATGCGATCCGCCCCGAATTCGCGCCTTTCGCGGCGACGGCCGCGAGCCGCTCCGCGCTTGAAGCTCTGGTGCGCTTGACCGCGGTCGAGCTCGCGAGTGAGGGTATCTCCGTCAACGCGGTCGCGCCGGGTCTCATCGTCAAGGACAAGCCGAGCGAGAGCCGGCTGTCGCCCGAACAGATCGCAGCGACCGAGGCGCTGATCCCGATGCGCCGCCGCGGGCGGCCGGACGAGGTGGCCGAAATCATCGCCTTCCTCGCATCGCCAAAAGCATCCTACGTCACCGGCCAAGTCTGGCACGTCAATGGAGGCCTGACATGACAGAAGTAACCGTCGCACGTCTCAGGCTGTTCCTGATCGAGAGCCCGATCAAGATGGCGCGCCTCCAGGGCGTCGGCAACGTCAAGGGCACGGTAAAGCGCGTGCTGATCGAGCTCACGGCCAGCGACGGCGTGATCGGCTGGGGCGAAGCGGCGCCGTGGGAGGTGTTCACGGGAACACCGGAAGCCGCGTTCTCCGCGCTCGACATTTATTTGCGCCCGATCGTGCTCGGCAAACCCGTGCGCCGTATCCGCGCGCTGCTGGCCGAACTCGACCGCGCGCTGGTCGGGCATGCCGAGGCCAAGGTCGCGATCGAGATGGCGCTGCTCGACATCGTCGGCAAGTCGTCCGGACTTTCAGTTGCCGACCTGCTCGGCGGCCGCGTGCGTGACACGATCCCGCTGTCGTTCTCGATCGCCGATCCCGATTTCGCTGCCGATCTGGAGCGGATGAGAAAAATGGTTCCGGATGGCAATGTCATCTACAAGGTCAAGACCGGCGTGAAGCCGCATCGCGAGGATCTCGACCATCTCGAGGCGATCCGAACGGAGTTCGGCGACAAGGTCGATCTTCGCGTCGACTACAACCAGGCGCTCGCGCCGTTCGGTGCCATCAGGATTTTGCGAGATGTCGAAGAATTCGCGCCGACCTTCATCGAGCAGCCGGTGCCGCGCAAATATCTCGATGTCATGGCACAGCTCGCCGCCGCGCTGGAAACACCCGTGCTTGCCGACGAAAGCTGTTTTGATCGCCGCGACATGATGGAGGTGGTGCGCCGGGAGGCGGCCGATGCCGTCTCGATCAAGCTGATGAAGGCCGGCGGCCTGTTCGAGGCGCAGGCGATCATGGCCATCGCGGACATTGCCGGCCTGCCCGGCTATGGCGGCACGCTGTGGGAGGGCGGCATTGGGCTCGCCGCCGGCACGCAGCTGATTGCGGCAACGCCCGGCATCTCGCTGGGCTGCGAATTCTACATGCCGCATCACGTGCTCACGGAGGACGTGCTGGAAGAGCGCGTCGCCAATCGCGGCGGCCACGTCGTGGTGCCCGACGGCCCCGGCCTCGGCATCCGCGTCAGCGAGGCCTCGATCCGTGCCAATGCACGGGTGCTGGCGGAGGCGTAAAAGGCCGCCACGAATTCGCTGTCGTCCCGTCGAAGGCCAGGACGACAACGGTGCATGCGGCCCCTGCGGAGCCTCATCCTTCCCCAATCAAACTCGGTATCGTATGGTCGGGCCAAACAAGCCCGATCGCGTCGGGCAAGCTGGAAACCCATATGTCCGATCCCGCCTGGTCGCTCCACTCCCGCCTGAAAGAGGACACCATCGACATCGGCGACTTGCCGCTGTCGAAGGTGCTGGTCATCAAGGACGCGCATTATCCCTGGCTGCTGCTGGTGCCGCGGCGCGCGGACGCTGTCGAGATCATCGATCTCGACGAGGTGCAGCAGGCGCAGTTGATGACGGAGATCTCCCGCGTCTCGCGCGCGCTGAAGGAGATCACCAAATGCGACAAGCTCAACATCGCAGCGCTCGGCAACCTCGTGCCGCAGCTTCACGTCCACATCATCGCGCGCCGCACCAGTGACGCCGCCTGGCCGCGACCGGTCTGGGGTGTAATGCAGCCCTTGGCGCATGACGCCACCGAGGTGCAGAATTTCATCAGCGCGCTTCGCCGCAAGATCTGGTTGGGTTGAAAGAACAAGAATGTCAGCATTCGACTCGTTTCCGCTGGGACAGCCGGCCTTCGTCACCAACATCCTCGACCGCGCCGCGCATCTGCGCCGCGACGATGAAAAGCTGTTCGCGATGGAGCAGAAGCCCTCCTCGCGCGCCTACGTCGTCTACCGAGACTCGCTGCTGGTGAAGCGCGAGGGCGAAGGCGCGCGCGCGCTGCTGTCGATCGACGAGGCGCTGAAATGCGGCGCCAATCCCGGCACGGTCTTCCTGGGGCTGCGCGACGGCGCCGCGATGTTCGGGATGGGCCTGTCGCAGGCCGCCGCCGAGAAGCTGATCGGCCGCGACGATTACACCGTCACCGAGCTGCGCGGCATGGCGATGCAGGGCGCGATTCCGCCCGATGAGCTCTCGGCGATCGCAATGGCGAAGTCGATGGTGAGCTGGCACCAGCGCCACGGCTATTGCGCCAATTGCGGCACCCGCAGCGCGATGAAGGAAGGCGGCTGGAAGCGCGAATGTCCGAGCTGCAAGGCCGAGCATTTTCCACGCACCGATCCGGTCGTGATCATGCACGTTTCCTCCGGCGACAAATGCCTGCTCGGCCGTCAGAAGCAGTTTCCGCCCGGCATGTATTCCTGCCTTGCCGGCTTCGTCGAAGCCGCCGAGACCATCGAGGACGCGGTGCGCCGGGAAATCCTCGAGGAATCCGGGATCCGCTGCACCGACGTGCAGTATTACATGACCCAGCCCTGGCCCTATCCGTCGTCGCTGATGATCGGTTGCAGCGCGCGGGCGCTGAACGAGGATGTCATCGTCGATCATTCCGAACTGGAGGATGCGCGCTGGTTCACGCGCGAGGAGGCCGCCCTGATGCTGAAACGGACGCATCCTGACGGACTCGCCGGCCCGCATCCGTTCGCCATCGCCCATCATTTGCTTGGCCGATGGGTGCACGACAAGAGCTGAGACCGCCGATGGCGCCACCTGAGACCGCGCCGCGCATCCTCTGCATCGGCATTCCCGTGCGCGACCTCACCTTTCGTGTCGAAGCCGTGCCCGCGCGTGGCAGCAAGGCGAATGCGACCCATCTCGCGGAGATCTGCGGCGGCAATGCCCTCAATGCCGCGATCGCAATCGCCCGGCTTGGTGGACGTGTCACGTTCACCGGGCCGATGGGCGATCCCGGCGAGACGTCGAGCAGCTTCATTCTCGAAAGGATGGCCGCCGAAGGTATCGAAACCGCGCATATCGTGCGCATGCCGCGGTTGACGACGCCGGTCTCGGCAATCTTGATTGACCCTTCCGGCGAGCGAACGCTCACCATCTTTCGCGATCCCGGTCTGTGGAGCGTGAAGCTGCCTGACGCCGACGTACTGCTGACCGACTGCACGGCGGTTCTGGTCGAAAGCCGCTGCGCCGCGTTCGCGACCTCCCTCTGCAACGAGGCGCGACGGCGCGGCATTCCGGTCATCGTCGGCGTCGACCGAGCGATGACACGGACTGACGACCTGCTCAGGGCGGCCTCGCATCTGCTGTTCGCCAGCGAACAGGTGCGGGAGACTGCCGGCGTCGCCGACGACGGCAAGGCCTTGAAGCGCCTGGCCGGGCTGACGCCGGCCTTCCTGGCCGCCACGCGCGGCCCGCGCGGCACGATCTGGCTGAACGAGGCGGGTGAGTTCGAAGAGACGACGGCCTTTCCGGTCGAGGCCATCGACACGCTCGGCGCTGGCGACGTCTTCCATGGCGCCTTCACGCTTCGCCTTGCCGAAGGCGGCGACACGCGGGAGGCGCTGCGATTCGCCGCGGCAGCGGCGGCGCTGAAATGCACCCGCCATGGCGGCGGTCTGGCCGCCCCGCAACGCACTGAAGTTGAAGGACTTTTGCAACCGCTTTCCGAACGCAAGCCCCTGGGACCACCGAGATAATAGACTTGATATAGAAGAATTTTCTCTATATGAGGAAAAGCAGCCGTCAAAATGGAACAAAGTTCTTCAAATGACTGATCTTGCTGTCCAGCTCCCCGAGACCAGCCGCCGCCTCGACGCCATCGACCGCAAGATTCTGATGGTGCTCCAGGACGATGCCTCCCTGTCCGTCGCCGAGATCGGCGATCGCGTCGGCCTGTCCTCGACCCCCTGCTGGAAGCGGATCCAGCGCCTGGAGGCCGACGGCGTCATCCTGAAGCGGGTGGCGCTGGTCGACCAGAACAAGATCGGGCTCGGCATCTCCGTGTTCGTCTCGGTCGAGAGCTCCGATCATTCCGACGCCTGGCTCAAGAAGTTCGCCGAGGCCGTCAGCGCGATGCCCGAGGTGATGGAGTTCTACCGCATGGCCGGCGACGTCGACTACATGCTGCGCGTCGTGGTCGCGGACATGCAGGCCTATGACGTGTTCTACAAGAAGCTGATCAGCGCCGTGCCGCTGAAGAACGTCACCTCGCGCTTTGCGATGGAAAAGATCAAGTCGGTCACCGCGCTGCCGATCCCGGCAGTGGTCGCCGCCTGACACTCACGCCGGTTGAAACACCGGCAGCGTGACGTTGACGCGCGTGCCCCCGCCCGGGGCCGCGCCGATCTCGATGGTTCCGCCATGGGCCTCGACCAGGCTGCGTACCACGGCCAGACCAAGCCCGGCGCCGCCGGTCGCGCGGTTGCGCGACTTCTCCAGCCGATGGAACGGCTCCAGCACGGTCTGTCGCTCGCTGGCGGGGATACCCGGCCCCTCGTCGTCGATCGACACCACAATCGCCCCATCCTTCAAGGCCGTCCGCACGTGCGCGACACGGCCGTAGGCGAGCGCGTTGTTGACGACATTGGCAAAGATCCGCCGCAGCGCCAGCCGGTCGCCGAGCACGACGCTCGTCTGCGCGCGCTCGTCCGAGACCAGATCGACCGCTGCGCCGTGGACACGCCGGTCGTGCACTTCCGCAGCAATCAAGGCGGCAAGCTCGATCATCTCCTGTGACAGACCTCCGGCGCCCGCACGCGTCGACAGCAGCGCGTCGTCGAGCAGGCGGATCATGTCGTCGATATCGGCAACCGCCCGCTGGCGCTCGGCATCATCGGGAATATGCTCGACCCGCAACCGCAATCTTGTTGCGAACGTCCTGACATCGTGGGCGATGCCGCCAACCAGTGTCATGCGCGCGCGCAGCATTTCAGCGAGCCGACCTTGCAAGCGGTTGAACGCGGCAATAACGGCACGGATCTCCGGCGCGCTGCGCTTTGCGTCCGGAAGCGGCGGTGGATCGGTCGACAGGTCGACGCGATCGACCGCCGCGGCGAGTTGCGCCAGCGGCCGCGTCTCGCGCTGCATCACGAGCAGCGCCAGCAGTGCCACAATCGATCCGAACAGGCCCGCGCCGAAGCCGACGGGCAACCCGAGCGGTGTGACCGGCAGACGGGTATAGGCATCGATGATCAGCATCTCGCCGCTGCGCAGGCCGATACGGAACTCGATCGCATTGGCCATCAGCCGCGCGATCCGCGGAAACACCCGGCTCATGCGACGATCGGGCGGCGACACAATCTCGACCGGACGGCCCGCAAGGCCGGCCGCATAGGTCTCGCGCAATTGTTGTTGCTGTGGCGGCGTCTCGCCGCTGACCGGCACGGCCGACGGCACGATCCGCACCATGAATTGCGGAGACGACACCGCGTCGAGCACGGCCTGCCGCGTATCGGAGGTGGCGCGCTCGACGAGCGTCGCGAGCGCATCGAGTCGCGCTGGCGAGGGCCGTGTCAGCTCGTTCTCGTGGACCGTGGTCCGGTAGAAAATCGCCACCACGACCGTGACCACCACCGAAAATCCGATCAGTCCGATCAGGGCGAGCCGCGCGGCGAGCGTCACGCGCAGCATCACGACACCTGCTTGACGGTGGCAGTGAACAGATAGCCGCCGTTGCGTACCGTCGTGATCAGATTGGAGCCCGGACTTGCGCCGTCGAGCTTCTTGCGCAGCCGCGAGATCAGCATGTCCACGGTACGATCGAACGGCTCCGCCGAGCGTCCGCGAGTCCAGTCGAGGATCTGATCGCGAGTGAGCACGCGGCGCGGACGCTGCACGAAACAGCCGAGCAGGTCGAATTCCGCACTGGTCAGCTGCGGGGCCGCGGCGTCCGTCTCGATCATCTCGACGCTGCGTGCATCGAGATCGACCACGAAGCGGTCGAACGCAAAGCGGCGGATCAGGGGTTTTGCCGCCGTGCCGTTGGAACGACGAAGGATGGCGCGAATCCGCGCCAGCAATTCGCGCGGCCCGAACGGCTTTGCGAGATAGTCGTCCGCCCCCATCTCGAGGCCGACCACACGGTCGATCTCCTCGCTCTTGGCCGTCAGCATCAGGATCGGAATCTGGTCGTCGGCACGCAGCCTGCGGCAGATCGACAGACCGTCCTCGCCGGGGAGCATCAAGTCGAGGATCACGAGATCTGGGCGTAGGCGCTGAAGCATCGCGTCCATGGCCTTGCTGTCGCCGACGCAAGCAACCTCGAACCCCTCGCGCCGCATGAAATCGGCGACGAGGCGGCTGATCTCGGGATCGTCCTCCACCATGAGGATCGTGGCCGGATGCGCGTTCATCGCCGCATTCTGGCTTACCGCGCGGCCCGCGCAAGGCTGCGGGCACCATTGTTACACAACGTTACACACGCCGGACAAAGCCATAACAAACGTTTCGCCCGGGCCACGCGGCGCTGACGCAGCATGCTCAGTCTCCTTGCATGGCTCCCGCTCACGGCAGCCCTCACACGTCAAGGAGACGACGACCATGACCAAACTAATTTTCTCCACCCTCGTCATCGGCGCGCTTTCGGTCGCGACAGCGGCGGACGCCAATGCCTGGACGCGGTCGGCGACGTCGAGCGGTCCCCGCGGCACGTCGAGTGTCACTGCGACGGGAAGCTGCGCCAACGGAAGCTGCTCGCGCAACGTCACCCGCACCGGCCCGGCCGGCAACACCTACACCCGCACCGGCACGGTCTCGCGCTGAGTCGCGGGCCGGGCCGTCGCCGCGTCCGCCCCACGCGGCGGCGGCCAATCCCACCAGATCAGAAAGGATGAACACAATGCCATCGGCTTTCCGTCTCCTTGCAGTCCCGCAGGCCGCGATCATCGTCGCCCTCGGTGTCGCGGCCTCGACTTCTGCGTTCGCCCAGAGCCAGCTGCAGACGCAGATCACGCCGCAAATGCGCAGCGAAGCTAGGGCCGTCATGCAGGCCTGCCGCGCCGACTATGACCGCCTGTGCAGCGACGTCACGCCGGGTGGCGGACGCATCCTCGCCTGCCTGCAATCCCATGCCGGCCAGCTCGCGGCGTCCTGCGCTCAGGCGATGCCACGCGCACAGGCGCTCCGGGACAGCGCCGTCAGCGCCGGCGTGGCGCCGAAATAGGAGGATGCCGTGGGCTACGCTTCACTCCTGCTCGATCCAACGCTCAGGCGCGTGATCCTGGCAACGGCGATCGGCCTGATGCTGCTTGAATACGGCATCGGCCGGCTCGCGCATCGCGAGACCCACGACTGGCGCGAAAGCGTCGCGTCATTTGGCGTTGCGCTGGGACAGAACCTGCTGCGCGCCGTGGAAGCCGGCATTCTCGCCGTACCGTTTGCCTTCCTCTACGAGCACCGCCTGTTCGACTTCGCTCAAGCCGGCCCGCCCGCGCTCGCCGGATTGTTCATCGGCAGCGAGTTTCTCTACTATTGGCAGCACCGCGCCTCGCATCGCATTCGCTGGATGTGGGCGACGCATGCGGTGCATCACTCGACGACACGGCTGAACCTGACGGCGGCGATCCGGCTCGGCTGGACCGGCAACATTTCCGGCAACTTCCTCTTCTTCCTGCCGCTGGCGCTGATCGGCTTTCATCCCCTCGCGATCATCGCAATGCTGGGGATCAACCTGTTCTACCAGTTCTTCATCCACAGCGAATTCGCGCCAAGGCTCGGCGCGCTCGAATGGCTGCTCAACACGCCGAGCCATCATCGCGTGCATCATGCCTGCAACGAGCCGTGTCTCGACCGGAACTACGGGGGTATCCTGATCGTGTTCGACCGTCTGTTCGGAACATTTGCCGAGCGGCCGTCGGACCAGCCGCTCCGCTTCGGCCTGGTCGGCGGCACGCCGTCCTTCAATCCGGTCCGGATCGCGCTCGGCGAATGGATCGCGATGCTGGACGACGCCTGGAAGGCCCGCGGACCAGGGGCGAAGCTCCGCGCCCTGTTCGGCCCACCGGGGATCTGAGCGCTCGCAGGCGCTCAGATCTTCTGATTGTACTCGCCGACTTCGGGATGCGTACGCAGCACGCTGTTCACCATCTCGAACATGTCGTGCATGCGTTGCTCGGAGACCGGGCTCTCGACCACCACCACGAGCTCCGGCTTGTTGGAGGAGGCCCGCACCAGGCCCCAGCTTCCGTCCTCGACCGTGACGCGGACGCCGTTGACGGTGACGAGGTCGCGGATCGCCTGGCCGCCGATCTTGGCACCCTTGGCCTGCAAGCCCTCGAAGTGCTTCACGACCTGGTCGATGACACCGTATTTGACCTCGTCGGCGCAATGCGGCGACATGGTCGGCGACGACCAGGTCTTCGGCAGTGCGTCCTTGAGATCGGCCATCGATTTGCCGGGCGCGCGGTCGAGCATGTCGCAGATCGCGATCGCAGAGACCAGGCCGTCGTCATAGCCGCGGCCATACGGCTTGTTGAAGAAGAAGTGGCCGGACTTCTCGAAGCCCGCGAGCGCGCCCGCCTCGTGAGTGCGGCGCTTCATGTAGGAATGGCCGGTCTTCCAATAGGTGGTCTTCGCGCCCTGCTTCTGCAGCACCGGATCGGTGATGAACAGGCCGGTCGACTTCACGTCGACGATGAAATGCGCGTCCTTGTGGATCGCGGACATGTCGCGCGCCAGCATCACGCCGACCTTGTCGGCGAAGATCTCCTCGCCGGTGTTGTCGACGACGCCGCAGCGGTCGCCGTCACCGTCGAAGCCGAGACCGACATCGGCCTTGTGCTGCAGCACCGCGTCACGGATCGCGTGCAGCATCTCCATGTCTTCGGGATTGGGGTTGTATTTCGGGAAGGTATAGTCGAGCTCGGTGTCGAGCGGGATCACCTCGCAGCCGATCGCTTCCAGCACCTGCGGCGCGAACGCCCCGGCAGTGCCGTTGCCGCAGGCCGCGACCACCTTGAGCTTGCGCGTCAGCTTCGGACGGGTTGTGAGATCGGCGATGTAGCGCGCCGGATAGTTCTCGTGGAACTGGTAGGAGCCGCCGGCCTTGTTCTTGAAATCGGCATTGAGCACGATCTCCTTGAGCCGCGTCATCTCGTCCGGACCGAACGTCAGCGGACGGTTGGCGCCCATCTTCACGCCGGTCCAGCCATTGTCGTTGTGCGAGGCCGTGACCATGGCGCAGCAGGGCACGTCGAGGTCGAACTGCGCGAAATACGCCATCGGCGTGACCGCGAGGCCAATGTCGTGCACCTTGCAGCCCGCCGCCATCAGGCCGGAGATCAGCGCGTATTTGATCGATGCCGAATAGCCGCGGAAATCATGGCCGGTGACGATCTCCTGTTTGACCCCGAGTTCCGCAATCAGCGCGCCCAGCCCCATGCCGAGCGCCTGGATTCCCATCAGGTTGATTTCCTTTTGAAACAGCCAGCGCGCGTCGTACTCGCGAAAACCGGTCGCCTTCACCATGGGCTCGGATTCGAAGGCGTAGGTGTTGGGCAGCAATACGGATTTCGGCTTGGGGAACATTGAGACGGTCTCGCGAAAATGGCGGGAATTGATGCAGCCTTAGCGAATGCCAGGCCGCAGCGGAAGGCGGGAATGGCAGCTTATGGCTTATAATTGCGGCAGTTTGGTAACGGACAAAATCCGACCGTGAGCAGTCGAAATAGAGACGTTTCTTGAAATATACGGGCTCAGCGGCCTTTGGGAGATCGTTACTGCTCCAGCACCATCTGGCCGTTGGCGTACTCAAAGCGCTTGAGGCGGGACAGGAAGGAGAGGCCGAGCAGGTTTTCGGACAGCGCCTCGTCCGGCAACACCATGGCGTCGACGTCACGCACGATGAGGCCTCCGACGTCGAGCATGGCGATGCGGGTGCGGGCGGCCTTGATGGTGCCGTTGGCGGTGGAGACGGTGGCGTTGTACTCGCTGCGCGAGGGGCGCAGACCGAAGCGCGCTGCCGAGGTCTCGTTCAGCGCCACCACGGAGGCACCGGTGTCGACCATGAAGCCGATCCGCTGGCCCTCGATCCGGCCCTCGGCCTGGAAGTGGCCACGGCCATCGCGGGAAATGGCCAGGCTGCGGCCGCCTGTCGGCGCATTCGCCGCGACCGCAACCGTCGTGCGCGGCACCGAGGTGGCGGACGCGGAGCTCATCTTGTCCGCCATCTGCGCCATGAAGGTGCCGAGGCCGATCATGATCGCCGCGAGGATCATTATGTTACGCATCACACCACTTCCGAGCCCGAAAGCTCGATTTCACCACGCGACACGCCTGCCGGCGAGCTTAGCCACGGCCAAGCCCGTGTCATTTTGACGAAAAGGATGAGCGAACGGTTAATGCGCCTTCGCGAACCTCACGTCCCGCGCGGTTTCACGCGCCGGGTCGGCAGCGCGCTCGCGGGATCCTCCGGCCAGGGATGGCGCGGATAGCGGCCGCGCAGGTCGGAGCGTACGGCCGCGTAACTGCCGCGCCAGAAGCCGGGGAGATCGCGGGTCACCTGCACCGGGCGCTGCGCCGGCGACAGCAATTCCAGCACCAGCGGCACCTTGCCCGCCGCAATCGAGGGATGGGTGTTGAGGCCGAACAACTCCTGGAGCCGGACCGCGATGGTGGGCCCCTGCTCGGCCTCGTAGTCGATCGCGAGCACGCTCCCGGTCGGCGCCTCGAAATGCGTCGGCGCCTCGCGGTCGAGCCGCGCGCGCATGTCCCAAGGCAGCAGCGCCATCAGCGCGTCGGAGAGATCGCCGGCGGAGATGTCCTTCAGCGCGATCTTGTCGTAGAGCGCCGGCACCAGCCAATCATTTTGCCGCGCGATCAACCCGTCGTCGGAGAGATCGGGCCAGCTCGCGCCTTCCGCCTTGCGCAGGAACATCACGCGGTCGCGCCATTGTTTCGCTGCCTTCGACCAGGGCAGCCGGTCGAGGCCCGCGGCGATCAGCCCATCTGCGAAGATGCGCGCGGTATCCTCCGAGGGCGACACGGCAAGTGTCGCCTCCGACAGCGTGATCGCGTGCAGCGCGCGCTTGCGCCGCGCGCGCAGTGCCATCGCGCCGCGATCGAACGAGATTTCGTCCACGCTCTCGATATGCTCAGCGAAATGCCGCTCGATCTCGTCCTGGTTGATTTGCGCGGCGAGCAGGATGCGTCCGCTCGCGGCCGTTCCGGTCATTTCGCCAATTGCGACGTACGGCGCGCGGGCGAGCGATGAGGTCTGCTCCACGGCAGCGCCGCGGCCGTTGGCGAGCACGAAACTGCCATTGCCGCGGTTGCGCGCGACGCGATCCGGGAAGGCGTAGGCGAGCATCAGGCCGGTGGAGAGATCATCCTGCTGCCCCGCCTTCTCCGACGCCGCCACCTGCGAGGCCCAACGCCGCGCCAGGTCGCGCGCGCTCGCTGCCCGCGGCGAACGATCGCGGCGGAACTGATCGCGGCGGTGCTCGAGATCGACGCTGTCGCCGCCGAGCCCGCGCTCGGTGATGATGGCCGCGATCTCGGCTGCGGCTTCGCCCTCGCCGGCGCGATGCGAATCCACGATCATGCGCGCCAGCCGCGGCGGCAGGGCCAATGCGCGCAGGCTCTTGCCTTCCGCGGTGATGCGGCCGTCGCCATCGAGGGCGTTGAGCTCAGTCAAAAGGCTCTTGGCTTCCTTCCAGGCCGTCGCGGGCGGCGGATCGAGGAACGACAGCGCCGCGGGATCGGCGACGCCCCATTGCGCGAGATCGAGCACCAGCGAGGACAGGTCGGCGCTGAGGATTTCCGGTTGGGTGTAGTGGGCAAGCGACGCCGTCTGCGGCTCGTCCCAGAGCCGGTAGCAGACGCCAGGCTCGGTACGGCCGGCGCGGCCGCGGCGTTGATCCGCCGCCGCGCGCGAGACGCGCACGGTCTCGAGCCGCGTCAGTCCGATATCCGGTTCATAGCGCGGCACGCGGGCAAGGCCGGAATCGACCACGATGCGCACGCCTTCGATCGTCAGCGACGTCTCCGCGATCGAGGTCGCCAGCACCACCTTGCGCGTGCCCTTGGGCGCCGGCGAGATCGCGCGGTCCTGCACGGCGGCATCGAGCGCGCCGAACAGCGGCACGATCTCGATGCTGGCATCCTGCACGCGCTCGGCGAGGAGATTCTGGGTGCGGCGGATTTCGGCGGCGCCCGGCAGGAACGCCAGCGCCGAGCCGCCATCGGCGCGCAGTGCAGACGCGATCGCATCCGCCATCTGCCGCTCGATCGGAGCATCCGCTTTGCGGCCGAGATAGCGCGTCTCGACCGGAAAGGCGCGGCCCTCGCTCTCGACGACGGGTGCATCGCCCAGCAGCTTGGCGACACGGGCGCCGTCCAGCGTGGCCGACATCACGAGGATACGCAGATCTTCGCGCAGGCCGAGTTGCGCGTCGCGCGCCAGCGCGAGACCTATATCGGCATCGAGCGAGCGCTCATGGAATTCGTCGAACAGGATCGCGGCGATGCCGGAGAGTTCGGGATCGTCGAGGATCTGGCGGGTGAAGATGCCTTCGGTTACCACCTCGATGCGGGTTGCGCGCGAGATTTTCGAGCCGAAGCGGACGCGATAGCCGACGGTCTCTCCAGTGCGCTCGCCGAGCGACTTGGCCATGCGGTCGGCGCTGGCGCGCGCGGCGATGCGGCGCGGCTCCAGCACGATGATCTTCTTGCCCCTGGCCCAGGGCGCATCGAGCAGCGCCAGCGGCACGCGCGTGGTCTTGCCGGCGCCCGGCGGCGCCACCAGCACGGCGGCATTATGCTGATCAAGGGTGCGCGACAAATCGTCGAGCACGGCATCGATCGGGAGGGGCGTGTCGAAGCTGCGGGGCAAGTATTTGGGTCCCGTCATCACCCGCCTTGCGCGCGATTGCGTGCCGGGACGGGTGATCCAGTAAACTGAGGTCCCAATCATTGCGAAGATCGGGATTACTGGATACCCCGCCTTCGCGGGGTATGACAATCATATGTCGCGATCAACCCTGCGCGGAGGGGCGGCCGACACTCTCGTAGGTGAAGCCGGCGGCACGCATGTCTTCGGGGCGGAAAATATTGCGGAGGTCGACGACGACGGGTTGAGCCATGACGCTCTTCAGCCGGTCGAGATCGAGCCCGCGGAACTGCACCCATTCGGTGACGACGACGACAGCATCGGCGCCTTCCGCGCAGGAATAGGCGTCGTCGCAATAGGTGATGGCGGGAAGTTCACCCTTGGCCTGCTCCATGCCAACGGGGTCGAACGCCCTGACCTTCGCGCCCATGTCGATCAGGCCGGTCACGAGCGGGATCGACGGCGCGTCGCGCATGTCGTCGGTGTCGGGCTTGAAGGTGAGCCCGAGCACGGCGATGGTCTTGCCGCGCAAGCTACCGCCGAGCGCCTGGCTCACTTTCCGCGCCATCGCCCGCTTGCGGTTCTCGTTGACGGCCAGCACGGATTCGACGATGCGCAAGCTCACGTCGTAGTCCTGCGCGATCTTGATCAGCGCCTTGGTGTCCTTCGGGAAGCACGAGCCGCCGAAGCCGGGACCCGCATGCAGGAATTTTGTGCCGATGCGGTTGTCGAGGCCAATGCCGCGCGCGACTTCCTGCACGTTGGCGCCGACCTTTTCCGACAGATCCGCGATCTCGTTGATGAAGGTGATCTTGGTCGCGAGGAACGCGTTCGCGGCGTATTTGATCATCTCGGCGGTGCGGCGCTCCGTGAACATCAGCGGTGCCTGGTTCAACGACAGCGGGCGATAGATGTCGCCCATCACCTTGCGGCCGCGCTCGTCGGAGGTGCCGACGACGACGC